>JBEBWT010000032.1:0-21723 GCA_040392005.1 Parapedobacter defluvii
CAACGATCTGATATTGCATGCAGAACTGGAGATCACCAAAGCCACCATCACCGGTGTCACCTTCACTGATGGCAGTTTTGTGTATGACGGCACGGAGAAAACATTGACGATTGCTGGTACCTTACCTGCCGGCACCAGTGTCAGCTACACCATTGACGGAGCTGCTGGCAATGGAGCTACTGATGCTGGTACCTATGACCTTGTCGCCACCATCACAGGAGGAGCGAACTACAACGATCTGGTACTGAATGCAGAGTTGGGGATCACCAAAGCGAACATCACGGGTGTCACCTTCACGGATGGTAGCTTTGTCTATGATGGCACGGAGAAGACGCTGGCAATCAGCGGTACGCCTCCAACCGGAGCGAATGTGAGTTACATCATTGATGGCAACGCAGGCAATGGTGCCACGGATGTCGGCACCTACCACCTGACAGCCACCATCACAGGAGGAGCGAACTACAACGATCTGGTGCTGAATGCAGAACTGGAGATCACCAAAGCAACCATCACGGGTGTCACCTTTACGGATGGCAGCTTTATCTATGACGGCACGGAGAAAACATTGACGATTGCTGGTACCTTACCTGCCGGAGTAGATGCTGGTGCAGATGTCCACTATACGATCGATGGTGCTGCTGGCAATGGTGCCACTGATGTCGGCACCTACCACCTGACAGCCACCATCGCGGGAGGCACAAACTACAACGATCTGGTATTGAATGCGGAGTTGGAGATCACCAAAGCCGACATCACCGGTGTAACCTTCACGGATGGTAGCTTTGTCTATGACGGCACAGAGAGAACGTTGGAGATCACCGGCACATTGCCAACCGGAGCAAGCGTGAGCTACACCATTGATGGCAATGCAGGCAATGGTGCCACGGATGTCGGCACCTACCACCTGACAGCCACCATCACAGGAGGCACAAACTACAACGGCCTGGTGCTGAACGCAAGTCTTGAAATTACAAGCGCAAAATCCGATATTACAGGTATCACCTTTACCAATGGCAGTTTTGCCTATGACGGCACGCAAAAAACACTGGCCATCACCGGCACGCTTCCAACCGGAGCAAGTATCAGCTACACCAACAATGGCCGTACCGAACCAGGCTCACAGACCGTGACAGCCACCATCACAGGAGGAACCAATTACAATGACCTCATTCTGTTTGCAGATTTGACCATAGTCAAGGGTACCATCACCGGCATCACCTTCACGGACGGCAGCTTTGTCTATGACGGCACCGAGAAAACGCTAACAATCACCGGCACCCTGCCAACGGGCACCAGTGTGAGTTACACCATTGATGGCAATGCCGGCAATGGGGCCACCGATATCGGCACCTACCACCTGACAGCCACCATCACCGGCGACAATTATCAGACACTGGTATTATCGGCCGACTTGACCATCACGTCTCAGGAACGAACTTTGACCTTCCCAACACTTCCGGCAAAAGTATTTGGAGATCCGGTCTTTGCGGCAGGAGCCGGTTCCAGTACAGGTGAGCAGGTGATTTACAGTAGCAGTAACCCGGCAGTGGCAGAAGTGATCGATGGTTTTATTCATATCCGGGGTGCGGGAACCACAACCATCACAGTGACCTTGCCGGAAAACAGCAATTATTCCAATAATCCGGTGCTGAGTCTGCTATTCACCGTGTCCAAAGCAGCACAGACCATCACACATTCCATGCCTTCCCAGGTGAACCGGAATATAGGTCAGATTCCACTCACTGTCACCAGCAGCAGCGGCCTTCCGGTCACTCTGGAAGTGGATGACACCCAGATTGCCACCATCGAAGGCAATATGCTGCTTATCCACCGTCTGGGCACCATCCGAATTACCGCCACACAGGCTGGAGACGCCAATTATCATGCTGCGACGCCTGTGACCATTGTCATCGAGGTACAGGATCTGACAACCAACAAACAGATTCTTATCCATCCGGCATTGTCACCAAACGGAGACGGCATCAATGACGTGATGATGATTGAAGGCATCCGCAACTACCCTCAAAATAAAGTCACGATTTTCAATCATAACAGCACGATAGTCTATGAGGCGGAAGGTTACAATAATACTTCAGTCGCCTTTAGTGGACGGGACCGCAATCAGCGAATGCTGCCCAACGGCACCTACTTTTATATTGTGGAAATAAAAGACGGCAGTACCTGGAAAGTCTATAAAGGCTATATTGTATTGAGAAATTAGAGGGGTCTAATACAGATTTATTCTAATACGGACTTATTCTAATACAGATTTATTCAGATTCCTGTGGATTAACTATCCGCAGGAATCTTAGTATCTGCAGCATTTGCAGAGTTCTCGGTATCGGTGACACTCGTGACGCCCACTACACCCCCCGCATCCGGCGGAATCTGACCGGCAGCAGGTTTGGAACGACCGTATTCATTACGATAGACCTTGAACAACACCCCAACGGCTGAGATCAGCAACGGACCAAAGATCAGACCCAGCATACCGAACAAATTCAAACCCAGCAGTACACCGAATACGGTAATCAGAGGAGGGACATTGCCCAATGTTTTGAGAATGGTGAAGCGCAGGATATTGTCTATACCACCCACCATCAGGAAACAATAAAGCGTGAGCCAGACAGCAGTGCTGGTCGGCCCGGTAGCAAAGGCCACAACACAGATTGGCACATATACGGCCATGGTGCCCAGCACCGGGATGACTGTGGCAAAACCAGTGACGATACCCCAAAGTACAGGATTTGCTACCCCGAAGACCGAATAGCCTATGATCGCGACAATACCCTGGCACAACCCCAGAATAGGAATGCCAATTGCGTTATTCCGCACCATATTATAGACATCGGCCCATATCTCATCTTTACTCTTTGCGGAAAAAGGAAACATATCAGCAATGGTAGCCTCCATGTACTTCGCATGATATTGCATGAAATAGAGCACAAAGAAAGTCACCAGAAGGTTGATCAGCAACTCGGCTACGGAATTAATAAACTGAGGCAGGTATTTGGTCAGATTCGACAGAAAACTCAGCAGCGCCTGGTCCGACAGGTCGATCTGATCCAGCAGTGGTTTGTCCCGCAGGTATTCCTTCACCTGATTGAATTTGGTCACGATCTGCTCTGTATTGCCGAGAAAAGCAGAAATCCGTGGTGCCAGATAGTCGATCAATGCCCACAGCGGCATTACCACAAAAACGATAGACAGACCGATGAACATCAGACTGGTCAGGGAACGGTTCCATTTTTTCTTTTCGGTCAGCCTGAAATACTGCTCGCGAAAAACGATATAGAGGGTAATGGCACCCAAAAATCCTGGGAGATAATAGGAGAGGTTCTTGAAAATCAGCAAACATGCCAGCACTATCAGTGCGATGAGCATGATCTGATTGATCGTGTGGTTGCTGATTTGTCGTCTGAACATAAAACAAAGGTAATAAAAAAAGGCTGCCACATTGAAGTGACAGCCTTACATCTTTTTTCAGATTATCCCGGTTTGGTCTTATCCCAGATAGGATTTCAGAATCCGGCTGCGTGAAGTATGCCTCAAGCGCTGAAGGGCCTTATCCTTGATCTGGCGCACCCGCTCACGGGTCAGATTGAACTTTTCACCGATTTCTTCCAGCGAAAGCTGGTGATTGACTCCTCCCAAACCAAAGAACAACACAATAATTTCCCGCTCCCTTTCGGTCAAAGTGGCCAGGGAACGCTTGATTTCTTCGGACAAAGACTCATCGATGAGCGTACTATCCGTGTCCGGATCGTGGTTTTCCAATACATCCAGCAGCGTATTTTCTTCTCCCTGCACAAACGGAGCATCCATTGATACATGCCGCCCGGAATTGCTGAGTGTGTCCGACACCTTGTCCACGGTCGTCTCCAGAATGTCAGCCAGCTCCTCAGGGGACGGCTCGCGTTCGTATTCCTGCTCCAGTTTGGAGAAAGCCTTGCTGATCTTGCTCAGTGAACCCACCTGGTTCAAGGGCAGACGAACGATACGTGACTGCTCCGCAATGGCCTGTAAGATTGATTGACGGATCCACCATACCGCATAGGAAATAAACTTAAAGCCTTTGGTCTCATCAAAACGTTTAGCTGCTTTGATCAGACCCAGATTGCCCTCGTTGATCAGATCACCCAGGGTAAGGCCCTGATTCTGGTACTGCTTGGCTACCGAAACCACAAAACGCAGGTTGGTTTTTGTCAAACGCTCCAAAGCAGCCTGATCCCCTTCACGGATCTTCTGGGCCAGAATCACTTCTTCTTCAGCAGTGATCAGATCGACCTTTCCGATTTCATGCAGGTACTTGTCCAACGATTGGGATTCCCGGTTGGTAATGGATTGCGTAATCTTTAGTTGTCTCATTTATTTATTTTACCCTTTCTTTATTCGTAAATCAAAGACTGCAAAAATACATAAATTTCCCATATCAACGATTGATTTATTTATAAAAAATATCTGATATTGAGGATTTTATATACACGTTTCTGTTGGAATATACCCCACAAAAAGTGTTCCATTTTTATTTTAGGTTAATTTGGCATTATTTCTTTCGATTATGTTGTGTTACGGTGATTTTTTATTGCAAAACAATAAATAAATTTTGTGATTCAAGAATTATGTTGTTTATTTGCCCTGACAATTACAAACAATTACGGATACTTATTACAATCAGATGTCATGTTAGCATTCTTCACTCCCAAATTACTCAAACGGTTTCTGGATATCCTTTGGTGGTTTTTTGTGTCGTCAGCCGTTCTCTATTTTCTTGCTGTGCTGTATTTCCTTATTTTCCCTGAGGATTATTCCCGATTAGGTTTTGCGGGCATTCCATTGTCATATAAGGGTATCAGTGTGCCAGCGCTGGATTTAGGTTCCGGTGTGATGGCTGACAGGCCAATGGAATTGCGGGCAGAGGTGTCCGTCAGATCAAATTTTCAGGGTGGATCGGGATATCCTATTATCTGGTTTCTGGGTCTGAAAACGTTGCTGGAGATCATCATCATCCTGACAATATTGTACCATGCGCGCAGGTTTATACGTGAAATCGTACAGAAAAATTTCTTTATACGTGCCAATGTGGACCGCCTGAAATGGATGGGAAATCTGTTTTTTGCAAATATGATGCTTTCCATCGCCCACCTGTTGTTCCTACGGGTTTATATGGCCTATAACGGCCTGTTACCGGCAAAGATATACATTGATAGCGGAGACACCTGGACGATTATTATGGAAGGGTTGATTTCGGTATTTGTGTGTTATATGTTTGCCGGAATTTTCCAGTACGGCATAAAACTGAAAAAAGATCAGGAGCTGACCATCTGATGCAGTCGGACACTATTCATCCACATTCATATAATTTGAAATTAAAATAAAAATGAGAAAAATATCATCAGTTATATTCAGAAAGCATCCCGGCGGACTTCAAGCCCGGATCAAATGGGTACGCTGGATCCTGGGATACGGATTATTGACTTCAGCCCTGTTATTTGTTTTTTCCATTGGTCTGATGTTTACACAGGAGCCACTGGCCGTCCCTGTCAAATTGTCGCCCACAGCCACGGATAATTTGCATATAGAGGAACAATTTGGGCTGATGCCGGGATTGAAGGGAGATTTATTGATAAAAAACCCTACCGTTTTGGATAGGATCGCACTGGACCACCCGGCAAACACGGCTGGCTGGATGGGGGCATTGTTCCGGGTACTGATCTGCTGGTTTTTGATCCGGATTCTCAATGAACTGGATCTTAAAAACCCGTTCCGAATGTCCATCAGTAGGCATATCAACGCCATTGCAATCGTGCTATTTATGTTTCCATTATTCCAACTGATCCGTATGGGATACAGTTATGTAGTGGTCAGAAGGGTTGGAGCAACTTCTATCCCGGACACTGATCTTTTATTAAGCGGATTTACCGGATATTTGCTGCTGGCCCTGATGCTGACGGTGATTGCTTATGTTTATCGGGTAGGTTGCCGGATGCAGGAAGATCAGGAATTGACCGTTTGAGGTTTTTGGGAATAAGGTTTGTGCTAACGGCAATTTAACTTATGGCAATAGTTGGAGAATAGTTTATGGCAATAATAGTCAATCTGGATGTGATGATGGCCAAACGGAAGATGTCACTCAATGAGTTGAGTGAAAGGGTGGGGATCACCCTGTCCAATCTGTCCATTCTGAAGACCGGCAAGGCCAGGGCCGTACGTTTTGAGACGCTGGAAGCGATCTGTAAGGCCCTGGACTGCCAGCCAGGCGATTTGCTTGAATATAGAGCGCAATAAACCCGAATGCTGGGCCTGCAACATGGCTTTTTCCGGTTTTTTTTAATTGATACTCAATCGCATACCGGCATAGATCATGCGTCCGGACAAGGGTCCCCAGAGCATGGATGTGTCAAAATAATTTCCAAAAGGATCATCGGCCGCCAGGATAGGATTTTTCTGGAAGAAATTCGTCAGGTTTTCTGCCCCTAAATAGAGGTCGATCGGCCTGATTTTCCCGATCCTTCTGGTCACCTGTGCATTCATTGTCGTGTAAGCTTTTGAATACTCCGGCAATTGGTATTCCACCGGATTGACCGCCGTAGAAGGCAATCTTTTCTGTCCGGTAAGGTTCAGCGTATAATCAAATGCCCAGCGATGGTCTGAGGTATGGTAAGCCAGGTTCATGAAGCCCCTGTGACGGGCCACCAAAGGACGTTCCAACCGTTTCCCGGCATTCCGGAAATCGGTCTGCACATCGTAAAAACGGTAAGCGGTACGTACCTCAAAGCGATCCAATGGTGTCACCCGGAATTCGGTCTGCAAACCATTGGCATAAGAACGGCCATCCAGATTGTAGAAATACAATTCTCTCGGATTTTCATAATCCACCACCACCTGATCAGTGAAATCACTTCTGAACAATTCCAGGCTGAAGGTTGCCGCCCTGTATCCGATATAAAAGACCTGATCCAGGCTGAATCCGGTATTCCAGGAAACTTCCGGACGCAAACCGTAAGCCAGTGCGGATGTACCGCTGGCAGCAGGGGGGACCCCATCAATATGCAACAAACGTGAACTGGCCAGTGCCGCCGTGTTTTCAGCCAGAATATTGGCGGTACGCTGTCCCCGACCGGCACTGACCCTCAATGTGGTACCGGAAGCCGGCTGATAGCGGGCATGCAGTCTCGGCGTGGCAAACCAACCATACAGATTATTATAATCCCCTCTGATCCCTGCTACGACATCAAAGAGCGCGGAAGGAGAGTAGGTGTATTCAAAAAAGGCACCGGGCACGATTTCCCGACGGGAAAAACGCTGATCCATATAATTTTCCCGGTATTGATCCGCCTGTGTGCTCAATCCCGTCCGGTATTTGTGTACAATGGTTCCGATGATATCCTGATAGATCAGATTGGCGTACAGTCCCTTCTGATGCGCATCGTAATTGCGCAGCCCATAAAAAGAATCCTGGTTATATACGGAGCCGGACAACTGCAACCCTATGCTGCGGTGCCTGTTTTCAGGAAAAATATAACCGATTTTGGTAAACACCTCATAGCGGTCAATGTCAAATTGTATCCCGTATTTCAAGGGATCGGCAGGACCCGCCAATCGGGCCTCGGGATCAAATCCGATTTGACCACCGACACGATCATCCCGGAGGTATTTGACCCCAAACTGGGCGATCAGACCCCGGCCATTCTCATACTTCCAGCGATTGACCCCCGAAAAAATATTCCCTGCCGGAATATCGTGGAAACCATTCTTGCTGAAATTCACATGCTTGTTGAACATAAAATTGTCGTGGAGCAAAAGACCCGCGGACCATTTGTCATTGAGCCGCTGGGCCAGATTGAGGTTGAGATCCGTGCGGCCCATGTCATTGGTGTACACGTTGAAAAACAGGCGTTCACTGTTTTCGGGCTTTTTGAGCTCCACATTAATCTGGCCGGTCATGTTCTCAAAACCATTGGCCACCGAACCCACGCCCTTACTGATCTGAATAGACTCAATCCAGGACCCGGCAATACTTCCCAGGCCCAGCGGTGTAGCCAGACCACGGGGGCCGGGCAGATTTTCCACCGTCAATTGGGTATAGATTCCACTCAGGCCCAGCATCTGGATCTGTTTGCTGCCGGTCACCGCATCACTGCTGACCACATCCACCGACGCATTGGTTTCAAAGCTCTCACTGAGATCGCAGCAGGCCGCCTTGAACAGCTCCTGACTGCTCAGCACTTCCATCCGGGCAGGAGTCAGGGATGAAATAAAATTGGAACTCCGGCGCACGGAGACCGTCACCTCGGACAGTTGGTTTTCCCGGGCATTGATGACCACAATATCCTTCGGATCATGTATCTGTACTGTGTCGGGTACAAAACCGGCATAGGACAACACAATGGACCGGGTCACTCCCTGTTCATAAGGAAGGTAAAACACTCCGTCCTGATCGGATTGTGCCTGCACGGAAGGGGCCTCCTTCCAATGCACATTGGCATTTTCAATGGGCGTCAGGTCGCCCCGGTTGTTCTCGTAGAGCAGAATGCCGACCACCCGCTGTTCATCCCCGCCTTTTGCGGTCTCCTGACTTTTTTTCTGTACACGCGGATACAGGCAGCAGGCATGCAGTTTTTCATATACATCGTCCGGCGCAATCAGGCCATCTACATCGTGGCCCACTTTGGCAATCCGCTGTTTGATTGCTTCCTTATTGGTCTGTTTGGGATCAATGGTCAGCGTCAGCAATTGGGTCTCTGCCTGCCAGCTCGCACTTTTGACACCTTTTCCCTGGGAAGCCTCCTCAATCCGGGTTTTGCACATGCCGCAATTGCCGGACACCAGTAGGGTAAACGTACTATCTTTTGGTACGGTAAACTGGCCCGCACCCTTTCCGGGCAGGCTTGCTTCATTTCCAGGCAGACTCGCATCATTTCCGAGCAGACTCGCATCATTTCCAAGCATTTTCGCATGAGTCTCCTGTATCTGCAATCCTGCGAATCCCAAAATCAGGCCCAGGATCAGCAATGACTGACCAAACACCAATCCGGTAAGCTGTTTTATCTTCTGTAATCTCATTTTATTTAAGTATTTAAATCAAAAATTCTATTCCTTTTCCAAACCCGGTTTACGAACAATTATTTCGAATACGGGTTTTAAAGCAATGGACCCTTCACCTGTGGCAGGTAAAAGAGGATCCTTGGAATCTTTGATCAAATACGGTACGTGCAGTCCCGCATGAAGATGGGAATATCGGAAGGAATATCCGGTGACTCGGTGATCCGGTGCGGATCCGATTCAGCCAGACTCAAAAATGAAAGATACGGGTCTATCCAGGGCAGCAGGATGATCGCTGCCTGCAGGTTTTGTTGATTGACCTGGACAAGGTTGTTGGCATAGGATTGCTCCAGTTGATTATCGGAATCAACAGCAACAAACAGGGTTTCACAATCGGGGCAGCAGGTTTCTTCGTGATGCCTGCCCTGTTCCTGACAAAGGGCACAGTCCGTCCGGTCGCTTTTTTCCGGTAGGGTTTCAGCATTCATTCCGTCACCGTGGCAGGAAACTTCCATCTGCGGATCTTCACAGCATACCCGCTCACCCAGGGTCACGCCAAAGGCCGCAACCATGTAAATCTGCATGAGCAATAAGGCTATGACTTTTCTGAAGAGCATAAACCGGTTTCTATGACCAATTGACCCCACAGTGGGGCCATTCCAACAAATTTAAGGTAATTTCTTTATAATTCAAAATTTCTGAGCGAAAATCAAACGGCAGCCCTGCACCCCCTCAGCAACCAACCTCAACTCCCGGCCGCCACCAAGCCCAAACCTACCTGCTGGGTTTCACATTCAGCAAAGCCTCCAGGATCGCATCACCCATCGGACCCACCGGTTCGGCCGCATTGGAAAGAATGATCAGCGCTTTGCGGCCATCCGGTGCAAAAGCAAGGTAGGTGCTGCTGCCCCGGGCATCCCCCCGGTACGAATACACCAGGTTCTCCTGTTTCAGATTCATTTCCCAGCCCAGGCCCAGATCGGTTTCCGGCGGAATATAATAGGTAAACTGCCGGGTCAGGGACAGGGCATGCTCCACCTCGCTTTCAGGCAAAACAAAATGGGCCCGCACATACAGCAGCAGATCCCGCAAAGAAGACTTGATCCCCAACGCTCCAGCCAGCGCATCATACGTGCCGGGCAGCACCGTCTCTCCGGATAACAAATGGCTCATGGCATAATCCTGATCGGTGTAGGGGACGGAGCCCGTGTTTTCCAGTCCCAGCGGCCCGCAAAAAATCTCCGCCAGCATTTCCTCAAACGTTTTTCCGGACACTTGGGTCAGTATCACCCCCAGCAGGGCATAACCCAGATCACTGTGACTGTATTCAATGTCCGCTGCGGCAGGCCCGGTATATTGTTCCAGATAGCGGAACAGATCTTCCTTACTGTAAACCTGCACCGGATCCAGCGGAAACATGGGATCGGGATTGCCAGCATTCAGCGAATCCGGATGGGCAAAATTATTTGGCATGCGTGGCAATCCGGAGGTATGGTTGGCCAGACTTTTTAGAGTAATTCCCTCCAAAGCACGATTATTCAGCAGGGTATCGGGCAGATAATCCAGAATGGAACTTTCCAGATCCAGATATCCTTTATTGGCATAGGCCGCCAGCAGAGTAGCCGTGATTGTCTGGCTGATGGGACCGATTTCAAATACCGTCCGGGCATCTGCGGGGCGATTATCCGAAGGATCGATCACCCCAAATGAATGGGCCTGCGTCCGTCCGGCTTCAATAATCCCCATCGTGATCGCATGGGTATTGTTTCTGTGAGTATAGGCCTTACCCGCCGAATCGATCACAAATTCCAGACGGGCCAGCTCCCTTGCCCTGGTCTGTGGACTGGCATTCAATGCGACCAGCAACAGACCGCACAGCATCGTTATTTTAAAACAATCAAAAAACATGCTGCAAAAATAGCAGAAACCGTGCTACATTTCCAATATTTGTTTCAATCGGGCATAACCGGCCCGGCTGACATTCAACCGGGCCCCGGACTTCAGGACAGCCAGGTAGCTCTCCTTTTCATAGGGTTCGATGCGGTCAATGCAAGCTACATTGGCGATAAATGAGCGGTGGGTACGCACAAAAACCGCAGGATCCAGCCGTTTTTCGAAAGTAGCCATGGTATCTTTTTTCAGATAGCTCCCGTCCGCGGTATGGATCTGTACATAATCATCATCGGCCTGTATATAATGGATCTCGTCCACCGGAATAATTTTAATCTTCGTGCCGGTCTTGACCACCACCCTTTCAATGGGTTGATCGCCATTCAGCAGGGCGGGATCCGGCTTCATCCCCTTGCCGGAACGCAGCTCACGATATTTTTGCAACGCAGACCCAAAGCGATCTTTGGAAATGGGCTTCAGGAGATAATCAATTGCATGTTGTTCAAAAGCCTGGATCGCGTATTCGTCAAAAGCTGTTGTAAAAATGGTGTCAGGCTTTTCATCCAGCAGCTCCAGCAATTCAAAACCACTGATTTTGGGCATCCGTATATCCAGAAAGATCAGGTCGGGCTGCTGCGCACCGATCGCTTTGGCGGCCTCGAATCCATCGCCGCACTCTGCCAGTACCGTGACATCCGGAAATTCCGCCAGGTAATCCAGAATAATGCTCCGGGCAAGAGGCTCATCGTCGATGACAATCACTTTGATCATGGCTGAGGAATTTTGATTTTACTGGTAAATATAGTCTTTGTCGCACTGGTTTCCAGCAGATCGGTACGCCCGAACAGGAGAAACAACCTTCGCTGCACCCCTCTCAGACCAAAACCGGTCCCTTTCTTGGTCGTTTTACGTTTATTGTCAAAAGGATTTTCGATCTGGATTTCCAGCATATTTTCCCCGGCATTGAACCGGGCCAGTATCTCAATACTCACCATACCAGTCGTGTCGTACAGGCCGAACTTGATCGCATTTTCCACCAGGGGCTGCACAATCATGGCGGGGAGAATACATTCTTCCACTGCTTCATCGCTGATGATCCGGGTCTCCAGCCGATGGCCAAAACGTACTTTTTCGATTTCCAGATACAAACGCAGGTGATCCAGCTCTTCCTTCAGGGCGATAAACTGCTGATCATCCTTGCGCAGGGTCCCCCGGAGAAAATCAGACAACTGAAAGGTCATATCCCTGGCCTGCTGGGGTTTCCGGCCGATCAATGCGATAATGGAATTGAGACTGTTGAACAGAAAATGAGGCTGCAACTGCTGGCGCAAATTATACAATTCCGCTTCGCGGGCCAGTTTTTCAGCATCCGCCTTGCGCTGCTCATTCTCCTTATAATCCTGCTGGATATTCCAAAGGATATTGATAGTAGCCATCCAGGCGATGATCATGGAATGGAAAAAAAAGCGGAGGGGAAGGCTGTGATCTATTGTGTCCAGGTGTGCCTGATCGGGAATCACATATTGCAGGATCCACCTGGAAAGCGATACGCCGGCACCGGCCAGCACCAGCGCCCAGATCACCACATAAAAATAATGTCGCTGGCTGGGCAGGTAATAATTGAGGGCATTGGAAATAATAAAACAGGAGATGGTCAGAATGGTAGAAGTGACCAGGCTGTCATTGATCGCCAGATCCAGGCTGTAATCATGCCACCACAACAATCCGGTTTGGATCAGGGAAGAACCCACCCATATAATAAAGCAACTGATATTGACCAGCCTTTGTCTGGAATGGATGAGTTGCGGTTCCCGGTTCATGTATTACATACTCTTGATGGTGACACCTCCGAAGATCGAGGTGCCTTTGAGGTGGATGATCTTCTTTTCGGTTTTGGCGGTTTCCTGGAAAAATCGGCGGTCGTCCACCTCACCGAAAATGGAAACTACTTTGGAATGTACTTTCCAGTGTGCAGGTACAATGATCTTTGTACCTGCGAATAACTGGAAAATATCGATCACAATGGGCCCTTGTATGTCTGCCTGCATCAGGTTGATGTCGGTACCCCCGAAAATATTGACCACCTCGCCTCCCTGGAGGTTTTTGGAAGTGACAATCTTTTTTTCTTCACTGAAAATGGCGGTGGAATTCAGGAAATCCTCATCTGCAAGGCTTTGCCCCCTGTTGCTGCGATGATAGCCGTGATTTTGCTCCTGCGCAAAACCATCAGCTGCATGGAAACTACTGCTGTGTTGCTGCTGATCTGTGTCCGCCCCTGCATCGCTGTACCCGTCCTCATGCGCACCATCTTCCTTTTGTTCGTAATGGGTATAGTCCACTTCCACTGCATCCGGATCTTCCCTGAACCGTGGTCCCCCGCCGTGCGGAGGGAATTTGCACCTTTTTTTATCCATCAGCAGCCAGAGCCCGACCACAATGATCGCAGCCGGAAAGACCAGTTTCCAGATATTGTAATGAAAATATTTTTGTACCAGAAAAATAGTACCCATCCCGATCAGGATAAAAGACGCAGGGTTCTTGAAATTCGAAGAGCCGCCGATGGCGAGTCCCACCACAATCATGATGATCTGCCAGGAATGCACCCAGGAAGGGATCAGATGTCCCAGGTTGAGCTGTCCGGCCAGCAGGAACAAACCGATGACCAGAATGATCACCCCAGCCCAAATCCTCGAATTGCCGGAGGATGATTGATTATTTTTATACGAAGTCATGATAGTACAATGTTAATATTTATTTATTAGAGTTGGATATCACAGGTTTTGTTACGAACATAGTCAAAATTCCGGAGGCAATGAACACCAGCGGCAAAATATACCAGCCTCCAAAGACCGGCAGGTCCGTATTGAATAAAAATACTGCACCAATGATCATCAGCGCATAAGACATGGGGTGCCTGAACCGGGTCAGGATCCCCACTGACAATCCGATCCCCAGGAGCAGCATGGGCCATGTTGCCAGCGGGATCAAAGAGACAGGCAGTGAATACCTGAAAACAAATAACAATAATCCGATCCCGATCAGGATGGATGCAGCGCGCGGATTTTCTTTTGCTGTCCGCATTGCCGCCCGTGGGTTTTCATTCTTTCCTTTCATAACGTTGTTTTTTAGCGTTTAATCCGGAATTATCTCTAAGGATGCTGGGCCTAATGAAATAATTTTCAGTAAAACTACGTGCGGAAGGGCTGTATGGGAATGGAAAATAGGCTGTTGTCCACTAATTGACAGGCGAATGGCCGGATTTCGTCGGTAAACGGCCCTGCAGGAATCCGGGTGTCGGGATGGGCAGAAACACCAATTTAGCAATTTACGCAAAACATTTGTATAAATCAACTAAATTAGTTTATATTTATGCCCAAACTTAAAATATAAAAAGAGAATAATGGGAGATTTCGACAACAAAGAACGTGAAGAGGTTTTTTCAAAGAAAGTAAGGGCGGGTAAGCGGACTTATTTTTTTGATGTAAAGGCGACCCGGTCCAATGACTATTATGTCACGATCACAGAAAGCAAGAAACGGTTTGAGGATGGAGCTTTTATCAAACACAAAATATTTTTATATAAGGAAGATTTTGAAAAATTTGCTGAGGGATTGACGGATGTTGTCGATTATATCAAATCCCACCAGGAAGTCGTCGAAAAGCGCTATGATCCCAATGCCGACAATGGATACGGATCGGGGGATACGGAAGAAAAAGACGAATATTCCTATTGAAGCAGTACGAATGAACCATGCGCTGGAAGGGAGCACGCCAAAGCGATAATTTCAAGGACAGCCGGGGAAAATCCACAGGAGGCAAGATAGCGCTGGGGGGTATCGGAGGTGTCATTGTATTGCTGATCGGCCTTTTCATTGGAGGCGACCCTTCTGAGCTGATGAACCAACTCCAGTCCGGTGGATTCGGATCGGGAGAGGCCACCACGCTGGAGATCAGTGCCGAGGAAGCCGAGCTGACCGAGTTTTGCCGTGTGGTATTGGCCAGTACGGAGGATGTCTGGAGTGAATTGTACGCACGTTCCGGCCAGAAATACAGCCCATCGGATCTGCACTTGTACCGGGATGGTATCAATACAGACGGATGTGGTTTTGGGTCTGCCACCTACGGACCCTTTTATTGCCCTGCCGACCGGCAGGTCTATCTGGATCTTTCTTTCAATCAGGAATTGAAATCCCGCTTTGGAGCGACCGGTGAGTTTGCACTGGCCTATGTGATCGCCCATGAAATCGGCCACCATGTACAACTGTTGCAGGGGATACTCCCGCAGGTGCAGAGTATGCGCGGCCGCCTGAGCGAGCAGGATTTCAATAAACTGATGGTACAACTGGAGTTGCAGGCCGATTTTTATGCAGGTGTCTGGGCGCATCATGCCAACCGTCTGTCCGAAGTGGAATTGTCTTACGAGGATATCCGTCAGGGAATGATAGCCGCGGCCGCGGTAGGGGATGACCGCATCCAGATGCAATCACAGGGCTATGTGGTTCCGGAAGCCTTCACCCACGGGACTTCCGAACAGCGGGCCTACTGGTTCAAAAAGGGGTATGACACCGGAGATCCCGCACAGGGTGACACCTTCAACGATCCGAGCCTCCGGTAATCCGATTTTCCGGTGGTGAACCGGGCCGCCAATAATGTCAGGCTTCAGGTGATCCTGAGCCCCCGATAGTCTGACCTTAATCAGAAAATTTCATGCAATTATTTCCAGGAAAGCATTCAGCTCCCGGTTGAATCCCGCACTGTCCTCCAGGCTGGGCAGATGTCCGCAACCCGGAAATTCAACAAATCGGGCTCCCGGAATATTCTCCAGCAGGATATCAGCCTGTGATTTAGGGGTCACCACATCCTCGGCCCCCCAGACCAGCAGGGTCGGGACTGTTATATTCTTGAGATGTCCCGTCGTCTCCGTCCGTGAGGCCAGTGCCAGCAGGGTCGCACAGATCGTCCGTATATTATTTCTGCGAATACTGCTCTTGATCAATTGCACGGCATGCCGGTTGTTTTCCAGACTTTGCCCGGAGAATACTTTCTGAGAAAACGTGAGTGCAAAAGAGCGGTTACCATGTTTCAAAACGGATTGAATGGTTTCAAAACGTTTCACCTTCCCCTCGTTATCATCACTGAGCGAATTGGTGTCGGACAGGATCAGCGCCCTGAACCGTTCCGGAGCCAGTTCATGTGCCCTCAGAGCGATATAACCACCCATGGAAACACCGCAGACGATGGCCTCCGCAATATTCATTTTCCGCATAAATTCCAGTAGGTCCCGGGCAAACAAGTCCACACTGAAAAAACCATGCCCCATTGTGCTGTTTCCATGCCCGCGTATATCCACTGCAATGCCGGTAAAATCCGGGTGCAATTCCTCCAGTTGGGAGATCCACATATTCTTGTTGAATGGGAAGCCATGCAGGAAAATGACCGGGACCGGATATTTCCGGGACTTTCCATGGGCCTCAGCCTTATCGGCCCGTCCCTCTTGCTTATCTGTCCGCGCCTCCCGGATCAGATAGGAGATGCCGATATCACCCACCGTAATCCGCCTGTGCTGTATTTCCTTTTTTCTTTTGATCCGCATGCTATAAAGAAATTTTAATCCGCATGCTACTAAGGTAGTAATAATATTTTTTAAAATATATTTTTAAAATCTCGTCCTGATCCCTATCTTTGCAATCCCGTTAAGGGAATCGCATCTGTAGCTTAACTGGATAGAGCACCTGACTACGGATCAGGAGGTTTGGGGTTCGAATCCCTACAGATGCACGAATTCAGAAAGCCTAATCGTCACGAAATGAAGATTAGGCTTTATTTTCTTATCGACAATCGTAGTATCTTATGCTAAACCTTGTATTATTTGGCCCCCCGGGTGCAGGAAAGGGCACACAATCCCAGAAATTGATCGACAAATACCAGTTGGTGCATATTTCGACCGGCGATCTGTTCAGGGGCCATATTAAGGGTCAGACAGCGCTGGGGCAGCAGGTCAGCCAGTTGATCGCCGACGGAGAACTGGTACCGGACTCGATTACCATTGCGATGCTGGAGGAAGAAATCAGCAAGTATCCAGAGGCCGGGGGCTTTATTTTCGATGGTTTTCCCCGCACCGTTGCCCAGGCTGAGGCTTTGGACGCTTTCCTGAAAGGGATCGGCCAGCAGATTACTGGCGTGATCGCACTGGATGTGAACGAGGAAGAATTGACCGAGCGGATCACTAAACGCAAGGCAATCAGCAACCGGGCCGATGACGATCTGGAGAAATTGAAAAAAAGGATCGAAGAATATTTTGGCAAAACCATCCATGTACTGCCCTATTATGAGGCCCAGGGAAAAGCCCAGCGGGTGAACGGTATCGGCGATATCGAGGATATTTTTGCAGCACTGAGTGCGATTGTGGATGGTTATGGCCATTAAATATTTTGTTTTTTGACTGAAGGAGATCGTTTGATCGAAGAGATATAAAGAATTGGCACAGGGTTCAAATTTTGTAGATTATGTCAAAATCTGTTGCCGCTCCGGCAAGGGTGGGGCAGGCTCTGCCCATTTGCACCGTGACAAACATACGGCCAAAGGGGGTCCGGACGGCGGAGACGGAGGCAGGGGAGGCCACATCGTGCTGCGCGGCAATGCCCAGCTCTGGACCCTGCTGCACCTGAAATACCGCAAGCATGTCATTGCCGAAAACGGTCAGCCGGGCGGCAGCGCACTGAGGACCGGAGCAGATGGCAGGGACGATATCCTTGAAGTACCGCTGGGGACCGTGGCCAAAGATGCCGAAACCGGAGAAGTGCTGTTTGAGATTACAGAGGATGGAGAAGAAAAAATCCTGACCGCCGGCGGCAGGGGTGGACTGGGCAACTGGCATTTCAAAAGTGCCACCCGGCAAACGCCCCGTTTTGCACAACCCGGTGAAGAAGGCAAAGAAGAATGGCGGATCCTGGAACTGAAAATCCTGGCCGATGTGGGCCTGGTAGGCTTCCCCAATGCCGGTAAATCAACACTTTTGTCCGTAGTTTCCGCTGCCAAACCTGAAATCGCTGATTACCCTTTTACTACCCTTGTACCCAATCTGGGCATCGTACAATACCGGGACAACCGCTCGTTTATCATGGCCGATATCCCCGGGATTATCGAAGGAGCCTCTCAGGGAAAAGGACTGGGACACCGTTTCCTGCGGCATATTGAGCGCAACTCCGTGTTGCTGTTTATGATTCCTGCCGATACTTCCAGAGAAATTGTGGAAGAATATGAGATCCTGCTGCATGAACTGACGGCCTTCAACCCCGAATTGATGGACAAGCCCCGTATTCTGGCCATCACCAAATCCGATATGCTGGACGAAGAGCTCCGGGCCGAAATGACCCAAAAATTACCCGCCGGGATCCCATCCATTTTTATTTCTTCCGTGGCCGGAACCAATATTCTTCCGCTGAAGGATATGATCTGGCAGGCGATCAATTCACCCGCAGAGACAAAATAGACCCATTCTATTTTAATGATTGTGTTTGGAACCTTATCTTTCCATCGGTTATAATTGTATGCTATATTAACTAATTTTTGCACTACGGTTCCCTGCTTGTCCGTATTGGAGCTCACATTTTGTGATCTCCAACCCTCGAATTTTTCATTTGTCAATTCAAATATGAAACCCTCCTTAAAGTGATCCAGGTTTCTCCGGACACCTTGTTTCAATGTACGTGTTTCGCTTTATATCGCATTACTATCTTTGATTTCTTGTAGTACCAGACTTTCCAACTCCTAGGCGGGGAGCAACAATTGATATTCCGCTATTCCTATTGGTTTATTGATGTCTTGCAAGGCGATCTCAACATCCAGATGGTCTTTGTCTGCACATAGAATAATACCTATAGAAACATTTTCCTCGGGCCGTTTTTCTAATCTGTCCAACAGACCAAAATAACAATTCATCTTACCCACATATTCGGCCTCCTTTAGACTATTAGTCTTGCTAAGGATCAGTAGATTGTGTTTGCAGGGCAAAACTGCGACACTGCGTCGCAGTTTTGGAGAGGCGTCTTTATAATGTTCGTAAAACCGCTTCATATCCCACAGATTGCGAGATGACACGCCGATCCCTGCCAAAGCTACCACCATTCAAAATAATAAGACGTGCGCTAAACGAGTAGTTGCATTTCAGACGGATAATGTGAGCATCACCAATTTTAGGTTCACTATCGGAAAATCAATTGAGTTTATATTTGCGCATGGGGCGGAAAAGTAGCGCCTTACTTCTTCTTACTAATCTCAAAACCAATCCGTTTCCTTTCGGGCAGGGTAGGGGTCTCCATTTTTTCCTGGAGCCGGTCGATGTACTCAAAGATCAGGTCGATGTTTTTATTCTGCGAATCCTGGCTGCGGGCTTGTTTAGTCAGTTCGACTTTGATGCCTGCGATCTCTCGCCATATTTTGGCATTGTCCGTGAGCATCTGCCGGATACGGGTGAAGATGCGCATGATCTGGATATTTACTTGGATCGCTTGTTTACTGTTCAATATACTGGATAACATCAAAACACCATGTTCGGTGAATGCGAGGGGCTCTTTTCTTCTTCCTCCCCAACTTGATATCACAAATTGTGATTTCAAGTTGGCCCATTCTTCTTTGCCCAGTTGAAACATAAAGTCTTCCGGAAACCGATCCAAATTGCGGTTGACTGCCTGGTTGAGTATTCGGGTCTCCACCCCGTACAACTTCGCCAGATCACTGTCCAGCATTACTTTATGGTCCCGGATGACATAGATCTTATTAATCAATACATCGTCCGGGATGATTGTGCCTTTGATGATATCGGGGCTTGATTCTGATATATTTTCCTTTTCCATCACCAAAGCTAAGGAGATTGAAAATAACAAGACGTACGCTAAACGTGTACTTGCGTTTCAACCGGATCATACTTCCATTTTCGGTGGAACATTTTATCCGTGTGGAGTTATAGGACGACGCTATGATAAATATTTTAGGAACACGACCGCCGCACCGGAGGCATTTGTCTTACTGAATTTCCCGATGTATCAACAGACCAAAGTTTAGGAAGGGTTACAATAGGCAACAGGATAGCATCCGGGTTCAAAGCAACCCGTCAAGCAGTGCCCGCACCCTGGCCTCCGATGGCCGGGGTGCATTGGCATCGACCATATTGCCCTGTGGATCCAACAGGATAAAACGGGGGATCGATTTGATATTCAGCCGGCTGCTCAGGATGGATTTATTGGCCTTATCCACCCAATACTGGGCTCCGGTGAGTTGTTCCCGATGGACAAAACCGAGCCATTTCTGCCGGTCTTTTTCGTCATCGAAAGAAATGCTCATAAAGCGGATATTTCTGCCTGCGTAATCCTTTTCGAGTTGCTGGAGGCTGGGGATTTCCTCGATACAGGGGACACACCAGGTCGCCCAGAAATCGATATAGAGGTATGTCCCTTCAAATGCCGCGAAAGTCACCTGCTCTCCCTGCAATCCAGTCAGGCTGACCGCCGGAGCGGGGCTGCCTTCCAGCATTCCCTCCATATGGGCGTATTTTTCCCGGACCAGACGTACCAGTGCTTTGTAGGGATTGCCCTGGTAGAAACGTTCGTAAACAACCTTCCGGAAATCCCCGGCCAGCTTATAGGCCAGGTATTCATAATAATCTTTTTTGCTCAGCTGAGTAGCACTGAAATCATAGAGATCCGTCTGCGGGGCCAGTAATTGCCGGCGCTTTTTCAAGATGGCATCCAGGTAATAAAAATAAGCAACTCCTTTGTTTTTCCTTTGTTTTGCCAATTGGGCTTGCGTCAGAAACTCATAATAATCCTCCGGCAATGCGATGCTGTCCACTTTCAGAAAGCCCGGACGCTGCACCGGATAATAGATCTTTGCCGAGATGCCCTCATTGACGATATCCCGTCCATAGACCTCTCTGAGATGCCTGGCAAGGCGGTGTTTTTTGGCGTATTTGTGCAAAAACCCAAGGCGTTCCCCGACCTTCCGGTCCACCAGTGCTTTGAACGCATCCGGCCCATAGTGGACAATCCGGTGGTAATTGCGCATATACCGGTCAGGATAGGAGTTGAATGCCCAATCATCCTGATTGATATACAAGCTATTGGCATGTCCGTGCCCGCTGAATTGGAGGGTTTCCCGGATCCGTGCGGCATCCACCCGGAGTTCCTGCTGCTGGCCTGGCTGCAGGTACACATAGATCAGCCGGGGGTCAAAGGTCGATACCGAAATACTGGTATCCCGCCCAGCGGCTGTTTTGACCACAAAGTTTTCCTCCACCGGGACCCGGCCGAGCGACAGGAAGCCCCGCACTGGATGCTTGATTTTGAGGGATACCGAGAACTGGCCGTTTGCATCCAGTGTGACCGTTTCTTTGGCCGTCGGTTCCAGAAACCCGAACGACTCCAGTGTGAGGTCCAATTGGCGAACACTGTCAGGAAGATGCAGGATCCTGCCGCTCAGGACGGCCGGGTTCTGTGCGGATACCGTGCCTGCCGTGACCATCAGGGCCAGGGCAGCAACCAAACGTAGCAAATAAAAACGCATATCATACAAATATACAAGAATCTCGGATTAATCGTATTGTAATACTCCCCATTCTTGAAGGACTTGTAAAAATCCTTGTTGTTTAATAATGACCCCCTCCCAAATTCCGAGTCATTCTAAAGTAGAAAAATCGGCTTTTTTGACCTGTGTTTCTATGAACATTTCCGGGGTCAGGTCAATCTGTCAATCACGTTCAACTTTACGGTATTATTGAGCTTAAAAACAGATC
>JBEBWT010000033.1:0-20889 GCA_040392005.1 Parapedobacter defluvii
CCGCGCTGGCGGAGCATGTATGGGGCGATTATATGGATGAGGCGGATGATTTTGAATTTTTGTATTCACAGGTGAAAAATTTGCGCAAGAAAATGAAAGATGCAGTTTGTAGCCTGGAAATCAAGGCTGTTTATGGATTGGGATACCGGCTTGAGGTCAGCGCCGATGCTGCCGGATGATTACAGCCGATGCGGCCGGCTAATTACCGCCGGACAGCCGGATAGTTGCAAGGGAATCATTAAAATATGAAGCTTTTAAACCATACACTTAAATATCTGGTGTTGATACTGCCGCTGATTGTGGGCATATGGGCAGGGTTGTTTTACTACAATCTGGTGGACGAGGTGGAGGATAGTCTGGATGACGGACTTGAAAACTACAAGATGCTGATCATCCAGCAGGCCATGATTGATACTACGATTTTGCAGAATGAGGTGTTCAATGAGCGCAATTATGCAATCCGGCAGATCGACCGGCAAACGGCCCTTAGCAGAACGGATGTGTATTCGGACACGCTGATGTATATGGTTAATGAAGGTGATTTTGAACCGGTGCGGCTGTTGAAGACTGCTTTCCGGATTCAGGACCAATATTATGAATTGCAGGTCATTTCTTCATCTCTTGAAAAAGACGACCTGACGGAGGATTTACTGATTTCGATTATCTGGTTGTATGTTATTCTGCTATTGAGCGTGTTGATCATCAATAACCTGGTGCTTCGCAGGATCTGGGCTCCGTTTTATCAGTTATTGACAAAGATCGGCCAGTTCAGCCTGGATAAAAATCCGGTGATCACACCGACGCCTTCCGGAGTGAAAGAATTCCGTGAGCTGGATGAGCGGGTGGTGCGTCTGGCCGAACAATCGGTAGCTACCTATACCAGCCAGAAACAGTTTTTGGAAAATGCTGCTCATGAATTGCAGACGCCTCTGGCAGTGAGCATCAATAAACTGGAACTGCTGGCCGAACATGAAGATATTCCGGAAGGACATCTGGAAACGATCGGGCAGGTGACTCAGCAACTGCAGCGATTGACCCGGTTGAACAAAGCCCTGTTATTGCTGACCAAAATCGAAAACCGGCAATTCACTATCGATCAGCAAGTGGCTGTCAATCCATTGGTCAGGCAGTTGGCTGAACAATTTGAGGATCTGGCAGCATCCCGGAAAGTGAAGATGGAGATAGTGGATACGGATGATCTGGTATGGCAGGCCCATCCGGACCTGTCTTCTATTTTGATCAGTAATCTGATAAAAAATGCATTGGTACACAACGTGCCGGAAGGGAAAGTGAAGATTTCGGTCAGTCCGGAGCGGCTTTCCGTCAGCAATACGGCTCAGGGACCAGCCTTGGATCCCTCCCGTATCTTTGGGCGTTTCCAGAAAAATACCACCGACTTTCAGCGGGTGGGACTGGGACTGGCCATTGCCAAGGCCATCTGCGAAGTGAGTGGATTGCACATTTCCTATATCTATACAGACGGCCTTCACGAATTTGTGGTTACCGGAAAATAGCCGTTTTTTAAATTTTCCATAAAATCGGGATTTTTTATCCATCGTCCGCAGATTCCAGTTTTCTTCCTGTTTTGTCCCCTAATTTTGTTTCAAATCCTTTCAGAAGTGCCTTTTGGTATAATTCCTGAATGGAAATTAAGAAACATTAAAACAATAGATCAAATGAAAAAAGTGAAGTATTTAACCAGTCTGTTTGCAGCGGGCTTTTTCTTTGTCACCGCCCATGCCCAGGATTTGTCGCACAATCAAGTGCCATCCATCGTGATCAACGCTTTTAAAAGTCAGTTTCCCAAAGCCACTGATATTGATTGGGAGCGGAGCAGAGGTCACTATGAGGTAGAATTTGAGGTGGATCGCCTGGATCATGAGGTCTGGTTGGACCAGGAAGGAAAAATTATCCGCCATCAGCAGGAATTGAGAGTACGTTCCCTGCCTGAACTGATCAAAACAAGCGTCCGGAACCAATATAAGGGCTACCGGATCATTGAAGCAGATAAATTGCAGGTAGGAGGGGACACAGCCTATAAACTGGAACTGATCTCATTTACCAAGAAAACGGAGATTATCGTGGATGCCCGCGGCCAGGTGCTCGAAGGTTTTATCTGGAATTAAAAACCGGAGGACCACTATTCACTATTAAAACGTATAAGAACTTTTATTAAATAACTTTAAACGCAATCAAAATGAAAAATTTAATCTTTGTATTTGTAGCCCTGATCGGCTTGACCAGTTGTGAAAAAGAAACCGTTGTGCCGGAAACTGATTTGCCGAAAGCAGCACAGGAATACCTGTCCACGCACTTTTATGGATTGAATGTCATTCAGGTGATCAAGGATCAGGAAGGTCTGAGAAAGAGTTATGATGTCTATCTGGCCGAGGGATTTGAACTGGAATTCAAAAAATCTGGGGATGTGGTTTCCATCAAAAATAATAGGAACCAGCCGCTGCCCGATTCGGTGGTGCCGGCCAAGATCCTGGAATACGTAAACAGTAATTTTTCTACTGATTATGTGGTTTCATGGGAGTTGGATGATAACTTTCAGGAGGTTGAACTGAACACCGGTATGGAACTCAAATTCTCAAAAAGCGGGGACTTTATCCGCATCGACTAAGACCAGGGTAAAACCCACGTCAAAGTCATCATTGACCCTGATCAGCCCCCCGACCTTTTTGGGCGGGGAAAGATCAAAATCCGCAAATTTAAACGCCCGACTGCCTTTTAACAAATAGCCGTTGGGCGTTTTATTGAAGGCATACCGCAGGTAAAATTGCCGTTGTTTTCCGGCCAGTTCAATCTGCACCTTCCCACTCAAAAAATCTACATCACTGTCTATATCCGGCATGCGTTCCAGCTCAAGGAATTGAATGGTCATCTGGGGATATTCATCCGCACGCAGCGTTTTGCGCATGTCATTGTCCAGCAATCGGTTTTTGCAGTCAAAGGTTCTGATCTCCACCGAGACCGAACCCCGCATGACCGCCTGCATATTTGCCCTGGTATTTTTGTATTCACATTCGATCGGTCTGGACTGAAATCCACCGGTAGCCGTACAGCCAAAGGTATTGACATTGGAGCTGCCATGAATCTTGATGGAACTACTGGGATGGATACGCCAGGTCATTACCGTAGGTTGGGAACCAAAGGATGAAAACAGCACAAACAGTGCGATCAAGCCACATCGGGTAGTCAGGAAACAAAGGCTTTTCGGTACTTGCATGCTACTACTGTTTGGCAATTGTTTTGCGATTGTTTGGTAATTGTCCGGCGATGTCAAAATTATCATAATTGGCCGGATTAAAAAGAAAAAACTGTCTGGGAATTTTGCAATTCACCAGACAGTACGGTAAAGGTTAATTATCCATTGTTGTTATTTGGGGTTCTCTTTTAGAAGGCGATGATAGCCTCGATGGCAATTCCATTAAATTTACCATTATGACGGAAATCCACACTTGGGAAATCGGTATATTTTTGATTGACATATTCACCTTTCATCAAAATGGTTTTGGTGATAAACCAGCCTGCACCCACCGCAAAGCGGTCCACTTTTACATCCTCTTTGCTTCCAGCAATCAATAGTTCGGAATTAACAGCATTATAGCGAAGTCCGGCGAACAGATTCTCATCGGTTCCGAAGCGGTAAATACCTTCAATAGCATATTGGGTAGCAACCCGGCTGTCGGCTTCATTGCGGCTCCGGCCTTTGGCATATTCATAGGTGCCAAATACTTCCAGACCACTGTATTTTGCAAATCCATTCAGCATGACTGCATCCAGTTTGCCGGAAAATCCAGGATTGAACCTGCCGGAAGTGTGCATCGCGGTATATGCTTTTTTCGCACCGGCGGAATATCCCTGCTCCATGACGTTCTGATAGTTGGAACCGGTACGGTCACCGGAATACAGGGTCAGGCCACTGCCCGCAGTACCGCTGTTGTGGTATAAACTTCCGGTCAGGCGCAGGCGGAAATCCTCATTCACTTGTTTGTCAAATCCTCCTTTGAGGTAAATGGATGGATTTCTTGCTGTGTTGTCATCCATAGCGGTAACAAAAGTGGAATCCACGTGTCCTTTGATCATACCGTTACTGAATCCCAGCATTCCGATCAGACCATTCTTCTGGACATACACTTCACCAGCGATTTCAGTGGCAAAGGCATCCATGATATTACCTTCCATAAACGGAGAATAGAGCGTGTGGCCACCATCCGGACGGCGGAAGTGCGAGTCACCGTAGTTGATCTCCATGTGTCCGGCCTTGACCGTAACGACCTTGCTCAACTCATCCCAGAACTGACCCTTGAACGGGAATTTGTCGATTTGCAGATAACCCCCTTTCACCCAGAATTCGTTGTGATGGCGGGCGGACAGGTAATTGGTCAGATTCAGACGGATCCCTTCTGCCAGTTGCACATCTATATAAAGATTGGCCTGTGCGGTCATAAAGCCAGGGGTCAATTTGTGTAGGGCGTTCACAGCGGTTCCCGTATTATTCTGGGCACCGGGATTCTCGTGTTTGATAGATTGGAATTGCTGGGTAAACCCGGCTCCCAGACTGATCTTGCGTCCGGTATAAACCTTATTTAAATCGTCTTTATTGGTTTCAAAGACGTGTAATCCTGTTTTATCGTATGGGCGGATAAAATCCGTTTTGCCGTAAGTAATAATGTCATCTTTTTGTTCCTGACCCATAGAGGCCACTGGAGACAGAGCCAGCCCGATCGCTGCGATCAATGCCAAACTGATTGAATTGGTTTTCATCTTGTTGCTTTTAGTTTTCTATTCTGTTTTTGATTCTTGTTCCGGTTCTTCAACTTAGTTGGTGAGTTTCACCTGATATTCGATGGTGATGTCATCACCGGTTTTGATCGTTCCCATCATAAGCACCGGAGGCTTTACCTGATAATCTGTCATTTTGAATTTGGTAGAACCATTTACGGTGATACTTTTATCGGACGGATTATATTGGCCATCCGCAGTAAGAGTCACTCTTTTGGAGGTTCCGGAAACATTCAGATTACCCGTAGCACTTACTTTAAATTTATTGCCACCCGCAGCGGTCACGGTGCCGGAGGTCATGGTGAAGGTAATTTGTTTGTGTTTATCTGTGTCCAATGCTTTATAAGCGTTTTTGTCCAATCCATTTTTATCGCTTTTCAGGCTTTCGGCAGCCACCGTAAAGGAAAGGGCAGTGATGGATGATACCTGATCTCCTGTCAGACCGAAAGTAGCTTTGGTCTGGCCCTTTGCAGATTTCATATCCCAATCGTGCAAGGTAGAGGTGCCTTTCACGGTTACCTGCCCATTATTGGACTGGTAATTGGTCTGCGCCTGCAACTGCTGCGCTCCCAGTACCCCTAATATAAATAGGGCGATCATTCCTGTTTTTTTGAAAACTTGCTTCTTCATATTCATTTTGTTTTGTGTGTGTTTCGTTGTTTAATTTCTACTACAAACCTACCGGTAATCCGTATATTGGCCCATGAAGATTGACATATTAAAAAGTAATATTGATTAGCTTTGTTTGATTGAAAATATGATTTAGATCATATTCTGATTTTTGGGGCAGGATTTATGGAATTCAACACATTTTTGCATCTTTATAACGATTAATAACAGGTAAGTGAAGGACGAAAGGCACCTATTGGCACAATATAGAAAGACCGGGGAACTGCGCCTGTTAGGTAAGCTTTACGAGCCCTATATGCCTGTATTATATGGTGTCTGTTATCGTTATTTCAAGGATAGGGAACAGAGCGAGGATGCCGTGATGGGGATATTTGAGAGTCTGATCGTCAAACTGAGGCAGCACGAAGTCTCCAATTTCAAATCCTGGCTATATACTTTTGCCCGCAATTACTGCCTGATGGAGCTGAGAAAATCAAATCGGGTGGTCATGGTGGAACTGGAAGATAGGATTGCGGATGCCGATCCTGGTTTTGATCAGCTCAGTGAGGACAGGCTGCTATTGATGGAATCCTGTATGGCTTCCTTGTCCGAAGAGCAAAATACCTGTATCCGGCTGTTTTATCTGGAACAAAAATGTTATCAGGAGATTGTGGAACAGACCGGTTATGAGATAGGTAAAGTGAAGAGTTATATACAGAATGGAAAGCGGAATCTTAAAATCTGCATGGAAAAAAAGGCATATGGAAAGTAATTACAATATCATCCGGATCCAGCAGTATCTGCAGGGACAAATGAGCCGGGAAGAGATGCATGCGCTGGAAAGGGAAGCCATGGATGATCCTTTTCTGGAGGATGCCATCGAAGGTTACAGGCTGCAGGCCGATGTCAATCATGGTCGTCTCAGTCTATTGCAACAACGCCTGTCAAAGCGTATCGAAGGACAGCAACAGGAGCGCAACCGTTTTTATTTTACCAGTCAGCGACTGGGTATAGCCGCGACGGCTGCGGTATTATTTATACTGGTTCTTTTGCTCTTTTGGATGAAGTCCGATATGTTTTCGGCCGCCACTTCAAATGAGCAGATCAAGGAAGTGCAGGTGGAAACTTCAGTCTTTGGGGAATTACCCACAAGGTTGGTTATCACTTCGGCGCCCTCTGCTGACGGAAATCGTATGATTGCAGCCACTCCGGTCGGCGGATGGTCAGCCCTGGGCGAACATATTCAATCCAATTTTGATTGGGGCAAATTGTTTGCAGTGACCGCAGTGGGCGACAAATACAATATTACTTTTGAGATAGGCGATACCTGGAAACCCAGTCACTTGGTTGTGACGGCAGTAGGTGGAGAAGATGGAGAAGGTGGGGAAGTTGGAGAGGATATGCCGGTCAATGAACGTTTGGTTGCCGAATTTGCCCGGGTTCTGGAAGCCGGCCCTGTCTGGAGAGGCAAGGAAGGTGCCTTTGAATTGGAGTTCCGACCCTGATCCGGAGCTTGCGAATGTCAATGCACAGTCTATCTTTTCTCCGGTTTCGCCACTTCCGCAATATCCTGTGTTATTACGGAAGTGGTGAAACCGGAGAAACCGAATGAGGATTTTTGAAAACACTCAAGGATTCCTTCCGGATATTATTCTTCCCAACGGATTTTGTCGTTGAGCGGGCTGCGGCTGGGTGTTTGTGCCGGCAGGTCGTGATATCCCATATAAAAGAAACCGATACATTCCTCATTGGCCGGCAGGCCGAAATATTCCTGAGCCTGCGAGATCAGTCCCGGTGAGCTCCAGTAACCGCCGATCTCCTTTGCGGTAGCGGCCAGCCACAGGTTCTGGACGGCAGCGGCGGTGGCAGCCAGTTCTTCCCAGGCAGGTACGGCGCCCGAATACTGCACACTGATCATGATGACGGCCTCTGACTTCAGGGCTTTACTGCGCAGATCCTCTGCTTTTTTTTCTAAAAATTTATCCGGAGGGGTGGCTTGTTGATACATAGCTGCCAGTGCATCCGCCAGTTTCTGTCTTCCTTCGCCCCGATAGACCACAAATCGCCAGGGCTGTGTCCGCTTGTGTGTGGGTGCAGCATCCGCACATTCGAGCAAATGTAGCAGGGTTTTTTTGCTGATTTTTTTTGAGTTGAAATCCCTCTGGAATACGCTCCGTCTGTGGGTTATTAGCTTTTTAATGTTTTTGAATTTCATTCGTTTATATATATATCAATTTTTTTTGATCCTATCCGTTGGTGGTGATATCCAATTGTGATCAGGAACGCCTTCCGGTTTGTGACTATATCCAATTGTGATCAGGAATGTTCCTCCCACAAATTGGCAATGTGCAGGATGGTGCGTACGGCTTTTTGCATGTCCTGCACCGACACCCATTCCTGTTTTCCGTGGAAGGCATGACCCCCGGCAAAGATATTGGGGCAGGGGAGTCCCATCAGGGAAAGCCGGGATCCGTCCGTACCGCCCCGGATGCTGCGGCGGATGGCCTTCATACCCGCCCGTTCGATGGCCTCCATGCCAATCTCCATAATCTGTGGGTACCGGTCCAGGACCTGCTTCATATTGCGGTATTGTTCTTTTACTTCAAAATCGTAGCTGCATCCGGGATAGTGGTGTACGACATTGCGCACGATGTTTTCCAGCTCGGCCTCGTACTGCCGGAGTTTCTCATCCTCAAAATCCCGCACGATAAACTCAATCCGGGCTTCATCCACACCGCCCTGTATGGATACCGGGTGCACAAAACCCGTTCTGCCGGAGGTGGTTTCTGGTGACAGGCGGTCGGCCGGCAGGGCCGACAGTACGGCCCCCGCAATTTTCAGGGCACTCTCCATTTTTCCTTTGGCAAAGCCCGGGTGCACGCTAACGCCCCTGATGGTCAGGGTGACCCCATCCGCCGAAAAAGTTTCATCCTCAATGGAGCCGGCGGTCTCTCCGTCCACCGTATAGGCAAAGTCTGCGCCCAGTTTTTTCAGGTCCACCAGATCAACTCCCCGCCCGATTTCCTCGTCAGGGGTAAAAAGAATTTTGAGTTCCCCATGCCGGATCTGCGGGTTTTCCATCAGCAACCTGACCGCATCCATTATTTCCGCGATACCGGCTTTGTCATCGGCCCCCAGCAGTGTCGTGCCGGAAGCGGTAATGATATCATTTCCGATCTGATCTGTCAGATCAGAATGTTCTGCCCGGCGGATCACCACGGACGGATCGTCCGGCAATACCAGATCCTGTCCCTGATAATTGCGGTGGATCAGGGGCTTCACATCTTTTCCGCTGCAATCCGGCGAAGTATCCATATGGGAGCAGAAACAGATGATCGGTACCGTCTTTTCAGAGTTGGAAAGAATCGTAGCATATACATAACCGTGTGGGTCCAGGTGCGCATCCTCCACACCCAATTCCAGTAATTGACTGACCAGCAGCCTGCCCAGATTTTTTTGCTTTTCCGTTGAAGGACAGGTAGGGGACGCCGGATCGGATTGGGTATCTATCTGTACATATTCCGTGAAATAACGCTCAACTTCAAAATTCTGAAGGGTATTTATCAAAGTATGGCCCATCTAATAAAGATAAGGAAAAAATCTGTATTTTGCAAATTAAAATTTGATGCATGTTCCGTCCTGTCACTATTACTTTTCTTTGGTGCCTGAGCTGTTCCTCTTTCCTTTTTTCCGGCCTTCCGGCCAATGCGGATCATGGCAGCTATCGCGCCGGCAGGGATTCCATCATCCATATGGACGAGGTGGTGGTAGGAGCTTATTTTGTGCGACAACCCTTGTTGCGCAGCACTTCGGCCGCTGCGATTGTGGGGCAACATCTGCTCCAGGCCCAGCAAGGAACCAATCTGCTACCCGCACTGAATACCGTACCGGGCGTGCGAATGGAAGAACGCTCGCCGGGCAGCTACCGCTTGTCGATCAGGGGCAGTCTGCTGCGCTCTCCCTTTGGAGTGAGGAATGTCAAAGTTTATCTGGATGATATACCATTGACCGATGCGGGCGGCAACACCTATCTCAATCTGCTGGATCCGGTGGGTCTGGAGGGAGCCGAGATCCTCAAAGGCCCGGATGGCAGTCTGTTTGGGGCCAATTCCGGGGGAGTTGTGATCTTGCGATCGGATCGCAATAACCGTTTTGGAAACACCGGGTCTCCGGATCAGCAAAATGTGTCCCACACAGATAAAAACGCATTCCACACAGATAAAAACGCATTCCAAACGGATAATAAAGCAAAAATACAACTGCAAAGCGGATCATTCGGTTTGCTGCACCAACAGGCGTCCTATGTCACCAGTCCCCATCCCCGTTACCGGATGTCCTGGCAGCAGGCTTACCAGCGCAGTGACGGATACAGGGCGCACAGCGCACTTGACAAGCTTTATTTACAGACCCGGCACCAATGGCAATATTCGGAAACAAAACCCAATCAATTGCGATTGACGGCTTTGTACGGTGATATGAAATACCAGACTCCCGGTGGCCTGACTGCCGCACAATTTGAGGAGGATCCATCTGCTGCCCGCCCTGGTAGTGGGACGATACCGGGGCCAGTGGAACAGAAAGCCGGTATTTATAACCGTACCCTGATCGCTGGTCTTACCCACGAGTGGTATCCTTTTGCCGGTATCCTGCACCATGCAACGCTTTTTGGCAGCCACACCGGTTTCCGCAATCCATTCATTACCAATTATGAAAGAAGAGAGGAAGGAAACAAAGGTTTCCGCACTTATTTTTCCTATGCTCCGGGGCTGCCAATTTTCAGTTCAATACCTGATTTGATAGTACAGGTACAGACCGGAATAGAATGGCAAACAGGAAGTTATAAAATTGATAACTATGATAATATAGATGGTGTCCCCGGCCCGGCACAGGCGATGGACCAGCTGTGGGTGCAGACCGGTACGACCTTTGCCCGCCTTGCATTGGATTACAGATCCATCTGGATGATTGAGGGTGCGTTCAGCCACAATTTTCAGAAAAATCAGTTTCGGGAACTATTTCCTTCCCCGGAAAAAGCTTACAGCAAAGGAGCGCAGCCCGCTGAATGGATGCCCCGTGTGGCCGTTTCCTACCAGCCACACCCTGCTGTGGCCCTGAGAGCATTGGTGTCCAAAGGATTTTCACCCCCTACGACGGCTGAAATCCGACCTTCGGATAATATTATCAATACGGATCTGAAGGCAGAAACAGGCTGGAACAGGGAAGCAGGACTGCGGTACCAAACGGCCGGTCACCGCTTTTTTGTGGATTTGTCCCTGTTCAATTATCGGATGGAGAATGCGCTGGTCAGGGGAAGCCGGGATAATGGAGCAGAGTATTTCCGGAATGCCGGTAAAATTGACCAAAAGGGTTTGGAACTGCTCACGCAGATCTGGCTGACCAGACCCACAGACGTTGCGGCTATGTTTCAGGTATGCTGGACGGGCAGTTGGGCCTGGAGCCGCTTCCGCTTTCTGGATTACCGGATCAATGAGCTGGATTTTTCGGGAAATGCCCTTACCGGAGTTCCGAGGCATAGCCTGAGCAATTCCCTGCGTTTTATTTTTCCGGGCCGTTGGGAATGCTGGCTGACCCATCAGTTTACTTCTTCCATTCCCCTGAATGATGCCAATACCGTTTATGCGGATTCCTACCAGCTCCTGCAGGCGAAAATTTCCCGGAGCATCCCGCTGCTTCTCAAGGATACTCCGCTGTGGCTCAGTGACGGGGCCGCTGCTCTGGAAGTTTTTGCCGGTGGAGACAATCTGCTGGACCAGCGGTACAGCCTGGGAAATGACATCAATGCCTTTGGCGGCAGGTATTTCAATGCGGCTCCCCCCAGAAACTTTTACGCAGGCCTTTCCCTGCATTTTTAGCCTCTTTCATCAGGCTCCTGCTGACGTTTGTGACACATATCATTTTTTAAGATGATAGCAGCATGGCTAAAAATCACAGCGCTACCTTAGTTTTGTTGAAAAATGAATTAAGAAGTTGAGGTATTCTGTAATTTGATCAGTAAATGAAAGCCATTGCTTACAGCATAAAACCATACGAAAAGGAATCCTTGATTTTGGCCAATGGAAAAAAACACGACCTGACGTTGATTTCCAATGAGCTGAATGACAAGACGATTCTATATGCTATCGGGAAGGAAGCGGTGATCGTCTCAACCTCTGATCTGCTGGATGCCCCTATCCTGCAGGAACTCTGGCAAAAGGGGGTCAAATATATTATTGTCCGATCGAAGGAAACAACGCTCATTGACCTGAAAACTGCGACCCGGCTCGGGTTCAAAATTGCCAATGTGCCAGGTACCGATCAATCGGTCGATGCCGTATCCATTTCTGTTATCCGGAATCTGAATGCCTGGGAAAAGGGGAAATGCGTGGGTTCTGCCTGTTGCTGCGACAAGGTTTATGACTTGGCGTCAAAAAAAAAAGTTAGTTTGAATCATGTCGGAATTAAAAAGTGTAATTGAAAAATACAATGTAGCGGCCCCGCGCTATACCAGTTATCCGACCGTGCCTTTCTGGGATGTCCCGGCCTGGACCGAAAAGGGTTGGCTGGATGCGGTACGGAAGATGTATCGGCAGGATCCCGCAAAAGGAGTGGGTATCTATGTGCACCTTCCATTTTGCGAAAGTCTTTGTACCTATTGCGGCTGCAATACACGGATTACCAAAAATCATGCAGTGGAAGATCCCTATGTGACCAGTGTCCTCCGGGAATGGGAGCTGTATAAAGAGGAGATTGGCTCGCCCCGGGTGCCGGTGACGGATCTGCATCTGGGCGGAGGTACACCCACCTTTTTTACTCATGACAATCTGCATCGTTTAATTACTGGTTTGCTGGGTGGGAAAACTCCGGACCCCGGAACTTCCTTTTCGTTTGAGGCCCACCCAGCCAATACCACGCTGGAACACCTGCAGACTTTATATGATCTGGGATTCAGGCGTCTCAGCCTGGGAATACAGGATTTTGATCCCAAAGTCCAGTTTATTATCAACAGGAAACAGACGGAAGAAGATGTACTGCGGGTAATGGATCAGGCACGCAGTATTGGCTATACTTCTATCAATTTTGATCTGATTTATGGATTGCCCCTGCAAACCCCGGAGACGGTGGAGAAAACGATCCGCAGTTCGCTGGCTATGCGCCCCGACCGGATTTCATTTTATAGCTATGCCCATGTGCCTTGGATGAAACCGGCCCAGCGCCGCTTTACGGAGGCTGATCTGCCGGTGGGTGAGGCCAAACTGCAACTGTATCTTCTGGGCAAGGAACTGATCCAGGAGGCCGGCTATCAGGATGTGGGCATGGATCATTTTTCCCTAAAAGAGGATGATCTCTACCAGGCTGCGGCCAATCAATCGCTGCACCGCAATTTTATGGGCTATACCGACCGGCACATTCCTTTACTGATTGGTCTGGGCGTTTCTTCCATTTCCGATGCCTGGTATGCTTTTGCGCAGAATGTAAAAGCGGTAGAGGAATACCATAGGCTGATTGGCGAAAATAAACTACCTTTGGTGAAGGGGCATTTGCTGAATGAGGAAGACCTGCGGTTGCGCAGACAGATTCTGGATATCATGTGCAAGGGGGAGACCCGGCTGGTTTTGGATGATCCCCTGACACCTGCGATCATGGAAAGACTGGAACCACTGTTGGAGGATGAGTTGGTGGAAATCCGGCACCTTCCGGACGAAAAGGCACACCGGATATCGGTGACCGATCTGGGTAAGTCGTTTTTGCGCAATATCTGTATGGCTTTCGACCTGCGCCTGATCCGGAGCAAGGGAGATCAGCCGCTCTTCAGTCAGGCGGTGTAATATTTTTGGATGGAAAAACAAACTTCGGTACATTCGGGAACGACCTGCTATCACTGTGGGGATGAGGTCAGGACTTCGCTCTATCAGATCGAGGACAAGGGTTTTTGCTGCCTGGGTTGCCAGAGTGTCTATCAGATTCTCAACGATAACGGGATGCACCATTATTACCGGTACAACCAGTATCCCGGCAAATCTCAGCGGAATAAAACGGCAGATTTCCATTACCTGGATGAGGAAACCATTGCTGCCAAACTGGTTGATTTCAGGGACGAAGGGATTACCATTGTGACCTTTTACATTCCGGCTATTCATTGTAGCTCCTGCATCTGGCTGCTGGAACATCTCTACAAACTCAATCCGGCAGTGGTGCAATCCCGTACGGATTTTATGAAAAAACAGGTCAGCATCACCTTCAAGCATGCCGAATTATCTCTCCGGGAGTTGGTAGATCTGCTGGTGGATATTGGCTATGAGCCCAAGATCACCTTGCAGGATGTAGTCCAGGCCGGTAAAAAAATCAGCCAGAAAGACTTGATCGCCAAAATTGCCGTGGCAGGATTCTGTTTTGGCAATTCCATGATGCTCAGTTTTCCGGAATATTTCGGAATGGGTGCATTCGAACAGAAATATTCTGCTTTCTTTGGATGGATGAATCTGGGATTCGGCTTACCGGTCCTGTTATACAGCGGTGCGGATTATTTCCGTTCGGCCTGGCAGAGCCTCAAACAGAAACAACTGAACCTGGATGTGCCGCTGGCACTGGGTATTGCCGTACTCTTTATCCGGACGGCCTGGGAGGTAATCTCCGGTACCGGCCCCGGATTTGCGGATACCTTATGCGGACTGGTGTTTTTCCTGCTGGTGGGCAAATGGGTACAGCAAAAGACCTATTACCATATTTCCTTTGAGCGGGATTACCGCTCCTATTTTCCGGTGGCGGTGACTACGATTACAGAGCAAGGCGAGCGTGCGGTACCGATCGCCGAATTAAAGGTGGGTGATCGCATCCTGATCAGGAATAACGAGATTATCCCGGCCGATTCGATTTTGCTGCAAGGGCAGGCTTCCATTGATTTCAGTTTTGTCACCGGTGAATCCCTGCCGGTCACCAAAGTATTGGGCGAGGTGATTTATGCGGGCGGGAGACAGACCACCGAAGCGATCGAAATGGAAGTGGTCAAACCGGTTTCCCAAAGTTACCTGACCCGCCTGTGGAACAATGACAATTTCAAGGTACATGACAAGCAATTCCGGACGTTCAGCAATACCGTGAGCCGATATTTTACCGTGGTCCTGCTGACCATTGCGCTGTCGGCCACTGTTTTTTGGCTGTTTAATGGGGATAGCGGAAGGGCCTGGGGAGCTTTCACGGCCGTATTGATCATCGCCTGTCCCTGTGCACTGGCACTGACCTCTCCGTTTACCCTGTCCGCGGCTTTGGCCGTCTTTGACCGCAATCTTTTTTATGTAAAAAATACTGCCTCTGTGGAGCAGATGGCGGCGGTGGACACGATGGTGTTTGACAAAACGGGAACGATCTCTTCGCCCACGGTTTCCCAGATGAATTTTTATGGTGCACTGGATCTGTCTGAACGAAAGATGGTAGCGGCCGCTTGCCGCAATTCCAGTCATCCGCTCAGCCGGGAGATTGTCAAGTGGCTGGATATACAGGATGTGCCTGCGCTGACCAAATATTCGGAAATGGCCGGGAAAGGACTTCATGCTGTGATCGGCAAAACTGAATTGCTGATCGGGAGTGCCATTTTTACAGGGAACCATCACTTACAGGAAGGAGGGTTATCGGGCAGTCAGGTCTTTATTGTGATCGATGGAGAGCAGAAAGGATTTTTCAGTCTGGAGCAACCCTGGAGGGAGGGGCTTGGGGATGTGATCTCTGCGTTCAAAACCAGGCATGAACTGCATCTGATCTCAGGAGATCAGGATAAAGGCAAGGATTCCCTTCGAATGATCTTTCCGGCACAGTCCCGACTACTTTTCAATCAGATGCCGCAGGAAAAACTGGAGTTTATCCGGGAATTGCAGCAGGATGGAAAGCAGGTTTGTATGTTTGGAGATGGCCTGAATGATGCCGGAGCGTTGAAACAGGCAGATATGGGGATTGCGGTCAGCGATGATATCAACAATTTTTCTCCGGGCTGCGATGCCATTCTGGATGGAAGGTCTTTCGGAAAACTGCCCCGTTTTTTTAATTTTGCCAAAGATGCTATGAAAGTCATCCACATGAGTTTCGGGATTTCGCTGACCTACAATGTGGTTGGGCTGAGTTTTGCCGTACAGGGTACCATGTCGCCCCTGTTCGCAGCAATCCTGATGCCTCTCAGTACCGTGACGATTATTGGGTTTACCAGTATTGCTACCAATCTATATGCATCTAAAAATGGCTTGACCATCAAAAAGTAATAAACAATTATATAACACCCTTATGAGTGCGATTTTTTTTCTGATCGGTTGCAGTGTGCTGGTGGCCCTGATTTTTTTAGTTGCATTTTTCTGGGCGAATAAAAGCGGCCAGCACGAAGATACCTATACCCCTTCGGTCCGCATTCTGTTTGATGATGAATTGCAGGGGGACGTTTCGCATTCGGATAGGGAAGGCCAGAATCCGGATCCTGATTCCGGAAAATAAGTTTTAATGGGTATATGCTATTTCCCCAGAACACAAATTCCGCAAAAACCATTCTTTTTGCGGAATTTGTGTTCTGGGGAAAACGTCTTGAAGAATAATTAACATGAGGTCGATATTGATACCCGACCGTGATACCGCACGCTTTATTCCCCGGTCAACACAAAACCAACTCCTGAAATAATTTTTCCAATGTTTCTTCTGCCCGGAGGCAGAGGCCGGGATGAACAGCGGATACTTGCAGGATGGAGCTACGTTTGGCAGTCAGCCAGCGGAAGCGTTCGGCAGGTTCAAAATCTGAAATGGGACTATTGGGGTCAGTTCCAAGGCAAATTCCCTCAAACGCCTTTATATATTTTTCCAGAACATCCAGCTCGACATCAGGGGCAAACGTGAAGAGCCTTGCTTCGTCCAATCCAAAACGTACATCCAGAAACTTTTGCCCGCGGCAATACAGAATCACCCCGATATTGAGAAATTCTTCCCGTTCCACAGAGGGAACCAGCCGGATCACCGCATATTCAAACAGATCTCTTCCTTGCATTTTGGGCTTCGTTTACAAAATTCGCAGAAGACTGAATTCTCCTTATTAAAAATTGAGCATAGACCTCTCTGATATCCTGATCAATTAATCCAAAATCGGCCACTCCCAGCCACTCATCTGGTATGAGAGCAACGATCGCATGTATCTGCTCCGAGGTCAGTATTTCCCGGAAAGCTGCATCCACTTCGTCCAAGTTTTCTGCCTGTTTCAGTAATACATGGTCTTTGATCTGTACAAAAGGCTTGATGGCCTGTTCTTCCCATTGATCCCAGGAATGGTGGAAATAGAGGGAAGCCCCGTGATCGATCAGCCAGAGCTCCTGATGCCAGAGCAGCATATTGGTGTTCCGGGCCGTCCGGTCCACATTGGTCAGCAGAGCATCCAACCAGACGATTTTTGAGGCCAGCAAGGGATCCACCCGGGTCACGGCCGGATCAAAAGTCAGGGCACCCGATAGATAATGCAGGGCCAGGTTCAGGCCTGTACTTGCTTTCAGCAGATCCTGAATCTCTTCGTCCGGTTCGGTGCGACCGAAGGCCTCGTCCAATTGCGCAAATACGATTTCCGGCACCGATAATCCCAACCGGCGGGCGATTTCTCCACCGATCAATTCGGCAATCAGCGCTTTCACGCCTTGTCCGGCACCCCGGAATTTCAGGGCATATAAAAACCCGTCATCGGCCTCGGCAATGGCCGGCAATGATCCGCCCTCCCGCAGAGGGGTCACATACCGGGTGACTTGCACGGTCCGGATGGCCGGCAGATGGGTGACTTTCTCTTGCATCATCTTACAAATGTAAAAAATCCTTTGTCATTCTATTCCCGGTTTTTTTGATAGATTTGTATCCATGACTAAAACTTCGGATCAGTATCGTGCGATCATCCATATTTGCAGGGAATTGTTTTTGAAAAAGGCACAGGATTACGGGACTTCCTGGCGTATCATGCGGCTGTCTTCCATTACGGACCAACTTTATATCAAGGCGCAGCGGATCCGCACACTGGAGGAGACCGGGGTGTCCAAAGTGGGTGAGCGGGCTGAGGATGAATATATTGCCATTGTCAATTATTGCATTATCGGAATGATCCAGTTGGAATTGGGAGACGCCCAGGCCAGCCCGACCCTGGATGGATCCATTGCGGACAACCAATTGGCCATCGCAGAAGTGACACAATTGTACGATCGGGCCGTGGAAGAAACCAAAAATCTGATGGAGGCCAAAAATCATGATTACGGAGAAGCCTGGCGGGAAATGCGTGTCAGTTCCCTGACCGATATGATCCTCACCAAACTGCACCGTACCCGTGAGATTGAAAATAATGACGGCCGCACCCTGATTTCCGAAGGAATCAAAGCCAATTACCAGGACATGATGAATTATGCTATTTTTGCGTTGATCAAACTGGGATTGGCGGATGCATAGACGCATGACCTTTTGGTGAAGGCGGAATAGGAATAGTCTATAATTAATCTTTTGAAGAAATATGGGTAGAATAATAATATTGGTAGCACGGATCCTTACGGGGGTCGTGTTTGTATTTTCCGGCCTGATAAAGGCGAATGACCCGGTGGGCTTTGGCTATAAATTGCAGGAATATTTCCACGTGCTGGGCCTGCAGTTTCTCAATGGATCCGCAGTGACCATCGCAGTGGTGATATGCAGCCTGGAAGTGTTGCTGGGAGGGTTACTTTTACTGGGCTTCTGGCGGAAATGGGTGGCACGGGGATTGTTGGTCCTGATTCTGTTTTTTACCTTTCTGACATTTTATTCTGCATTTTTTGAGGTAGTGACCTCCTGCGGCTGTTTCGGGGATGCGATCCCGCTGACCCCCTGGCAGTCCTTTATCAAGGATTTGATTTTGCTGGGACTGATCCTGATCATTTTCAAAAATTGGCAACAGATCCGGCCTGTTACCACGGATAGTTATACCAAATCCATTGTGACGGTCGCTTTGATCGTAGTTTCCGTCGGGGTAGGGGTTTATACAGTCAATTTCCTGCCGGTCATTGATTTTCTTCCCTATAAAAAAGGGAGCCATATTCCATCTCTGATGGTGATGCCGGAAGGAGCAGAGGGAGATGTGTATGAACTGACCTATACCATGAAACACAAGGAATCGGGCGAAGAAAAGAGCGTTTCCGATAGGGAATATATGGAAGAGGAACTTTGGAAGGATGAGTCCTGGGAAATTGTCGGCGATCCATCAAGCAGGCTGATCAAAAAGGGCTATCAGATCCCGATCACCGATTTGCTGATCACTGATGCCGCCGGGGAAGATGTGACTTCGCAGATTATTGAAAATCCCTATTTCAATCTGATCGTGGTCGCCTGGGATTTGCAGCATACCGATCGGAAGGCGCTGGCGAAAATCAATGAAACCCTCCGGGAAGCGGCTTTGGCTTACCATATACGGGTCGTGCTGCTGACCGCTGCCTCAAGCCGGGTGGCCGGGGAGCTGAGTGACGACCTGGACCTGCTCACGGAGATTTTTTATGCAGATGCTGTGCCACTTAAAAGTATGGTGCGGGCCAATCCGGGGGTGCTGCTGATGCAGAATGGGGTATTGATCGATAAATGGCATCACCATACTTTCCCCAAATTTGAGCAATTGGATCGGGAATATTTCGATAGGGAAAACTAAAAAAAGGAATTTTTCTATTTGGGAAAAACCCAATGAAAGGAGTCAAATCCATGAATAGCAATTTGGTCTTTTTGATTGGTTATATGGGCAGTGGCAAAACCACCCTGGCCAAAAAACTGGCCAACCGGCTGGAAATCCGCTTTATGGATCTGGATCAGCTCATTACGGCTGCGACCGGCCAATCCATTCCCGAATATTTTGAGCAACATGGTGAGGAGGCTTTCCGTATGCTGGAGCGGGATATTTTGCGTTCCCTGGATACCTCCGAACCCACAGTGGTATCCGTTGGCGGTGGGACTCCTTGTTTCCATGACAATATGCAATGGATGATGGAGCATGGGCAGACTATTTACCTGCAAATCAGCAGCAGGGCACTCTGGAGTCGGCTTGCGCAATCAGATATCCGGAAACGCCCTGTCTTACAGGGTTTGCAGGGAGAGGAACTGTTCCGCTTTATTGATTCAAAACTGAATGAACGAACGCCTTTTTACATGCAGGCTGAATATCGTATCCAGCAAATGAAGGATTCGGTAGAGGACATTATCCGGAAATGTGGGCTGGATCGTTTTGAGGCAGGCGGTCATCTTTCGTCAAACGCTTCACCAAACGCCAAACAGCCATGATCGGAATTGTCAGTGGTGCCGGGCCGTTGGCCGGTCTGGATGTGGCCCGTAAAATTATTGAGGAAACCCGTGCTGCGACGGATCAGGAACATTTGCCGGTTCTTCTGTTTTCCCTTCCGGAGCAGATTCCGGACCGGACGGATTATCTGGTCGGGAAAGTAAAGGAAAATCCAGGCGGGCCTATTGCTGATCTATTTTTGCGACTGGAGCAGGCAGGGACAACCGTAGCCGCTATTGCCTGCAATACTGCTCATTCAGAGCCTATTTTTGGCGTGGTCAGGCAAAAGCTGGCTGCTGCCAATAGTCATTTGAATGTGTTGAATCTGATTGAGGAAACGGTTTCGGAGATCGTCTCCCGATTTGAGCCTGCCACTAAAATAGCAGTACTTTCCACGGATGGCAGCCGGCAGCAGCAACTTTACAGCCGGCCACTGACCGGGGCAGGTTTTCAGGTGCTGGAACCGGAACCGGAGTTTCAGAAAAAGGTACATGGGGCGATTTATCACCCTGTCCATGGGATCAAAGCTCAATCCTCACTGGTGCATTCCCAGGCGGTTCAGGATCTGCGCCAGGCGATGGATTTGCTCATCGATCAGGGAGCAGAAGCCATCCTGCTGGGATGCACAGAACTGCCTCTGGCGGTCACCGGCCAGGAATACAGGGGAGTGCCAATCATAGATCCCAACCGATTGCTGGCCAGACGATTGATCGCTGCTTACTCACCCCGAAAACTCAGATAGGTCGGTACTAAATTTGAAAGCGACAATTTAGGGACGATTTTTTCTGTTTGAAGTTTCCGTTTTTTGATATGTCTTTTTCGCTGTTTCACAATTTCCCCAAATTAATACGAATTTGGGGAAATTGTGTTTTGGTGTTTAGTATATTGCTTTTGTATTGAAACTATTGATATTTATATGATTACAGATTTAGGATGCTAATTTTTTATCTTGAATTCCGGCAGGGCCAAAATTTCTGCCACAGGCAATTTTTCAACCATCCGTCCTCCATCGCCACGCATACTTTCCGCAGCAAACAGAGAATTGATAATGGCCTCTTCGGTGGCTTCAATAGCGGCCATAAACAGGGGAGAGGTCTCGTCATTGAGCAGCAATACGGATGTGGTCGTTTTTTCTTTACTGCTATGCGGAATGCGCAAATCAGCCGCCGTGGAAAAAGCGATCACATAGTCGCCACTGCCATTGGAGGCGA
>JBEBWT010000034.1:0-20439 GCA_040392005.1 Parapedobacter defluvii
TTTATATTTATTTCAATTCAAGACCTTTTCAAGGTGCAGATCGATTTCAATTCAGAATCCTGAAAACCATTTCCTTCAATAATTCTCCCTGCGCCACATCCCCTACTCCCACTCCTTTTGATTTAAGATCATACTCATGCAGGATATGTATCACCTCAAAAGTCTTGCGCCGGTTGTAATGACGGGCAACCGTTTCATATTCCCGGGTAAAAAAGGGATGCACGGCCAACTCCTTGGCCACCGACTGTGGGGATTTATCGGGCAGATAATGATATTTCAGGATTTTCGTAAAATAACCGGCCAGAGTACCAACAATCAGCAGAAGTGGATTGGCCGACGGATTGGCTGCAAAATAATCCGCAATCCGGTAAGCTTTCAAACTGTTGCGCATTCCCAAAGCCGTACTAAACTCAAACATATTGAAATCCTTGCTGATCCCAATGTATTGCTCGATATCCCGCAGGTTGATCTCCCGCTCCGCCGGCACATTCAGCATCAGCTTCTCCAGCTCATTAACCACCTTGCTCAAATCGGCACCCAGGTATTCTCCCAATAGTGCTGCAGCCTGGGGATGGATGGTACGGCCCTTATTTTTCAGGAAACCCATCACCCAGCCGGCAATTTTGTCATCATAAATTTTGGCCGATTCAAAAGCCACCCCGATCTTCTCCGCCTGCTTATAAAACTTTTTGCGCTTATCCAGCTTGCCGTGCTTATAGGCAAATACCAGCATCGTGCTGGGCATGGGATTTTCCAGGTACTTCAGCAAAATCTCATCCTCGGTCTTCCATTTGAGGTTCTGCGCTTCCTTGACAATAATCACCTGATGGCTGGCCAGCATAGGAAATCGCCGGGCCGCGTTCAACACCGTCACAAAATCAGTATCCTTGCCATACAGCACGGTCTGGTCAAAGCCCTGTTGGGACGGATCGAGTACATTTTCTTCAATAAAATCGCTGATCAGATCAATAAAATAAGATTCTTCGCCATGCAGCAGATACACCGGATGGTACTCCTTTTTCCTCAATGCCTCGATCACCTTGCTGGCAGCCATTCACAAACAATTTTTTGAGTCGCCAAGATAAGGATTTTTGTCTAAGTTTGTGTTATGTTTAAACCCGTTCCGCTCAATTTGCCTCCCTACCCCGTCAAACTTTCCACGGATGGGAAGAAGCATTTTATCTTCGATGAATTGCGGAAGAAACATCTGGTGTGTACACCGGAGGAATGGGTGAGACAGCACTGGATCCAGCATCTGATCCTTGCGAAAAATTACCCGAAGGCCCTGATCCGGCCGGAGGGTGGGCTTTCCCTGCACGGTATGCCCCGAAGGAGCGATCTGGTCATATTCAACACCTTGGGCGAGATGATCCTGCTGGCAGAATTCAAGAGTCCTTCCATTCGGATCGGGCCGGAGGTCTTTGAGCAGATTTCGAGGTACAACAGTGTTTACCGCATTCCACTGCTGCTGGTCAGCAATGGCATACAGCATTATTATTGGGAAACAGACTGGGAAACCAATTCCTACCGGTTTCTGGAGGAATTGCCGGAATACCAGCCAAGATGACAGATAAACTGCGGTTTTTGGCGCTTGGCCCAATGTTTGAATGGCAGGATATAATAAACGTTTAATGTTTGGATATTGAATGGTAATCCGCATTAGGAAATCTAAGGTGTAGTTATTACTTTAGTCAAAGAAAATCACGCATTATTCACTGAACAGCAATCATTGAAAATTAATCACTGAAGAAAATGGGTTTGGACAAAAACGAATTTAGAAAATACGCGATCAAGCATCACCGGATCGGCAGCCAGCATGTGGACGGATTTATGGCAAGAGTGGGCCAGCAGGTTCCCAGTGCGATGACTCCCTATATCATCGAGGAACGTCAGCTCAATGTGGCACAAATGGACGTTTTCTCCCGGCTGATGATGGACCGGATCATTTTTTTGGGCGACCCGGTCAGTGATCAGGTAGCCAATATCATTCAGGCACAACTGCTCTTCCTGCAATCGGCGGATGCCAAAAGGGACATTCAGATCTATATCAATTCACCGGGAGGCAGTGTGTATGCCGGATTGGGTATTTATGACACCATGCAATACATTACGCCTGACGTTGCCACCATCTGTACCGGAATAGCCGCATCCATGGCAGCCGTATTGCTCTGTGCGGGAGCGAAAGGGAAAAGGGCGGCATTGCCCCACTCCAGAGTGATGATACACCAGCCTTCGGGTGGAGCACAGGGAGTCGCCAGTGACATGGAAATCAATCTCCGGGAGATGCTGAAACTCAAAAATGAACTCTATGAGATTATTGCTCAACATTCGGGAAATACCTATGAGTGGGTAGAGAAATCTTCCGACCGCGATTACTGGATGACTGCTACTGAGGCGGTTTCCTACGGAATGGTGGATGAGGTGTTGGGAGGAATTAAGAAAGAAGAATAACATGGCAAAGTACAACAAGGAACAATCCTGCTCCTTTTGTGGGATCGCCAAAAAGGATGCACTGATGCTGATTGCCGGCGACGGGGCCTTTATCTGCGATCGCTGCATTACCCAGGCAGGTGAGATCCTCAACGAAGAACTCAACCAGCGCAAGAACAAGACCTTGCAGACGGCCCTGAAGCTGATCAAACCAATGGAGATCAAAAAGCATCTGGATGAGTATGTAATCGGCCAGGATGAGGCCAAAAAGGTAATGGCCGTTTCGGTTTACAATCATTACAAGCGGCTCAACCAGAAGGTCGGCGAAGATGGCATTGAGATTGAGAAATCCAACATTATGATGGTGGGAGAAACCGGTACGGGCAAAACACTGCTGGCCAAGACCATTGCCAAAATCCTCAACGTGCCCTTCTCCATCTGTGATGCGACCGTCCTGACAGAGGCCGGCTATGTGGGGGAAGATGTGGAAAGTATCCTGACCCGCCTGCTGCAGGCTGCCGATTATGATGTGCCCTCAGCGGAAAGAGGAATTATTTATATTGATGAAATCGACAAGATCGCCCGCAAAAGTGACAATCCGTCGATTACCAGAGATGTGTCGGGGGAAGGCGTACAACAGGCCCTGCTCAAAATCCTGGAGGGGACGGTGGTAAATGTCCCGCCTCAGGGGGGACGCAAGCATCCGGATCAGAAAATGATCGCGGTCAATACCAACAACATCCTGTTTATCTGCGGAGGTGCCTTTGATGGGATCCAGAAACGCGTTGCCAACCGGCTGCGGACCCAGACGGTCGGCTATAAAATGCAGAACGAGCATGCCGATATCGACATGAACAATCTCTACAAATACATTACCCCGCAGGATCTCAAGAGTTTCGGGCTCATTCCTGAGCTGATCGGTCGGGTACCGGTATTGACCCACCTCAACCCACTGGACAAGGCAACCCTGCTCAATATTTTGAAGGAACCCAAAAATGCCCTGATCAAGCAGTATCAGAAATTATTTGAATACGAGGGGGTGGAACTGGTCTTTGAAGATGATGTATTGCAATATATTGTGGATAAGGCCGATGAATTCAAATTGGGTGCCCGTGGTTTGCGCTCCATCTGTGAGGCAATCATGCTGGACGCCATGTTTGAGCTGCCGTCTGTCAGGGAATATGAACGTGATAAAAAATTGGTGATCGATCTGAATTATGCCCAGAAGAAACTGGAAAATGCAGACATTAATAAATTAAAAGCTGCTTAAATGTTGGGACTGAAAACGAAAGAAGACATTGTGACGAATTGGTTGCCCCGCTATACCGGGCGGTCGCTGGAAGAATTTGGTTCTTATATTCTGCTGACAAATTTCAGCCATTATATCCATCTGTTCTCAAAAATGCATGGTGATGCACCGATTTATGGTTTGGACAAACCCATGCAGAGCGTGACCGCTGAGGGGATCACGATCATCAATTTTGGAATGGGCAGTCCTATGGCGGCCACCGTCATGGATCTGCTGTCGGCCATTGCACCAAAGGCCGTGCTGTTTTTGGGTAAGGCCGGTGGCCTGAAAAAGAAAAATAAAATCGGGGATCTGGTGCTGCCGATTGCGGCGATCCGGGGTGAGGGGACTTCCAACGATTACTTCCCTCCCGAAGTACCGGCGCTGCCCGCATTCGCCCTGCAAAAAGCGATCTCTACTACGATCCGGGATCATGCAAGAGATTATTGGACCGGCACCATCTATACTACCAACCGGCGGGTCTGGGAACATGACAAGAATTTCAAAAAATACTTAAAATCCATACGGGCCATGCTGGTGGATATGGAAACTGCCACGATCTTCTCGGTGGGCTTTGCCAATAAAATCCCCACCGGAGCCCTGTTGCTGGTTTCCGATCAGCCAATGATTCCCGAAGGGGTAAAAACTACCGTGAGCGATTCCAGTGTCACCGAGCAATATGTGGAAAGTCATCTGCGCATCGGCATTGATTCACTGAAACAATTGATCAACAACGGACTCACGGTCAAACACCTGCAGTTTTAAGCTCCATTTATGTGGAAAAACAATATTCTTGAAACCATCGGAAATACCCCGATGGTCAAATTGAACAAAGTGACGGCAGGCCTGAAAGGGACCATTCTGGCGAAAGTGGAAACTACCAATCCGGGCAATTCCATCAAGGACCGGATGGCCCTCCGGATGATTGAAGATGCAGAACGGGCCGGTCTGCTGAAACCGGGAGGCACCATCATTGAGGGGACCTCCGGCAATACCGGCCTGGGACTCGCCATTGCAGCGGCAGTCAAAGGCTATCGCTGTATTTTTACCACCACCGACAAGCAATCCCAGGAAAAGATAGACACCTTGAGGGCCTTTGGTGCCGAGGTGATTGTTTGTCCTACGGATGTAGCCCCTGAAGATCCCCGCTCCTACTATTCGGTATCCAGTCGCCTGGTCGCCGAGACTCCAAATTCCTGGAAAGCCAATCAGTATGACAATCTTTCCAACACCCAGGCGCATTACGAACAGACAGGACCGGAAATCTGGGAGCAAACCGGGGGCCGGATCACCCATCTGGTTGCCGGAGTCGGCACAGGTGGTACGATCAGCGGCATCGGCCGGTATCTGAAAGAACAGAATCCTGCCATTCAAGTGTGGGGCATTGACACCTATGGTTCGGTCTTTAAAAAATATAAAGAAACCGGTGTCGTTGATCGGGAAGAAATCTATCCTTACATTACCGAGGGGATCGGCGAGGATTTCCTGCCTCAGAATGTGGATTTTGAGGTGATCGACCGGTTTGAAAAGGTAACTGACAAAGACGCTGCCCTGATGACCGGCGAGATCACACGCCGGGAAGGCATCTTTGTGGGTAACTCCACCGGGGCTGTCGTTGCGGGCCTCCACCAACTGGGGCACCTGCTCAAAGAGGAGGATGTGGTCGTCATCATCGTCCATGACCACGGCTCACGTTACGTGGGGAAAATGTACAACGAGGATTGGCTGGTGGAGCAGGGGTTCAAATAAAAAAGGTGCCCCAATTTGTCGGGACACCTTTCTGGCGATTTTAATTCTCTTAAGTATTAATAAATCGTGTTTTTGATCAGCCGCTGTAAATTGCTCACACGGCCAGGCACATTTTAGTTTGCCGCAGCGACCAGATTGATTTTGAAGTTGATCTCTTTACTGATCAGATCGTCTGCCTGACCGGCATAGTTTACACCCCAGTCTTCACGGGCAATATTGAAATCGGCTTTTACATTGACTGAAGTTGCGGACAATTCTGCTACTTGCGCATCAAAAGTAATGTTTTTGGTCACATCACGGATGGTCAGGTTGCCGGAAACAACAAAAACCCCAGCTTCGGAACTTGCCGAAATTCCAGTGATTTCGAAAGTAGCTTCAGGGTGGTTGGCCACATCAAAGAAGTCTTCTGATTTCAGGTGTCCTTCCAACTTTTCTTTGTATTCACCTTCCATATCCAGATTCGTGATGGTATTCAGGTCAATGACAAAATTGCCCCCTACCAACTGATCACCATCCACCAGCAAGGTACCGGAGGTGATGTTCACTGTGCCGTGGTGCTGACCGCTTACTTTTCTCCCTGTCCATTCAACAGTGGATTCAGCAGTATTTACCGCCAATTCTGTTCCTGCAACCTCTGTTACTTCTACTCCGTCGGTAGTTTCGGCTTTCTTGCCTTCTGGGTTACCCACGCATGATGCCAGGACGAAAGCACCGGCACTTAAAAACAAAAATACTTTTTTCATACTTTTTCTATTTGTGTATTTATTTTAGATGGTTAAACATCTATTTCATACAAAAGTAAGAATAAAGATCCAATACAAAGCAATTAATTGGAAAATTAATGTTCGGAGCGTTCAATCCTACGGATCTTCGCCCCCAGCGCGGTCAGGCGCTGCTCAATGTCCTGGTAACCCCGCTCGATCTGCTCTATATTGTGAATGACGGAAGTACCCTGAGCGGAAAGGGCCGCAATCAGCAGGGAAACCCCTGCCCGGATATCGGGAGAAGTCATTTCGATGCCCCGTAACTGCACAGTTTTATTGAGACCGATCACCGTGGCCCGGTGGGGATCGCACAAAATAATCTGCGCACCCATATCTATCAGTTTATCCACAAAGAACAAACGGCTTTCAAACATTTTTTGGTGGATCAGCACATTGCCTCTGGCCTGGGTCGCAACCACCAGCACAATGCTCAGCAGATCCGGAGTGAAGCCCGGCCAGGGGGCATCGGCAATGGTCAGGATGGAGCCATCGATAAAGGTGTCGATCTCATAACTATCCTGCGTCGGAATGTAAATATCATCTCCCCTAAGCTCGAACCGGATACCCAGCCGGGAAAAAACGGAGGGAATAATACCCAGTTCCTGAAAATGTACGTCTTTGATGGTGATTTCGGAGCCGGTCATGGCCGCAAGGCCGATAAATGAGCCGATCTCAATCATATCCGGCAGCATGCGGTGCGCGGTGCCTTCCAGCTTCTCCACGCCTTCAATCGTCAGCAGGTTGGAGCCGATCCCGGAAATCCGGGCCCCCATGCGGTTGAGCATACGGCACAATTGCTGCAAATAGGGCTCACAGGCTGCATTATAAATGGTGGTAGTCCCCTTCGCCAGTACGGCAGCCATGACAATATTGGCCGTACCGGTCACCGAAGCTTCATCCATCAGTATATAAGTTCCTTTGAGATCCGAGGCATCGACATTGAAAAAGTTTCTTTCAGCATCGTAGTGGAAGCGTGCGCCCAATTTCTCAAAACCCAGGAAATGGGTATCCAGCCGCCGGCGACCAATTTTATCTCCTCCGGGTTTGGGGATGGCGGCCTTTCCGAATCGGGCCAGCAGGGGACCTACGATCATAATGGAACCGCGCAGACTCCCTCCTTTCATCCGGAAGGTCTCGGACTGAAAGTAATCCAGATCAATATGGGCTGCCTTGAACGTATATGTGTCTTTGGATTTCCGGTGGATTTCCACGCCGAGATCTCCCAGCAATTCGATCAGTTTATTGACATCCTTGATATCGGGAATATTGCTGATCTCCATTTCCTGATCGGTCAGCAGGACGGCCGAAAGTATCTGAAGGGCTTCATTTTTGGCTCCCTGAGGGATAATCTCGCCCCGGAGCTTATGCCCTCCAATGATCTCAAATGCATTCATGGTATTGGTTCGTGGTGTTTGCGCATAAAATAAAGGGCGACATTTCTTGTTGCTGTGAGAGGAGTACGTTTCCGTTGGACAAGCCTTACCTGCCGGAAAACGCCGTTCTCCTACTGTGCATGCCGCTTTCCTCCATTGCTGTGCTGGATGCGTTTCTTCTGCTTCTTAATGCCGCCTTTGCCTCCGGACGACTGCTGGCTGCTGGCCGTTCCTCCTTTGGTCCGGCTGCCCGGAGGAGGTGTTTTGAAATCCAGTTTGGTCAGCACAAAATCCGGTCCTACTTTCAATTCGCCCCCTGAAAGCAATTCCAGATCCCGCATGATGACATCATCCGTCACCGAATCCTTGTTCCAGGTCACATAGGCCATTTTCATAAAATTGGCAATCGACTCGGTCATGGCGACCCTTTTGGCTTCGTCCTCTATCCTTTTCGCTCTCGCAATCATGATCTCCACCGTATGGCCATAGTGCTTGTAGCGGATCCTTTGCTGAGGGTAGGCCAATTGCTCCGGTTTGGGATGGATCGCATCCCGGTCAGGAATAGGATAAGGGGAATCCACATCAATGCGGAAATCAGAAATAATATGCAGGTGATCCCATAACTTATGCTTGAAATCTGCCACATCCCGCAGGTGCGGATTGAGGAATCCCATCATATCGATCACGACCTGGGCGTAGCGGTTGCGCTCTTCCTTTGTCGGAAGATCACAGATATATTCTACCATATTCTGGACATTCCGCCCGTATTCGGCCAAAATCAGCTTTGGCCTTGTGCTGTTGTAATCAAAATCCATCTTCTAATTTAATCAATAATCCTCAATTTTGCAAATTTAAGTAACAATTGTTTCTGTCCCAATTCTTTAAAGAAAATAGTTGCTTTTTGTTCGGTTTTATTTCCTTCCAGACTGATCACCTTCCCAAATCCGAATCGCTCATGTTCCACTTCCATGCCTACCTGTAAATTGGAAGTATCGGAAGGTGCAAATCCAGGTGTGGGCTGGTGTGCTTTTGGCAACAGAGAGGTAGTTTTGGGTCTCGGTTTCGGTTTGGTATAAGCATCCTGATCTTGATAGCTTCCCGCTTGCCCGGCTCCTCTGCGTGTCCCGGGACCACCCGGATAGGAAGGGTTTGTCTTGTGCTGATGTTGGCCCTGCCCGTATCCGGCACTGCCCTTAGGCCCAAAATCTTTGCTCCATGCCATCCTTTCTCCGTCAAAGCCTCCGGCCGAAGGGGAATCTGCTGATCGGGGCTGAAAATCAAGATCCAGAAAAGCCGGATCCAATTCATCCAGAAACCGGCTCGGCTCACAATTGTTGAGCGTTCCCCAACGGTAGCGTGAAGTGGCATAACTCAGGGTCAGCCGGTTTTCCGCACGGGTCACTGCCACATAGAACAGGCGCCGCTCCTCCTCCAGGTCTGAACGTGAATTCAGCGAAAGCTGCGAAGGAAAAAGATTTTCCTCCAGCCCCACAATATATACATGGCCAAACTCCAGCCCCTTGGAAGAGTGGATGGTCATCAGTGACACGGTATCCGCATTGGGATCGTTGTCCTTATCGTCATTGGTCAGCAGGGCAATATCCTGCATAAAAATATCCAGCCCCTTATCCTCCAGATCCTCCCTTTCGGAAAATTCTTTGATCCCGTTGAGCAGTTCCTGCAGGTTCTCATAGCGGCTCAGTCCTTCTACCGACTTGTCGTTGTATAATTCTTTGAGCAGACCGGAATGCTGGGCAATGTGCATGGCCAGGTCAAAGGCATTCTGCGTTTTGGCCAATGCCTGAAAACTCTGGATCATGACCGCAAAGGCTGACACCGCTCCCGAAGTCCGCCCATCCAGGTAAGCTGCCGGATCGCAGATCACCTCCCACAGGGTTTTCTGATGCTGATCCGCCGCCACAATGATCCGATCGACGGTGGTGTCACCAATCCCCCTGCGCGGATAATTGATGATCCGTTTCATGGCTTCCTCATCACTGGGGTTGTAGGTCATCCGGAAATAGGCAATCAGGTCCTTGATTTCCTTGCGCTGATAAAAAGAAGTACCTCCATAGATCTTATACGGCACGTTGAGTTTCCGCAAGGCCTCCTCCATCGCTCTGGACTGCGCATTTGTCCGGTAAAGGATCGCAAAATTCCGGTATTCCAGCCCGTGCGTCGCCCTTTGCTCCACAATATCCTCTGCCACCAGTTTTCCCTCCTCATTGTCACTGAAAGCACGCCTGACACGGATCTTCTCCCCTACCTCATTATCCGAAAAAATGTGCTTTTGTAGCTGATTCTGGTTTTTTTCGATAATGCTGTTGGCCGCATTGACAATATTCTGGGTCGATCGGTAATTCTGTTCCAGCTTATAGACTTTCAGGTCGGGGTAATCTTTTTCAAAATTCAGGATGTTCTGGATGTCCGCTCCGCGGAATGCGTAAATGCTCTGCGCATCATCCCCCACTACACAGATATTCTCATTGATGGCCGCCAGTTTCTTGACGATCAGGTACTGGGAAAAATTGGTGTCCTGGTACTCATCCACCATCAGATACCTGAATTTGTGCTGGTACTTGTGCAGGACTTCGGGAAAATTTTTGAAGAGCACATTGGTATTGAAGAGCAGGTCATCGAAATCCATGGCTCCTGCCCTGAAACAACGTTGCACGTAGGTCTGATAGACCTGGCCCATCATCCGCCGGCCCTGGGAATAATCCTCGGCCTGGATCTGTTCACTTTTATTGTATTCGGCAGCGGAAATCAGGTTATTTTTTGCCGTCGAAATCCGGGAATACACAAAGTTGGCATTATAGAGCTTGTCATCAAGCTGCATTTCCTTGAGAATGGCCCGGATCAGGCTCTTGCTGTCATCGGTATCGTAAATCGTGAAATTGCTTGGATAATTAAGATGTGCGGCCTCTGCCCTCAGAATCCGGGCAAAAACCGAGTGGAAAGTACCCATCCAGATACTCCGGGCTTCTGCGCCCACGACCTTTGAAATCCGTTCTCTCATCTCCTTGGCTGCCTTGTTGGTAAAGGTCAATACCAGGATCTGGAACGGATCCACTCCCTGCCGGATCAGATGCGCAACCCGATAGGTGATCACCCTCGTCTTGCCCGAACCCGCACCGGCGACAATCATCACCGGCCCCTCGGTTTGCAGCACCGCTGCCCGCTGGGCCTCATTCAGTCCTTCTAAATAATCCATTGGAGGGTAAAGGTAAGAATATCCGCTGAGAATTGGGGGGACTGTGGAGAATTCAGATTAAAAACGAACCAATTCGCCGATCCGGCCATTGGCTCCCGCCAGCAGCAGCCAATTGCCGTTTTTGGCTTTGCGGACTACGTGATAGCCCTCTCCAGTAAGCGAATGCCAGTTCTGGCCTCCATCTGTGGAAATATCCACCCCGGACGTTCCACAGGCAATGAGTTTCTCGTCTGAAATGTATTCTACCGCGGATCGGTACCCTCCAGTCCCTTGTTCGGGTGCCTGCCAGGAGCGGCCGCCGTCTTTTGTCAATAACACTGTCCGGTCCGGATTGCGGTCATTCATATAGTCCCCGCCAACCACAACCCCTTCCTGGGCATTCCGGAAGGCAATGGAAAAAATTCCGGTGGAAGACCCGCCCTGAAGCATGGTTGTGGAGTGACTCTCCCAATTCAGACCACCATCATCCGAGCAAAGCAGTCGGGATTGGCTGCCGCCGGTACCGATATAAATCCGTCCATCAACCACCCGGATACTAGTGCCACTGGCTGCAAAGCCTGCTTCCCCATCGGCAATCCGCAAATTGGCCGCTGCCGTAATATCCTGCCAGCTCCGTCCCCCATCCCCGGTCACCAGCAGGGGCATCCGGCCATCGATCGCATCCCCAAAAGCAATCCCCCAGAGACTTGTGGACATTGTGGCCCTTGTGGACAATGTAGGTTTATCAGGTTCTGTTTCTTGCCGGTGCGCAGGGCCATTATTCTGCGCTGCGGGCACCCCAAAATCCATTCCATCAAAAAATATCTCATCCCGGTCATCCCGGTGTGCTAATATCCAGTTCTTTCCGCCATCTTCCGTCCGCAAAATCAACAAAGGCGACCCTGCACTCAACAAGACCGCCTCCCGATCAGAAAACGCCTCAATGTCCCTAAAATCCGTCGTTTCAAAGCCTGACACCTGCATCCATTGCCAGTTGCGGCCACGATCAGCCGTGCGGGCCACCCAGCCATTGCTCCCACTCACCCAGGCCACCTGATCGTCCACCACGGAGAGTCCGCGGAGGCTGGTTTGCACGCCGGATTGGAGTAATTTAACAGAAAACAGTTGGGGAATTTTTTCTCCGGATTCCGCAGTAAAAGGATTCAGTTTGAAAATCAGTATTAAAACAAGCAAATAGTTTTGAAAAATCATACGCTGGTAATTATGGGTAAATATAATTACTTTTTGCGTTTCTGACTATCTGTTGCGTTTCAATAATACCCAACTTACATACTGTTTTTGCTGTCCGGCTTTGTGCGTGGTAACCTGATAATAGTAAACCCCTTCATGAAGATTTTGTCCTGACCAATTATTTTTATAGTTGTCATTGCGATAGACCTCGTTACCCCACCTGTTGGTGATCAGCACTTCTACGCGATCAAATGAATTCAATCCCACAATTTCAAAGAAATCGTTTATACCATCGCCATCCGGAGTGAACACATTCGGAATCTTAAATCCACATTCCAAAACTGTAATATTGACTCTGGCCTGTGATTTCTGACCCGCCTCATCGGTGATTTCATACACTAAATAATCTTCGCCTATAAATCCTGAATTGGCGGTATAAGTAATACTACCATCAATATTAACCACGACGGTTCCAAACCTTGGCTGCTCAACGATGGTTATGCTATTAACCAGAATCCCACTGCTGCCGGGTCTGTCATTTTCCAGCACATTCACCTGAATAGGATCACAGGAAGTGCCAGTCGCAAAATCCAAAGCTGCCCTTGGGGGCACGTCTGCAGCCGGTGTTATTTTGGTGAACCAGGTCTGATTGGCAAGAAACTCGGTTGATAAAGTAATATTTGCCCGGGTATGGGCACTGACACCTCCTCCTCCTCTACTCATTGCAGAAATGCCCAAGCCGTCCAGTATCGTATGACCGCCAATCCAGTTACTGCTGCCGCTATATTGGGAAATTTCTGCTCTTTCATCCACAAATGCAGTCCCATTCGTAATGCGGTTATGCTGAAGGGTATAAGTTGCATTAACAGGTACATTTGACATAATATGCCATACCCGGTCCATACCCCGATCCCGGTTTTGTGGGGCCACAATAGCACCTTCATAATCCTGTACGCACATATGGATGGTTGCCCATCAGATTGTACCAGGGCACGCCAACTTCGGCAACCGCCTGAATGTAAGGATTGTGCAATACCAGATCATCACCGACCAGATCACCCAGACTGATGCCGAAAGCAATATTTTGCACTCCCTTCAACTCTTTGACAATACCTTTTGCAAAATAACCGACCTCATCCAGGTTGTAGGCTTGGGGATCTCCGAATACCAAAGCGGTGAATTCCGCTGATTCGTCTTGCTGCAACAGACCAAAATCCAGGGATTTAGGCAGGGGTCCGGTCGGCGCAGAGCCTGCATACTTTAGTTCAGGTGAACCCTGGGGTTTGTGGATATAATACCCCTGTGGCTGGTTCCATTCATTCACCGGAGGCCGGAAACCAGCCGGTTTGATCACAAAAATAATGTTATTATCTCCGACTGACAGCGAATACTCTCCCTTTTCATTGGTTTGCACCACGTCCACTCCATTGCTGACCGCGACTCCAGCCAGCCCCGGTTCCCTTCTTTCCTTTTTTCCATTGGCATTCTGGTCATGATAAACTACTCCTGTCACCTGTGTCTGGGTCAGCGCCAGAAAGGGCAAAAAGATAATGGTAAAGAAAAATAGAATTGATTTCCTGATCATGCCAGCAAAGCTAATACCCGAATATTAATACAATATTAATTTCAATCTAAGTTTTCCGGAATATACTATGAGAAAAAAAATTTATGTAATTTTGCTGTATTGAACTAAAAGACTGCCCGTCAAGACGGCTGTATCCATTCACTTAATTTTATTGGAGGATCAATTATCATGTCTATAGTAAGAGAATCTGACCTCATTGGCATTGGAAAAAAGTATCAGATCGAAACAGATGCCGGGGATCAAATGGTCGTTGTCATACATGATGACGGCCGGCGTGAATTGTACCGTTATGATGATGAGGAAAATGAATCCCGTTGTGTAATGACTCTTTCGGATGAGGAGTCAAGACAGGTAGCAGGAATTATCGGAGGGTTGTCCTATAAACCCAAAGCGTTGGAAACCATTGAGGTGGCTCTGGACGATCTGATGATCGAATGGATCAAGGTGGAACAATCGGCCCGCAGCACCAACAAGTCCATTGGTGAGTTGGAGGTGCGGCAGCGTACCGGAGCATCGATCATTGCCGCGATCCGTGGCGGGGAAAGCAAGATCAATCCGGGACCGGATTATGTGATCACACCCGGCACTACCCTCGTGGTGGCCGGCAAGCGCAACCACATCCGGCTGTTGAAAGAAATTTTATAAGAATAAATTAGAACCAAAATAAGTCAGAAGCATTCATGGCATCACATACCCTGATCTTGGAAATAGGAGTTGCCGTAGGGTTGGTAGCTTTGGTTGGATTGATTTCCAATAAGCTGCGCTTCTCGGTAATTCCGTTTTTTATCCTGATCGGGATGGTGCTGGGGCAGCATGCGCCGCAAATCGGCAATATAGATCTCACATTCACGGAAAGCAAACCGTTTATTGATTTCATGGGGCGTCTGGGGGTGCTTTTTCTACTGTTTTATCTGGGGTTGGAATTTTCGGTGGGCCGGCTGATGAAGTCCGGAAAAGCTATTGTGACCGGCGGATCGATTTATGTGGCTCTCAACTTTTGTTCGGGCCTGCTGATGGGTTTTCTGATGGATCTGCCTTTCAGGGAAACGATGGTTGTGTGCGGGATTATGACCAGCTCATCAACTGCTATTGTGGCCAAAGTATTGACCGATCTGAAACGGACCGCCAATCCGGAAACGGAGGTCATCATGGGCATGATCATGTTTGACGATCTGTTCATTGCGATGCATATCTCCTTTCTTTCGGGCCTGATCCTGACAGGGAGTAGTTCTTTCTGGACAGTGGCCGGGACATCCCTGCTGGCCCTGGGTTTCATCCTGACCTTTCTGATCCTGGGCCGGAAACTGGTGCCGGCTATTGACCGGGTGTTGCAGGTCAATTCTTCTGAAATCTTTATTCTGGTGATTTTCGCCCTTCTTTTTATCGTGGCCGGATTTTCAGAGACCATCCATGTGGCTGAAGCGATCGGTGCCCTGATGGCTGGTTTGGTGCTGGCAGACTCCCAATACATCAAGCGGATCGAACAGATGGTCCTGCCCTATAAGGATTTCTTCGGGGCTATGTTCTTTTTCAGTTTCGGCCTGGCGATCGATCCAATGACCCTGAGCGGGGCTTTATTCTGGGGTTCGGTTGCGGCCCTGATCACCATCGCATGCAACCTGCTTTCGGGTTATTTCGCTGCCCGCTTTTCTGGTCTGAAGAAAAAAACAGCCTTTGACATCGGCTTTACGCTGGCCGCCCGGGGCGAATTTTCGATTATCATGGCCAATATCGGAAAAGCCGGAGGGCTGATGCCGGTCATCCAGTCCTTTGTGGTCGTGTATGTGTTGATTTTGTCTATGGTCGCACCCCTGCTGACCAAGGAATCTCGGAAAATCTGGGCTCTCGTATTTGGCCGGGATAAACAGCCTTTGGCTTCCCTGAAGAAACTCAGCGATCTGGAAAAATAATCCTTAAGGGGGTTGCTCCACTTGGAACTGCTGCGGTGCAGGATACTCAAATCACATAAAACCCAATTCCAGGCGGGCCACATCACTCATCATGCTCTTATCCCAGGCAGGATCAAAAGTCAATTCTACTAAAGCCTTATTCACGCCCTCCACGGCAGCCACCTTCTGCTGCACCTCATCCAGAATATTTCCCGCCACCGGACAATTCGGTGCCGTCAGCGTCATTACCACCTTCGCCGTGCCGTCCTCTTTGGTAATTATCTCATATACCAGCCCCAACTCACAGATATTCACCGGAATTTCGGGATCATACACCGTTTCCAATGCATCCTGAATAGCCGGAGCCAGATTCAAAGGATCTATAACTATCATTACATTACAATTTCAACGTTTAAACAAAACATTATCTAACAAAATTACGAATTTTTATCCATTAAACCCTCATGCGGAATCTGGGTTAAACCGCTAAAACCGTCTGAAACGCAACTACACGTTTAAAGCACTTCTTTTTCTTTTTGGACTACCGATCTTTGTCTGCAGGATGAAAGTTAGACTGGAGCCAAGTTGGAATATTTATAAACCCGACACGACTAAAAGAAAATATACAAATGAAAAAAGCGTTATATCAGGAGACTATGGAAGCGTTTGAAAGATTATTCGGGATATCCCCTCAATTGGTAAAACCAAAAAATGTATTGATGGATGCTTCCAACCGGTCGGGAAGCAAAGAAAAGGGGCCTCTTGCCAATATTCCAGGAATTGGGCGCTATATCGATCCGCTGACCGATTGGGGATTCAGACATCTGTTTGGGCAGGAAGCCAACAAGGACATTCTCATTGAATTTCTGAATGATCTGTTTCAGGGTGAGAAACGAATCCAGGATCTCTCTTATATCAATAATGAACTGGATGGTGACCTGAAGGAAGATAGACGTATTGTGTTCGATCTGCATTGCATTGCTGAGAGTGGGGAGATTTTTATCGTGGAGATGCAGCGGATCAGGCAGGAGCATTTCAAGGATCGGTCTTTGTTTTATGCTTCACGGGTGATTCAGCGGCAACTCAAAAAAGGTTCCGGCCCGGATCGCTACAAACTTCCTGAGGTTTATCTGATTGCTATACTCGAATTCCCGATGAATCCGCAAAACAGGGAAAGGTATTTCCACGATGTGGCATTGATCGAGAAGCATTCCGGTGAAATATTCTATAATAAATTTGGATTTAAGTTCCTGGAAATCGCTAATTTTGCTAAGACAGGTGATCAGTTGGAGACAAATATGGATAAATGGCTATATTTGCTCAAACACATGGGTGATCTGGACAAAATACCGTATTTCCTGGACAATCGGATTTTTAGAAGAATATTCCAGTTGTCCGAAGTCGCAAATCTAAATAAGAAGGAACAAATGCATTACGAAGACAGGTTTATGATTGAATGGGACAGGGAAGCTGTACTTGAGTGGGCGAAAAAAGAGGGCCTCAGGCTCGGGATGGAGCAGGGGTTGGAACAAGGTCTGGAGCAGGGATTGGAACAAGGTCTGGAACAGGGTTTGGAACGGGGCCTGGAGCAGGGGTTGGAACGGGGCCTGGAGCAGGGGTTGGAACAAGGTCTGGAGCAGGGCAAGGCATTGGCTCAAAAGACCATGATCAGAAATTTAATTTCCGGCTTTGGGTTTACCGATGAACAGGCTGCAAATGCCGCATCGGTTTCGATTGATTTTGTAAGGCAGACCCGCCTGGAGATGAATGAAGAGTTATAATCAGGGCAAACACAATACCTGCAATAATGGCTTCACCGACGAACCTCCATTGGATCGAAAAGGATTTCACCTCCCTGACCCCAGATGAATTATATGCCATTGCCAGGCTGAGGGTAGCAGTATTTGTGCTGGAGCAGCAATGTTTTTATGAAGATCTGGACGGAAAGGACCAGATAAGCCTGCATTTGATGGGATTTGACGAAGCAAGCAGTGCCTTAGCAGCTTATTCCAGGATCGTACCTCCCGGAATTTCATTCGTGGAACCATCCATTGGCCGAGTGATCACAGCCCTGGAATTTCGCGGGCAGAAACTGGGCAGGGAATTGATGGAACGAAGCATCACATTGACCCGAAACACTTATCCGGGCCTGCCTATCCGCATCGGTGCACAGGCACATTTACAGGGATTTTATGGGGGACTGGGGTTCGTTCCCGAAGGGGAAATTTATGACGAGGACGGCATCGACCATGTGGAGATGGTGCTGACATAAATAAGTTTTTAATGAACATTCCTTTTCTGGACATTCACACCCATCGCATCCCGGTTCCACAAAATGAGCAGGCTCTTCTGTCCGCCAATAATAGGACTGAAACAACCACTTTGGCTGTTTATAATTTACCATTTTCGGAATTAAGAGGTGAGCAACATGAATACGCTCCCCCCCGTTCATGGAAATCTGCCGGCATCCACCCCTGGGATGTTAATCCGGAAACTTTACAGGAGGACCTGAGGCAACTTGATAAGCTGGCCGGTCATGATCAGGTACTCCTGATCGGTGAATGTGGATTGGATAAAATGAAGGGGCCGGAACTCAAAATACAGCAACAGGCATTCACCGCTCAGATCAGAATTGCCAACATCCACCACAAACCGCTGATCGTCCATTGTGTCCGGGCTTTTGAAGAGCTGATAGCGATTACCAAAGAACATCCCCCACAAGTACCTGTGATTATCCACGGATTTAATAAATCGCCTGAACTTGCCCGGCAGCTCTGCAATCACGGCTTTCTGTTCTCCTTCGGGGCAGCTCTGCTGAAGCCAAAGCAACCGGCAGGCCTTCCGGAAAAACAGGTAGATAGGCAGCCAGGCAATTCCGGAAAGCAAACAGACAACCCAGCAGCCCGTTGCTTACAGGCCTGCTGGAACCAGGGGCAACCCTTTTTCCTGGAAACTGACAACAGCAGCCATGACATTCAGGAAATTTACGGGCAAGCAGCTAAATTGCTGAAAATTTCGGTTGAAGCCTTAAAAGATGTTATTTTTGCATCCTGGAAAAAAATCGGTTTGAATCATGAATGATGTCTCTTGGTTGTCACGCTCAGCCCTGCTGGTCGGGGATGCAGGAATCCAAACATTGCAGAATAAGCATGTCCTGGTCGTAGGTCTGGGTGGAGTCGGCTCCTTTGCCGCCGAATTTATGTGCCGCAGCGGGATTGGTGAGATGACCGTAGTCGATGGTGACACAGTCGATCCGACCAACCGCAACCGGCAATTGCCCGCATTGGCCACCAATCATGGCGTCAGCAAAGCCTCTATCATGTCGGAGCGGCTGATAGCCATCAATCCGGAGCTCAAACTGCATGTAGTCGAAGATTTTCTTTCGCCCCAGAAGTGTAAGGAAATCCTCCAGACCAAATACGATTATGTATTGGATTGCATTGACAGCATTACCCCAAAGCTGACCCTGCTGGTGACGGCCATGCAGACCGGCATTCCGATTGTCAGCTCTATGGGTGCAGGTGGCAAAATGGATCCAACCAAGCTCCGGGTAGGCCGGCTGACGGAAACCTACCATTGTGTATTTGCCTACTATATCCGCAAGCGGCTCAAAAAAATGGCCGATGCCTCCAGTGTGAAAGCCGTTTTCTCAACAGAATTGCCCAACAGGGATTCGCTGGTCATGACCGATGGCAGCAATTTCAAGCGGTCGGCTTACGGCACGATCTCCTACCTGCCGGCAGCTTTCGGAGGAGTCTGTGCATCGGTAGCCATCCGGGATTTGCTGGGTATTCCGGTAGAATTGGAAAAACGGCCGCCGGGCTTGCTGCCTCCGCGTACCAAGCCGGGAACGGTCCGCAACCGCAAAGCAAAAGTCAGCACAAAGTCACAGCAGTCCGATTCCAACACAAGTATGGCCTGACATTTTAAATTTCCGAATTTTCATGTTATACTTGTTAAATTTCGGCTTGACAACAAACTCAAAGAGGATACGCATAACAAGATAGCGGAGACACAACACGCACAACACGACACGCACAGCAGAATAGATAAATGGGGATTATTACACTCACAACGGATCTGGGGAATACTGATTTTTATCAGGCGGCCCTCAAGGGAAGCCTGATCAGCCTGTACTCCGAAGTCCGCATTGTGGATATTTCCCATAATATCACCTCTTTCGATATTCAGAATGCGGCTTTTGTGCTGCGCAATGCATACCCCTATTTCCCGAAGGGGACCGTGCACCTGATCGGTATCGACTCAGTATTCAGCGATGATGCCAAATTTATTGCCCTGAAATATAAGGGGCATTACTTTGTGGGAACGGATAACGGGATCTTTTCCCTGATGTTTGACGGAGATCCTTCCGAAATTGTGGAGCTGAATATTATGCAGGATTTAAAGTACCTGCACTTTCCGCTGACGGACATTTTCAGCAAGGCGGCCTGCCACCTGGCAAAGGGAGGTGCCCTGAAAGACATTGGTGATCCTGTGCGTTCCATTGTGGACCGTTCCCTGATCCAGCCGGTAGTAGAGAAAAATGTACTGAAAGGATCTGTGATCTATATAGATTCCTTCGGGAATGCCATCACCAATATCAGTAAGGAATTATTCAACCGGGAACAAAAAGGACGGGATTTTACCGTGCATTTCAAGCGGAATGAAAATATCAATCAGTTGAGCTGGCACTATAACGAGGTGCCGGAGGGAGAAAAATTGTGCCTTTTCGGCATCAGTGATTTTCTGGAAATTGCCATCAACAAAGGGAATGCCAGCAAGCTCCTGGGACTGAATCTGGGAGAAATCATCCGGATCGAATTTTCCTGACCACGATTATAATTTTTTGAATCATGTCATCTCCAAACAAAATCATACTGTTATTGATCTCCACCCTGCTCCTTCCGGCAAAACCCTTGCTGGCGCAGGATAGCCTGGCTGATAGTCTGAATTATGAATTGCAACGGCAAAAAGTCA
>JBEBWT010000035.1:0-20312 GCA_040392005.1 Parapedobacter defluvii
CCATTCGTCAGCCACTCCCACTTCTTGCCCGAAGGCTGATAGGCCCCGGAATAGGCCGCCAGCACCGCAGGGGTATCGTACAGTGTATCTACCGTCAGGGTATAAAAACGAACCTTTGGATTGTTGATAAAGCGGGTCGCCACCCGATCCATTTCATCGTTCATGTGCTGGCAGAAAGATTCACAGCGGGTATAGAAAAAATTCACCACCGATATGCTCGTGTCCTGCATAGGAAATGCAACAGCTTCCCCCGACTGGTTGGTCAGCACGCTGATCGGCACCAGGTGATAGGCGGTATCCGGAATCTTCTCCCCCATCTTGCTGGTAAAGGTACCGGTCAGCAATTTTTCTCCATAAATGGGTAAAGGTTTATAGCTGTTTTTCCCTTCCTTTTCCAGTAAATAATATAAAAATCCTGGCAGGATCAGAATTGCTGCCAGGATCAATATTTTAAAAATTCGGGTGCTATTTTTCTTTTCCGACATTATGGATTGGGCCACCAGGGGTAAACATGATAATGCGAAAACAGGAAATTACCTTCGATCAGCATGAGCACGATCAGGTAAATGATGAACAAAAATACGATACTGACGGACATGATAAACCCGAAGGTCTCAAATTTGAGGTGCATGAAATAAGCCACAATATAATAGGCCTTCAGCAAAGTAAGCGCAATGTAAACCACATTTACAGCCAGTGATTTTTGAATAACGCCCGGGTGCACCAGCACCAGCGCAATGAAAAATTCCAGGGCCGTCAGGGCCAGCAGGTAGAAAAATACCTTCCAGATCTTGCCTTTGGTCATGCCCGCTTCGTGATGTGCGACCGCTTCGTGAGTATCGTTGTTTGCGTGATGAGATGACATAAAATCTTAAATTTATAATATTAATAAAAATTCAAATCCAATAATTCAATACTGCCTGGTAACCCGGCAATCAGACCAGGTAAAAGAAGGTAAATACAAATACCCAGACCAGATCCACAAAGTGCCAGTACAAACCTACTTTTTCTACCATCAGGTAAGTCCCGCGACGCTCGAACGTGCCTTTCATCGTCATTCCGAGAATGATGATATTGAGGATCACCCCGATGGTCACGTGAAAACCGTGAAAGCCCGTGATGGTAAAGAACAGATTGGCAAACTGAAGGGCAGAAACCTCTGAGATCCCTTTGCTGAAATAAGGGGCAAGCGCCTCGGCAGGCGACACACCTTCCTGTGAAGGGATAGAACCAAACCAGAATCCCTGATGATGCAGGTGGGTCCACTCCAATGCCTGGCATCCCAGGAACATCAGTCCTCCGATAATGGTAGCAATCATCCAGCCAACGACCTCCTTTTTGGCATTCCTGTGTCCGGCTTCCACTGCCATAACCATCGTCACGGAACTCATAATCAGGATAAAGGTCATCAGTCCCACAAAAACCAATGGGTAACCACTATCCGCTATAAAAGGGATGGACTGGAATACCTTGTCGGGATCGGGCCAGGCCACATGGGCAAAACGCTGCGATCCATAATAGACCAGAAAAGCCGAAAATGTGAATGCATCCGATGTCAGGAAAAACCACATCATGATCTTTCCATACTCCACATTGAAAGGAGATTTTCCTCCGCTCCAGGCACCCGTCCTGACCTTATCCAATTGCGAAACTGTTGTACTCATTGTCGATTCTTATTTACTAATTTATAATTATTGGTTCAAAAGTAAGAAAACATATATATATATCCACAAAACATCCAGAAAATGCCAGAAAATAGAGGCCAGCTCCATCCGGAATACATTATTGATCTGTGGAATATTTTTCAGTTTACCGATCAGGGCCCGCAGCAAAACCAGCAATCCGGCAATGATGTGCGCCAGGTGCAGCCCCGTAAAGATATAAATAAATGACTGGGAGGCATTCGTATTGATAAAATAGATGCCGCGGGCGGTCAGCGTACTCCAGGCATCCATCTGCAGCACAAAAAATCCGATTCCCAGGGCCATCGTGACGATCAGGTAAATGATCTGCCTGCGGAAATCCATGTTTTTCGCCGCCCGGTAAGCCAGAAACATGGTCAGACTACTGATCACAATCAGCGAGGTGCTGTAAATAAATTCATCGGGCAAAAGAGTTTTAAGGCCCTTATCGATTCCTCCCTGGGTATAGACGATAAAGCCACTGGATAATGCGGCGAACATCATGAACATCCCGATCATGCCCAGCCAGAGGCTGAACTTCTTGGCCTTCCGTTGAGCGATTTCCTCAACATTCTGTGTATATGGAGTTTCTACTGACATTTCTTAGATCGCTATAAAATCAAACAACAAAACCAACTGGATCAGTGGCAGATAGAAAAACGAAGTGAACATCACTCTTCTGGCGGAGTCTATATCGCATTTCCGGAATAATTGAAGACCGTACCAACTGAACAGCAGGGCCCCGATCAGAGAGACAATGGTGACCACCAATCCACCAAAACCAAAATAATAAGGCAGCATGGTAGCAGGGATCATCAGTACTGTGCTGATAAACACCATAAAGGCCGAAATTTTATCCTTTTTCAAAGTAGGCAGCAAACGGAAACCTGCCCGTTTATAATCCTCGTCCAGTACCCAGGCAATGGCCCAGAAATGAGGAAACTGCCAGACAAACTGGATCAGGAACAAGACAAGGGGAATGATCACAATAGCAGGCGCATTGACCTGACTGTAATGGGCCAGTCCGTCCTGTGTAAATGCCGCATAATAACCGATCAGCGGTGGCAAAGCACCCGGAAAGGCCCCGACAAATACGGCAATCGGCGATTTTTGTTTGATCGGTGTATAAATAAATGCATAAAGTATGATCGAAAATACAGAGAGCAAGCCCGCCACAAAGTTCAGTGTCACCAATGTATAGGTACCGATGATCCCCATCAGCAGACTCAGCACCAGAGCCTGCCCGGTCGTCATCCTCCCGGAAGGCAGCGGCCGGTCAGCCGTTCTTTTCATCAGGCGGTCCAGATTCCGTTCGATGATTTCATTGAAGCCATTGGCCGCTCCGGTCACCAGAAAGCCTCCCACCGTCAGAACAACCCAGTTGATCCAGTTGATATCACCCTGCTGTTTACTGCCAATAAGGAAAGCAATAGAGGCAGAAAATACCACCGACATCGTCAGACGCATTTTCACCAATTTCTTCAGGTCGGAAACAAAGGTTCCGAAACCCGCTACCTGTGTATTGACAGTTTGCGGATTGACAACAACCTGTCCGTCCAATTCCTTATTATACTTCTTTTCGCTTATTGCCATTTCTAAAATCCTGCTCGCTTATCTCGTTGCCCTTCCCAGCAACAACATCAAATAATACTGTGCGCCAAAAAACAGACTGGCCAAAACCAGGTGGCTTGTCTGGGCAAATGGTGGTAAGGCAAAATGATAGAGCACATAGCCCGTAACAAACTGCAAGAACACCAAAATCAACACTATATTACTATAAAAACTCTGATGAGTCCCTTTTGCAAAACGGGAACGGATCAGATAAAACAAAATCAACACCACTGCGGCCGATAAATAGGCCAGTAACCGATGGTAATCCAATACGGCCCCCAACATACCGATCCACTCTGCGCGGGACGGGGATGAAGCCGAGGTCCCCAACGCATCCACATGCTCCCGCACCTCCGTACCAAAAACCACCTGCAGGAGTACCAGTACCAGGGAGAAAAAAGCCAGCCATTTGACCCCCAGTGAAGAGCGATTGATCAGCAGATTTTTATCCCTCATAGCCCTCACGCTGAAATAAGTATAAATACTGACACCCACAATTACCAGCGCCAGCATCATGTGTACGGTAATCAACCAGGGCATCAGGTTTGTGGAAACAACGATAGAACCCAACCAACCCTGGAAACCGACCAGAAACACATTCAATACACTCAACACAAAGATGGACCGTTTCCCTTTCAGAAACGTAAAAGAGAAAAATGCGGACAGCATCAAACAGAATCCGGCGATCACACCGAATAACCGGTTTACGTATTCTGTCCAGGTTTTGACCGCATTGAACTCCTGATGTTCCGAAACGGAGGGATCATGCCTGATCTGATCTGCAAGGTGGGAAAACCCAAGTTTATCCAGCATCCTGGAGAACCGATCGTTCTTGGCCTGCCTACCCTCCACATAATGCTGCTCATAGTCAGCAGGCAGTTGGCTCACATGCGTAGGAGGTACTATTTTTCCAAAACAGGTAGGCCAGTCCGGACATCCCATCCCTGCTCCTGTACTGCGTACGACCCCTCCTGCGGTAATCACCAGAAAAAGAGAGATGATCGTCAGTAAATTGACCAGCAAAAATCTTTTTTCGGCGGGAGGATACATATCAATTACCCTCAGTGGGATTCAACAGAACTTTCTTCCCTGTTATTGGCCAGATTCCACTCATGCTGTATGCGTTCTGCTTCCTCATCCCCCTCAAAATCATACGGAAGGTTGGAACTCATGGTCTCAGAGAAAGGCACCGTCTGCGGAATAAAGTCCTCGTGATGGCCAGGCTTGCTATAATCATACGGCCAGCGGTAAACCGTTGGAATCTCTCCCGGCCAGTTTCCGTGTATGTGTTTTACTGGTGTAGTCCACTCGAGCGTATTTGATTTCCACGGATTCTGCTCGGCTTTTTTCCCCTTTCGGATAGAATAAAAGAAATTCCACAGGAAGGCCAGTTGCGCCACCCCGGCAAGAATGGCAGCCCAGGTAATCAATTCATTGACGGACATCCATTTCTCCATAAACGGAAACTCCGTGAAAGCGTAATACCGGCGGGGTACCCCGTCTATTCCCATAAAGTGCATGGGGAAGAATACCAGATAAGCAGCAATGAAGGTCAGCCAGAAATGCAGATACCCCAGCTTCTCATTCATCATCCTGCCAAACATTTTGGGGTACCAGTGATAGACCCCGCTCAGCATTCCGAAGATAGCGGCCGAACCCATCACAAGGTGGAAGTGAGCCACGACAAAATAAGTGTCATGCAGATTGATATCCAATGCGGCATTCCCTACATAGAGGCCGGTCAATCCACCGGAGATAAAGAAAGATACCAGACCGATGGCAAACATCATGGCCGGTGTAAAACGAATATTTCCACGCCAGAGTGTGGCCAGATAGTTGAACGCCTTCACCGCGGACGGTACCGCAATGATCAGGGTCGTGATCATAAAGACTCCGCCCAGGAAAGGATTCATCCCGGTCACGAACATGTGGTGTCCCCATACAATAAAGGACAATACGGTAATACCGACCAGCGAATAAACCATGGCGTGGTAACCAAAGATTGGCTTGCGGGAGTTGGTCGCGATCACTTCCGAGGTAATACCCAGCGCGGGCATGATCACGATATATACTTCAGGGTGTCCCAGGAACCAGAACAAGTGCTGGAACAAGATCGGGCTACCCCCCTCATTTGGCAGAATCTGTCCCTGTACCACCAGGTCTGACAGATAGAAGCTCGTACCGGCACTCCGGTCAAATATCAGCAGTACAACCGCCGATACCAGCACCGGGAAAGACAACAGACCGACAATTGCAGTCAGGAAGAAAGCCCATACAGTCAAAGGCATTTTCCACATGTCCATGCCTTTGGTACGCAGGTTCAATACCGTACTAATGTAATTGACCCCGCCCAAAATCTGGGAAATAATAAACAATACCATACTGAACAACCACAGGGACATACCCGTAGCCGAACCGCTGATCGCAGTCGGGACTGCCGAAAGCGGCGGGTAAATGGTCCATCCCGCACTGGCAGGGCCACTTTCCACAAAGAAGGAGGCCAGCATAATCACACAGGCGGTAAAGAAAAACCAATAAGACAGCATGTTCATAAATGGCGAGGCCATATCCCTTGCTCCCAGTTGATAAGGAATCAGCAGGTTACTGAAAGTTCCACTCAAACCGGCAGTCAGTACAAAGAATACCATGATCGTACCATGAATGGTCACCAGAGCCAGGAAGAAATCCGGACTGATCCGCCCCCCTTCTGCCCATTTGCCCAGGAAAAGCTCCAGGATCGGGAAATCTTTTTCCGGCCAGGCCAGTTGCAAACGGAACAGGATCGATAAGGTCATCGCAAAAACAGCCATGATAATACCGGTGATCAAAAACTGCTTGGCGATCATCTTGTGATCCTGACTAAAAACGTACTTACTCAGAAAACTTTCCTGATGATGTTCGTGCGAATCGTGGTGTCCCGCACCATGTGATATTACTGTATTTGACATAATAGCTTAATTCTTTTTCTGCGGTTTACAAATTATTGTATGCGGTCAGGTCAGCGGCGGAAGCCCCTTTTTCAGCTTCCTGTTGATTGCGCACTGCGAATTCTTTCTGTACATCTTCATTGAAGAAATAAGTCTGTTGGTTCAGCCATTCCTTATATTCTTCTTCCGAGACCACCCGGACACGTTTCTGCATGTTGAAATGGCTGGCCCCGCAGATCTTGTTGCACAACATAACAAAATTATACTCCTGGTCATCCATGCGATCCCTCATCTCCTGCGTAGTCACCGTAGGGGTAAACTGGAAATAAGTGGTCATACCGGGCACTGCATTGATCTGCACCCTAAAATCCGGAATAAAGAAAGAGTGCAGGATATCTTTGGAGATAATATGGAACCGTACCGGCTGATTGACCGGGATCACAATCTCACCACCCAGCAGATCATCAAAACTTGCAGGGTTGTTGAAGTCGATTCCGTAAGGGTTTAAAGGAGTCGTCATTCTATAATTCCTCGGGCCAAACTCACCGTCCCTGCCGGGATAACGCACCGTCCAGGCAAACTGTTCACCCATTACCTCAATCTGAATAGCACTTTTCTGCAAATCCTCCGGCACATTGGTAATACTTCTCCAGGTAAAGAACCCGAACAGAACCAGGATAGTCAGCACAATGGCCGGAATAATGGTCCAGATTTTTTCAATGGTATTATTATGTGGATAGAAGTAGGCTTTTTTCTTCAATCTCATTCTGTATTTATAAGAGAATGAGAAAAGTAGGGTATGCATAATGACCAGAACGACCGTACAGATCACTGTGGTAATAATAAACATGGTATCGATCCGCTTCCCATGCTCGGTGACCGCCTCCCTCCAGGCCATCCCGCCGTGGTGCACATATGACCAATAGACTGCATACAAAAATACGGGTAATGCGATCAACAGTAGGATCGCCTGAAAATTATTGGCAGCCAGCGGATTGAATCTGCCATTCATTTTGCTGGTCAGTTGATAGATATTGATGACCTTGCCAACAATACCCACGATCACCGCCACCAATAAAATCAGCAGTACCCCAAAGAAAAAATTCCGGTAGGCCTGTGCGGGAATTCCGGCGGATCCTTCTGCCGTTTGTGCCACCGCAGGAACAACAGATATAAAGAAAAACAACATGGTGGCCATCCAACCCCGGACCTTCTTCAAATTTGTGTGCTTAATACAATTCATTTTCTATTTTATAATAGGGTATTTTGGGATAATCAAACAAAAACTCATCAAATCTGGTGATTGACACTTTCTTCCATAAACGGATGCTTTGCAGGTGCCAATGCATGCTTACTCAACTTGTTAAATACCAGTAAAGTGAATAATCCTGCAAATCCGAGGGCGGTACCAATCTCAATCAGACCAAAACCACGCTCCATTTCCACTGTACCCGGCATCACCATAACATAATAATCCAGCCAGTGACCCAATATCAGCAGGATGCAGACAAACAGCATCGTATTCATCCTGCGCTTCATATCCCGATCCACCAACAGGAGTAACGGTGCTACAAAATTAATCAATAAATTCAACCAAAACCAGGGTTTGTATTCCGGCTCCCATCTTTTATAGAAATAAACGGTTTCTTCAGGAATATTGGCATACCAGATCAGGATCAACTGCGAAAACCAGGTATAGGTCCAGAAAATGGAGAAACCAAAGATCAGGTTACCCAGGTCGTGCAGGTGATTTTCATTGACCCAGCCCATGTGACCAGCCTTCTTCAGGACAATCAGCACCACGGTGATGACACACAATCCACTGACCCACAGGGCAGCAAAATTGTACCAGCCGAACATAGTGGAAAACCAGTGTGCCTCCAGGGACATGATGGTATCAAAGGACCAGATCGGTGTGGTAAAACCAAAAATAACCAGAAAAATCGCTGAAAGTTTGAAGTTTTTCTTGTACATGTTCAAGCCGCCATTCAAATCTTCCTGATAGGAATTCCGGGCCAGCAGCCAGGCAAAAATGCTATATGTACCCATGAAAATAATCTGTCTGGCCAGAAATCCAGGCGCATTCAGAAATGCCTGTTTTCCGGCGACCAGTGCATCGTAATTGGGACTTTCGGGATCCATCAGTCCTTCCCCGTACCAATGGTGGTACAAATTGTGGGAAAACAGCCCCATAGCCACAATCGCAAACAGCAGAACAGAAGCAATGGGCAAAATACTGGCCATCGCCTGCGGAATCCGGATCATCCCCGCAGACCATCCTGACTGTGTCACATATTGCAGAGCCACGAAAAAGGCCCCGGCAGCACAGACACAGGTGAAATAATACCCCATCAACAGGAGGTTGGCGAAGGTGCGTTCCACAGTAATATGGTCTTTGGATAATAAACCGTAAGCAATGGTAATCACCCCAAGAGCCAAAGCCACCAGACTCAAAAGCCTGGCCTTACCGCCGAAGGTATAACGCTCATTAAAATTAAAATCGTGATGATGACTGTGAGTTCCCATGTATAATCAAATTCAATATCTTATTACTATTATTTCTTTTGTAATTCATTGACGTAAGCAACGACCGCCCACCGCTCCTCCGGAGACAGTTGTGAGGCGTGTGAGCCCATCAGACCCACCCCATAGGTGATCGTGTGATAGATCTTTCCATCAGGAAGTTCACTCATGAGGCCTCCCCTGGAAGAGTTGATGCCACCGGATTGCTGAAAATTTGGCGGAGGAGGAAAATTCTCCAGCGCACGGGAACCAGTTTTGGTCTCCAGCTTACGATCCTGGGTGATCGGTCCGTCTCCCTTTCCTTCTGTTCCGTGACAGACAGCGCAATAGGCCAGATACAATGCCTGCCCCTTGGCCAGCGTTTGCTCAGTGGCTTCCAGCGGACTCACCACTTCTGCCCCGGCCCGCTCATAATCATTCAGTGTGTTTTCGTAATCAAAACGGGCAAAACCCACAGGGACTGTTCCTTGCGGAGGTGTCTGGGCTGTCTGACCATTCGCAAAATTGGGATTGGGCTGATCCGGATTGTAACCGATCGGATCATACATATTGCGCGAGAATTCCACACCTGTACTGCGGGTCTGTTTCTCTCCACAAGACGCTACACTGACTATTAGCGCAGCAGCTATCCATACCGTTCCAAGAAAACGTCCCTTATTCATAGCTGATATATTTTCTTTCATTGTATTTAACTTCAACCGCACCCGCTTCCTTCAGCAGGCTTTCAATCTTTTCATGATCCTTATTTTCACGGGCATCGATGGCAATGATAAAGCGATCATCCGTGGCACGGAGGTCCATGACCCGTGGTGCCCGGCCCGGAAACAGGTGATTCCGGAAAAAAAACGTAGCCACCATCCCAAGTGCACACAGCAAAATAGTCACTTCAAAGGTCACCGGTACAAAATCCGGCAGAGCCAGGGCAGGCTTTCCACCGATATTCATCGGCCAGTCATGTACCATGGTGTAGTACAGTAAGCTGAAACCCAATATGGTACCTGTGCATCCGAAAAGAAATGCGGCGATCGGCAATCTGGATGGTTTCACACCCAACTTGGCTTCAATGCCGTGAATGGGCATAGGTGTAAAACAATCGTAAATCGAAACGTTATTCTTTTGCAATCGATCGATCCCGTCCATCAATTCATCGGGATCGGCAAAACTTCCAATTATATACTTTGTATTGCTCATTGCTATTTGATTTCTAATTCCTTAATATCTTCTTCGCTCACCGAATCGTACTTGCTGCTCAGTGCATGTTTGAAATGATCCACCTGATCGGCAGGGAAATGTCCTTCCTGTACCAGTTTGGTCTTTTGTTGCAGGCTGGAGCTCTTGAGCAACAGCTTCACCTCAGCGATCGCAATACCCGGCAGGAAGCGCAGGAACAGCAGGAACAGGGTAAAGAACAAGCCAATAGAACCCACAAAGATGCCGGTATCGACCCAGGTCGGATAGAACATAGCCCAACTGGATGGCAGGTAATCTCGGTGCAGAGAAGTCACGATAATCACAAAACGCTCAAACCACATACCTATATTCACCACGATCGACAATACCCATGAAACCGGAATACTGGTCCGGATCTTTTTGAACCAGAACAATTGCGGTGAAATCACGTTACAGGTCATCATGGCCCAGTAAGCCCAGGCATAGGGGCCGCCGATCCGGTTGGTGAACGCATACATTTCATATTCAGAACCCGAATACCAGGCGATGAACAATTCTGTAAGATAAGCAATACCCACAATGGAACCGGTCACCAGAATGATTTTATTCATGGATTCGATGTGGAACATCGTAATGTAATTCTCAAAATTCAGTACTTTCCGCATCACCAGCAATAGGGTCTGTACCATCGCAAATCCGGAGAAAATCGCCCCGGCCACAAAATATGGAGGGAAAATCGTAGTGTGCCAGCCCGGAATCACCGAGGTGGCAAAGTCCATGGATACGATGGTGTGTACCGAAAGTACCAGTGGAGTGGAGATACCGGCCAGGATCAGGGAGACAATCTCAAACCGCTGCCAGGTCTTGACCGATCCGTTCCAACCAAAGGACAAAATAGAATACACTCTTTTGCGCAGGCCTGAAGCACGGTCACGAACCGTAGCAATATCCGGAAGCAAACCACAATACCAGAATACCAGTGATACCGTAAAATAAGTAGAGATCGCAAAGGCATCCCAGACCAGCGGTGAATTGAAGTTCACCCACAGGGAGCCATATTGGTTCGGTAGCGGGAAAATCCAGTAAGCCAGCCAGGGGCGTCCCATGTGGGCCACCACATAGGTGGCAGCACAGATCACCGCAAAGATGGTCATCGCCTCTGCAGCCCGGTTGATGGAATTACGCCAGTTCTGACGGAACAGCAACAACACTGCAGAGATCAGTGTCCCGGCGTGACCGATACCGACCCACCAGACAAAGTCAGTGATATCCCAGGCCCAGCCCACCGTTTTATTCAATCCCCAGGCACCGATACCGGTCCAGAACGTATAACCCACACTGACCACCCACAGCAAAGCACCACAGGCTGCCATAATAAAACCGATCCACCATGCTTTATTGGCTTTGTTCTCGACAGGCACCAATATATCATTCGTCACTTTGGCATAGGTGATGTCCTTGCCGGTAACTAATGGTTCTCTTAAAATTGATTCGTTATGCGATGACATATTTTATGATTTCGATTGAATTGAGTTCAAATTAAACATTCCTGACCTTCGTCATATAACCGGTGCCCGGTTGTACGTTGATTTCCTCCAATACATAATAGACCCGCTCGTTGCGCAATGCTTTGGAAACCTCTGAATTCGGATCATTGGCATCACCGAAGATGATCGCATTGGCTGAACAGGCTGCTGCACAAGCCAGTTGGACATCTCCGTCTTTCATCGGACGGTTTTCAATTTTAGCCTTCAGTTTAGCCCCCTGGATACGCTGGATACACATCGAGCATTTCTCCATGACCCCACGTGAACGGGAAGTCACATCCGGATTGAGCACCAGTTGGGTAAATTCATTGTTCAGGTAATTATCGAAGCGGGAATCGTTCCAGTAATTGAACCAGTTGAAACGACGTACTTTGTACGGACAGTTGTTTGCACAATACCGTGTACCGAAACAACGGTTGTACGCCATGTGGTTCAGGCCCTCCGAAGAGTGAACGGTCGCAAGCACCGGACAGACGGTCTCACAAGGTGCGTGATCACAGTGCTGGCACATCATCGGCTGGTGGACTACGGTCACATTTTCATAATCGGATCCGCTCAGACCCTTAAACTGCTTTTCCTTATTGACCCCGGTTTCATAGGATTGCTCGATCTCATCCTGGTGGATGGAATAATAGCGGTCAATCCGCAACCAGTGCATTTCCCGGCGTCTTCTCACTTCATCCCTCCCCACCACGGGTATATTGTTCTCGACATTACATGCCACGATACAGGAACCACATCCGGTACAGGCATTCAAGTCGATGGCCATCACCCAGCGGTGGCCGGGCTGTTCGTATTTATTCCAGAGATCATAGGTCTTGTGGTTGTCAATGAACCTGCCGGCATTGTGTCCGGGATCTTCCTGATATTTTGCAAAAGAGGTTTCGCGGATAATGTTCCGGCCCTCAATGGTGTGGTGTGTCTGGGTTTGTGCCAATTCGTATTTACCGGCCACTTTTTTCAGACTTGCCGAGGTATTGAACTGTACGGTTCCATTGGCGACAGAAGCAAACGGATAAACGTTTTTACCGACTCCGTTACCAGCTTTTCCGACTTTGGTACGGCCATAACCCACCGCAATGGATACCGTGCCAATGGCTTGTCCGGGTTGCAGGAGGACCGGCAACACGGCCGACTGGCCACCGGCCACCGTGACTTCTACCAGGCTGTGTTCACCCAGTCCCAGGGATTCAGCGAATTTTGGATTGATGGCCACATAGTTGTCCCAGGTCACTTTGGATACCGGATCCGGCAATTCATGCAGATACGCATTGTTGCCCTGCTTTCCATCTTTCAGGGAGGTACTTTGGTACAATTGTACTTCTACCTCTCCGGCAAGGGCCTTGCTACCCGTTACCACTTGTGCGGCCACTCCGGCCAGTGAAGAAAGATCAAATGAATAGGCTGTCAGCGGTTGTTCCCCATTATAGGAGAAACCTGTCTGCAACACATCGATCCAGGATTTTGCACTGCCGGCCAGCAGGTTCTGTTCCCAGTTATTTTTTACAAACGTATAATAATCCGTTTGCTCACCGGCCCACAGCAACAGACTTTGTTCTGCCTGACGGGTATTATAGATCGGGTTGATCGTCGGTTGGACAATGGTATAATAACCTTCAAATGGCTGCGCATCCCCCCAGGATTCTAAAAAGTTTGGATTCGGTGCAATGGCGTTCAATTCAGAAGCCGTTTCATCGGCCCGGTCGGAGAATGACAGTTTGAAGTCAATTTTCTCCAGTGCCGTACGTACTGCATCCGGATTGTGATAGGAATACAGCGGGTTGCTGTTCAGGAAGAGGGCCACTCCGACCTGTCCTTGAGCAGCAGCAGTCAGGAATTGGGCGAAGGCCTCATCATTTCCTTTATATTGATAAGACGGGTTGTCCAGGTCGATGGTATTGCCATAGCTTTGCAGGGCCACGTTGATACCATTTACCAGGGTCTGTACCGCAACATCATTGGATCCGGCCACCAGCAACGCCCGGCCCTGTGCATTTTTCAACTCCTGTGCAGCCAGCCTCAATGCTGTTTTTGCTTTTTCATTACTGCTGATGGCGCCTGGCAGCGAACTGCCTGTAATTTCATTGTATAAAGCAATCAGAAGCGGTCCTTCTTCTGAAGGTTTGATCGCAATCCGTGCATCCGCATTTGTTCCGGTCATACTCAGGCCGGCTTCAAACTGGATATGACGGGACATTTTGCCTTTCTGGAGCGATTTATAATTCCGGTTGGACATGTATTGCTGGGTATGTTCCTCCCCGGCAACCCAGGTACCCAGAAAATCACTGGCGACTGAAACGATCACATCCGCATGATCAAAGCGGTAACGGGGCAAGACAGCCTTACCAAAAGTATTTGCATTTGCTTTGATGATACCGGAATAAGATACTGCATCCACTTCTATTAGCTTGGCAGTAGGATATTTCTCCGTAAATTTCGCAAGCACGCCCAATGTTGAAGGGCTGTTGATCGTCCCGGCAACCAACACGATCTGTTTGCCTGCTGCTGCCGCATTGTTCAGGGCGGTAGTCACCTGTCCGTCCAACTGATCCCAGGAAACCTCTGATCCACCAGCCTGTGGCCCCTTCAGCTTGGAAGTATCGTACAGGTCCAGAACAGCAGCCTGTGTGGCCGCATCGGTACCCTGATTGACACCCAAAGCTGATGGATTGGGTTCCAGCAAAATCGGACGTCCTTCACGGGTACGCACCAATATGCTTTGTCCATTGAATGTGGAGGCATAAAAATTGGGGATACCCGGAGTGATTTCTTCCGGTTTGATCAGATACGGAATGGATTTATGAACCGGTGTACGCTCACAGGCGGCCAGAGTCACTGCACCCAAACCAAATCCGAGTGTTTTCAGAAAATCCCTACGGGGAGTGCGGGCTTTCAGTCCATCACCTTCCAATACGTCCTCAACAGGAATCGGCTCAGCAAATTCACCCTGATTTTTCGCTACGAAAGCAGGGGTCTGCTGCAACTCTTCCAAACCTTTCCAATATTTCTTGTTGCTATCCATTTAAGCTATATATAAAGATTGCGTATTTTCTAAACTATTATCTATTAATAATGACATTTTCCGCACTCCAATCCACCGATCATCGCTGCCGTCATTTTTTCTCCTTTTTTCAGTTTCTCGTGTGCCGCGATCAATTGATCGTAATAGGCATTGTCAGCATTTACTTCCGTAGTCTGGTGACATTCTATACACCATTTCATGGTTAAAGGAGCGTATTGGTACAATTCTTCCATCGTTTCAACCGGCCCGTGACAGGTCTGGCATTCTACTCCAGCCACTACTACGTGTTGAGAGTGGTTGAAATAGGCAAAATCCGGAAGGTTATGGACACGGATCCATTCGATAGGTCTTGGATTGTTTCCGTACTCACCTGTGCTCGGATCGTAATCCAGCGCACGGTAAATTTTTGCAATTTCCGGTGAAATTTCGCCGCCATATTGCTCACTGCCCGTCACTCCTTTGTGGCAGTTCATACAGATATTTGCCGAAGGAATGGAGGCATTTTTGGATTTATAGGCGCCACCGTGGCAATACTGACAATCAATCTGATTGACACCGGCATGCAACTGGTGTGAAAACTTGATCGGTTGTACCGGCATATATCCTTCATGGACACCCACATTCCACATATTGTTCCAACCGGCAGCGCCCAGGATACCAACCAGTACCAGGACAACCAGACCGACCAGTTTCTTGTTTTTCAGAAATTTCCTGAGTGCCTGTCCGCTTTCCTTACCGGTTTCAGTGGATTCTTCGGCCGGGATCAGCAGGTGCTGATTGTTTTCCACCACCCTTTCCAGGGTACGGATAACCTTGCCCAATACCACAATAATCGCAATTGCCAGGGCAATGACGACGATCAGACCAATAATCATAAAATCACTGGCATCGCTGCTGGCTGCCGCTCCTCCTGCGGTACCGCCTGCCGCATCCGGTGCGGGTCCGGCAGCAATACGGGCCTCTTCCGCATCCACATAGGCAATGATATTGGAGATATCATCATCCGATAACTGAGGAAATGCAGTCATGACCAAACGGTTGTTCTCTTCAAAGAGCCGGACCGCTGTTTCATCGCCCGATGCAATCAGCGACTGGGAATTCTTGATCCATTTATGCAGCCACTCTGCTTCAAAACGGCTGGACATCCCCAGCAATTCAGGACCGACACGTTTCCCCTGCACCAGGTGACAGGTCGTACAATTTGCCTTAAAAAGGGCTTCACCGGCTTTTGCATCTTGTGCACTGACTTGACCAGCAGCGGCAAAGGTCAGACCGATAATTAAGCATACCGACTTCGCGAGCCTTCCAAAAACTAATGAGATATTTCTCATATTGAGCACTTTAATGGTATTAATATGAATGTAACAACTTGGATCTATACTCTCAAACGGGATTCCCCCCATTTACACAAACGCAAAAGTAGGATTTATTAGGCAATTCATGACATTTTGGTGACTCAATTTATAATTTATAATCATTCTAAATTGATCTAAAAATTGCGTTTTTAAGTGCAAAAATGCAGAATTTGCTGCCACCCCCGAACATTCGCTTTTCCATTCATTTGTAACTTCCCAAAATAAGGTGTAAATTGAGGGTTGTGAAGGAAAATAAGGAATATAATAAGCTGACGGATGAAGAAGCCTGGGTCATCCTCCATAAAGGCACGGAACGCCCTTTTACGGGTGCCCTGCTGAGCAATCAACAAAAAGGCACATACCTGTGCAGACAGTGCGAAGCACCCCTCTACCATTCAGCGGACAAATTTGAATCGCATTGCGGTTGGCCCAGTTTTGATGATGAAATTGCGGGAGCGGTCAAACGTGTACCCGATGCGGACGGCCGCCGTACCGAGATTGTTTGCGCAAATTGCGGAGGGCACCTGGGACATGTGTTTGAGGGGGAACGCCTCACGCCCAAAAACACCCGGCACTGTGTCAATTCTATCTCCATGAAATTTGTAGTGGAATAGCGGGGATCATCCCATTGTTGCCCTACCCACCATCAACCCGGCATCTTTTCCTGCTGCCGCATGGAAGATTCCCGTATGATCAGTTGCGTGGGTAATACGAGTTGTTGCCTCGTTTTTGTCTTTCCCTCAAGCTTGTTGATCAGGATATTGATAACCTCCTCGGCAATCTGGGAGATCGGCTGGGAAACTACCGAAATCGTCGGGTTTGAAATGCGGAAATGGGTATGGTCATCAAAGGAAACCATCCCGGGCGAGTCGAGATTGTATTGCTTCAGCGATTTTAATCCGATGATGGCCAGGTGATTGGCCGAAAACAGAATAGCATCAGGCTTTGTGTCAATATAGAATCGGTGGAAATCGTCAATGGGGGTCTGCTCCTCCTGCCATACGCCAATGGTTTTGATATAGGGGGAAAGATTCCCCTCCGCCAGTCCTTCAAGGTAACCCTCCATGCGATCCCTCATCTGGGTCTGTCCGGAAGTGGAGGTGACAAAGGCAATTTTTTCAAAACCCTGCTCCACCAGATGACGGACAGCCTCCAGGGCGCCCTGTTTGTTCTGGACCACTACATAGTCCGTGGCCAGATCCGGAAAATACCGGTCGAACAGCACCACCGGAAGACCCTGGGCCATTAATTCGGAGACGGTCTCCTCTATTCCGGCAGGGGGAGTGATCAGGTACCCGTCCACATGCCGGTCCCGGAACAACTGTATAAATTCGATAGCCTTTTCACTGCTGTTTTCAGTGCTGCAATAAATGATACGGTATCCTCTGCTGTAAGCTTTGGTTTCAATATAGCGGGCAATATTGGCAAAAAATGGATTCGATATATCTTCGATGATCAGTCCCAGGATTTTGGTTTTGCCGGTCCGGAGGCTCTTGGCCAGTTCGTTCGGTTTGTATCCGACCTCCCTGACATAATCCATCACCCTTTTGGCCAGTGCATCGCTCAAACGTTTTTCTTTTGCCCTGCCGTTGAGCACAAAGGAAACGGTCGTGGTTGAAACGCCCAGTGCTTTGGCAATATCGCTGATCAGTATTTTTTTCTTCACTCCAACAGGTAAATATCTGCGAAAGAAGAAAAAGAAAAACCCAAAAACAAATATACTTGGAAGTATTTTGTTTTTGGGTTTTTTAACCGCACAAACATGCGGGATTCCTGCCGGTTACTGCCCTTTCTCAGGCCTTGGCAGCAAAACTTTGCGAGAAAGTTTCAGCTTGCCCTGCTTGTCGATATCCAGCAACTGTACACGCACGATCTCACCAACGGTAAAGATTCCGTCCATAGTTTCATGGCGGGTCCAGTCAATTTCCGAAATATGCAACAGTCCGTCTTTTCCCGGCATCACCTCGATAAATGCACCGAAAGGCATAATAGATTTGACCTTACCTTCGTAAATCTCACCGATCTCCGGTTTGGCCGCGATCGCTTTGATCCGTCTTACTGCATCATCAATGGCCGCTTTATTATCGGCAAATACCTGAACGACTCCTTTATTGTCGATTTCTTCAATGGAAATGGTCGCGCCGGTCTCCCGTTGCATTTCCTGAATGATCTTACCACCGGGTCCGATAACAGCACCAATGTATTCTTTGTCAATGCTAAAGCTGACAATACGCGGCGCATGTGGTTTGTAATCTGCACGGGGCTCTGCGATTGTTTTTTTCATCTCACCCAGAATGTGCAAACGGGCTTCTTTGGCCTGATCCAATGCCTGAGTCAGCACCTCCCATTTCAGACCATTGATCTTCAGGTCCATCTGGCAGGCAACAATCCCTTTTTCAGTCCCGGTCACTTTGAAGTCCATATCTCCGAGATGGTCCTCATCACCGAGAATGTCACTCAAAATAGCGTATTTTCCGGTTTTCTCATCCGTGATCAATCCCATTGCGATACCTGAAACCGGTGCTTTGATCTTGATACCGGCATCCATCAGCGCCAGTGTGCCGGCACAGACGGTCGCCATTGAAGAAGAACCATTGGATTCCAGAATGTCAGAAACAATCCGGATGGTATATGGATTTTCATCTCCGGTCGGCAATACCTGTTTCAGGGAACGCAGGGCCAGGTTACCATGACCGATCTCCCGGCGACCGGCACCCCGGTTCGGACGGACTTCCCCGGTAGAAAATCCCGGGAAATTATAGTGCAGCAAAAATTTGTTGTATCCGTGGATAAATGCACCATCGATCATTTGCTCGTCGTCTTTTGCCCCCAATGTGACGGTAGTCAAAGATTGCGTTTCGCCACGGGTAAAGACGGCTGAACCATGTGCAGCAGGCAGATAGTCCACCTCACTCCAGATGGGGCGAACGGTGCGGACATCCCGGCCGTCCAGACGGATACCTTCATCCAGAACCAGGTTGCGGACGGCATCATACTGTACGTCATGGTAATATTTCTTGAACAGGAAAGCCGTTTCATCATCAATTTCCTCTCCCAGGGTTTGGGCAAACTCTTCACCGATCTGAGCGAATTTTTCGGAGCGCTCATGCTTTGCAGATGCAGATTTGGCTACTGCATACACCTTATCATAAGTGGCAGCAAAGATTTGCTCGCGCAATTCAGGATTGGAAGGTTCGTGACTATATACCCGCTTCTCAGTTTTACCGGCCAATTTCGCCAGTTCCAACTGCGCAGCAACCTGTTTTTTGATGGCTTCGTGGGCAAATGCAATGGCTTCCACCATTTCCGTTTCCGAAATTTCTTTGGCTTCCCCTTCCACCATTCCGATATCGCTGGCGGTACCGGCAACAATGAACTCCAGGGTAGCTCTTTCCAAATCACTCATCAATGGATTGATCACCAACTGACCGTCAATCTTGGCTACCCGTACTTCAGAAGTCGGGCCGTTGAAAGGAATATCTGAAACAGCAATCGCCGCAGATGCCGCCAGACCGGCCAATGCATCCGGCATAATATCCTTATCAGCAGAGATCAGGCTGATCATCACCTGCGTATCTGCGTGGTAATCCTCCGGAAACAGCGGGCGAAGTGCTCTGTCCACCAAACGGCAGATCAATACTTCATAATCCGATAAACGGGCTTCCCTTCTCAGAAATCCTCCCGGAATCCGGCCGGTTGCCGCGTATTTCTCCTGATAGTCCACTGAAAGTGGCAAAAAATCCACCCCGGCCTTTGCTTCCTGGGAAGAAACAACCGTAGCCAGCAACATGGTATCACCTTGTTTCACCACCACTGAACCGTCAGCCTGTTTGGCCAGTTTCCCGGTTGAAATTTCGATCTCGCGTCCTGCGCCCAGATCGATTGTTGTTTTAAATTCTGTGTAACTCATACTGTGTTGTTTTGGCGGGCCTTTCATCTTTTGGGCCGCGCCGGTCTATATATTAATTTTGTTTACATTAGAAATTAAAAAGCCACCTCCATATTGAGATGGCTTTCTAATGAATAACCTGGTGCTTATTTGATGATATCCCGTAAGCCCAATGCTTTGATGATCGCACGATAACGTTCGATATCTTTTTTGTACAGATAAGCCAACAGGGAACGGCGTTTACCCACCAGCATCTGGAGAGCCCGTTGTGTCGCAAAGTCTTTTCTGTTTTTTTTCAAATGCTCAGTCAAGTGAGCGATTCTTTTGGTGAACAATGCCACCTGGCCTTCAGCCGAACCGGTATTGGTTGCGTTTCCGGTAAATTCTGCGAAAATATCCGCTTTGTACTCTTTACTTAAATACATTACTTGAATAATATTAAAGCGTTAAAAATTTATTTATCGGGCGCAAAGTTAAGGATTTGATTTTTAGGAAGCAAGATGGTTGGATAAAAAAATATTGTTCGTGAATGGAGGTGTAATTTCTGGGCTGTACTGCGCGCACACACGCCCTGCTCGTAAGGCCC
>JBEBWT010000036.1:0-20130 GCA_040392005.1 Parapedobacter defluvii
GCCAACGGCAACAGGACCAGCCGTGCTCGCCGTCTTCTCAACCTGGATCGATGGCGAAGCTGCCTCCACAGGAACATCAACAGGACCGTCACTGTCGGTAACAGGAGGACCCGTAGGTGGCGTACCCGTAACACCAACCGTATTGCTGATGTCTGAGCCGGCATCGATGTCGTCCTGCGTAACAGTATAGCTGCCCGTCAGGATAACAGACTCATTCGGCGCAAGCTCGCCCGCACTAACCGGCCAGCTCGATCCCGCCTTAAGCGCCGTAACAGTACCTCCAAGAAGAGGATCCGTCACAACAATGCCCGTCAGCGTAACGTTACCCGTGTTGGTAACCTCAATATCATACGTGATCACATCGCCAACGGCAACAGGACCAGCCGTGCTCGCCGTCTTCTCAACCTGGATCGATGGCTTCATTGGAGTCACCGTGACGGTAGAAGTATTATTTGATCCATCCGGATCATCCTCTTCTGCGGAAACGGTAGCCGTATTATCATAATCACCGGTAGCCAATACCTCAGCCGTAAAGCTGACAGTCACATCTGACCCACTGGTCAGACTCGCAATATCCCAGGTAATCGTACCCGCATTATTGGTACCGCCATCATTGACTGTAATATTCGTATAACCACTCGGCACAATATCCTCGATCTCAATATCTGTCGCAGTACTTGGACCATTATTGGTCACCTTGATCGTAAAGGTCACAACATTCCCTACCAGCGGAGAAGCGACACTTACATCCTTCTCGATCTCCAGATCAGCTAAGGCAGCAACCGTTGTACTCGTATCATCTTCCGGAGATTCTACCGTACCACCATCCGGATCTTCGGCAACAGCTTTTGCCGTATTATCGACCGTGCCGGCAAGGACATCCGCCGGAGTAATAGTGTATGTAGCAGTAGCTGTGGCAATTTCACCGGGCGCAAGTACCCCTGTCGCTGTAACACCAGACCAGTCATAGGTGAAATCCAGTTGATCCGGAATCAGCGGATCGCTGATCTCGACATCGGTCAGCGTCACATTGCCCGTGTTCTCGATCTGGAATGTATAGGTGATCACATCACCGGCATCGATCGCTGTATTTGAAACACCGTTGGCAACCGTCACATTATCCACGTCCTTGGTGAAAGACATAGAAGGTGCCGCCAGCGAAGTGGAAGTTTCGGCCATCAGTGATGAGGTCACAGGGAGACCCGGAGGTATCCCTCTGGCATAAGCCTTGTTATCCACTTTGATCGCCACAACATCGTCCGCAGTAATCGTATAAGTGGCTTCAACAGTAATAGATTGCCCGGTAGTAAGTACCCCCGGCAGGGCCGGCGTAGGCCAGGTAACCCCTGAAAGATCCAAAGCACCGCCTAACAATGGGTCGAGAATCTCTATATCCGTCAGCGTGAGGGCGCCTGTATTCGTTACAACAAATTCATAAGTGATCTCATCTCCGGCATCCGCAATTGTGTTTGAAGCACCATTGACAACCGTCACATTGGTCACGGTTTTTGTCAATGACAAAGTCGGTGATTCCGGTATGATTTCCTCCTCATTATCTCCTGGTGTCGGATCGTGCTCGTCGCCTTCAACGTCAGCTGAGTTTTCCGCATTTGCACTGCCGGTATTTATAGTGGCAAATATAAAGGTTGCGCTTTCATCAACATCAAGATTGCCCACATTCCAGGTAATGATTCTGGTTATCGGATCATAGGTTGCAGTACCTTTTGATGCTATACCGCTGCCGGTGATAAACTCATACCTGGATGACAGTTCATCCTCCACGACAATATTGGTTCCCTTACTTGGCCCATGATTGGTGACCGTCAGGGTAAATGTACCCACCCCGCTACCGGCGTCGGACTGCACCCCACTTTTCTGAATCTCCAGGTCAGCCGCCATAAACGGTTGGGAGATCCTTGCAATGTTGTTGCTCTCCCTCTGCCCCGGTCCCGGACCTATTTCAGCCTTATAATCTCCAGGATTGGTGAATATAGCCGGAGTCCGTGAAACTGTCGTCACAATAGGCGGAGGTCCCGCAGCAGTCTGTGTCCAGAAAATCTCTTCAAAAGGATCGATGGGGTCAGTAATATTTACATAATCAGGATTTGTCGCATCGGGATCCGAGAAGTCGGCTGGCCTCAAAATAGTCGCATAGGCATGGATAAGCCCACCATCGGTCTGTTTTACCCCTGACACCACCTTTACAGGTAACGTAAAAGTCATCTCTCCATCGACAGGCATATTGAGGTAGATCGTATAAACTCCTCCACCGTTGGGATCCGCTGCAAAAGAAGCCGGAGCTGCACCATATTCCACCCCCTCTTCAGGCTGAACTTCATCACCAGGCGACACAAAGCCATAATTGGGATCGGTCAAATCAACCTCGATACCAGCCGGCACATATAAGTTGAACCTTGCCGGCTTGTTGATCATTGTAACTTCATTGCCGGGATCTCCCACTATTGTAGTTCCTGTTTGAATTGCATAGGGGCCGGAATTTTTGACTGTGACCGTATAGGTATAGCTGTCGCCTACACTGACGGTTTCACCGGACGGTTTGTCAGCGGTAAACGACTCGACTGACAGATCAGCTTCTTTAATCTCCACGACAACACCGGTCAAATTACTCATTGGTCCGGGCACAAAGGAATAGGTATCAATACCTCTTTGATTACCAAAGCCACCACTACCACTACCACCGTATGCATGCCCATTGGTAGAGCTGTGTTGCCCGGGACCGTTATAAGGTACTACTAAAGGGTTAGAAGCGGCACCCGTATTACCTATGCTGTTACCGTCTGCATCAGTATCGTCCCACCACACTAAATCTTTCTCCGGATTAGCTATCAGGTCAGGATAAGCGTAGGTATTTTTATCTAACTGTATAACTTTAACTCCATTGGCATTGGCCTCCATATCCAGATATGGGAAATGCACCTCAGCACCTGTAAGCTGCACGGTAATTGTACCCACTGTAGCTCCTGGCGGTAATAAGATGGCAGGGACTGTGGGGTCGGCCTGGGTGCCGGTTCTACCATCCCAATATACCTGGTTAAACCCGACAACACTTCCCCCAGTTATTACCCTGTCGTAATATACGATGTTATCAGGAGCCGGACCTGTACCGCCCGGAATAGTAATGCGATAAGTACCGGCTACATTGGCATTGAACTCAATATAAGCCCCTTTCGAGCCGCCATAGCCGTCAGAGCCCTCTACCCCAACGAATTTTATATTTTCAGCTTCTGGATCGGGTGGATTCTGTAGTTTTACCCAGGTAAGACCACCATTATAATCTGCTTCTGACGGCAAATCGGCATTAGGCTGCCCATAGAATAACTTATGCGTGGTGTTTAAAGGATCATCATCCTGATTCGGGTTTTTTATATTATACGGTGTATTCCTCTGGCTCTTATATGTCCTTAGGCCGCCACCATTGCTCTCAGTTGTAAAACCCCGGTTGTTTACAAAAAAGGTATAGAATAACCCCGCCAAACCGTTTCCTTCTACCAAGTAGGGAAACCCATCTTTGGTTACAATATAAAAATTACCATAGAATTGTGCCGTAGAGACGTCTGTAGTAGCAGCTCCGTTAAACACATTCAGGTAGGTACGGCCAGGCTTTATATTGCCTGCAGCATCGGTTACCGTAGCGTCCCATGCTGTTATGGTGCGGCCAGTAGTATTTTGTGACCACTGAGGGTTATTTGCTTCATCTACTGTACCTTGTCCAACGGCATTACTGCTATTATCTGCTGTTCCCAAACCTGTTTGGGGTGCATAGAACCATACTTCATAAATACCTGTTTCATCAGCCGTAACCACAAAAGGTTCATAGCCTGCTTCACCTCCTATTTTGGGGCCCAGCAATTCTTCTCCTCGGTTTTGGATTCTACCATTTGTAGTGCTTGGGCCGCTATAATAATCAGGCTCAACATCCTTAAGTGCTAAATAACCAGTGTTATCGTCAGCAATGACCCGACCGGAACTTGAGGGCTTAAACACCCTGATAGCTCCATATCCATTTGCATCGCTCCCTGCTACAAGCATTCCCTGAGCACTGGAACCAAGATAGAGTTTTTCACCTGCATTAAGGAATACCTTATGCACCCCAGGGTTGATAAAGGGATATGCTTCTGGATATAGTGTATTTGTATTACTAACAAGTTTAGATCGGCGACCCAGTGTATTAGGGGTATATAAATCCCTCGAGCCGGAGCCATGAAAAGTAAAACCTCCTCCTCCTGCCAAAATGATTACTTGCCCGTGACCACCATCTCCACCCGATACATTTCCTGTGGCGTTGCTTCTTCTTGCTCCTCCACCCCCACCTCCCGGAACAGCTCCTGAATTTCCAACATTCGCTGCAGTAGTGGCTGCACCCCCGACACCTCCATAATAAGCGGAACCCCCGGCACCTCCATTACCATTGGTACCATTACCAGCATTAGACCCCGCACTTCCATTGGAAACAAAATCACCCAGCATGGTGTTATTCCCGGTCGGAGCTGACCAAGAAGCTCCTGTGGTCGTATTAGTGGTGACACTATTACCTCCGGCAGCTCTTGCAAAGGTATTGGCTCCGTTTGAGTTGCTGGTGGATACCCAGCTTGTTCCGCCCCGATTAGTGTTTGCACCAGTAACACCCGTAACACCATCCCCAACACTGACATAAATTGTAGATCCTGGTGTTACTGTCTGGACTTTATAAGCATATCCACCACTGGTACCACCACCACCACCACCATTGCTTGTTCGTCCTCCTCCGGCACCACCACCACCCCAGACCATCACCGTAATCTGGGTGACACCCGCAGGAACAGTATATTGTTGAATTGCCCCATTGGTAGTATAATCAAAGACCTTGGAGGATTGCGCCATTAAACTCAAAGGAAAAAGAAACGCAATCATAATTAACACGCCCCCCCCGGGGGATAACTGCCTCAACCAGGAGCCAATATGTCTTTCCTTCGATTTTGAAATTTTGTTTTTACTGGTAGATGGATGTTGATGGAATTTACCGTAAAATTTTCTCATGTCTTATGATTAAAGTCTCTATAATGCTTCGAACCTGGGTCCAAAGCAGTTTTCTGATTTAAATGGCAAAAAAAAATACCCGGAACCAACCAACTCTAACCCAACTGAGGGTCATGTATAGTTTTTTCCAGGTAAATGCGCCGCAAATATATATAGGGAAAGGTCAAAAAAAGTGTGAAGAATCACTCTTTTGACCGATTTGAACCTTTTTTAAAGGAGTTTCTGATCATTTTGTAGCGATTTAACTACAAAATCGGGGGGGTTATAGCTATATAACTACAAATCCGGAGGGAATCACCCTCCGATCACATAATAATTGAAGCCGAGCGACTTCATTCTAACCGCATCCAGCAGTCGCCTGCCATCGAACACGAATGCAGGTTTTTGCATGCTTTGGAAAATTCGGGGCCAATCGTACATTTTGAATTCATCCCATTCGGTGAGGACGGCCAGGGCATAAGCCCCTTCCATCGTATTATAAGGGTCTTTTTCCACCCGGAGGAGCCTGCGGTTTTCTTCAGGGGAACGAGTGCCGAGCGCATCCAAATCGGCATAAATCCGCTCCGGGGATACACGGGGGTCATATACGGTGATTTCAGCTTCTTCGGACAGCAGAGCATCGGCTACATAGATAGCGGCAGACTCGCGGGTGTCATTGGTATCTTTCTTGAAGGCCCACCCCAGAAACGCAATTTTTTTGCCGGAAACCGTGTCGTAAAGTGTCCGAACGATCTTGTCGGCAAAGCGCTTGCGCTGATGGCTGTTGAGCAGGATTACTTGCTCCCAGTAGTCTGCTACGGCGTGGAGTTGATAGCTGCGGGCAATATATACCAGATTGAGAATATCTTTCTGGAAGCAGGATCCTCCGAATCCGACCGAAGCCTTCAGAAACTTCGGGCCGATCCTGCTGTCCGCACCAACGGCACGGGCGACTTCATCCACATCGGCACCGGTGGCTTCACACAGTTCGGAAATGGCATTGATGGACGAAACCCGTTGTGCCAGGAAAGCATTGGCGGTGAGTTTGGAGAGTTCGGCCGACCACAAGTTGGTGGTGATTATCCGCTCAACAGGCACCCAATGGGCATAAATGGCCGTCAGCGCCTGGATAGCCTCTTCGTTGTCTCCCCCGATCAGCACCCGGTCGGGCTTCAAAAGATCCTGTACGGCGGTGCCTTCGGATAAAAATTCGGGGTTCGACAACACATGAAAACTTATGCCCCTGCCCGTCTGACCTCTCCCTTGCCCCAGAATATTTTTGATAGAGGAGGCTGTCCGTACCGGAATAGTGGATTTTTCCACTACAATTTTACCGGAAGTGGATGCTGCCGCAATCTGACGGGCACAGCTCTCCACAAATTTCAGGTCCGCCGCCATACCCTTGCCTTTCCCATAGGTTTTGGTGGGGGTATTAACCGAAATAAAAATCAGGTCTGCCTCGGCAATGGCTTTATCTATATCTTTGGAAAAAAACAGATTGCGCCCGCGCGCCTCCGCAACGATCCCCGCCAGACCGGGCTCATAGACCGGCAGGCGCTCCGGATCCGGATCGTTCCAGGCATCGATCCGGTCAGGATTGGAGTCCACCACGGTAATCCGCAGGTGAGGGCATTGACTGGCGATGACAGACATGGTAGGCCCGCCCACATAACCGGCTCCGATGCAGCAAATGTTTTTTATTTCCATTATTTTCTCTTGATCGGCTTTTTCCGAAAGGGATAAAATTACGGATTTTTCTTAACTTCGCATTATATGCCAGACATTATACAATTGTTGCCCGATGCGGTGGCCAATCAGATTGCAGCCGGTGAAGTCGTACAGCGGCCATCCTCTGCCGTCAAGGAATTGATAGAGAATGCGATCGATGCGGGTGCCGATCAGATCAGGCTACTGGTGAGGGGTGCGGGCAAGTCGCTGATCCAGGTCATAGACAATGGTTGTGGCATGAGTGCGGTCGATGCCCGCCTGTCACTGCAGCGGCATGCGACTTCCAAGATCCGCCGGGCAGAAGATCTGTTTGCGATCCGGACGATGGGTTTCCGGGGGGAGGCGATGGCCTCAATCGCTGCGATCGCCCAGATGGAGTTGCGCACGCGCCGGCATGAGGACGAGCTGGGGACCGCGCTGGAGGTGGCGGCCTCGGAAATTGTCCGGCAAACGGAGGACGCCATGCCCGTCGGCACCAGCATCAGTGTGAAAAATCTGTTTTATAACATTCCCGCAAGGCGGAATTTTCTGAAAAGCGATGGGGTCGAGCTGCGGCATATTGTAGATGAGTTCCAGCGGATTGCCCTGGCCCACCCGACTGTTCATTTCACCTTTCACAATGATGGAAACGAAATTTACCATCTGCCCCCAGGCACCCTCAAGCAAAGGGTCGTGCATATATTCGGCAACAATTACAACGAACGGCTGGTCCCGATCGAGGAGGAAACCTCCATTATCCGCTTAAAAGGATTCATCGGCAAGCCAAAATATGCTAAAAAAGGGCGGGGAGAACAGTTTTTTTTCGTCAATAAACGTTTTGTAAAAGATGCCTATCTCAACCACGCCATTCTGAAGGCCTACGAGGAGGTGCTGCCCGATGACACGTATCCCCTGTATATTCTGTTTATAGAAATTGATCCGGCACGGATTGACATCAATGTGCACCCGACCAAGACGGAGATCAAGTATGAGGATGAGAAGTCCATTTATGCGATTATCCGGTCAGCGGTCAAGCGGTCTCTGGGACAATACAATATTACGCCCAGCCTGGATTTTGATCAGGAAACTGGTTTTGCCAATATGATCCGGCCGAAACCGCTGGATCAGATCACACCCCCTTCGGTCACTTTCGACCCTTCCTTCAATCCCTTTCTGAATGAGGGGAATGGCGGCAGGGCGGGCGGATCCGGATCGGGTCCGGATCGTGGCTACACCGGACAAGGGGCCGGTGACCGCGCAGCAGGAAGCGATCGCGCAGCAGGAGGAGCTGCCGGTGCAGCAGCAGCTTACAGTCGCTCCGGCATCCCTCAAAACTGGGAGCAATTGTATGAAGTAACCCAAAAAATCGAAGCACAGCAATTGACCTTTGAACAGGAGACGGAGGCCGACCCGGATAAAGCCCCCTCTGGAAACAGGGAAGACGAGGCAATTGCCCGCAGGCTGTTCCAATTGCACAAACGCTTCATAGTTTCGCAGATCCATTCCGGTATGATGCTGATCGATCAGCAGGCGGCCCACGAACGCATTCTATATGAGCAGTTTTTACATCAACTGGAAGCAAGGCAGGGAACCAGCCAGCAGAGCCTGTTCCCCCAAACCATTGATCTGGATCCGGCAGACACGGCACTGATCAAAAGTTTGCTGCCTGAGATTCAGGCCCTGGGGTTCCAGTTGCGGGAGTTTGGCAAAAATACATTTATAATAGAAGGGATTCCGGCGGATCTGGCCACCGGCATCCACGAAATCGAAGTCGTCACCCAATTACTGGAAGATTTCAAGGACAATCGCCCCGACACCACCCTGAGCAAACGTCAGAACCTGGCCAAAAGCCTGGCAAGAAGTGCCTCTATCAAGGCGGGCTCCGAACTTTCCCAGTTGGAAATGGCTGAATTGATTGACCGGCTCTTTGCCTGCGAATCCGCCAATACCTCCATTCAGGGCAAACCGGTAATCCTTACCTTTACCGTTCAGGAATTAATGGGAATGTTCAACCGATAGAAAACTAAAACACAGGAAACCTTATGTTCAATAATACATCCTCTCCCTTTGCCGGCCTGCCCCCGGTAGTCAGAAATCTGCTGATGATCAATATCATCTGCTTTATCGGCTCCCTGATCTTTGATCAGGCCGGACGTATGTTCGGGGTTTATTATCCGGATTCACCGTTTTTCAGAATCTGGCAGATCATTACCTATATGTTTATGCACGGGGGATTTGCCCACCTGTTCTTCAATATGTTTGCCCTGTTTATGTTCGGTCCGGTACTGGAACAGTTAATGGGCTCCAGACGCTTTATCAATTTTTACCTCATCACCGGACTGGGGGCCCTGGTGCTGCAATTCGGAGTGCAGGCTCTGGAGGTTTATTCCATCGCCGGCACAATTTCCGCAGGGCACTGGCTTCGGTTTGACATGCTGGAAGGGATGGTCTATGGTAGTCATCCGGGCATGACCAATGAGGAGTTCAACAAATTGGTTTCGGTTTATAATACCCCGATGGTAGGTGCTTCCGGTGCGATTTACGGACTTCTGATCGCTTTTGGATACTTGTTCCCCAACACCTCGCTTTACCTGATGTTCATTCCGGTGCCGGTCAAGGCTAAATATTTTATTCCAATCCTGATCGCCCTCGAACTTTTCCTCGGAGTCTCACGGATAGCCGGCACTTCGATTGCGCACTTCGCACATATAGGAGGGGCTTTATTTGGCTTTATCCTGATCAAACTCTGGAAGATCAGGCGTCCGGATTATTGGTCTTGATCTATTTTCTTATTTTTCCTATCTTGGCAAGATGAATCGGTCACTGTTCGGCGAATTGTGGAGCAAGGTATTCCGCAGAGGAAATCCCTTATTTCTGTTTATTGGACTGAATTGTTTAGTATTTATACTACTGAACGGGGTGGGTTTATTTGCTTCACTGCGAATATTTCCCGCAGCAGCACCCTCCTGGCTGCTCGGTCTGTTTCAATTGCCCGCCGGCCCCGCTTCGCTGGTCTGGCGGCCGTGGACACCTTTGAGCTATATGTTTACGCAGGTTTCCTTTTTCCACCTGTTGTTCAACATGCTCTGGCTATACTGGATGGGGCAGATTTTCATGGACTATCTTTCCAAAAGGCAATTTGTTTTTATCTATCTCGCAGGAGGGCTGGCCGGTGCGCTGATCTTTCTGCTGAGTTATGCACTGATACCTGTATTCAGCGAACAAAGAGCTGTCCATGTACTCATTGGGTCGTCCGCCAGTGTGAGTGCGGTGATCTTTGCCACCGCCACCCTGTTGCCGGATTATTCTATCCGGATGCTGTTTCTGGGGAATGTAAAACTCAAATACCTGGCACTGGCCTTCATTGTACTGGACCTGCTGGGAGTGGGTGGCAGCAACGCGGGCGGCAGCTTGGCCCATATCGGTGGTGCGGTGACGGGTTATGTGTTCATCAGGCAATTGCGGGCCGGACGGGACTGGAGCCTGCTGTTCAAACGAAAAAAAAGAAGCAAGCTGCGGATCGTAAAGAGTCCCTATCCGCACCAGGACGAGCAACACCCGGACCCATTGTCCTCCCCGAACGGATCTCCGGCCGGCCAGAAAAGATCTCCGGCCCCAAGTCAGGCCACCATTGACCGGATCCTGGACAAAATTTCCAAAAAGGGTTACGACAAACTCACCCAAAAAGAGAAGGAGACCCTTTTCAGGGCGAGCAAACAAAAAAACTGAGAGGCATGGGGGCACAAAGGAGAAAAAAGATAAGGAAGCTCGGTTTTGTTGGTAAAATCATTTTACTGGCCAATATCGTGCTTGCGCTCCTGTTGCTGGGCAGTTATCTGGCCCCCATGACAGATCCCCAGGGCCTCTGGCCCGTTGCCTTTCTGGGAATGGCCTATCTCCCCCTGTTATGCCTGAATGCATTGTTTATCCTGATCTGGCTGTTCAGAAAGCGGAGCTATATGCTGATCTCCGTCACCGCTATCCTGCTCGGCTGGAATGCCCTGCAGGCGCACATTGGATTCCGGGGCTTGTTCCGGGGTGCGCTGCGGGACACACACATGGATATGCCCCGGGATACGGCGTCATCCGGACAACCTGCGGGACAGTCTGCGGAGCAGCCTGTGAGGCCGGATACCGGTTCCATCCGGGTATTGACTTATAATGTGCATTTGTTCAGGGATTTCAAGCAGACAAAAAATAAGCCTGACATACAGGAGGAAGCGATCTCCCTGATGGCCGGAGTCGATCCGGATGTGGTGTGCCTCCAGGAGTTTTATACCCGCAAAAAGGGAAAGCACGATGTCTCAGAAGCCCTTCGCAGCCAGTTGGGGCTGGCACATCAATATATCCATCCGGTGGCCCAGAATGATTTTGAATCCTACGGTCTGGCCATTTTTTCCAAATTTCCGATAAAGGCCTCCGGACATCTTCCCGATTTTGAAATGGGTGTCAATAGTATCATTTATGCGGATATAGAAAAAGATGGGAAGGTGGTGAGGGTTTACAATGTACATCTGCGATCCTTTGGTTTCAAACAGGAAGACTATGATTTCATTGCCGGACCGGCCGAAGGCACGATCGAGATGAATGTATCTTCAACCAGGCGCATTGGTAGTCGGATCAAACATGCTTTTGTGGCCAGGAGTATGCAGGGACGATCCCTCCGCAAACACAGTGAGGCCTGCCCGGTCCCCTATCTGATCATGGGGGATTTCAACGATACGCCCCTGTCATTTGCGGTCAATCATGTCGGCAAAGGATTGAAAAATGCGTTCCGGGAGAAGGGCTCCGGCTGGGGAAAAACCTACAACGGGGATTTTCCAAATTTTCAGATCGACTATATTATGGCCAGCCCCGGATTTGAAGTGGCTCAATACCGGATCATCAAACGCAGATTATCCGACCATTATCCGGTCTGGGCGGAACTCCGTTTTCAATGACCGGGTTCCGGGTCCCCGGAAAAGTTGCTTGATCCTAATTTTTCATTTTTCCCCTCCGGGAATGCGGTCCACCGCCCGCTGCACCTCCAGATGGGTCAGAGCCGCATTGATCACCTGGTCCCGCCGGTTCTTTATCTTAAAATAGGCGTCACTGCCAAAATAATACCTCCCCAGCAGCGCTTCTATCTCCAGGCCCATCCGTAGTTTGACCGGCGATTCGTCTTTTTCGGTAAACCCAAGCCCTTTCTCCTCCACAAAGGATATAAATTCCTGAAACTCGGATTCAGGCAGATAATAACCGTTCAAAAAATTCTCGATCGCAAAGCCCGGCACCCCGGTGACCAGCCTTCCATAGACAAACTCATGCAGCAGGCCCTTCTGATAGATTTGCTGGTAAAACGGACTAAATTCGGCACTATCGATACTGACTTCAATATCCGGCATGATTCCACCTCTCCCATATAACAACTGGCCGGAAGCAGTCACAAAGGTTTGCTGGGTCCCGCCGGCCGTATCGGCTTGCCCGGCCCGGTTATTCCGCTGGATACTGCGTCCCAATGGGGTATAATACCGGGCAACCGTCAGGTTCAGTACGGATCCGTCGCCAAAGCCAAACCGTTCCTGGATCAACCCCTTTCCAAAAGAGCGCCGCCCGATTATCGTTGCCCGCTCGTAATCCTGCATGGCCCCGGCTACGATTTCACTGGCGGAAGCCGACCCTTCATCGATCAGCAGCACCAGCCCCATATCAGTAAAAAACCCGCCTTCCCTTGCGGCATAAACCGTCTTTGGATCATGGGTTCCTTCCGTATAAACAATGGGCTTGCCAGCCGGCAAAAACAGTCCGGCCAACTCTATTCCGGCAGATAGATACCCTCCTCCATTGCCCCGCAGGTCCAGTATCACTTCTTTTGCTCCCTGCTTTCTGAGGGCCTGAAGTTGCTTTTTGCAATCCTCCACGGTCCTGGAACCAAAATTACTGATGCGGATATATGCGACCCTGGGTATCAGCAGATAAGCTGCATCAATGGAGCTGATATCATAACGGTCTCTGGTGATCTTGAGTGGAAAAGGCAGATCCTGTCCCTTGCGGTGGACCGAAACTTCCAGCACGCTTCCTTTTTTGCCTTTGATTCTTTTTTCCAGCTCCTGCGTACTGATCTTTACTCCTGCAATACCCTGCCCATCGATAGTGAGCATGCGGTCGCCCACTTTCATGCCAGCTTCCTGCGCCGGACCGGCGGGGACCAGGCCCACGACCAATACCGTATCATTCAGCATGAAGTATTCGACCCCGATCCCCTCAAAACTGCCTTCCAGCACCTGGTCCCTCAAAGCGGCTTCCTGCGGCGCAAGATAATCCGAATGCGGATCCAGCCTGGACACCATTTCACTGAGAATCAGATGTTGCAGGCTATCGACATTGATACTATCTACGTAATTCCCCGAAATCAGGTCCAGCGCCCGCTGCACATTGTTTTCATGACTCTGCTGCCCAATGGATAAAATGGGAGAGGACGGCTGGGATTGCCTGTTCTCAACCACATAATTCTGCCCCAGCAGAATACCCAGAAACAACACCGCTGCATACGTCGCAGCAACAAATAAATTTCTCTTCGTCCCCTTTTGCATACCCTGCGTTTGCTATCTTTGCTATCTTTGTAAAACGTACAATTCATAATGCACGAAATAGAGCCATACTACCGTTGGAGGGACGATTATATCGCCGCTGAGGACGAATATTCTCCATTCTATGGCACTGAATACAGTGAGTTTGAATTCGACAAGCAAATTTACAACTTTCTCTTGCATCCGCAATGGGATTCCTTTGGTTCCAACACCCTTTATCTCAAGATTCTATATTGCGATTATGAGCGGCGCTATGCGATCATGGAACTGATTGGAGAATGGAATGATGCGATCTACAATGACATTATGCTACTGAAGAGGGAGGTCATCGACGTCATGGTGGCTGGTGGTATAGACAAATTCGTGCTGATCGGCGAGAATGTCCTGAATTTCCACGCCTCGGATGATTGTTATTATGATGAATGGTTTCAGGAAATCGAAGACGGCTGGATTGCGGGAATCAATTTCAGGCAGCATGTGATCGACGAATTCCACTCGGCAAATATTGACTATTTTATCAATTTCGGGGGGCTGCTGAATGAGCTGAATTGGCGGAACCACCGGCCTGTCCAGGTCTTTAAAGCGGTCGAGGAGCAGCTCCGCAAACGCTTGTATTAGATTTTTCGTATTTTTGCCCCCATGTCTGTAAAGATTGGACGGAATCGTTGATCATGTCTGTAAAGATTGGAAATATTGACCTGGGTGAATTCCCGCTGTTACTGGCCCCAATGGAGGACGTCAGCGATCCTCCCTTTCGTTTTGTGTGCAAGCAAAACGGGGTCGATATGTTATACACGGAATTTATTTCGTCAGAAGGTCTGATCCGTTCCGCAGCAAAAAGCCGGCAAAAGCTGGATATTTTTGAATATGAACGCCCGATCGGGATACAGATCTTTGGCAGTGATATAGACAGCATGCGGGAAGCCACCGAAATTGCTTCGCTGGCAGGCCCGGATCTGATCGACATCAACTATGGGTGTCCGGTCAAAAATGTAGCTTGCCGCGGTGCGGGAGCCAGCCTTTTGCAGGACATCGACCGGATGGTGGCCATGACCAAAGCGGTGGTGGAAGCCACCCATCTGCCGGTGACCGTCAAAACCCGCCTGGGCTGGGACGACCATACCAAAAACGTTTATGAAGTAGCCGAAAGGTTGCAGGATGTGGGCATACAGGCGCTGAGCATCCACGGCCGCACCCGCTCCCAGATGTACAAGGGCGTGGCAGACTGGACCCTGATCCGGGAGATCAAACGCAATCCCCGCATCCGGATCCCGATTTTTGGCAACGGGGATGTGGATTCAGTAGAAAAAGCAATGGCCTGGCGCATGGAATATGAGGTGGACGGCATCATGATCGGCCGTGCGGCCATTGGCTATCCCTGGATCTTCCGGGAGATCCGGCATTTCTTTGATACGGGCGAATACCTGCCTGGGCCGACCATCGCCGAGCGGGTAGCGGTCTGCCGCACACACCTGGAAAAATCCATCGTGTGGAAAGGCGAGCGCACCGGAATTTTCGAAATGAGGCGGCATTATGCCAATTACTTCAAGGGAATCCCCAACTTCAAGGAATACCGCATGCGGCTGGTTTCTCTGGATCAGATCAACGATATTCTGGAAGTACTGGAAGAAATCGGCGACCGCTTTGAAGAGGAAATGGTCATTTCCTGAGCAGGTTCCGCAGGTTTTTCCGCTCCAGCAGAAATACAGCCACCACAAAACCTATAAAAAGCAGATTCCCCAGCAGCAGATGCCGGTCAAACACATAGAAACTGATCCAGCACAAAAGGCTCCCCGCAAAGATATACCCCAGATTTTTCCATAAACGATAGGGAATCGCATAGTTTTTCTGCCCCCAATAATAAGAAACGACCACCATCACGAAGTAGGCGATCAGTGTCACCCAGGCAGCCGCCACATAACTGTATTGAGGGATAAAAATCAGGTTGAGCACCAGGGTTACTGCCGCCCCGATCCCAGAGATGTACAGGGCATACCGGGTCTGGTCAGACAGCTTGTACCAGATGGAAAGATTGGTATAAACGCCTAAAAACACATAACTCAGCAGCAGCACCGGGATAATTTTGAGACCGGACCAGTATTTGATCTGCTCGGCAGGGTCTCCCGCTTTAATGAAGTATTTCAGGATTTCTATATTGGCCGTCAGGCCGACCATTGCCAACACCATCAGAATCACAAAATAATCCATGATAATCGCATAGACCTGGCGGGCGTTGGCATTTTTCGCATAACTGAAAAAGAAGGGCTCGGCCCCGAGACGAAAAGCCTGCACGGCGATACTGAGAAAAATGGCCAGTTTGGAAACAGCACCGTAAATACCGAGGTCGGTCGCGGCCTGTTCGGCAGGCAGCAAGCGGGGAATCAGCACCATCTTGTCCAGCAGCTCATTTATGATAAAAGAAATATTGGCAATCAGGATCGGAAAACTGTACTGGGTCATTTTCCACAGCAATGCGCGATCGATGCTGAAACGGAATCTGCTCCATTCCGGCAAAAGGAGCAACAAGGTCAGCAAGCTGGCAATCAGGTTGGATACAAAAACGTATCCCAGCCAGCCGGGCCGGTACCAGCTTTCGAACCGGAGCCAGGCCATCGCTCCGGAATCCATCATCCAGGGTACGAGGACTATAAAAAACAGGTTGAATCCTACTACTGTCAGGATATTGATGATCTTGATGAATGCAAACCGCAGCGGCCGGCCTTCGGCGCGGATTCTGGCAAAGGGAAGCACGGCCAGGGCATCAGCGGTCAGCAATAATGCAAAGTACAGCACATATTCCCGGAAATCCGCATAATCAGCCCCATTGCCCAACCATTGCGCGAGCACCGAAGCGATCTGATCCCGAAAGGAAAGTACAGTGATGAGAAAGAGGGCCGAGGTCAGCAGAATAACGACAAAACTATTATTGTAAACCGATTTTTTATCGCTCCCGTCCTCTTGCCTGTCCAGAAAACGGAAATAGGTTGTCTCCATCCCAAAGGCCAGCAAACTGTTGAGCAGGGCGGCCCAACTGTACAGATTGGTAAAGACTCCATAAACGGCCGTGGGGAATTTATTGACGAAAAGAGGGGTCAATACAAAGTTCAGCACCCTTGCGACAATGGTACTCAACCCATAGATCAGGGTGTGCCCGGCAAATTTTTTCAGGACAGACAAATCTTATTTGGCCCTGCCTGTTTGTTTGGAGCATGGGCTTCCCAAAGGTACAATAGTTTTGCGTGAAACAAAACGTGAAACAAAAAAGGTCTGAACATTCCGTCCAGACCTTATATTCTTCTCGTGGTCGATCAGCTCAACGCTGCAAGCGTGGCCGCTTTCGCTGTATGTTATCGCTGCAAGCGGTTGCTTACGCTGCGTATTCGGCTTCTACCTCGATCACCAGATCCTCATCCACCAAAATCCGTCCACAATGCTCACAAACAATGATTTTCTTGCGCTGACGAATCTCAAGCTGCATTTGTGGTGGTATCTTGTTGTGGCAGCCGGAGCAACTGTCCCGGTCTATCGATACCACAGCAAGTCCGTTTTTATAGCTGTTGCGCAAGCGGTTATAGACTTTCAGCAAGCGCTCTTCAATATTTTTCTCCGCCTGAGCTGCCAGTTTGAGCAGCTCGCCTTCTTCCTTCTCGGTCTCGGCCACAATGGTGTCCAGCTCTCCCTTTTTGATCTCCAGTTCTGCCTTTGCAGATTCCAGCGATGCCTGGGTGCCCTCGTAAACCTCGGTCTTGTTGCGGATTTCAAATTCGTATTCACGGATCCGCTTTTCACTCACCTGAATATCAAGCCCCTGTATTTCGATCTCTTTGTTGATCGCATCGTACTCCCGGTTGTTCTTGACCTCGTTGAGCTGGCCCTCATATTTTTTGATAGCAGCCTGTGCATCGGCGATCATATTCCTCCGATTGACGATCGAATCTTCCAGATCATCCAGTTCGGTCCGGATCTTCTCGATGCGGGTGTCCAATCCAGCAATATCATCTTCCAGGTCGGCCACCTCCATCGGAAGCTCACCCCTTACCTGACGGATTCTGTCTATTTTAGTGTGTACGGTCTGCAACAACCATAACGCTTTCAATTTTTGTTCTACGGTTTGTTCCATCTAACTGTAGTAATTTATTGGGTTTGTTTGTATTTCCGTTAAACGGACTGCAAAGGTAGGGAATTTTTTTTGAATTATTTCCAACAATAATTCCTGCGTAAACTGTTCGCTTTCAAAATGTCCCACATCGGCGATCACAATTTTTCCATCTGCATCAAAAAATTCATGGTATTTGTAATCGGCGGTCACAAAAACATCGGCTCCCACCCGGATCGCGTCCTGGAGCAAAAAGCCTCCACTGCCCCCGCAGACCGCGACTTTCTGGACTTTTTGTGGCATCAGTGCGGTATGTCTGATCACCTGGGCTCCCATGCTTTCTTTGAGAAACTGCAAAAACCCGATGGGGTTCATCGGCTCCGGCAAGGAACCAACCATCCCGCTCCCAACCTGCTGATGGGCATTTTCAAGGGAGTAAATATCATAGGCCACTTCCTCATAGGGGTGTGTGGACCGCATGGCTCCCAGTATCCCCCCTTCCAGATAAGCCGGATAGATCACTTCCACCCTGATCTCTTCCTCCTGATGCTGCTTTCCGATCTCACCCACATAAGGCTGCGTCCCCGGCCCGGCCCGGAAGGTCCCTGTACCATGCAGGTTGAAGCTGCACTGATCGTAAAGGCCCACCTGTCCGGCCCCCGCCCCAAACAGGGCCTGGCGCAACTCTTCCGCATTTTTTTCGGGAACAAAAACAGCCAGCTTGCGCAATAATTGCCTTTTGGGCGACAAAATCTGTTGCGCTTCCAACCCCAACCTGTCGGCAATCTTGCTGTTCACTCCCCCCGTCACATTATCCAGATTGGTATGAATGGCATAAAGGGCAATATTGTGCTGAATGGCCTTGATCACCGTCCGCTCCACATAATTGGCCCCTGTCAATTTCCTGAGCCCCTTGAAAACAATGGGATGATGGGTGATTACCAGGTTGCAACCCAGCCGGATCGCCTCATCCAGGACCACTTCCGTGCAATCCAGTGCGATCAATGCCTCCTTTACTTCCATTTCCGGATCCCCGACCAGCAACCCCGAGTTGTCATAGGATTCCTGCAGGGCCAGCGGAGCCAATGTCTCCAGATAACCAGTCAGTTCACGTAGTTTCATGTTCAGTTTGTTTATCTTCCGCCGCAGGGCCGTCCTTTTGTTTATAAATCCGGTTGTGCTCCACCAGCAAATGCCTGAAATTGGCAATTTTTACCCAATATTGTATAAAATAAACCACACTCAGAATAAAAAAGGTCAGCAAAATGAAGGACGGGAAGGGAATGTGCGACAGCAAAAACATCCATGAGTAGAGCAGCCCCTTGCCCAGTCCCGGATTTTCCTCCTCTGCTATTTTGCGGTCAAAAAACTCATTGTTCAGGGAATTGGAAATATGGCGGGCCACCACAAAATTCCAATAAATATTGAGAAAGGGAATAGCAAGCCACCATGCCTGGCCCGGGCGCATAAAGCGGTTTCCCTCCGATATACTCAACATCAGTTTCCGTACGGCATTGGCATAAAACAGCCATATCACGACCCTGGCCGCAACCATCACCCAGATAGCCTGGATCATGTCCGGCGAAAGGTTGTCCAGATTGATCTCCATTGCTGTAAAAGTACGATGAAATTCGGACTATTCAAACTGCCGGTACAGTTTCCAGCCCAGTATCTCCGCCATGTAATTATCGAAAAGGGCGATACTGAGAGAGTTGCTCATATAGGCAATGTGCATATCCGGGCGAACCAGAATACCCTGTGCGGTGTTTTCGGGCATATCAAACGCTTCAAAAATGGCCCGGTTCCGGCGACTGTAAGGCAGGTAATAGAGCCCCAGGCCCTGAGGATATTTTTGCTGTACCCACTGGCTGAGAATGTGTAGCGATTGTTGGCTCAACCTGCCCAGCACGACCAGTACCAACCCGTTTTTCTGAATGGCCCGGTGGGTATCCGTCCAGGTTTTTTCCTTTTCATTGTAAACCGGCAGGTAGGGGAACCGGTCTCCAGCCTTGATGCGGACGGAAGAGCTGTAATGCAGGGAAAGCGGAGAGTGACGATAGTGACGGATGAGGCCCGAAAGCTGAAAGAGGGTCGATTTTCTCTGCGCCGGTTTGACAAAAGTCCGCCGTACCAGAAAGGGTTCGAGTTTCCGGAGAATTTTGGGCAGGCGGTGGCGAAATGCTAACACTTGTCCAAACAATGACAAGGGGGCCAGGGAATGGTGTGGGTCACGTTCCCGGGGGAAACTGAGCAGCCCCTTTTTATCCATTCTACCCTGTACCACACCGGCGAGCTTCCAGCCCAGATTCCAGGCATCCAGTAACCCGTCCGCATTTCCGAGGCCGGTCAATTCCAGGGGCCCGGATGCCGCGTCTCCGATCAGAAAACAGCAGCGACCCGAATTCCTTTGTGCCCGGAATGTATCCATAGCTTCCATCCGTATGGTTTTGGGAATGGGTTTGAGCTCCTGGCCCGGGGGCAATGGCCCGATAATGGTCTGCAAAAATGCTTGTAAAGATCGGGCCGGCGAACGGTTATATTGTGCAGAAGGAATATTGCCCATCAACAGATAGCGACCACTGCCGCTCAATGGGAAAAGGCTTATCCATTGACCACCCTGCCTGAACAGTCGTATGGGGGCACCCGTGCTGTACTCGTAGGGAAAGTCCGTCCCATGGTGAGAGTCCGTCGTATGGAGGTTCTGTTCCAATAACAATTCCGCCCGGAGCAAATGCCCGGAAT
>JBEBWT010000037.1:0-20039 GCA_040392005.1 Parapedobacter defluvii
CTTCACTGGTCAATGAAAAATCAAGGGTGATCAAGGGTGGATCCTGGGAAGATGACCCACATTGGTTGATCCCGGCAACCCGCCGGCACCTGCAAAAGGATCAGGCATCCAGTACGATCGGTTTTCGCACGGTCCGATCGACCCACCTGCAGGGCAAATTGCCGTCAGGACAGAAAATGAAGAAAGCGGATAGCCGGAAGCCCATCAAGCGGCCCAAAAACTAATCTGACCGCCTATTCCACCGTCACCGATTTCGCCAGATTGCGGGGCTGATCCACATTGCAACCCCTCAACAGTGCAGTGTGATAAGACAGTAATTGCAGTGGAATGGTGGCCAGCAGAGGCAGGAAGGCTTCATCGGCGTCCGGAATCTCAATGGTATAATCCGCCAATGCTTTCACCGCTACATCGCCACGGGTAACAATGGCGATCACCCTTCCCTTCCGGGCTTTGACTTCCTGAATATTGCTGATCACCTTTTCATAGGATGAGTTTTGCGTGGCAATCACGACCACCGGCATGTTTTCATCGATCAGTGCGATCGGCCCGTGCTTCATTTCTGCTGCCGGATATCCTTCGGCGTGTATATAGGAGATTTCTTTCAGTTTGAGCGCACCTTCGAGGGCAACCGGAAAACCGATCCCACGCCCCAGGAAAATCGCATTGGTCGCGCTTTTGATTTCCTCGGCAATATAACGGGTCGCTTCATCACAGCCCAGTGCTTCCTCGACCAGATCGGGCATTTTCTCCAGTGCGTTTAGCAATTCCACAAATTTGCCCTGCGGCAGGGTACCCCGCAACTGTGCGATGTACAGGGCCATCAGGGTCAGGACAGTCACCTGGGCGGTAAATGCTTTGGTCGAAGCCACGCCGATTTCCGGACCGGCATGGGTGTAAACCCCACCATGGGTCAGGCGGGGGATGGACGAACCCACCACATTGCAGATACCCAGTATGGTGGCACCCCTCTTTCTGGCCAGTTCGATCGCCGCCATCGTATCTGCCGTTTCTCCGGACTGGGAAATGGCGATCACCACATCCTTTTCCGAGATGATCGGATTCCGGTAACGGAATTCAGAGGCGTATTCGACCCCGACCGGTACCCGGGCGTATTCCTCGATCAGGTATTCGCCCACCAGGCCGGCATGCCAGGAGGTACCGCAGGCTACAATAATGATCCGGTCCGCCTGACGCAGTTTCTCTTCGTATTCCTTCAATCCGCCCAATTGCACAAAACCCTTTTGCGGATAGATCCTGCCCCGCATACAATCCCGGATCGACCGGGGCTGCTCGTGGATTTCTTTGAGCATGAAATGATCATAACCCGCTTTCTCCAGCATCTCCAATTGCATTTCCAGATGCTGTATATAAGGGGTCTGCACCTCATTTTCCACCGTTTTGATCAGCAGATCACCATCCTTGATATGGACAATTTCTTTGTCATTGAGATAAATAACCTTGCGCGTATGCTCGATAATCGGCGATGCGTCCGAGGCGATGAAAAATTCTCCTTTACCGACCCCAATGACCAGCGGACTGCCCTTGCGGGCCGCGATCAGTTGATTCGGCTGCTCCAGATCGACAATCACAATGGCATAAGCCCCGACCACCTGGGTCAGCGCCAGACGCACTGCTTCCAGGAGCTCCATCCCTTCGTTCTGGAGAATATCTTCGATCAGATGGATCAGCACCTCGGTATCCGTCTCGCTTTCAAATACATGTCCGCGACTGATCAGCTCTTCCCTGAGGGGTCCGTAATTTTCGATGATTCCATTGTGGACAATGGCCAGGCGGCCATCTCCGGAGGTATGGGGGTGCGCATTCCGGTCCGAAGGTTCCCCGTGCGTGGCCCAGCGGGTATGGCCTATGCCGACATTCCCTTGCTGATCTTTTCCCTCCGCCTCGGCTTCCAGGGCAGTTACCTTGCCCGTCTTTTTATAGACCTGGATGCCCTTATTCATCAGGGCAATCCCTGCACTATCATAACCCCGGTATTCCAGTCGCTTCAAACCACTGATAATAATATCCCAGGCCTGTCTGTCGCCGATGTACCCAACAATTCCACACATAATATAATCCGTTTAATCCATAGTATAGACACTGAAATAGCAATACCAATGCCATTCCGGCGACTAATATATAGAATTATATTATATTGTCACAAAAATATAGGAAATTATCTTACCTGCTTGCATTATCCGTGTAGTACAGATTCAGCTTCATGCGGTATTCAGGGTGATTACCGCCGCCAATAATGACCCGCCCTCCGGCATTCAATGCCGGTATGGTTGGTACATAGGCATCCGAGACGGCAACCGGAGCTATATACAATTCGTTTCCATTGATCTTTCCCTGCAAAACATCCTGTATATAGGAGGTCAGGTAAAATACATAACGTTTTGTACTGCTATTGTACCATCCACCGAAATTGAAGAAATCCAGGCTCCGGTTATCCATATATCCACCGGTAGTGGCAGATACGGCTGATCCATCTGGAATATTCTGACGCCTTCCGGCAATATCCTGTCTGTATAGGGTCAGGCGGGGAGCTGGCTGGCTGAAGGGGCCGTCCATTTTATCCAGATCCACATACAGGACCAGTTCGGCCTTGTTGATGGAAATCCCTTTTCCTTTGAGGTGATCAATATTGGGGAATACAATCTTCCCCCTCAGGCCGGTGGGCGCATGAAGGTAAATTTCTTCCTTTCCGGCAACAGGGGTATCCATCTGTGCCAATATTTCCTGTGGATATTGATTCTGAACACTGCTGGCCATTCCCTGCACATAACTTTGTGTACTCGTGTAAATAGCCGGTGAAATCTCAAAAAAAGTACGGACCGTATCCATACCTAAACCGTCTCCGGTCAGTTCGGCGGGTTGCCTGTATATCAGTTCCACCCCGGATACACCTTCCCTGGCCACGAAACTCATCAATCCCCCGATCCCGGTGGAGGCATCCGGATCAATGCTCAGGTACAATCCCTTGACATGGTTCCGAAATCCGGCCGCGGTGGACATGGTTATGGAATCAATCGAATAGCCCATCAAACTTTTGAAATATTCTTTGTCCAGGGGGATCCTGAGCTGTGGTGCTACCCTGATGATGGAATCCTTACCATCCAGATATTTGGTCACATACACACTATCCGTCGATTTATAGGCATATCTTGTCAATAAGGTACTGCCAATCACCTCTGGCCTGACCTGCCACTGTCTGTTTGAATAGGTGCTGAATTGAAACGGTTCAGCCAGTGGCCGTACCTGTAATGCATAAGTGGAAGCATCCGTCGTATCCCCGAAGAAATTGGTGCCATAGGGAAGCACCAGAACGACCGATTCGATCTCGGCATCGCTCTTGATCCGGGTGAATGTGGACGGCCTGGCCAGATCCAGCGCAAGTCCTACCACAGTTTTGCCGAATACAGGATCGTTGAGCTGCCCAAAAAGAGTCTGGGTAAAAGATCCGGACTGTACGCTGTCATCTTTGATGGTATAGGCACGGATACTTACAGTATCGGTAAAAAGTGCACTTATCTGGTCTTCGGGTGTCACTTCCAGACCGACACCGGATGGATTGGTACAACTCCCCAAAATAAAAAGACTTATCAACAACGTCAATAAGTCTCTGTGAATATATTTCATACTAAATGAAAATTAATCTCAATGCTTATGCTTCAACTGTCTCTTCAAGTTCTTCACTTGAAAACTGGTCGTAAAGGTTGCAATAATTTTCGAAATCTTCGTCATTTATCATCTCAAAAACTGAAATATCTGCGTTTTTAACAATATTTAACAGATTTTTGCGAATGTTGTCACCGGTCGTGACCAATGCATCGGAATAGGAGATCGCACCTGCATAAAGACCTTCATAATCACCCGAACCATAGGATTCCAGATCTTGTTTGGTCATATTTCCCGTCAGGGCAATCGCAGAAAAATCTTTACCCAGATCAATGCTGACATCCTCATCATACAGGGAATAAATCACTTTGGTATCCTTGAAAGTCGGGTCATCCTTGTATGCCGTCTTGATATATGCAGGCACCAGGGCACTCATCCAGCCGTGGCAATGGACCACATCGGGTGACCATCCCAGCTTCTTGACGGTTTCCAGTGCGCCCTTGCAGAAAAACACGGTGCGCTCATGATTGTCATCAAAATACTCACCGCAGTCATCACAGAAAACGTGCTTGCGCTGAAAATACTCTTCATTATCCAGGAAATACACCTGCATTCTTGCAGAAGGAATAGAAGCCACCTTGATAATCAGTGGATTGTCATTATTATCAACGACAATATTCATTCCGGACAATCTGATCACCTCATGCAACCGGTTCCTGCGCTCATTGATGTTGCCGAACCGGGGCATCAGAATCCGGATTTCATATCCTTTTTCCTGCATTGCCTGTGGCAACTGACGGGTAATTTCTGAAATTTTGCTTAATTCGAGGAACGGCGACATCTCATGCGTAACAAACAAAATCTTCGTTTTTGCCATCTTCAAATTCTATTTAAAATATGTTAAGAAGTAATTTTTGATGGTACAAAGGTACACATTTTTTATGAAATGCGCAATTATTGCATTGGTAATCGTCTAAATACGAATGGAATTCGCATTTTTGCGAACGGAACCTACGGGTTTACCAGGACTGATAAGGCGGTAAAGCATACTATCATGAAGATTGTAAAGACAAAAAAAGAACTGGCCGCAGTGCTGGCGGATTATCGCGAAAAAGGCAAAACCATCACCTTTGTCCCGACGATGGGAGCCCTGCATGAAGGGCACCTGAGCCTGGTTCGGAGAGCTTCCGAAGAGGGAGGAATCACCGTTTGCAGCATCTTCGTCAATCCTACCCAGTTCAATGATCCGGAAGACCTGAAAAAGTATCCCCGCCCCCTGGAGCAGGATATTGCTCTGCTGGAATCCGTGGATTGCGACCTGCTGTTTTTACCGGAAGTGAGTGAGATGTACGGGTACGAAACGGCTGCCGGAGCAGACGAAACCTGGGAGATCGACTTAGGTACCCTCGACCAGGTACTGGAAGGAAAGGAACGTCCGGGCCATTTCAGGGGCGTGACCCAGATTGTTTATAAATTATTTGAAGCTGTAAAGCCGGATTGGGCCGTATTCGGCCAGAAGGATCTCCAGCAGTTTCTGGTCATTCAATCCATGATCGATCAAAAGCAATTACCGGTCAAACTGATCATGGGTGAGACGGTCCGTGAACCCGAAGGGTTGGCGATGAGCTCCCGCAATGTCCGCCTCTCCCCTGCCGGCAAAAAACAGGCGCTGGCGCTATCCCGTACCCTTCAGGAAACCAAATCCCTTATCCCTTCCTGGGCCGCCGGCCGTATCAGCCTTGCGGAAATCCGGAAAAAAGCCGTTGATCGCCTGGAGCAGGCGGAAGGTGTCCGGCTGGAATATTTTGCCCTTTGCAACCGGGATACCCTGCTGGATGCAGTGGAGGACACGCCTCCGGAAAAACTCGTGGCCCTGATAGCCGCCTGGGTCGAAGGCGTCCGCCTGATCGACAATATGGTAATGGAAGCATAAGGATAGAATCATAAACAATATAGCTTTTGGAATTTCATTATTTTTTCTACCTTTACTTTTTATGAATAACATTTTGTTGTGAGTAACATTTCATTTTTTGCGAATATCTATTTAACCATTATCCATTAAAAAATCAATAACATGAAAAAATCGATTATCTGGGGTGTGATTCTTGCTATTTGCGTAGCTTTTGCGGCACCTGTACAGGCACAACTGGCCAAGCGCACGGATCTGGACATGAAAGACATCACTGCCGAAATCAATAAATTGGCACAAAAAGGCGATGCGGAATCCAAAGCCCAGATGGCCAAAGAGGCGCTGGCATTTTCAAAAACGAATAATGAGCAATACCGTATGCTGGCGGTCAGTATATACCGGTTTGTGGGAGATACAGAAGCCGCAGACAAAGTAAATGAGGGCATCCTCAAAAAATTCCCCAAGGGCATCAAAGCCAGGGGTGAGGCGCTGACCGCTATTTTAGGAAATAAAGAATCCTCCGCTCTGGAAAAAGAAGTAGCCTACCAGGCCTGGTTGAAAAAATTCCCAAGCGCATCCTTTGATGAGAACAATCAGAGTATCTACACGCAGGCTGCCACTTCACTGGGCCGGGAACTGATCAATGAAAACCATTTCGACCATCTGGGTGCTTTGATTGAAGGGACTGCGGGTGCTTCCGGAACCAATTATACACTGATCAGCAGTTTTGCGTCGGAGTTGGTAAAAAAGGAAAAATACGGGGAAGCTCTCCGGCTGCTGGAACCAGCTTATCAGCAGATCGGAAAAGAAGAAAATGAGCTGGGCATCCACCGGACAGTGACCGGTCAGTATGCCAATGCCCTGATCGAGTCAGGCCAAGCCGAAAAGGGGATCGCCCTGATCGAGGGAATGGCTGCCACTAATCCATCTGCCGCGGCCTCCGTCAGTAATACCATTGCCCTCTCGAAAGGCTACGCCAAGACTGGCCGTACTTTTGATGCCTTCCATACCCTGGAAAGCTACCTGCTCAACCGTGAAGTCAGCGGACAGGTCATCGATGAAATGAAAGGGCTGTACAGCACGATGAATAATGGAAAAGGCGATTTCACTGCTTACAAAGCAGACCTTGACAAAAAAATTCTGACCAGCCTGAAAGAAAAGCACAAGGCTTCTATGGTCAAAAATGAGGCTCCCGGCTTCCGTCTCCGGAATATGAAAGGGGATTTCGTCAGCCTGGAAGACATGAAGGGCAAAATCGTGGTACTCGATTTCTGGGCTACCTGGTGCGGTCCCTGCATTGTATCCTTCCCTGGTATGCAACTGGCTGTCAATAAATATGCGGACGATCCGGAAGTGGAGTTTTTGTTTATCGACACCTGGCAGAGTGAGGAAAACTACGTAGAGCTGGTGACCAATTTCATTGCAGAAAACAAGTACACCTTCCATGTATTGTACGATGAAATGAAAGAGCGTGACAAAGCGACCGTCACCGCTTACGGCGTCCGGGGGATCCCTACCAAAGTATTCATCGACAAAGAAGGCTTCATCCGCTTCCAGTCTGCCGGTGGCTATTCGGATGCCGAATTGGTGATGACAGAAGTCGTTGCGAAAATCGAACTGATCCGGGAAGCACAGGGCGACTGATCCGATATTCAGGAGATCGACCCGATATTTAGGAGTACCAATCTTAACGTGTAAGGGAAGATCCCGTTTTTACAGCATACTTAGGTACGTTTTACTGAAACACAGATTCCCCAAATTCGTATGAATTTGGGGAATCTTTTTTTGTCTATTTGGTAATATGCCTTTATAATTGCTCTTTATCTTTTTAACAACCAATCTATTACGTTTACTTTCTGTATTCCTTTGTACGAACTTTCAGGTTCTACATCCATTGTAAGTAAGGTACGCTTGTTATAGTCTTTTATCAATTCAAACGGACGCATTTCCCGTTCAAAAGTGCTTTCCTCTCTCGTACTCCACGCTACCTGAAAGTATTCCCAATCGCCTTCATTTGTCATTACCACAAAATCCACTTCCGTACGGTCGGCTTTGCCAATATATACACGCCTGTTTCTACGAAGCAATTCCAAAAAAACAATGTTTTCTAAATTGTGCCCGAAATCGGTGTTTTTTGTTTTTCCAAGTAATGCTTCTTTGAAACCTAAATCAACCGTATAATATTTCTCCTGCGTTCGCAAAAGATTTTTTCCTTTAATGTCGTAGCGTGAAACCTTATAAAACAGATATGCTTCCGTCATAGCATTCAAGTAGTTATCAATCGTGTGATAGGATATTGAATTCCCTTCATTTTTAAGCACATTCGATATTTTTGAACTTGAAAGCTGTGAACCTATATTGTCCAGCATAAATTCCAAAACCCGCTCAAAATTTCCTTCCTTGTACCATATATGACGAATGAAAATGTCTTTTTGTGCAATATCATTGTAAATGTCTTGCAGGTATTTTTCTATTTGATTTAACGGAAGCTCAAGCATTCCAGGCATTCCTCCGTTTTGTAAATATCGCGTAAACAGCAAATCCAAACGACTTTTATCCTCAAAAGCACTGATGTATTCCTTAAACGACAACGGGTAAACAGGGATGGAAATGTAACGCCCCGTAAGTAAAGTACCTAACTCACTACTCAATAAATAAGCGTTTGAGCCTGTAATATAAACATCAATGTTGGGCTTTACGAATAATCCGTCAAACTCTTTTACGTTTTGAACTTCATCTAAAAAAACATAACAGGGTTTTGATAAATCTAACTGATTTACAATGTGATAATACAAACTGTCTATATCGTTTAGAAATTTGCGGTTTTCAAAATCTTCAAAATTTAAAGAAACGGTTTGATTTTCTGAAATATCTTCTGTTTTGAGGTATTCCCGAAACAACTGCATGATGGTACTTTTGCCGCACCGGCGAACACCAACCAACATCTTAATAAGATTTTTATCTTTTAGGCTCTTTAAATTTTCTAAAAATTGCGTTTTTTTACGAGTTTTAGAAAATTACAATACAACGAATTTTTCTATTTTGTTCACTCAGCGAAGCGGACACACAGCCCGTATTTAAAATACATTCCTTTTCCGTAACTTTGCAGGATGCAAATTGAAGTTTTAAAATCCAAAATTCACCGGGCACGGGTTACACAGGCCGAATTGAATTATGTGGGCAGTATCACGATTGACGAGGACCTAATGGATGCGGCCAATCTCATCGCCAATGAAAAAGTGCAGGTGGTCAATAACAATAACGGGGCCCGGTTTGAGACCTATGTCATCAAAGGAGCACGTGGATCGGGGGTTATCTGCCTGAATGGTGCAGCCGCAAGGCTCGTGCAGGTAGGTGATATTGTCATTATTTTCTCCTATGCACTGATGGATTTCGAAAAAGCAAAATCCTTTCAGCCCAGCGTTGTATTCCCCAGTGATGGAAATAAATTGATCGGATCATAAAATCCCTAATAAAGAATCCACCTCCCAGGCCAATGAAATCACCGGAAGATATCACCAGGTTCAGCCGCCATTTGGAATATGGGACTGGCAGAGCAGTCATGATCCGGGAGCGTTCCTACTTATTTTTTGGGGGTACGGCTTATCTGGGCCTGAACCAGCATCCCGGCTTTACGGCACTCTTCAGGGAAGGATTGCAACGTTATGGTCTCAATAACGGAACCTCCAGAACCAATAATGTACAATTGGGAATTTATGATGCAGCCGAACAACATGCTGCGGAAAAATTCGGTTTCGAACAGGCTATCCTCCTTTCAAGTGGCTATCTGGCGGCCCAATTGGCCGTCAGGCAAATCAGCAATAACTATTCTCCCGATCAGATCCTGTATTCTCCCTGCAGCCACCCAGCGCTCTGGTTGAATGGGAAACCGACCGTGAACAGAGAAACCTCTGGTGGGAAACCATCCGGGAATTCATTTCCCAGCGAAAGTTTTCAGGAATGGGCCCTGGCGACCGTTCAGCAAATAAATAACAGTACGGAGGATTCCTTCCTGCTGATCAGCAATACCCTGGACAATGTACAGCCCCAGCGGTTTGATTTTTCTGTTTTTGATGCGATCGGCCCGGATAAAAAAGTGCACTTTATATTGGATGATTCGCATGGTCTGGGTATTTTCCATCCTTCCCGGACTTCTGTACAATGGCATTCTCAGGAGGAGTTTTTGAAGCAGTTTCAGGAGCAGTCGAAGCAGCTTCAGGAGCAGCCCCAACACACTTCCCCGCATCCCGGCTTCAAACTCACCGTGGTGGCTTCGCTGGCCAAAGGGTCGGGCATCGATGCCGGAATCATTCTTTCGGATCAGCAAACCATTCAGGAGCTGCGCCGGACCGGGGTTTTTGTGGGGGCATCCCCTTCAGCACCCGCTTTCCTGTACGCATTCCTCAAAGGTGATGGGATCTATCAGGAACAATGGGAAAAACTGAACACCAACATCCGGTTTTTTGAAAAGCATCTGCCTGAACTCAAAAAGTGGGTCTATATTCCGGATTATCCGGTATTTTACCGTCCGGGAATGCAGTACTTTGATAAACTTGCTGAAAAAGAGATTCTGATCTCCAGTTTCCCCTATCCCGACCCGGCTGACCAACCCCTGGACCGGATCGTAGTAAGTGCCGCGCATACCCGGGAGGACCTCGAAAAGTTGATTTCCTGCTTAAAATAACCTGAGCTGACAAAAAACAATCGCACTCGGGGTTACTTAAACATAATATTGGAATTGCTGGATTAGCATTAATCAAGGAGCAGCAAAAGGATCAGAGGAGCAGCGCCCCCAGCAAGCGGCAGTAAATCGTCACGCCTTCTTCGATTTCCCGGAGAAAAATAAACTCATCGGCCGTGTGGGAACGGGCCGAGTCACCCGGGCCTATTTTCAGAGAAGGAATATCGAGCAGGGCCTGATCGCTCATGGTCGGCGAAGCAAAAGGCTGGAGGCCCAGGGCTATTCCGGCCTGCACAAGCGGATGATCCAGCGGAATGGAAGAAGGTTTCAACCGGGTAGATCGGGGGACGACTTCACATTGTACATGCTGACGGATTTCCGCCAGAATTTCTTCGTGGCTGTATAATTCATTCACCCGCACATCCACCACAAACCCACAGGTAGCAGGCACTACATTATGCTGGGAGCCTGCATTCACCATGGTCACACTCATCTTTACCGGGCCTGACAAGGGAGAAACTTTAGCAAAGCGATAAGAAGCAAACCATGCTATATCGGGTAAAGCACGGTAAATCGCATTATCACCCTCCTCTCTCGCTGCATGTCCGGCCACACCTTTCGCCACGCAGTCCAGCACCATCAATCCTTTTTCGGTGACAGCCAGTTGCATTCCGGTAGGTTCGCCCACGATCGCAAATTCCAACGCACCCAAATCCGGCAATACCGACTCCAGACCTTGTTTCCCGGAGATTTCCTCCTCGGCAGTCGCTGCAAAACACAAATTGTAACGCAGGTTTTCCTGCTCATGAAAAGAAAGGAAGGCCGCTATCAGCGAGACCAGACAGCCTCCGGCATCATTGCTGCCCAGTCCATATAGTTTTCCATCCACAACCTCCGCCACAAAAGGGTCTTTGGTATAATTTGCATTCGGCCGAACCGTATCGTGATGGGAATTGAGCAGGATGGTCGGTTTGGAGGGATCAAAATAACGGTTATAGGCCCAGACATTATGGCCCTTACGGGAAACCTGAGCACCCCTTGACGTCAGAAAACGCTCCAGCAGGTCCGCGGTCTGTGCCTCCTCTCTGCTGAAAGAAGGAGTGTGGATCAACTCCTGAAGCAATGCTATACTATCTGTCGTGAGCTGTTGAACCATATGATCTCCATTTTCCAAAGCCTGCTATTTTCTCAAAACAATCCGGGTACCGGCCTGCTGTTGCTGGATCATGTGGACAGCACCGGCCTGACCAATGGAAACCAGGCTGACTCCTTTCATCAGGGCATCAAAAGCATTGTGCAGCTTGGGGATCATTCCTTCCGCCACAGACTTGACTTTTTGCATACGCTCAAAATCAGCCTGCGAAATCTCCGTGATGACCGAGCGTTCATCATTCACATCCCGCAGCACACCCGGTTTCTCAAAGCAATAAATCAGACTGGTTTCATAGATGGACGTCATCGCTACCGCCAGCGCCGAAGCAATGGTGTCGGCATTGGTATTGAGCAATTGCCCCTGTCCGTTATGGGTGATCGCTGAAAAAACGGGGGTAAAACCACCGTCCAGAAACCTCTTGATACTGGCCACATTGACCGAATCATGCATGATATCTCCCACAAAGCCGTAATCAATCTCTTTGACCGGCCTTTTCATGGTCTGCAATACATTCCCATCGGCACCACTCAGTCCCAGTGCATCACAACCCGCAGCCTGCAATCTGGCCACCAGGGTTTTGTTGGTCAGTCCGGCATAGACCATCGTAGCAATCCGTAAAGTCTCGTTATCCGTAATCCGGCGTCCATCTTTCATATTGACCGGCACTCCAAGTTGTCCGGCCAGATCACTCGCCAGTTTTCCTCCGCCATGAACCAGGATTTTTTTACCCGGTAATGCAGCGAATTTCTCTACAAAATCGTTTAACGCACTGTCATTGTCGATGACGTTTCCACCAATCTTTACAATCAATAATCTCGATGCTGACATATTGTACTGTTGTTATCGTTTAGTTTATTATCTGGCTCTATTTAATCCGGCTCCACTTATAATTGCCCGATGATCCTTTTTAATACCACCTGCGCGGCCCAGACCCGGTTTCCGGCTTCCTGAATGACCAGCGAATCCGGTCCGTCCAGAATGGCCGATGACAGCTCCAGGTCCCTACGGACCGGGAGGCAGTGCATGACCCTGGCCTGATTGCTCTGCGCCAGACGGGAAGGATCCAGCAGCCAGTCACCCTCCACGGCAGGCATCGCTCCGTAATCCGAATAGGAAGACCAATTTTTCACATATACAAAATCTGCTCCCTGCAATGCCTCGTCCAGATCGTTCACCCGTCGGGCGTCGGCTGTAAATTCTTCTTTCAATTCATATCCCGCTGGATGGGCAATCGTAAAATCGACCAGACCCTGCTGCTGTGCTACCAGCATCCATTCGGCAAAAGAGTTGGGTACTGCCTGTGGTAATGCCTTGACGTGGGGAGCCCAGGCCAGCACGACTTTTGGTTTGCGGGCCCTATCCCATTCGGATCTGCGGGGCTGATTCCAGTTTTCATTGATCGTGATCAGGTCCGTCAGGCTTTGCAAAGGGTGCCGGGTCGCACTTTCCAGACTGACCACCGGCACACGGGCATATTCCACAAATTTATTGTAAAAATCTTCACTGTAATCCTCGTCACGGTCCTTCAACTTTGGAAAAGAACGCAAACCAAGCACATCACAATAGGCCCCCATCACAGCAGCAGCTTCACGGATATGCTCTACCGTACTCCCGTTCATGACCACCCCATCCTGAGTTTCCAGTGCCCAGCCATCCTTGTCCATATTCATCACCATCACTTGCATGCCCAGATTGGCGGCGGCTTTCTGGGTACTCATCCGGGTACGCAGACTGGGATTGAGAAACACCAGCCCCAGCGTCCGGTTCTTACCGATTTCCTGATGCCCGAAGGGATTGGCTTTCATACCCAATGCTTCGGCAACCAGCTCCTGCAAGGGAACTTCCACATCCTTCACCGAAAAAAACTGCTTCATCTTTAACTTTCTTATTTTTTCAATCAAATGAGCCACGCACGTCCTTATCAAATGGCCTGCGTGCTCTCCTATCAGACTGCCTGCAATTGCTTATCAAAGGCGGTCAGGAACCGGTCTGCGGACTCCATGTCCAGACTGAGCGCAGGCAGCAGACGGATCACATGGGGTTTCGCCTCGCCTGTAAAAATAGATTCCTGCTCCAGCAAACGCTTGCGCAGGCCCGCCAGCTCGGCCGGCAGATCGATGCCGATCATCAGTCCCCGGCCACGCACTTCCTGTACCCGGTCAAAACCTTTCAACTCCTGAATCAGGTACCCGCCGACTTTGGTGGCATTTTCCATCAGTTGCTCCGATTCCATCACTTCCAGCACGGCCAATGCGGCCGCACAGGCGAGATGATTGCCCCCGAAGGTCGTGCCCAGCATACCGTGTGCAGGCTTCAGGACAGGAGCGATCGCAATAGCCCCCATCGGAAACCCATTGCCGATACCTTTTGCCATCGTATAAATATCGGCATCCACCCCGGCATAGTCCTGGGAGAAAAACCGGCCCGAACGGCCGTATCCGCACTGTACGGAATCGGCAATAAATATTGCGCCATGTGCTGAAGTCAGACGCCTGATGGCTGCCAGAAACGCATCACTGGCCACCCGGATGCCGCCCACTCCCTGTATCCCTTCTACAATGACCGAGGAAATCTCATTCCCGTGCGCGGCAAAAGCAGCCTCCAGTGCTTCCACGTCATTGAACGGGAGCCGCAGGATCGCATCCGTTTCATTGACCGGCGCCACGATCCGGGGATTGTCCGTTGCGGCCACCGCCAGGGAAGTCCTGCCGTGGAAGGCTCCCGTAAAAGCAACGACCTTCCGGCGCCCATTGTGGAATGAAGCCAGTTTCAGGGCATTCTCATTGGCCTCTGCCCCCGAATTGCACAGAAACAACTGGTAATCCGGTCTTCCGCTGACACGCCCCAGCAAACTGGCCAGCTCGGCCTGCAATGGGATTTCTATGGAATTTGAATAGAATCCCAATTGCTGCAATTGCCTGCTGACCCGCTCCACATAATGGGGATGGCTGTGCCCGATGGAAATCACCGCATGCCCCCCGTACAGATCCAGATATTCCCGGCCGTTTTTGTCCCATACCAAACTTCCCCGGCCTTTCGCGATCTCGATCGGCTGGATCGGATATACATCAAATAGCTTCATCTCTCTAAAGTCAATAGCGGACAAATATACTTCTTGTTGAAGGTAATTCACAAAAAGTTCACAATAAGTTTCGGATTTATGCGGGACACCATGCAACATATCACAAACCACCTGCGTCTATTGACTAAAGTTTCGACTGATTTTGGAAATTGCGCAGCAAGAAAAACACATGGAACTGATACGGGCCTGCAAGCAGGGAGACCGGATCGCACAGCATAAGATCTATAAGGCTTATGCACGGGCCATGTACAATACTTCCCTGCGGATCGTGAAGGATCAGTTGCAGGCAGAGGATGTGGTGCAGGAGGCATTCATCGAAGTATTCACTCACCTGCATAGTTTCCGGGAGGACAGCAGTTTTGGCTACTGGCTCAAACAGATCGTAATTAACCGGTCCATTTCGGCCCTCCGTAAAATAAAGGGCGATCCGCTCAGTATGACAGGAGATCTCCCGGTTGCGGAGTCCGATCTGATGACGGAGGAAGAGGGGCCGGATGAAGGAGACAGGATCGAACTGGAAGTGAAACGGATCAAAACAGCCATTGATCAGTTGCCGGAAGGCTACCGGATGGTGCTGATCCTGTATCTCCTGGAAGGTTATGACCATGAAGAAATCGCACAGATATTGTCGATCAGCAAAGCGACTTCCCGGACTCAATACATACGTGGCAAAAAAAGATTATTGCAAATGCTAATGCCGAATTAGGTGAAAGAATCGAATGAAGGCAGGAATCGGGTGAAAGTCAAAAAAGGAGGAATTATGGAGAAGGATCTTGAAAAATTTATTGCCGCCCGCCGGGCGGAATTCGATGATCAGCCGGTACCGGAGTCGATCTGGGAAGGGGTGTTTGCCGGCCTGGAGGCCAGGGAGAGTCAATCAGCGGAGGGACGTTCCGTCCCTGCACAGGGGGAATTCGCCACAGCGCAGGGGAAAACCGCCACAGTGCAGGGGAAATCTGTTCCCGTGCACGAAAGGTCTGCCGGGCCCCGCCCGCTATGGAAAGGATGGCTCCGGATAGCGGCAGGGGTGATCCTAACAGGGAGCATAGGCGTTTCGATTTATTTCTATGGCAGACAGCAGGGATATGAAGACTATGCCCGCATCAATCCCGAGCTGGCCGCCTCCCGTGCCGGTTACCAGCAGATTGTAACTCAGCGGAAAGATTCTGTCCTGGTTTTTGTGCACCGGAATCCCGGACTGGGAAGTGAATTTGCGGATGCACTTTCTTATATGGAATCAAATTACGAAACCCTGAAAAGAGAATTGGCATTCAGCCCCAATCAGGAACGTACCCTTGCGGCTATGATCATGAATTTACAGGCACAGGCCGAAGTATTGAACCAGCAACTCATTATTCTTTCAAAATTAACAAACGAACAAAATGAAAAATTATAGCAAATTCATCGCTCTTTTCGCGATCCTGATCATGGGAACATACAGCACAAGCAGTGCGGTCGTCTCAAGCAGTGAAGTCAGTACACCAGCCGCAGAAACCTATGTGGAGCAAAAAACCATTGAGAAAACATTTGTAGTGGATGCCAGTCATCAGCTCAAAATCGACAACCGCTATGGAAAAGTCCAGCTCAGCAACTGGGACAACAATCAGATCAAAGTGGTGGTCACCGTGCGCACAGAGGAATCATCCCGTCAGCGGGCAAAAGAAACATTGGACCGGGTGGAAATCAGCCACAGCACGCAGGGACAAGTTATCAGTTTTGAGACCCGGATCGAACCAAGGTCCGAGAGTTGGTGGTCTTCCCTTACCAACTCGGGCAGCAGGTCACTGAGTATAGATTACGATATTTATTTGCCAAAATACACCGGCATTACCATCAAAAACAGTTATGGTGAAACCATCATTCCGGACCGGGATGGCCGGGTCGATCTAACGGTAAAATACGGATCGCTGAATGCCAAAAACCTGAACTCAAATTCCAACAAGCTCTATATCTCCTATTCCAAAGCGACCATACAAACATTGGATGAGGGTGTGATCGAAATAAAGTACGGGAATATGGCCCTGGGTGCTGCAAAGGCCCTGGATCTGGACATGAGTTACTGCTCCGGCAGCAGTATCGGGCAGGTGCGCGAATCATTGTCCGCTTCGCTGAGATATAGTGGAAATTTTGAAGTGGGCCTGGGGAAAACCATCCGGAAAGCCAATATCAGAGGGAGTTATTCGGGGATGCAGGTATTACCGGACAAAGATGCCAAACTGGATTTTGATGTATCGGTCAGTTATGGCAGCTTCAAATACACCAATGATCGCGCAAAAATCAGCAACCATAATGAACGGAGCCGTACTTCCTCCTCCTATTCAGGCACCTGGAATGGCGGCGGACAGGGAGTGGTCAATATTTCATCCTCCTACGGCAGCGTGACCCTGAAATAATCGGGATTGAGCAAATTTTCCGGGGAGGAGTTTCGTTGCGCCACCTATATAAGGCGTTTCGGGCCTCCGCCTCCCTCCCTGAAAAATCAATTCCATCTGCTACATGTCATAAACTCGCTTCCTACGGTAGCTCAAACAGTATGACATGTTATACGCAGATTCCATTGATTTTTCTTAACGGTCGTCCGCCTAATGTCCCGAAACGCCTTATACAGATTGGCTGGGACCAGAATCAGTCCTCCCCGGAAAATTTGCCCGACTCCAATTATTGGCAATATATTTGCATTATTCCGTAAAAATCCTTATATTTATAGGATAGACTGTTCATTTTAAAATGAAATTATGAGAATATTGTCAATTTTAACCGTAGCGGCAATGGTTTCCCTCTCCGGTTGTGTAGGGAAAAAACAATTCACAGGCCTGCAAACCGAGTACAACAGCCTGCAGGAGCAGCACCAGCAATTGAACGAACAGCACAGGGAACTCCGCCGGGAAAACGGGCAGCAGCGCACCGAACTGTCCGCAGCCAATGTCCGTATCAAAAGTCTGGAAGAGCAACTGGTGGCTGAAAAGGCCAACAATGCTGCTTTGCGCGAAGACCTGACGGCACTCCAGCACACACTGGACAAAAGTATCAGCCAGGGTATGCAGGGCAATATCAATATTTCAAAACTGGTGGACGAGATCAATGCGTCCAACAAGTATATACAACATCTGGTCAATACCAAGAACAAGAGCGATTCACTCAATCTGGTGCTGACCAACAACCTGACCCGTTCCCTGAGCCGGGAAGAATTGCGGGATGTGGATGTACAGGTCCTCAAGGGCGTGGTTTATATCTCGCTTTCGGATAATATGCTGTACCGTTCGGGCAGTTATGAAATTTCGGATAAAGCCGGTGAAACCCTGTCCAAAATTGCCAAGATCATTCTCGATTATAAGGATTATGATGTGTTGGTGGAGGGTAATACCGATACCGTGCCTATTTCACAGACCAATATCCGCAACAATTGGGATCTAAGTGTGCTGCGCGCTTCTTCCGTGGTACAGGCTCTTCAGAAGAATTACGGGGTCGATCCCAAACGCCTGACCGCAGGTGGTCGTGGTGAATACAATCCGGTTGCGGAGAATACCACCGAGACCGGCAAGGCCCGCAACAGGCGTACGCAGATCATCATCACTCCAAAACTGGATCAGTTTATGGAACTGATCGACAAGGCACCGGAGACCGGATCAGTGAATTGATCCGCGACCGCCAAAGTGGCGGAGATTGTAGGTGAACCCCAGCATAAAGTACTGCTGGAGGATATTCGTGCTGACATCAGTGATAAAGTTCTCGGATACCATGCGGGTGATGGATTTGTTCTTTTTCAGCAGATCATAAGCCGACAAGGTCAATTCTGCCTGCTGCTTTTTCAGGAATTTCTTGCCCAGGGAGGCATTCCAGAGCATGAAACTCTGGTCATAACCCTGGGACAGGCCGGCATTCTTATTGTAGATCAGGGAAGAACCCACCTTGACCCCTTTCCAGAAAATCCAGGTCAGGTCACTGCGGAATGTCTGATTGAAATAATTGTAACTGGTCTGTTCGTTGGCACTGTTTTTCACAAACGTATAATTTCCCGAATAAGAGAGGTTGTAGAGCAGTTTTTCGCTGATCCGGCTATTGATACTGATCCGCTGATTGACACCGTAGGTATCCGAAAAAGTTTCCTGACTGTTCATCATGCCGATACTGTGCCCGTGATGAAGGCCGGTATTGAGATTCAGGTTGAGTTTCAATGCCTTGATCGGACTGCCGAAGCTCACATTCCCCCGCACATTATAATACCCGTCCACATTGACCGGCTTGGCAAACTGTCCTCCCTGACGCAGAATGATACCTGGAGCCACCATTGTATCCCTGGCCGCGATCCAGGTCGCATTCACCACCCGGTCATTGGAATAGCTGCCATTCAGGGAAATATTCAGGTTCCGGCCGGTTTCCCGCTGCACCTTGTTGATGGACAGGTTCAACTGATGCTGGTATTCCTGGTTCAGGTCAGCGTTACCGGTACGGATATTGGTGGGCGACTGGTTGTTGATCACCTCCTGCAACTGATTGACCGTCGGCGAGTTTGTGCTGGTGGTGTAGCCCATTCTCAGATTGAGTGAACGCGACGGACGGTATGAAATATTCATATTGGGCAGAAAACTGACAAACCTGCGTTCCAGTTCGGATACGGTCGGAAAAGTACGCTCATTCTGCACATGGGATTGTTGATAATCCAGACCCACTGTCCATTGGAAGGAATTTTTGGAATATTGATAATTCAATCCGGCACTGTGGTGCAGATAATCATTGTTGAAGGTATTGGACAATTGCCGGTTCAGTTCAGCATATTGTCCGGTTTCGGCCAGGAAGTCCAGCGTCTCCCGATTTGAGAAATTTGAATTATTACGCAGACTATAATTGGCCGCCAGCCTGTTATGGGTATTCAGGGGCTCGGAATAAGTCAGCCTGCCGGTAAATCCGTTACCCAGGGTTTCGGTATTGTTCTGATTGTTTACCGTATCCAGGCTGTTTTCCAGTTGCCGCTGATAATATTCATTGAGGGAAATATTTTGGGCCAGTCCCTTGTTCCGGTTCAGGTTCGCGGAGGTATTGAGCGAGAGATTCCGTCCTCCCCGTCCCAGACGGATCCGGTAATCAAGACTGCCCGAAACCGAAAAATTATGCTGTTCATTGATCTGCTCCCTGGTGGAGCGGTTGATGGGTTCAAGGTCTCCTGAATTGGTCAGCGAGCTGCTCATCTGCAAGCCATTCGTGTTTTGCAGGGAGATCCTCGGCCTGAAAGTCAGCAAATGGACGGAATCCGCCTCCCAATCCAGGCGCATATTCAACCGGTGGTTGCGATTGAGTCGGTCCCGGTCCGCATTTTCAAAACGAAGTTGATTGGCATTGGCACCGATGAGAGTCTCCCGGTTGGTCACCGACCGGACCAGACTATTGGTATTGTTCAGCGAATAATCCCCACTGAATTTCCAGATCTTGTCCCGCCAGGAATTGCTGTAATTCAATGCCAGATTACTGATCTTCGAATTGCCCTGCGATCCGCGCTGGCCGTTGTTGCCCCCTCCGTTATTGCCCCCGCCATTGTTTCCTCCCCCGCCATTGCGGCCCTGGCCCTGCTCTTCCTCCACTCCGATATCGGCCATTC
>JBEBWT010000038.1:0-18779 GCA_040392005.1 Parapedobacter defluvii
ACCATGAGTGGTGCCTGACTTATCAGGCCAATAATCAAAAAAGTAATAAAACGGGATGTTTTCACTAATTGCGCCATCGAAAAAAATGCGTTCTGGTATCAGTTCAGCCGGTAAGGGGCGATCAATGTGAATCTGGGGATACCGACTTCCAATACTTCCCGGTCAATTTCCCGGACCATTTCATATCGTCCCCACATGCTGCCCATATCGGATCGGAGATGGCACCCGGACACATATTCATGTGCTTCCCCCGGACCGATCACTGGCTGGATACCGACCACGCCTTCCCCTTCGACTTCACGGATAGTCCCGATCGAGTCGAATATATACCAATACCTCCGCAATAATTTGACACTGTATTCGGTCAGATTTTCGATCCGGATCTTATAGGCAAACATAAAATGCTCCTTTTCCGGATTGGAATATTCGGATTGAAATATTGTTTCGACAGAAACCCTGACACCATCAGTAATCAGTGTAGTCATTTTATCTTGTTTATGCTACAAACCTAAGGATAAATTATTCCCGTTCCAAAACCATTTTCTGAGGGTTATTCACTCAGTCGCCGCACAGTCTGATTCCTCATGCGGGTAGCTGACCAGAATCAGGCCTCGACCCCTGCCTGTACAATGGACAACTGTTGTGCCACTTTTCCACCGATCTCCCGGAACACGCTTACGGTGGGATTGGCATCATCCAGCAGGGCCGGAAACCCATTGTCTCCTGCATCACTGATCGACTTCACCAGTGGAATTTCGCCCAGGAAGGGAATGTTGTATTTTTCCGCAAGGGCACGGCCGCCGCCTTTTCCAAAAATGTAGTATTTGTTGTCCGGCAATTCGGCCGGTGTGAAGTAAGCCATGTTTTCGACCACGCCCAATAGGGGAATATTGATGGAATCCATCAGAAACATACCCATTCCCTTTATGGTATCGGCCAATGCTACCTGTTGGGGAGTAGTGACGATCACTGCGCCGGCGATGGGGAAAGTCTGCGCAATGGTAATATGCACATCTCCCGTCCCCGGCGGCAGATCCACGACCAGATAATCCAGTTCACCCCAGTCCGCATCGTTGAACAATTGCTTGACCGCTGTGCTGACCATCGGCCCCCTCCACGGCACCGGCTGGTTCGGATCCGTAAAAAACCCGATGGACAACAGTTTGAGCCCGTATTTTTCAAGGGGCTGGATCAGTGCCTTACCATCCGGTGTACGCACAGAACCGGGTTTGGCTCCCTCCAACCCAAACATCATGGGCAGAGAAGGGCCATAGATATCTGCATCCAGCAGACCGACTTTCGCTCCGCTATCTGACAGCACAAGGGCCAGATTGGCGGCCACCGTGGATTTGCCGACCCCGCCCTTTCCCGAAGCCACCAGAACGATGTTTTTGATCTTGTTGAGCTGCTCCGAGGGAATGCCCCGCACTTTGGCGGTCATATGGATCGCCACCTCGATGTTTTTGTCCACAAACAAGCTGATGGCATTCCGGCAGGCACGCTCTATATGATCTTTCAACGGGCAGGCCGGTGTAGTCAGGATAACATCAAAACTTAGTTTATCCGCAGTAATTTCTATATTCTGGATCATATTGAGGGTTACCAGATCCTTTTTGAGATCCGGCTCTTCCACATGGCCCAGCGCTTCCAATACCTGTTCTTTCGTAATCATACTACAAAAATACACATTCAAAAGCATTTATTGTCACACTACTGTTGATAAAGCCTTATCTTTGTCCACGCAGGCCAATTTTCGACTTTAGATAAACAAGAAAAATGAACATCCATATCGACCAGAAAGAGTTTGAACCCATGATCAGCTATGAGCAGATCAAGAAGCGGGCAAGGCTGATCGGCATCCAGCTCAATGTGGCCTATGAACACCAACACCCTGTTTTTATTGGTGTGCTGAATGGTTGCTTTATGTTTATGGCCGATCTGATGAAGCAGGTCAATATTGCCTGTGACATTTCTTTTGTCAAACTGTCTTCCTACCCGGACGGGACACAGCGGGGGGAAATAAAAGAATTGATGGGCCTGGAACATGACCTCGGAGGACGTGATGTAGTAGTGATAGAGGACATTGTGGATTCGGGCAATTCCCTGCGCCATACCCTGGATGCCATCCGTGCGCACCAGCCGGCCTCGGTAGCGGTCTGTACCCTTTTGTATAAACCAGCTTCCGTGCTGTACCGCTTTGATAATATTGCCTATATAGGATTTGAGATCGGAAATGAGTTTGTGGTGGGGTATGGATTGGATTATAAGGGGATGGGACGCACGCTGAAGGATATTTACCGGGAAATCCCTGTCCAATAGCCAATCCGGATCATGATGAAGCACTTATTCTCTCTGATTTTTCTGTTTTTTGGGTCCGGGTTGATGACAGGTGGCATGGCCCCGGCTTTTGCTGCACAGGGAGTATTGGGAGAGGAAAGGCCCACCCGTGAGCTGTGGATTTTTCTGACCATTGCCTTATTGATCTCACTGGTAGGTCTGGTCAGGGCACTCTTTCCTGTCTATTTTGCCAGGATCATCGGGGCCTATTATGACAATACGCTGCTCCATCAGTTGAGTAAGGAAGACAGTCCGTTTGCTTCCTGGCCTTATCTCCTTCTTTATACGGTGCTGGGTTTTTCCGTGGGAATGTTTGTATTTCTCGCTCAGTTATCAGGTGTTTTTGCAACAGCGATCGAAACAGATGTGCGGTTTTTCCTGCTGATTTCTCTTTCCGTCATTCTGCTTTTTGCATTGAAAATACTGATCATCCGCATCATTGCCTATGTCTTTGATGTCCGGCGATTATTCCGCAATTACGTGATTGTACTGTTTTTGTGTTATTTTAATGTGGCCTTTGTGTTGCTTGCATTTGCCCTGATCATGAGTTTACTGCCTTATGAAGAGGGTAAATGGCTTGTTCCTCTGGCACTTTCATTGTCCGGATTGATCCTGCTATTCAGATTGGGCAAAACTGCGGTCGATTTAATGAGAAATTATCGGTTTCCTATTTTTTATTTTATTGTGTACCTTTGTACCCTTGAAATAGCACCCATACTTATTTTGATAAAAATAGTAAGTAGATAATCATAATAGCATGCAAGTGTCTGAAACTGATAGAGAAAAGAAAGTAAAGAGTATATTGGTCACCTTGCCCAAGCCGGAGAACGACAAATCTCCTTATTTCGCTTTGGCGCAGAAATATAATCTGAAACTGGATTTTCGGGGCTTTATTCATGTGGAAGGGGTGCCTGCCCGTGAATTCCGAAAGGAAAAAATCAACCTTGCCGATTTCACTGCCATCATCTTTGTCAGCCGCAATGCGGTAGATCATTTCTTCCGGATCTGCGAGGAGATGCGTTATGAGGTGCCGGTCGATCTCAAATATTTTTGTATCACTGAAACGATCGCACTGTATCTTCAGAAATATATTCAGTACCGCAAACGTAAGATCTTTTTTGGTAAGCAGACCGCTAAAGATATGGAAGACGTATTGAAAAAACATGCTAAAGAGAAGTTTTTGTACCCTTGTGCGGATGTGTCAAGTGAGGAAGGACTTAGTTGGATGCAGGAAAACGGATATGATTATACTCCTGCTGTGCTGTTCCGCACAGTAGTCAGTGATCTGTCTGACCTGAAAGATGTTTTTTATGATATCATCGTGTTTTTCAGCCCATCCAGCGTGCAGTCCCTGTATGAAAACTTTCCTGATTTCAAGCAAAACAATACCCGTCTGGCGGCATTCGGCCCCAGTACGCATCAGGCGATTCTGGACCGCGGTCTGATCCTGGATATTGCCGCTCCTACGCCGGAGGCCCCCAGTATGACAATGGCTGTGGAGCAATACATCAAACGGGTAAATAAATAAAAATCAGGTGTTATGGGGGGATTTGGTCTGGATTTTGCGGTGCAGGAACATTCAGACAGGAACAAATTGTGGACTGACAAATTATATATATTAGGACTAAATTATAAATTCTACGATATACCAAAGATCAATGAATAGAAAATATACATGGATACTGTTGCTATCAACTGCCCTGATTCTGGTGGTCAGCACAGCACAGAAGGATCCGAAACCGGGAGAACTGATGACCAAGGAACCCTATAAGAACATGGTTTATATTCCGGGAGGCACCTTTGTTTATGGTCATTCGGGACCGGGTCTTTCCGCTGCCGGCATTTCCCAGCCCAGACAGACCACCATCACTCCTTTTTATATGGATCAAACCGAGGTGACGAACCAGAAGTACCGGGAGTTTGTGCACTGGGTTAGAGATTCGATTCTTGTGAAAAACATTGGCTTGACCCAGTTTCTGATGGAACCCAATGCTGACGGAGATCAATTTATCGACAGGAAAGCATTGAAACGGAATTCTCCATGGAAATCCAAGGATCAGGTCGTCCGTTCCCAGGTTGCTGGTATGTTTTATCAGGGCCAGGAACAGATTTATGGCAGGAATGAGTACAATGTACGTTTGTTCAGATATGACTATGACTGGTATGACCTGCCTGCGGCCATTGCCAACAGAAACAATCCCGCATTCAGCAGGGCAGATTATATCCGGAAAGAATCGACTCTGATTTACCCGGATACTACGGTCTGGATTGCCGATTTCAGCTATTCGCAGAATGAACCCATGGTACAGGGTTATTTCTCCCATAAATCCTACGATGAATATCCGGTGGTAGGTGTCAGTTGGAAACAGGCAGAAGCTTTCAACCACTGGAGGACTAAGAAATTTGAGGATGAGGAAGCGATACGCAAACCGAATGAACCGGATGAAAGAAGGAAGATCCAACCCTTTTCGCTGCCTTCTGAAGCAGACTGGCAATTTGCCGCCAATGGGGGCAGGGGCGCGGTTTCTTACCCCTGGGGGGATCACACCACCCGTGATGGGGGCGGATTTCTGAGGGCCAACTTCAAACCGGGCCGGGGCGATTATATAGATGATGGGTATGCTTATACTGCTCCTGTCGCTTTCAATTATGCAGCAAATGATTTTGGTTTATACGATATGGCCGGAAATGTGGCGGAGTGGACCAGTGATGCCTACGATGAATCTGCTTCTATATTTGTACATGACCTCAATCCTTACTACAAATACAATGCAAATGACAATGATCCCAAGGCATTGAAAAGGAAAGTGGTGAAGGGGGGCTCCTGGAAGGATACGCAGGATTATATTTCCACAGATTCCCGGACGTATGAATACCAGGATTCGTCCCGCTCCTATATTGGGTTCAGGAGTATCAACCGAACCGTCCCTGACCGGCGGTGACAAAGAAATAAACGATAGCAATAATTATAGCTGATATTATGGCACAAAAAGAAAAATTCAAAGTAGGTATAAACAATATCATATCATGGGGAGCAACAGTGGTGATCATCGGATTGATGGCCAAACTGATGCACTGGCCCTGGGGTGACTGGATGATTATCGTGGGTCTGGGTACCGAAGCCTTCCTGTTCCTTTTACTGGGTTTCCAGAAGGAAGCACCGGAGGCCGAAACGGTGGCAGCAGACGCGGGCAATGCCAATGCCGGAGCGTCGAATGCACTGGATAAACTGTTGCAGCAGGGAGACGTCAATCCTGAACTGATCGGAAGGCTGGGGGATGGTTTGCGCCAATTCGGTGACAAAGTAAAGGCGATTTCGGACGTATCGGATGTATCGCTGGCAACCAATCAGTTTGCGACCTCCCTGAAAAATACTTCTGAAGGATTCAATCGCCTGAATGAGTCTTTTGAAAGAGTGTCCAGGGATCTGGCCGGGATTGGCCATACCAATGTGGATACCAGCAGCTATCAGGAGCAGATCAGCCGCCTGGCCAGCAATCTGCAGCAACTCAACGGCATGTATGAGCTGGAGATGCAGCAATCCGACCATAAGATGAAAGCGATCACCCAACATTATGAAAATATTTCCCGGAGCCTCCAGGGTTTCACGGACTCGACTGCGGACACGCAGCAGCTTAGGGAGCAGATCCAGACGCTCAACAAGAATCTGGCATCCCTCAATGTTGTGTATGCAAATATGCTGGCTGCTATGAACCAATCCCGTGTCTGAACCGATTCTTGACTAATTTTTAAACCCGATTTTAGAATGGCAGGAAAAAGAGAGACACCCAGGCAGAAAATGATCGGCATCCTTTATCTGGTGCTGTTGGGGCTGGTCGCATTGAATGTGCCGGACTCCATTCTGGACGCCTTCCGGAATCTGACGGTGAGCCTGGGGACTTCCACACAAAATACCCAGGCCGGTATCGATAATATGTACGATGCTTTCCGTGCTACCAAGCTCAAAGATGAGCCGGAGCGGGCCAGACCGGTTTTGCAAAAAGCCGAACAAGCCAGTCAATATGTGCTGAACCTGACCGGGTTTATAGATTCGGTCAAGCAGATAATGACTGAAGAGGGGGGAGGAATTCTCGAATCGACCGGAGACCTGCGCAAAAGAGACAACCTGAGTATCAGTACCCGGCAGATGATCCATACCGGCCATGCAAGTCGTCTGAAAGCATTGGTACTGGATACCAAAAACGGATTGAATGAGCTGACCCGGAATGAAGTGCCCTTTTCGCTGGAGGCGGTGGATCCTCCTGCCCGCGGAGGGATCAAGAAAAGCTGGGAACAGGCCAATTTTGGGGATGGCGTGCCATTAACGGCGGCCATTACCATGCTGGAAAAAATAAAAGCGGATGCAAAAAATGCGGAGTCCGCTGTGGTAAAGTATATTTTCGGAGAGATGGACATGGCAGTGGTCAATCTGGACCGTTTCGCTGCGGTGGCAGTGGCGCCTTCATCCTACATTATTCAGGGTCAGCCTTACACCGCCAAAGTATTTCTGACGGCTTATGATTCGCAGTCCAACCCGGATATTTCCGTAGGTGGCGCGCCGCTGCGGGTGCAGGACGGGCAGGCGACTTACACCGTGAATACTTCGAGTGAGGGGATATTCAACTGGGTCGGTACGGTGCGGGTCATGCAGACGGATGGTACGGTCAAAGAGTACCGGACAGAGCCCCAGACCTATCAGGTGGCCAGGCCTTCTGCGGTGGTGTCCGCCGAAGCAACCAAAGTATTGTATATCGGGGTGGATAATCCCATTTCGGTTTCAGCGGCCGGGATTCCCAAAGAAGCAATCTCGGTCAGTGGCCAGGGGGTGACCATTTCCGGCAGTGCCGGAAATTATGTCGCCAGAGTCACCGAACCAGGAACAGCAAAGATCAGTGTGTCGGCCCGTATCGGTGATCAGGTGCAGGCGCTGGGCAGCACCGATTTCAGGGTAAAGCGGATCCCGAAACCCTCTGCAAAAGTGGCCGGGAAATCTTCGGGTACCCTTTCCGTGGCCCAGATCCGTGGGCAGGAGCGCATTTTTGCGGGATTGGACGATTTTGAATTTGATGCCCGGTTTACGGTTGCCAGATTCTCAATGATTGTACAGAAGCCCAGGGTGGATCCCCTCGGCCCTTATCAGGCCACAAACGGCACGTTTTCTGCTCCGATGAAAAATGCGCTGCAGACGATCACGCCAAATTCATTTGTGTATTTTTATGACATCATCGTCGTCGGGCCGGACGGGCTGCAAAGAGAGGTCGATGCCTTGTCATTCAGAATAAATTAAAATGGTTATGAAGAATTACTTCACCCTTGCAATATTGGTTTTGTTGCTGTCCGTAAACGTGGTTTCGGCACAGCAGGCAAACCTGTCGAATAGTACGACCCCCATTCCGCTCGGAGAACCCCCTGTGGACGGATTTTTGAAAAAAGAAGATCTGCAGGACAGAAAGGTGATGGAATATGCCCGTGTCCGGCCCGATGATGTGGCTTATGTGCACAGAATCTGGCAGGAGTTTGATCTGCGGGACCGGTCCAATGCGATTTACGCTTCGCCAAGAGCCAATCTGATGCAGATCATCATGGATGCGGTACTTGCCGGAGAACTGACGGCGTATGATCCAACCCCTTCGGCTGAGGATCCTACCGGTGACAGTTTCAAAACGATTCTGCCGGCCGATCAGGTGCTGGGACGTTTCGGTGGCGACAGTACGCTGGTCGAACAATACGATGAGGAGGGCAATGTGGTTTCCTCCCGGTTTGAAGCCGCTTCATTCAATCCTGAAGATATCATCCGCTTCCGGATCAAGGAAGACTGGATTTTCGACAAGAACCGCTCCGTATTTGAGGTCCGTATTGTGGGCATAGCACCACTGGTAACCCCAAAAACCGATCAGCTTAGTGGCGGATCCGATTTTGGCGATGAGTATGGAAACCTACCGGAAGGTATTGGTCTGTCGGCCCCGGCCATGGATATTGATGCTTATCCGGCATTCTGGATATATTTCCCCGAAGCCAGGCATATACTGGTCAGCAAGGATGCGCCTTCCCGGCAAAATGATGCGAGCGGGCTCAGTTACGACGATGTGTTTACCCGTCGTCTCTTTACTTCTTATGTGGTCAAGGAGGAAAGGGCGGATGGATTGCGGATCAAGGATTATATTTCAGAGGGTATTGACCGGCTTTATGAATCAGAACGTATCAAAAAAGCCCTGGTCGATTTCGAACAGAAACGCTGGTCCTATTGATCGTCCGCTTTGGTTGCGGCGCGTCCCCGAAATGATTTTGGCGCACCCTCGCAAAATTGATCTTCGTCACTATTTTCCGAAAATGCTTTTTGGCACGTAAATAGCGTGTATTTTTATATGCCCAAATTTAATTTTATTGTCAAATTTGACGTAAATTGGTGGGCGTATTCATTTAGTTTTTAAGTTTGTTTTGTTCAGACATAAATAGAAAATCGTGCAATTAAAAAAAGTAGAAAAAATCTCCGGAATCAGTACCGAAGAGTTTAAGAAGAAATATCTCAATGCAGGCGTTCCTGTAGTTTTGCAGGATTTTGTCAGCAAGGATAGTCCGGCTTGGACCAAATGGAACTACGACTATTTCAAGGAAATAGCCGGGGATAAAGAAGTAGCATTGCTGGGAAAGGAAGATGCTTCCAATGACAAGGCGGCAAGCAGCCCCGTTGCCAAAATGAAGTTTGGAGAGTACCTGGATTTGATCGAAAGCGGACCGACCGACCTGCGGATTTTCCTGTTCAACCTGATGAAACTGAAACCCGAGCTGAACAAGGATATTATTTATAATGATGTCACCGGCGGAAAGGTCCTGCAATGGTTGCCTTACCTGTTTTTTGGCGGGGAGGGCTCCAGTACCCGAAATCACTTTGATATCGACATGTCCCATGTCTTTCTTTCACAGTATAAGGGGACCAAAAAAATCTGGCTGTTTCCATTGGAACAATCGGATCTGATGTACAAATTGCCATACAATTTCCACGGTATTGCCAATCTCAAGGATCCGGATTATGAAAAATTCCCGGCTTTGAAACATCTGAATGGCTATGAAGCGGAGATCCATCCGGGAGAGACTATTTTCATGCCTTCCGGCTGGTGGCATTATATTCAATATCCAACAGAAGGATATTCCATCGCTGTCCGTGCATTGCCGTCCAAAATTTATGATAAGTGGAGGGGTTTCCGCAATCTCGTGATCACCAAGAACTTTGACGACACCATGCGCAAGGTTTTCAAAGATCGCTGGTTTCAGTATAAGATCAACACGGCCCAGCGCAGGGCGCAAAAAGCTTTGAGGAAAGTGAAGTAGGCAGTAGCATTGCCAGGTTACACGTACCGCATGCTTATGGATCTATCCCTTTTGTTCCCCCAATTTGAAAAGCCTCTGAGCGAGTTTCTGCACAGGTCATCGGTGATCAAAACCTTTGCGGCCGGCACGGAAATTATGCGCACAGGGCAATACATCAAGCACATGGTGCTGGTCCTGAAGGGACAGATCAAGCTTTACCGGGAAGGAGAAGACGGTGGGGAGCTGTTCATGTATTTTCTGGAACCGGGGCAGGCCTGCGCTCTGTCCATGATGTGTGCCATCCGGCAGGAAACCAGCTCCGTCACCGCCAAAGCGACCGAAGACACCGAAGTGATGCTGGTACCCGTCCACCTGATGGAAACGCTGATGAAGGATTACCGGACCTGGTATGCCTTTGTGATCGACAATTACCGTTCCCGTTTTGAAGAATTATTGCAAGTGCTTGATCATGTGATCTTCAAAGGAATGGATGAACGCCTGGCTTTTTATTTGCAGAATCAGGCAGCCAACCTCCACACCAAAACCCTCTCCATGACCCATCAGGAGATCGCCAATGATCTCAATTCCTCGCGTGAGGTCATCTCCCGCTTATTGAAGAAAATGGAACAACAGGGTAAGGTTTTGCTGAACCGCAACGCCATTACCCTGTTGTAACCTCTTTACCTGTTCCTAAACCAGAACAGATTAGTTATTGTATTTCTATTTTACCCTTACCGGATCAGCAGGCTGCCTGATGTTTTTGTACGGATAAGTTTTCATTTCTTCCAGCAACAGATTAATGGTCCGCTCCAGTTGGGGATCGCGGCCCTGCAACAGATCCTTCGGCAATTGTTCCACAAAAATATCCGGAGCAACCCCCTCGTTTTCAATGATCCAGTTACCTTTGGTATCATAGATCCCGAAGTTCGGCGAGGTGATCCGCCCACCGTCCAGCAAAGGAGGATATCCACTGATTCCCACCAGGATACCCATTGTAGTCCGGCCAACTAACTGGCCCAGCCCCCGTTCCCGGAACATATAAGGCATCATATCTCCACCGGAACCGGCATTTTCATTGATAATCATGGCTTTCGGGCCGTATATACCATTGCCCGGCGTGTTGAAGCCGCGGCCGTCCCGGATGGCCCAGCCACTCACCTGCTCGCGTGCCAGCAGGTCGATCACGTAGTCTGCGACCCATCCGCCACCATTGTTGCGCTCATCCAGTAACAGGGCTTTTTTGTCCATCTGGGAGAAGTAATAACGGTTGAAGAAGGTATAACCCCCTGCTCCGGTATTGGGCATATAGACATAGGCAATCTGGTTTTTGCTCAGCTCATCGACTTTTCTGCGGTTGGATTCTACCCAGTCCATCTGCCGGAGCGACATTTCATCACCAAAGCTGATCGGTACTACGACTACATCCCTTGCTCCTTCCCTGCCGGGTTTATCATTCAGTGTCAGAGTGACCTGCTTGCCAACGGTATATTCCAGCAAACTGTGAATATCGACAGCAGCCGTGAGGTCTATGCCATTTACGGCCAATATATACTGGCCGGCCTGGATATTCAGGCCAGGTTCTGCCAGTGGTGCCTTGAATCCCGGATTCCAGTCGAGTCTGGACAGGATCTTCCCGATTTTATACAGACCGTTTTCGATTACATAATCGGCACCCAGCACACCGGTAGCGACCGATGGGGTCGAAGGCTCATCTCCAGGATAGATGTAGTTGTGGCCGACTACCATTTCCCCCATCATCTCATTGAGCAGATAACCGAGATCTGCGCGGTGATTGACATGGGGCAGGAATTTTTCATATTTGGTTTTTATTGCTGACCAGTCCGCACCATGCATATTTTCTACATAGAAATATTCTTTTTGCATGGCCCAGACTTCATTGAAAACTTGCTTCCATTCGGCTGTGGGGTCCACCAATTGCTTGATATTGTCCACGCTGATCTTGCCGGTCTCCGGAGTCGCCGGTTTCTGGCCGGCATTGACAATATAATACGAACCTCTTGCCGAATAGATCATTTTTTTGCCGTCTGCACTGATTTCAAAGCCACGGCCTCCTTCGATGAGGGTTCTGTTTTCCTTCTTTTTCAGATCATAAACACCAATAGTGGCTCCCCGCTGATAGGTCAGCAAATCTGCCACACTTCCATCCAAACGGTAATAACCGGCCGGCAGGGGCAAAGATTGGATCCGATCCCCAATATTGTCCAGATCAATCTTTGTTTCTGTTTCTTTTGCATTATTTCCCGGGGTCTTGGCTGCAGCATTCTTATTGTCCGCCATCTTGTCCGCTCCCGCATTTCCAGTCGTTTTGCTGCTATCTCCCTCTTTTTTATCTGATTCCCCCTTTTTATCTGATTCCACTTTCACCGTTTCCTCATCACTTTCAGGTTGGAAGAGAGAAGGTGTGTCTTTTGACAGAATGAAAGCATACACATTATAGCTGGTGGGCCGTTCATAGGCTGACATGTGCAATCCGCTGTTTGTCAAACCTGTATTGGTGCTGGCGGAGAAGAACAGGTACTTTCCGTCCCGGCTGAAAGCAGGCCCCTGCACAGCACTCATGCCGTCGGTGATCTGATGGGACGTTGTTGTTTCCAGATTATATACAAAAAGTGCAGGTACGGTATTGGGTAGGGTCTTGATGTATCCGATCCAGCGGGAATCCGGTGACCAGGTTGGCTGGAAATGGTTGCCGGTCCGCCCGGTATGGGCACCCAAACGGTCGTCATCTACTTTGACGACTTTTTTAGTGGTAATATCCACATAATACAGATTGAGGTGGCTGTCATTGTAGAACAGTTTTTTGCTGTCAGGTGACCAGGTCGGTTCAAAATAAAAAGTAGTCTTTCCCAAAGGGATTTGCAGACTTTCCTTTTTCCCCGATTGATCCTTCAGCACCAACTCATAGTTGCCATTGGCATCCGAGACATACGAAATCCACTTGCCGTCCGGTGACCAGGCCGGGAAACGTTCGTGTGTGCCCGGAGAATTGGAAATATTCCTGGCATCCCCCTTTTCGCGTGGGACGGTATAGATTTCACCCCGGCTCTCAAACAAGGCGCGCTGTCCGGTCGGAGAAATACTATATGCCCGGATGTTGCGGTTCAGATCCACATAATGAGGCCGTTTGTAGAGGGCATCTGCCTGAATATTGATTTTCAGCGCAGTCGATTTCTTGCTGGACAGATCCAGCGTATGGATGCGTCCTTCCTGCTCAAAGATCAGTGTACTGCCCTGTCCGTTCAGGCTGCGCACATCGTAATCCCTGAAATTGGTCAGTTTCTCAACTTTTTTGCTGTTTACATCATAGCTGAAAACATTGACAATTTTGTCCCGGTCCGACAGGAAATAAATTTTGCCGTCACCCATCCATAGTGGTTTGACATCGTTCGAGCGTTCGCCGGGAATGGTCTCGATCTCATGGCTCTGGTTGTCAAAGATCCAGATCGAAGGCATCCCGCCGCCCCGATACCGCTTGAAGGCGACCTGAGCCCTTTCGGTGGGATCAGTGTTTTTGATATAGGCCCAATACTTTCCATCGGGTGAGGGAGAGCCCTGATAGGCTTCCGGCATGATCAGCGGGAAGGAAGGCCCCCCGGTGACACTAATACGGTGGAGCCTCGGACTGATCGCATACTGATAATCCCGGGTAGAGGTAAAATAGACTTCCGAATTGTTCAGCCAGCCCCTTACTACATCCGCTGCCGGATGGAAAGTCAGCCTTTTTGGTTCACCGCCCAGAATGGAAATGGTATAGACATCTGTATTGCCATCATAATTTCCGGTAAAGGCAATCTGTTTGCCATCAGGAGAAAACACCGGATTCAGCTCTGATCCCGGATTGATGGTGAGACGGCGGGCCTGGCTTCCGTCCCGGTCCGCAATCCAGATATCCCCTCCATAAACAAAGGCAATATGATCCTTACTGATACTCGGGCTGCGCAACAACAAGGTTTCCTGCGCAAATGTCAATGTTGTCATCAGCATCAGCATGGCGAGCAGTGACGCGATTGATCTAAATGAAATCGTCATAAAATAAAAATAAAGTAAATGTGATGGACCCGCTTTTAAATTTGTGAATGGGTCTGATTACAGTGGACAAAATACAAAAATCAGATATAATACAAGAATATCATCTGTTCCGTATTGATTTTTTTACTATTATTGTGTGTTCACTAACACACACTGATCATGAAGACCTTACTGGCTCTGCAAAGCCGCATCTGTCTGCTTTTCATTCTGTTTTCGTTCCCTATTTCCGGGGTCTTTGCGCAGGAAGGCGGTATCCGGGATTTCGAGATCAGGGAAAACCTGATCAAAAATGACAAACTGGCCATTATTGCGATCGATTCATCGGGTCATCCCCAGGAAAGCATCAACGGCACCTTTCAATTTGTCATCAACGGATTCCGGCAGGAGCTTCGTTTCAATGATGGAGTCGGGATTGCACCGAATGCCATTGAGTCCTCGGTTTTTGTATTTATCAAGCATCAGAACCAATCCGGTTCCACCGGCAAATTATATTATGTGGTCAAAAGTGCAAAGGGGATCAACCCTGTTTTTATCCATTGGTATTACCTGATATTGATTCCGCTGGCTATTGTGATCCTGGGTTACATGTTCAAAAGATTGATAGTCATCGCCATCTTATTGCTGGTGGGCTTATTTATATTTAATTACAGCAAGGGGCTCAACCTGGAGAATCTCTTTGACACCATCGTGCATGGAATAAGAGGGATGGTAGGTTATTAGGCAAGTAAGCCGGGTAGCATTATTGTTATTTGTGGATCATTGGAAAATGAAGTGAAAATGAATGAAACCGGGACTGGATCAACCCATGCGACCCCACCCCTGAAAATCCTCAAAGCATCGGCAGGATCGGGAAAGACATTTGCACTGACCACTCATTTTCTACGCCTGCTGCTGGACCGGCCTACTTCCTACCGGGAAATATTGGCATTGACATTTACCAATAAAGCGACCGCTGAAATGAAATCCAGGATTCTGGAAGCCCTTGAGGCGCTGGCTGCCGGCAAACAAGACACAAAATCCGGCGCTTATTTCCAGGCGTTGCACCCTTCCTTTCCGGATTGGACCCCTGAGCAGATCCGGGATCGGGCGGATCAGGCCTATCGCAGGATCCTGCATGATTACAGCCGTTTCTCGGTGCAGACTATTGACCGTTTTTCGCAGCAGGTGATCCGGGGATTTACCTATGAACTGGGGTTGGACAGCGGGTTCCGCATCGAGTTGAATACGGACAAAGTGGGCAGGGACCTGATGGATCGCCTGTACGCACAGCTCCATGACAATCAGGATCTGTTTGACTGGATGGTGGTGCGGATGCTCAGGCAGATCGAAGAGGATAAATCCTGGAATATCAACAAAGCACTGTTCGAGCTGTCGAGGATTATTTTTTCGGACGATTTCAGGAAGCTGGAGGAAGTGTATTCCCGCAAGGGGAATGAAGATTTGTTTGAAAGGGTGGCAGACCGGTCACTGGTGGGTATCAGGGAATTTGAAGAAAGAGTATTGCACAGTACCCGGCTGATTGCCGGAATCATCGAAAAATCCGGGGTGACGGCGGATGATCTTTATTATAAAGGGCGCAATTTCCTGACAAAATTCAAGGAATATAAGGAGCATCCGGGTGATCTGGAAGCCTTGCAGAAGGGAGTGGAAAAATTGAGTGACCGCCCGGATGAATATCAGTCTGCCAAAAGCAGGACAGCGCAGGTCGAGGCGTTGTTTACCCGACTCAATCCGGAAATGACGCACCTGCAACAGGTCTTGAACGAAGAATTGCCCCGTTACAACCTGCTGAAAGCTGTGGATGAAAATATTCACTATCTCCGTCTGCTACGGGATATGGCGGATCTCCTGTCGGAATGGCGTTCGGATAATGGGGCGCAATTGATTTCCGATGCCCAGACGCTGCTGGCCAAAATCGGTCGCACTGAACAGGGAGACCCCACCTTTATCTGGGAAAAGATTGGCAACCGCTACCGGTATTTCCTGTTTGATGAATTTCAGGACACTTCACATGCCCAGTGGGACAACCTGATGCCCCTGCTGATCAATGCGCTGGGGAGCGGGGGACAGTCAAATCCCGCCCACCTGATCGTGGGCGATGTGAAGCAAAGTATTTACCGATGGCGGGATGGAGATTTCAGGATCCTGCTGGAGGGAGTGGAAAAAGGGGTCGCAAGGGCTTTCCATCTGCCGGACACCCGGAGGCTGATCAGCAAGGATAGCCTGCGGTATAATTTCCGGAGCGGGCGGAATATCGTTGAGTTCAATAATTTCCTTTATACCAGATTGCCCGTAGTGCTTCAGCATGAAATCAATGGACAGGCGGGCAACGCGATGGGAGATGATTATGCATTGTATTGGGAGCAAGCGGGCCTGCACGATACCATTCTCAGGGCTTATGAGGATGCGGTACAGGAGATTCCTCCGTCCGGACAGGGCGGACCGGAACCGGATCCCGGAGCCATCCATATCGAATACATAGGAGTAGGGGAAGATGAAACAGGGCGGATCAGTATGTCTGCTTTCAGGGAGCAGGCTTGCGCAAAGGCATTCGATCAGATCGCTGAATGGATTGCACAGAAACGATTTGGCCCCGGCGAGATCGGTGTGCTGGTGAGAACAAAGAAGGAAGCAACACTGCTGATTGATTTTTTCAGGGCGCAACAGGCCCGGGAAGGCTATGCATTTCAGGTTATTTCCGGTGACGCGCTGCTGCTGTCCGGCCATGCGGCAGTCCGGGCCATTATTGCTGCCCTGCGTTTTCTGGCCTATGAAGGCCGGGAGTTCAATAGTTTTCTGGCTGAGATGGTATTCGAGTACGGAGCAGCAAAAGGCCGGACTCCGGATGTGGAAACCTGGCTGGCGGTAGGCGAAGGACGATTGCAGGGTTTAGCGGCATTTTTACCGGGCAGACTGCTGGAGGCCTGGGGAGAATTGAAGCAATTGCCATTGGCCAGTCTGGTGGAAAGGTTGATCCGGGATTTTGACTTTAATGAAGATGCATCGGCCATGCCTTATCTGTTGGCCCTGATGGATTCGGTGGCTGCGTTTGTGAAGAATAATGGCTCCGGTCTGTTAGGTTTTCTGGAATTCTGGGATGAAGAAGGCGCATCCACCCCGCTATCGGCCGGCACCCATCAGGATGCGGTGGAAATTCTGACCATCCATAAGTCGAAGGGGCTGGAATATGAAGCGGTCATGATTCCTTTCTGCACCTGGAACCTGGCGGGCAAACCCGACGGTCAGGTTTGGTTTGATGTGACCGGGGAACGTGTAGTATCGGATTTTGAACGGATCCCCCTCAAATTTGGGAGACAGGTACGTGAGTCCGTCCTGTTCGGCCAGTATTACACGGAGCAATTGTATAATTATATGGATGCGCTCAATGGTTTGTATGTGGCGACGACCCGCGCAAGGACGTTTTTGTGGATGCTGGCCCCGGATCCGGTAGCAAAGAAACAGGATAGCGGCAAGCAGGCATCGGATAAAGAAGGGGGCTCGCCACGGGATGGGGTGAATGTCACTGATGTTGGAAAGCTCATCTATAAGGTGCTGGGTGAACATGCACAGGTTACTACCTCCGGAAGTTTGTATTTGGGCACTGACAAATATGTTTCGGGAGCAACAGATCCGGAAGTAAAACAGGGTGACGATGTTGTTGATCACGAGGGATCGGATCTGATCATCCGCGGCTATCCCGGCTCCGATCTCCTGATCAATCTGCTTTCCACAAAGTATGATATGGATCCTGAAAAACGTGAAAAGCAACGCTTGTCCGCCATGTTCAGCTCTGCTCTGCATGAAATGATGGCCAGTTTGCAGGCATCAGAAGATATTGCGGGAGCGGTCTCCCATTTGGTTGCCGAAGGAAGGCTGAGTCAGACGGAAGGAGAGCGGGCCGTCCAATTGCTGGATCAGGCCTGGTCCCACCCGGTTTTAGGTCCCCTGCTCACTGCGGATTACCGTCAGGGAAACGAACAGGCCATTATCGATAAAAATGGTAAAACCTGGCGCCCTGATAAGGTGCTGTTCGCAGATCAGGAAACAGTAGTGATCGATTTCAAACTTTCATCCACACTGGAAGATCCTTCGCATATTGCGCAATTACAGGGTTATATGGATTTTCTGCAACAAATGGGCCTGCCTGATGTCAAGGGCTATCTCTATTACTTTTTGCAGCATGAAATGGTAGCAGTTAATGGAAAATAATACACAAATACAGATCCCGTTTTTGCAGCAGGTGGCCAGGGATATCGTCAGGCGGTATGGACGGGATCTTGGGAATATTGCCATTGTATTCAACAACCAGCGGCCGGTCCATTACCTCAAAAAATACCTGGCCGATCTGCAGGGGCAGGTATTCTGGAGCCCACAATTTTTTACCGTTCAGGAATTTCTGAGGCAATCTACGGAGCGTCAGGAAATCAACCGGACGGCACAGGTTTTTTTGCTCAACCAGCTTTACACGGCCCTGCAGCGTGAGCAGAATCCCGGCTTTGAAGATTCACTGGATCAGTTTTTCCCGATCGGGGAAATTATGCTGGATGATTTTGCGCAACTGGATTATGAGCTGGTCAATGTGGATATGATCTTCCGGGAGCTGGAGCAGATCGCCCGTCTGGATCGACAATTTGATTTTCTGACCGAGGAACAGCAGCAGTTTCTGGTCCGTTTCTGGTCTGCCTTTTCAAAGGACCGGCAAACGGAGATGCAGGCCCGCTTCCTGCAATTGTGGCGACTGCTTCCGCAATTGTACCATCGTTTTCATGCCGCCCTCCGGGAACAGCACAGTCACACCATCGCAGGGATTTACCGGGATCTGGCGGAAGGAAGTCCGGAATCCAAGGATGTGGCCGCAGATTTTCAGCAGGTGATTTTTGTGGGATTTAATGCATTGAATGCCTGTGAAAGCCGGTTGTTCCGGTACTGGCAGGAGAACGGGAAAGCCCTGTTTTACTTTGATGCCGACACCTATTATTATGAAGATCCACAAATGGAGGCAGGGCATTTTATCCGTCAGAATATAGGTGATCATGGCCTTGTCAATGCCCTGGGCGAATTTCCTGCCCGGCTTTCCGGCCGGG
>JBEBWT010000039.1:0-18161 GCA_040392005.1 Parapedobacter defluvii
TAGGTCAGGATTTTTTTATCTTTAAATTGGGCCAATTCGTTGATTTTTTCCGGGAACTCGCGGAAATTCTCAATGTCCAGCGTGATGGCATTTTTGAACCGGCCGACCTGATGCTCGTAATTGGACCGCACATCCAGGATAATCACATCCTCATCATCCTTCATCCGGCTGAACTCCTCCGGCTCCAGGTGCTTGCCCGTCTCCCGGTTCGGATCGATTTCTTTTGGATCCCGCAGCCCGGAATACACGATCTCCGATTTGTACCTGCAGTGCATTTTGATAAAGGAAGGCTCGTCCACATCATCCACCTTGAAATCTGTCCTGGCGAATCTCGGATCGGCATGTACCGCATCCATATAAGCCTTGCAAGCCTCCGGAGTACCCGATACCGTCCCATTCAGGCCTTCGTCAGCCACTATGATCCGGCCTGTCAGGCCCAGAGATTTGCAAAATTCAAGGTGATCCGCGGCAAACTGTTCCGCATTTTCGATAGGGCTATAACAATAGTATAGCAGGGTCTGATATTTTTTCATACTACATTGATACCGCTGCAAACGGCGTTTAATGGTTAATAAATTACGGCTCCACCACAAGTGGGCCGGGGCAAAGATAAAAAATTCTGCACACAATAATTTTGAATATAAAAGCAAAAACCTATCTTTGCACACTTGAAATCCCCAAAGAAGCAATTCCACAGGTTTTCAAGCCGGCAGGTTGCCAACAGACCGGCCCGTTCGTCTAGGGGTTAGGACGCCAGATTTTCATTCTGGAAACAGGGGTTCGATTCCCCTACGGGCTACTTAATTAAAAAGAGCATCAATCTCTGGCGGTTGGTGCTCTTTTTAATTTTTAACCAATTCGTGAATAAATGAATTACCAATCATTTGAACCCGATCAAGACTTAGCGGCATTTGTCAAGTGTTACTGGACATTGGAAAGCCCGAAAGCAGAAACGCCTGAAAAGCAAACCATCGTTTCTGACGGCTGTATGGAAATGATTTTCCATTATGGCGACTTATACAAACAATATACCGGAAGCGGACACAGCATTACCCAGCCAAGATGCTTTTTAATAGGGCAACTGACTCGACCGCTTGAAATAGAACCGACAGGCGAAACAGGCATTTTTTCCATTCGTTTTCATCCCGGCGGATTTTTACCTTTTGCAACTATTCCAATAAAGGAAATGGAAAATACAGCCGTTTCATTGGAAAAATTGTTTGGAAAAGACGGACTGGAAATCGAGCAAAAGATTTTAACAGCCGGCTCAACTCCGGATCGGATAAAATTGATCGAAACATTTTTAATAAATCGACTGACTGACATTGAAACCCTTGACCGTATTGTAAAATCAGCCGTGGAAACTATTTTGACGGCTAACGGACAACTTTCCGTTGATGAGCTTTCCAAACAAACGGATATCAACCGCAGACAATTGGAACGTAAATTTTTATCGGCCATTGGTTTAAGCCCGAAACAACTTTCAAAAACGATCAGGTTGCAGGCCGCGCTCAAAATGTTGCTGAACAACAACTTCAAAAATTTCACCACTTTAGCCCACGAAAACGAATATTACGACCAGGCTCACTTCATCAAAGACTTCAAAGAATTTACAGGGTTTACGCCAAAAGAATTTTATGGCAAATCCCTAAAAATGACTTCTTTTTTTATTGCAGATTAGGCCTGTCGCATTTTTACAATTTTATATTTTATTAATACAGCAATTTTGCAGTCTAATCATAAAATTATTTAATAATGGAAAATTTAATCAGTTGGTTTGAAATTCCTTCAGTGGATTTCAACAGAGCAGTATCTTTTTACAAAGCAATTTTAGGCCTGGAAATTGAGGAAACAGAATTCTTCGGCACAAAAATGGGCCTTTTCCCTACTGACGGGAAGAATGTTTCGGGAGCAATCGTACATGGCGAAGATTACAGACCTTCATCTGACGGGGTTATCGCTTATCTGAATGGTGGAAACGATTTACAACCCATTTTGGACAAAGTAGAAAACAGTAATGGAAAAGTTATTGTTCCGAAAACACAAATCAGTCCTGAAATGGGATATTTCGGAATGTTTATAGACACCGAGGGGAATAAAATGGCGGTTCATTCAATGGGCTAATGCTATTTCAAGAGAGTAGCTTTTTTTGTTTTCCATCAGGAAAAAATGGAGGAGGAACCAACGGTCTGTTGCCATGCGCCTGATAGATGCTCGATAATATCCGAAGCAATGATGCTCTTGGGGTGAATGGACAAGGCAGCAAGATCTCCGGCCAGACCGTGCAGATAAACCCCTGCCAGTGCTGCGTCGGAGGGTGAATATCCCTGTGCCAGCAGGGAGGTAATTATACCCGAAAGGACGTCCCCACTACCACCTGTCGCCATGCCCGGATTACCGGTAGCATTAAAATATATAGTTCCATCAGGCAGGACGATCGCGCTGTTTGCGCCCTTGATGACCACAATTTGCTGATATCGGGCACTCCAGGCGCTTACTTTTTCAAGTTTTTCAAAGTCATCTGACCACGGCCCCAATAAGCGTTCCAGCTCTCTGGGATGCGGTGTCAGGATGCTATGAGGAGGGGTGAGATCATGCCAGCCCGGATTTTTGGCAAGGATATTAATCGCATCGGCGTCGAGAAGAAGGGCTGGTTTCCGGGTACGGGCAGTCACTCCAAAGTGTTCAAGCAATTGAAATAATGCCTTTTCGCTATCCTGATGTGTTCCCAATCCCATGCCGACTCCGATCGCATCATAGCCCATCATCTGTTCGGGAAAAAGACTGATATGCGTGTCGGTCGGGTCGGTCTGTACCTGAGCCTCCGGAAAAGCAGATTGCAGTACAATATAACCACATGCCGGGATATATGCTGTTACAAGTCCGCACCCTGTTTTCAGGGCGGCCCGGCCGGCCAGCACGATCGCCCCGATGCTTCCATAGCGGCCCCCTGCGACACAGGCATGTCCATAAGTACCCTTGTGGGAGAATTTTTTTAGCGGACGCAGGATTGTCCGTATATGTTCACTCTGGATATACTGATAAACGCTTGGTAATGTATCCAATAGATCCTTGTCCAGACCAATATCCAATACTTTAAACTCACCGGTAAATGCACTGTACATCGGAAGCAGGAGGTTGAGTTTTGGACAGGCAAAAGTGTAAGTAATATCTGCCTGTACGATGGGGTTGTCGGTCCGGGAGAGTTTATCTGCAAATAACCCCGAAGGTATATCCACCGATAACACCGGGTTTGGCGCACCGTTGATCTGATTTACAATTCCAAACCATGTGTCATCCAGCGGTCGGGACAAGCCGCATCCAAATAAGGCATCGATAATGATGCTTTCAGGGGGGAGAAACAGTTGGTCTTCGGGCGCAAACGGATACACAGGAATATCCATTTCGCGCAAGCGCTGCTGATTGATCTGGTTTTCCGCGCTGTATGAATCCTGCTTCAGTAAAAAGATACTGACCTCATGGCCCGCTGCATATAACATGCGGCCCACGGCCAGTCCGTCCCCACCATTATTTCCGGGACCACATAATACAACAAAGGAACGATGTTCTACACCCGATCCCACATCAATGGATTGCTGTATAGCTTGAAATAATGCATTCGCAGCACGTTCCATCAACTCCGCCGGTGCGAGTTTCTGGATCGTAACGGTCCCCTTTTCCCAGGCAGTAACGTCAGCAACAGACAGGATTTTCATAATTTTTAACCCAATAACCCAAATATACTAAATATATGTGTAAAACATTTCTGCGCCAATTTTGTACCCCGTGTCCAGCATTTTGTTTAAGTTTGGTTGATAAAAGGATGGAAACAGTTTTGATCAGCGGCGGCACAGGTCTGGTGGGCAGTCACCTCAGCAAAAAGGTGAGGGCGAAGGGCTATGAAGTGGCGGTTCTGAGCCGCTCCGACCCGGACAGCATGAAGGCTGTGGAAACGGCTGATTACATTATCCATCTTGCAGGAGCAAATATCGGGGCGGGGCGGTGGACTGCCCGGCGGAAGCAGCAGATCCTCGACAGCCGGGTCAATACTGCAAATGACATATACGAACAGGTGGCCGCTTCCCGGCACCCCAAACTCAAAGCTTTTATTTCCGCATCTGCTACCGGGTATTATGGGGCGGTCACCACCGACAAAGTCTTTGCCGAGGACGACCCGGCAGCCTCTGATTTTTTAGGTGAGACCTGCAGGCTTTGGGAAGCTGCCGCGGATCGCTTCCAGGCACTGGGTGCGAGGACGGTCAAAATCCGAACAGGCGTGGTGCTTACCGGCCGTGGGGGAGCGTTGGAAAAAATGAGTTTGCCCGTGAAAATGGGTGTTGGTTCAGCCATCGGAAGCGGCGGGCAGTACCTTCCCTGGATTCATATTGACGATTTGTGCGGCATCTATATCAAGGCCGTGGAGGATAGCGGAATGGAAGGAGCCTATAATGCCGTGGCCCCGGACCACCGGACCAACCGCGAATTTACCCAGACCCTGGCCCATGTCCTCAAAAAGCCCCTTTGGTTTCCTCCTGTTCCTGCACTTGCGATGAGGATGCTGTTCGGCCAGATGTCGGAAATCCTGTTGGAGGGTAGCCGGGTCTCCTCCGGTAAAATCAGCCAAAAAGGATACCAATTCCTGTTCCCCGATCTGGAAGAAGCGTTGCAGGATCTGTTTTGAAAACTTTTTAATTTAACGTGAGTTCGATATAATTATAGGGGTAAATATAGTTGTTTAGTATCGACGAAATTCATTTTTAGCGATGGTTTCTTCTCGTTCTGTAATGCTCCCTGAAATTAGCTACGATTATTAACGTAGTTTTTTATAAGTTGAAGTTGTAAGCTATGAGTGCGGCGAACAGATTATTGAAGAAGTTTTTTGGGCTTCTGTGTCTGGAGTGCTCGACCTGGCAGATGTTTTTGAGCTGGTCGATAATGGTTTCAGCAATGGCTCTTTTTCTCAACAGAATGGCATCCATTAGCGGTGTCAGGGCAGTGGACCTCATGTTTCTTTTGAGTTTGGTGACCAGGTGTATCCCTTTTCCGAAGAGTTCACCGAACAGCGCCTTGGAGATAGATCCCTTGTCTCCGAACAACTTGCCCCACAATTTGTTTATGAAGGATTTATTTGTCAGAGGTTTCCTGTCATCGACATTGCCTGGAGTAATCTGGACATCAACGAGTTGCCCCATGTCATTGCATAGGAGATGCAGCTTGAACCCATAGAACCAACCGATCGAACACTGGCCTCTCTGGGCAATCCCCCTGAATACCCTGTGCTGGTGGATCCGGCGGTTATGGCACACCCTCAACGGCGTGGAATCCACAAAAGTAATACCGGTACAGTCCCCCAGGCCAAAACCTTTCAGGTAGGCGAACAGGTGCAGCATACTTCCGGAAACCAGCTCTGTCATCCTGTTATAGCTGACCGTCCGGGGGAACAGGTCCCGCAAATGGACACACACGTATCCGAGATAAAAATCCTTGAAGGTCCGGTAGCCCGAATGGTGAAAGGCAATCTGTATGGTCATCACTTCGGACATGGATAGTTTTGAAGGACGGTTCCGGAGTTTTGGCCTGCCAATGAGCTTATTGTTCAAAAAAGAACCAAATTCTTTGCAAAAGTCATCGACGGATACAAAAATTTCTGTAACTTTATCTTTCGAAATCATAGCGGTTATGTTTGTTAAATATTTGAACTTTAGATATTTAAATATAACAAACATGCCGCTTCTTTACAAATAAATTTGAAATTTCTTATATCGAACTCACGTTAATTTAATGTGAGGTTGTACATTCACCAAGGCACAACCTCTATTAAATTTTATATGATGGTGATCACGAACTTGTTTTCACTTTTTTGATTATTTTATCGTCATATTGGTCAGAATATTCCGCATGTTCTCTATCTTTTCTTCATCGCTTGCATTGCTGATGTAAAAGAACATAAGTGTTACTCTTTCTGATGGGTTTTGATAAAACATATAATGCGTATTTCTGCCTATATAGCCTTTTGTAAAACTTATAACACCACCACCCCTTCCCAAGCCCAACTCTTCAACATAAGGGGTATGACCGGGATAGGTTGACATTTCGATCCATGTTTTTACAGACGCACTCCAATTATCCGTCGAAATCGAATCAAGTCTAGCGATGACATAGACAATATCACGCGTCCCTTTCAACTTGTAATACTTTGCATTTTTCTCATTGATAATCAGTGCACTAAATTTCATTTTTGGGTTTTTAAAATACATCCGCTGATAATTTGCAAAGTCCCTGAGTTCCTCCACATTGGCTTCTTCCAATAAGGGATTGGTAATCGTGATGTCCTGGATGCTCCTTTGTCCATAAGCATAAATGGATAAGCAGCAGCATATGATGGTGATAAAAAGGTTATTTTTCATTTTCATAGTTTTAAAATTTAACATCCGGTATATGTAACTTCACCCTGATTATCGACTTGTAATAACGTTGGGTTTGGCGTAGAATTGATATCTTGTCTGGTCAGATTGATAGCATCTCCATACATCATTAAAAGGGCATATTCAGCAGGTTTAGTTGCATCCAAATTATTTGGAAAGTTCAATAAGAACTCTGCAACATATTCAAGATAAACATCAATAGGAGTAATTTCATCCGTTTTGTGGCTTGCCTGGAAAGCCTCGAATAAGGCTGCATCTTTAATCGTAATGGTGTAAATATACGAAGATGTCACTACAATGGTTGTATTATGTTTGGTCACAAAATCTACTTCAGCACTTGGATGATTATCTGCTCTCATTTGGGATATATATATGCCAGCCATTGCATCGGAGGGGCTAGGAGCAGAATTATTGGGATGATTATGTATGCTTCCGATGGCATAACCATTATGTTGATTCCAGGTATAAAAGGGAGGCCAGCTATTAACAGTCCCCGGACGGGCAGGCCCGACATGGATCGGGTTTAATGTGGTAGGGTTCGTTGCATAAAGGTGGTGGCCGATTTCGATAGGCGAAGACACAATGTTTGAGATGGTCGATGCAACGTTAGACAGACTTGTCACATGGGTTGCCTTGGTAATACCTTCACATCCATCATTTTGGCTTGAAGAAGGTGGGCCAGGAGATCCGGGACCGCCTTCATTCGGATCAATTGGAGGAAAGTACGGATTTTCAGGGATAATCGGACCAATATCCGGACAGATCAACTCCCATAAATTCTTGCAAATATCCGGTGCATTCCCATTATTGACATCACCTACACAGACAGTCCCAACAACTATCCATTCACAATCGTCATAATTGACCACTGCCTCTGCCATTTTGATGTTTGATTTTTCTATGCCGTGGTATTTAACCGGAATGTTGTTTTCATAATTGGATAACTTGGTATTACCAATGAAATAATCTTCAAATAAAATTTTACCGGAATATTTAGGTTGGTCTCTATCGGCATTCAGAAATGTGAGCATGGTGTATTCGCGGCTATACTCCTTTTCAGAAATCATAAGTAAAACTTGATATGGGTATACCTTTGTTTTTCCATTAAACAAGCCGTCAATACCTTCATCTAATGTCAAAGTGACCGGTACATAGTAATTATTATTATACGCCCTCGCCTCTTCCCAATGAATGGTTCTTTTCAGCATTTGGCGAAAGGACTGTTTCACTTTTATCCCTGAGTCTGAAAATTTCAGGCTATCAATCTTAAAGTTTTCAACAAGAAGGGAAACCTTGTCTATATCATTTATTTCGTATTGAAACTCTTATTTTTGACAACTTAATACCAAAAAATATATCAATACAATTGGGATTTTACCTTGAAGGAATTTCATGTGTTTCATAATTGCAGAATAAGTGGTAGTATTACAATGGTCAATAATTTTCTTAGAGTAGATGTAGTGATGTTGCTACGAAGATATGGATTTTATCAACAAAAACTCACGAAAAGTCCAAAACAAAGAAAATAAAATAAATTTGAATGGCACTGTTTGCACCTTTGAACACGCCCACACCCCGTTTTCAGAGTGGCCCGGGTGGCCAGTACAATAGCACCTATACTTCCGTGTCGACCTCCTGCGATACAGGTATGTCCGTATGTCCCTTTATGGGAAAACTTTTGCAGTGGACGGACGATCGCCCGTATATCTTCCTTTTGTATATAGCAATATGTACCGGGTAGAGTGTTCAGTATGTTTTTGTTCGGAGCGGTCACCACGGATAAAATATTTACCGAAAACGACCCGGCCGCCCCTGATTTTCTGGGAGAGACCTGCCGGCTCTGGGAAGCCGCAGCGGATCGCTTCCAAAGCCTGGGAGCAAGGACGGTCAGGATCCGTACAGGTGTAGTCCTTACCGGCCGGGGAGGAGCACTGGCAAAAATGAGCATGCCCGTGAAATTGGGTATTGGTTCAGCCATCGGGAGCGGCAGACAGTACCTTCCCTGGATCCATATTGACGATCTGTGCGGGATCTATATCAAGGCCGTGGAGGACGCTAGAATGGAAGGAGCCTATAATGCCGTGGCCCCGGACCACCGGACCAACCGGGATTTTACCCAGACCCTGGCCCGTGCCCTGAAAAAGCCGTTTTGGTTCCCCCTGTCCCGGCCTTTGCCATGAAATTACTGTTCGGCCAGATGTCGGACATCCTGTTGGAGGGCAGCCGGGTCTCCTCCGGTAAAATCAGCCGGGCAGGCTACCGATTCCTGTTTCCCGAACTGGATGAAGCGTTGAAGGATCTGCTTTGAAAACTCCGGGATCCTCGGTCTTCAGCACTGGTATTCCGGCAGGGATTGGCCCACCAAAGCAGGTGCAACTAATTAAAACTTAATTACTAACTTACGGAAGTTCTGGAAAAACCATATATACAGAATCAGTTCCTATTTTTAAAGATAGTTATATGCAAAAGATTTTTATTTTCATTTTTTGCCTCTTTCCGCTTTCAATATCAGCACAGCACAGTATTGTAGTGGACTTGAAAACAACTGATAGTTTGGCTTTTCGTGGATCCCGTGTGATTACCTGGCTGGCCCCGGATTCCGTGGGGTTGTATCATGTCCCGGCCGATATCGAAAGCTATAAGATCAAGGAACATTCTTTTTCACCGGAATTGCCTCCACTGAGGATTTTTTATGGTATCACGGGTGCCGGCAAGCGGCAAGTGATTTTCGATACGGATTTTGACGGTGATCTCAAAGGGGAGTATGTGTACACCTTTGACGGGGACATCAAAAGTAACCAGAAACAGCGTGAGGATAGTACGATGCGTGCGATACCGGCTGTCAAAATCCGCTATCCCGGGATGAAGCAGGAAATCCTATTGAAACCGGTGATTTTTAACCGTGTGGCCAATTACAACACCGTTCAGGACTCCATCTGGCATTTATTTGTCGAATCGAATTATGATCGGACGGCCAAGCTGACAGTTTTGGGAAAATCCTATCAATTGTTTGCTCAGGGCCAGGTGGCTGAGCCCCGCTATAATAGTCTTTTTGAATTTTTTATAGTCCCTGAGCATGATCAGAGTTTGATATCAAACAATGACAATAACCCTCCTTACAAACTTCGTGAAAAAATAGCGGTTGATGGGATACAGTTTGTGATAGACTCCGTATCGCCGTATCTTGAGCGAGCCTGGATCAGCTACCGGGGGATTACCGATACTGTGTATGGAGTGAGAGAAGGTGAATATGCCGAAAATATTACCGGCAGTACCATCGAAGACACCCCTATCGATCTGCAAGCATTGAGAGGTCAGTATGTATTGATTGATTTCTGGGGTTCCTGGTGCAATCCCTGCATTGAGTTGATTCCGGAAATCAGAGAACTGCACGCAACCTATAAAGACAAGGGTTTAGTCATCCTCAGTATCGGCGTTGATACCAGGGATAATTTTGGCAAAATGAGGGAGATTATAAAACGCGAGCAGATGGATTGGCTCCATGTTTTTAGTGCATTTGGTGACCCAGCGGCGTTGAATGTCCGATATAACGTTTCCTGTTTTCCTACTTCTATCATTCTTGATAAACAAGGCAAGATCGTGTATAGAGGTTGTGGCCTCCAGGATTTCCCTCATGTAAAACAGAAATTAGAAGAACTGCTCGTGACGAAATTGATCCGAACCCCATGAAAAAATCCGTATTGCTTTTGAGCCTATTATTTATCGGACAACAGCTATTTTCTCAAAAAAACCAGTTGTTGCCCGCTCCCCCGATTGAGTATGGCCCCGCGACATTTTGTGGTTTTATTGATCATTTTGACCTGACTGAAAGTAAAGATACCAGCATCAAATTGATCGTTACGGATCCCTTTACTTATTTCAAAGATTATCATATTCCCATTGACAGCAATGGTGTTTTCAGTATTCAGATACCGGTATTTGGTATTATGCACGCATTCATTAACTCGGATCTTTATACAGGATACGCTTTATTATTGCCAAATAAAGAAACGAAACTACAAATCTTTCCTCATGGAAATGGGGAAGTACGGATCGAACTGACCGATCATCTGGGGTTGATGGCAAGCGATCTGCAACAAATGGATGATGTGATCACCGAAATTTTGAATGACGACCAAAAAATAGAAAAGGGTTCAATGGTGGTTGAAAGTATATCGGATTTTTTGCGTTACAGTGATCGGTATCTGGAGATTTCCCTCAAACAGGCCGAAGAGCGGCCGGATATTTCCGCTTCTGCAAAGGAAATGACGAAATTATGCCTGACGACTTATCTGTTAAGTATTTTACATCTTGACTATCGGGAAAACATGAATGTGGATCACGTAGAGAGTCAATATTTTTCCTTTCTTGATCAATATGATATCGGCAATCCACGCATCCTTTATTCAAATTTCCTTCAACCATTTTATCAGAAAATACTGAAAGACCAAACGCTGGATATTCCCTCTATAAGCACGATGAATATTGATGACTGGTTGGCGCAGGTAAAAAGCAAATTGCAGCTTCTCTCTTTGTCTGAATCCGCTTTTTTGCGTGATATGCTGGTGACCAGTGCTTTTGTCCAACAATTGTATGATCTTGTGCCCCTGAGCATTGATCAGGAGGCTGATATCCGCAATTATTTTACTAATCAGGCCTATACAGATTTCCTCATAGAATCGGATCGGTACACAAAGGAATTAATTGAAAGTAATTTGCTGGCCCGTAAAACAATCCTGATGCCCACCCCGGACGTGCCCGAAGAACAACTATTGCAATCTATCATCGATAATCATCCGGGTAAAGCCGTTCTGATTGATTTCTGGGCCACCTGGTGCGCACCATGTTTATCTGCAATGGACCAAACGGCTGGACTAAAAGAAGAAATGAACGGAAAAGAGGTCGTCTTTGTGTATATTACGAATCCTTCCTCGCCCCTCAAGGTGTGGCATGAAAAGATCCATCAGATTGGGGGGTATCATTATTACCTGACACAGGAACAATGGGAATACATTATGGATCAGCAGGGATTCTCTGCTATTCCCACCTATTTTTTCTACGATCGATCGGGTGATTTGCAACGCAGGGAAACCGGTTTCAGCGGAGTGGATAAGTTCAGGCAATGGCTCAATGAGGTACTGTCTGCAAAGAAATGAAAACTCCCGGATTACAACAAAACAGTAAATTACCATTTATCCGGTATGAACTGAGGATTTAATCGGGGGGTGTCCGGCCCAGTCGCTATTTTCCTTTATCTCTTTGATGAATGCGGAAGGTTTCACTTTTGTATGATTTTGAAAAGCCCTTGAAAAAGCAGAGGTGCTGTTATAGCCGATAAGTGCTGCGAGGTGCTCAATAGAATAGTTGAAGATCCGCGGATCATCGTTCAACACCATTTCGTTGATGAGGTACTCAATGCGCAAAGTACTGAGGTATTGTGAGAATGTTTGTTTCTTGTACGTATTGATGACCTGTGACAGATACGTGGTATTGGTTTCGAAATTCTCGGCCAGTTTCTCTAAAGTGGTGTCTGGTCTCAGGAACTTCTTTTTTTCTTCAAACTCACCGAGCTTGTTCAATAGCCGCTCCACTACCTCATCTTTCATTTGAATAGCAGCCTTGACCGGGACTTTCATAATTTTGGAGGAGACTAAAGGTACGGGTTTCGGTTGCACCTGCGAGGCTTTTATCTTTTGGATCAGCTCCTGAACAATTTTTCTCGTCTTTCTCCGTTGGTAATAGATCCAGGCCATAGTAAGCAGAAGCACAGTACCGGATAGGACCGCAATCAAGATCGTTTTGTTTTTCTGAATATATAGTGCCGTTTCCAACTTCCTTTTGGACAAAATCAGCTCCCGGGAGGTATATCTTTTGTGAATATTGTTTATCAGGTACTTGTGGTTTTGATTAAACACGCTGTCCGCTTTGACCAATTGACCAATATATCTCAATTGTCCATCCTTGTTGCCGAGGTCTTTGTAGTAATTGATGAGTAGTTGGTACGCCTCTCTGAGATCAGGGTGGGTATAATTATGGGACCGGAAGACCTCATCTATCTTATCGAAATAAGGGAGCGCTTTTCCCCGTTCTCCTTGTACCCACCAGGATTTACCTATATAAAATTCACCGATACTGGCCCAGGCAAAATCCTCGTTTTCATATAAAAAAGGTAGTTTTTCCTCTATTTTCTGAACGGCACCTTCGTAATCCCTCAAATAGAAATCATTGATTCCCTGTTTGAAAACAAGATAATGTACATCCAGATCAGAAAACCCCATCCTCTCTGCGGACTCCCGTGCTGTGGCCAGCATTCGAACACTTTCCGCAACGCGATCGGTTTTGGTATAACTCCATGCCAGGCCCATCATCGAACTGATATAGCCCCGATGCATATTGTAACTGGCTTCCTCCTGACCAAAATAACGGACACATTCCTCAAACAGCTCCTCTGCTTCCTCATAATATCCCAGATAACTTTTGATGCCAGCAATATGGTTCTTGATGCGGTACTTGTTATATACATCGTTGGTCTGTACAATATACTCATTGGCAATGAGGTAATGATCCAGTGCTTGCTGGTAGTCCTTGATATTGTGATAAACTGTTGCTTTGGTCAGATAAACACTGGCGATCAGTGCCTTGTCACTGCTCTGGTGGGCATAGTACAGGGCGCTGTCGATGAAAGGTAACCGGTCTGCCTCCTTTTGATAAAAAACAAAATCCCTATAATATATAGCGAGCCAATTTCTTGTATTCTCCTGCTGTGCTTTTTTGAAAAAATAATTTTGGTAAAGTGATAATCTTAATGGATCATTTTTGTTTTCATAAGCGAGATTATCCAGCTCCCGGTAAGAATATTTTGCCAGGGTATCTGACTGATTCTGGGCCTCCACTGTCTCTAAGAAGCACGGGCCAAGACAAAATAAAGCAATGCAAAATGATATTTTCCCGCGCGAAATGGTCATAAGAGGTTACGTTTACAGTACAAATATAACCTAATTTATTTTTACTCCCAATAAGAGGGGTTTATTGCATGTAAATAGATCATTATCAAATATTTGTATATAGAAACTTGTTTGGCTGATCCTTAAATTTTTTAAGAATCAGCCGAACAAGTTTTTGCAAAAAATAAAAACCCTCTATTCCTTTACGGCAAACGTGAACAAAGCCGGCCGCGTTCATAATGGTTTAACTCAAATAAATTGCTATGAAAAATACGCCTTTTTATTAGGTGCAGGAGTACTATTGTTATTGTACTCCTGCGACAAAGAACGTTTGGAGCCTGCGATGCTTCAAATCAATCCGGAACGCATGTTCCATGAAACTGAGGCTGACACCACAAAGGATGTTAGGAATTGGGATAAACGATACGATAACGGTGAAGAACCTCCTTAAGAACCGGGGGATGGATCGCCAAGCGAATAATCCCTAAAGAAAACATAAGAAGTAAATGAAAAACAGCCGGAACACTGTCCGGGACAGCATTCTGGCAGGGAGAAGCCAATCGAAACAGACGTAATTAATTAAAAATTATTGTATAACTTACGGAAGTTCCGGAGATAACCATATAAACCACGGATTCCGTTTTAAATTTTATGATTATGAATAATTTAACAAATTTAAGAGGTCAATTTGCAGCAGTATTGACTCGGGATGAGATGAAAAATGTGGTGGGCGGGAGTATGCCCTTGGAAGGCCGTTGTGTCTTTCTACGAACTCATTCAGGAATGGAAAGCTGTTGGTATTCGACTGATGATGCTGAGGCACTATTTAGGAGAGTTTACCCTGACCAGGGAGGCTTTTATCAAGAAGATGTGAATTGTGAAACAAACAATTGTACCATGAATTGATTTATTGATTGTTAATTTGAGGCTGCTTAAAATGCAGCCTCAAATAAATCTTTCTAAATTATGAAATTTCTTAAATACTTATCCCTGCCCCTTATGTTGTTCACGATACAGTGTTCATTTACTGGATCCAGTGAAATGTCAGCCAGGGACTCCCTATCTGCGCAGTCAGCGCAAACGGAGTATGTAACCATTATTGACAGTGTGCATCCCGCTTACCGGGATTTTCTGATCGGGATTGACACCCTGGATCCATTATCCATGAGCCGGGAGGAAACAAATGCTTACCTGATGAAGAAGAGTACTGAACTAAATGCGCTGAAAGCCAGTATTACTGCGAATGCATCCGATAAACGCAAGGCATATTTTGAAGGTAACGATGCCATTACGCGGTTTGAGGATATAAAAACAAAATTTTATCTTTTCGGTTTGAGCAACCTTCCGTCTGAAAAAAAATCAACGTTAGAAATGGGCCAATTGGGCTTTTTTTCCCGATCCGGCGCTTTCAACATCTCCAAGCAATTAAAAGATCTGTTTTACACATTCCCAGAAGATATACAGCAAAGTGTACAGGGTAAGGATACCTGGGCACTTTTGACCCGGCTTGAACCACGCATAGGTGAAAATATGCGGCTATTTGAACAGCAGCTTCTGATAGACACCGCCGGAGGATCAACGTCCCTGAAATCCATCATGGATCAGCCGGTTCCTTACAAAATAATTTTCTTCGGTGCATCCTGGTGTACGGCCTGCCGCATCAGGGAACACCGTTTGAAGACATGGCACCATTTACTGGATCCGGATAAGGTTTCCATCATCAATATATCAGTAGATAAAACTGAAAAAGCATGGTTAAAGTCCGTAGCGGAGGATGAACTGCCCTGGCCTTCCTATCTACTGCCTGAATACAGCAAAGCTGCTATTTACCAGCATTTCAAATTAGATGAGGGGATTCCAAGAGTTTTGTTATTGGACACGGATAACAATATCCTGTTCGAACATTCAGATATCCGGATGATCGTCAGCAAACTACCATTTATACGTTATGAAATCAGAATTTAGATGCTGTATATTCAGAGCGCAGCTATAAGCAATGAAGGGAATGGTTCTTTTAGATTGGTGGTCACAGACCCAATGACATATTTCAAAGATATACGGGTACCGATTGATAGTAATGGGACATTCCGTTTAAAGACATTAAAATGAAATCTATCATCATCCTGAGTCTCCTCATATCTATGATCACCAATCTTGCTTATGCACAGACTGACAGTTTCCGCATACACTTAAAGATCAATGATCCTCAAAATCAGATAAATGACGGACAACGCATTGACATAACTGCCACGGGTTTTGCAAATGAAGGGCGGACTATGTTGGCTGAGGGACATATCTATGGGGACTCTGTCATCCTGACCGGCCATGTATCCCATCCCACCGTCACGATGATAGCCATCGAGACTGAAAGCCCCCGATCGTTCCGTTCGTATAAAATATTACTTGAAAACACGGATTACCATGTCACAATGTCCTGGGTTCCGGGTAGTGGGTTTGAAGTTATAACGGATTCACGATTTCATAATCTATGGAGTTCGGTTATATCCTCAAATAGAGAGTTTGAAGATGAAAAGCGGGTTTGGATTAGTGAACATGCCCGCTTTATACAATCGGGACGCCAGCAGGAAGCAGATAGTATCCTCCATTTGATCGACGGCATCGAAAGCAGAAAGATCCTTTTTCAAAAAGCAATGGGTTATCAAAACCCGGATAATCATGCAACAGCATATATTATTGGAGGACAGAACATGGTATATGATGCGGACCACCTGGCGATCTATGAAGCACTGTCCAATGAGGTGAAAAATTCTGTATATGGGAAAACCTGGAAGGCCAAACTCGATATGATGGGAGAAACCCCTGCTGACCTCTCTCCTGCCATGGATACGAAAAGCCCGCTGGTGGGACAAGTCCTGCCGGGATTTCAGGGCTGGACAAATACGGGAGACACGGTGGTGATCGATCAGACCTATTTTACATCCAACCCCCAGAACAAAATCACCCTTATTGAGTTTTGGGCAAGCTGGTGTACCCCATGCCGGATTGCCAATACCAAACTTTATCCGCTTTACTTCAAATATAAAGATCGGGGATTTCAGGTGATTTCTTTTTCTTTGGATACAAATGAGGAACAATGGCTGGCCGCCCAGCAAAAAGATAGTCTGCCCTGGCTGGATATTTCTGATCTGAAGGGGCCAAGATCACCTGTTCCATCTATCTATAATATCCGGGCGATCCCGGCGAATGTGCTGGTGGACGCCCACGGTTCAGTAATTGCCGTCAATGTCTATGATAGCGCGGTGTTGGAAAAATTGCTGAACAAATAGCGTCAAAATCCAAATAGAAAACGGCTATTTCGGTTACATTTACCGGGCAAATAAGGCTTCATTTGTCTTTACTTCCCAAAAGAGCGATTTTCACCTATAATCCTACTGATTTTCAATAATTTGTGTGTTCAAACTTGTTCGGCTGATTCTTAAAAAATTTAAGAATCAGCCGAACAAGTTTTTGCAAAAAACGAAGATCCTCCATTCATTTATGGCAGAAGTACTCTCGAACCAAATTATTCTTAAAATTATTCTGACCATGCTATTTGTATTTGAAGAAAACGTTGGGTTTGCGACCCGCAGATTTTTGCAGCTACTGGGGATAAAGCTACACAGGGATACCGTAGCCGAGCGGCTTGGGGAACACCCGGATTATCCGACACTATTATCCATTAAAGACGTGGTGTCCGCATGTGGTATGGACACATTTGCTGTCCGTTTGGAGGAAAATCAACTCGATGATATACAGCTCCCGTTTCTCTCCCAAATGCGACCTGATAAGAGTGGAAACCGTCATTTTACGGTTCTGCGCCCACTGGCAGGGAACAAGATGGAATACCTGGACCCGGACACCCAAAAATGGAATTTATTCCCCCGTTCGGAGTTTATGGCCCGTTTCTCACTGGTTGCACTCTTTGCAGAACCTGACCAGGAAGCATTGGCTTCCGGTAGGGTGGATCACAGCATCGGGCAGCGTATAGGGACTTGGACCAAATATGTCTTGCCCCTGATACTGGTTATTGGATCTGGCTGCCTGGGCGTCTTTCAGGCAAATAGTTTCGGTTTCTCATTCACATTGTATTATTGGTTGTTTGGGGCAGGTGCAGTGATCGGTTCTTTGCTATTGCTTTATGAAACGGACCGGCACAACCCGATTGTCAAACAGGTATGCTCAGGAGGATCCGGCAGTGTAAATTGTGATGCGGTTTTGGGTTCCAGGGGATCCCGGCTGTTTGGTCTGAGCTGGAGTCAGGTGGGATTCACATATTTTGTAGGGGGATTTGTGATCCTGACCCTGAACGATGGACCCAGCGGATCCTATTTGTATTTGCTGGCCCTCCTGAGCATAGTATCCCTGCCATATATTGTCTATTCCCTGTATTATCAATGGCGTGTTGTGCGGCAATGGTGCCGGCTTTGTCTGATGGTACAGGACGGCACTCCGGCAGGGGGTAGCTAACCTAAACAGGCTCGAATTATAAAACTTAATTGTAAATTTACGGAAGTTCTGACCAGAAAAATAAAACAAACAGGATTCCGTACTAACAAAATGAAATCATGAAAATGTTAGATAATTTAAGAGGTCAATTTGGAGCAGTATTGACCCGGGATGAGATGAAAAATGTCGTGGGAGGAGTTGTTGATCTGGAGGAAGGTGAAGGCGTATGTAGAATTGCCCTGAGGAATGCAGATGGATCGTGGCATGGTTGGTCGATTAGGGATTTTTCTATTGATAAGGACTTCAAATCGTTGGTGGCTATTCGAGCCACCAACGTTATTACAAA
>JBEBWT010000040.1:0-17464 GCA_040392005.1 Parapedobacter defluvii
TGGATCCGAAGGGAGGATAGGAATAAGCTGTGCCGGCTTAGTATTCTTAATCCTTGCTCCTTAATCCTTGCTCCTTAATCCTTGCTCCTTAATCCTTCATCCTTATTCCTTTATTGCCAGTGTCTTATGGTCTCCGCCCAGATACACAGCGATCAGTACAAGCGGTTCCGTTCCCTCATTGCGGCCAATATGATAGAGATCTCTCATTTCAGCAACGGCGCTGCCAGCCTCAAATTTAACGGACTCGCCCGTCTTGCGCTCGACCGTCAGACTTCCCTGCATAATATAAGCAACCAGCGGGATGTCATGTTTGTGCCAGCCAGTATCCGATCCGGGTGGCATGGTGATTTTGAAAACAGTGATCTGTGCCTGATCCACGGTGGGATACATGATCTTTTGTCCGACCGAGGTCGTGTCCGTGTTTAACAATTCTTCAATCTCGATCTGATTTGAATATTGGGCCTGACCGTTGATCCAGCATAAGCATATAACAATCAGAAGTCCAATGGATTTGGGTATATGGTTCATAAATTGGTTTATGTAATTTATTTCGCGACCAATATACAACAAATACAAGACCCACCCTCGTGTCAGGCTACAATATTTAGCGCCAGCCCAGCCCGGGTGCTACATGTTCCAGGATAGCGGACAACACATGCACATTATATTCCACTCCTAAAGTGTTCGGTACGGTCAGCAATAGCGTGTCCGCTTCTTTGATGGCCTCATCCTGCGAAAGTTGCCCGATCAATTTATCCGGTTCCGCCGCATAGCTTCTGCCAAATATAGCCCGTTTGTTGTCAATCACTCCGATCTGGTCGTCCTCTCCGCTCCGCTGACCGAAATATAGTCTATCCATATCATTCACCAGTGCAAAAATGGAGCGACTGACCGAAATCCGTGGCTCACGCGGATGCCCCGCTTTTTTCCAGGCTTCCCGGTATGCCCTGATCTGCTCTGCCTGCTGCACATGGAAAGGTTTGCCGTTTTCATCATCTTTCAACGTGGAACTTTGAAGATTCATACCGTTTTCAGCCGCCCAGATTGCGGTAGCATTGGATCCCGCTCCCCACCAGATACGGTCCCGCAATCCTTCCGAATGGGGTTCCAGTCTCAGTAGGCCCGGAGGGTTGGGAAACATGGGGTTGGGGTTGGGCTCGGCAAAGCCGATACCGTTGAGTCTTTGCAAAAACTCCAGTGCATTGCGACGCGCCATGGTGCCATCATCTTCACCTGCTTCTGGTTCATAGCCAAAGTACCGCCAGCCGTCAATCACCTGTTCCGGTGAACCTCTGCTGATACCCAGTTGGAGACGTCCTCCCGAAATCAGATCGGCAGCACCCGCATCTTCCACCATGTAGTAGGGGTTTTCATAACGCATGTCGATCACGCCTGTACCGATCTCGATCCTGTTGGTTTTGGCACCGATGGCAGCAAGCAGGGGGAAAGGAGAGCCCAGTTGTTCCGCAAAATGATGCACACGGAAATATGCGCCGTCTATACCGATTTCCTCGGCGGCCACGGCCAGATCAATGGATTGCAGTAAGGTGTCACTTGCTGACCTTGTTTGGTAAGAAGGGTGTCTGCCCCAATGTCCGAATGATAAAAATCCTATATTCTTTTTCATATAGCTGTAAATTTTCTTATTGTGTTACAAAAATACGGGTTCTGGCGGGGGAGATGGTTCACCTATGTTAAGTAATTGGTGAGAGTTTGTTTAGACTACGTATAATTTGTATTTATTTTATAAAATTTAACTTAAATTTAGTATTATTGTAATTCTTGTGTCATATAGATATGAAGATCGGGAAGATTTTAGAATTATTTTTTTACTAACTATGATTTACTATGAAAAAAAACTTACTAATCCTGTTTTTGGGATTCTTCTTGCTGTCGCATAGTTTGATTGCCCAGCAAAGGACTGTCTCCGGAGTGGTGACGGATCGGCTCAGTGGGGATCCGGTTCCGGCAGTGACAGTGAGCGTGAAAGGTGCAGCCAGTGCGTCCACCATGACGGATGACCAGGGGCGCTATTCTTTGACGCTCCAGGATGGAACTGTACTGGTATTTACGGCGGTTGGATACCAATCCCTGGAGGTTCCGGTGGGAAGCCGCAGTGTAGTGGATGTCGCGCTGACTTCAGCAAGTCAGGAGATCGATGAAGTGATGGTAGTGGCTTATGGTACCACAACCAGATCCACCTATACGGGTTCGGCGGCCACAGTGACCGCTGATCAGGTCAAGGACACCCCCAAACCTTCTTTCGAGCAGGCATTGACCGGTAAAGTCGCCGGTTTGCAGATTACCACGACTTCCGGACAGGCAGGATCCGTTTCTGCGATCCGCATCCGTGGTATCGGATCGATGAATGCCTCCAACGAGCCTTTATATGTGATCGATGGTGTCCCAGTGGCCTCGGGTGGTTCCGGACAATTGTCGGATTATGTGGTCAATAGCAATAATGTGATGAGTACTATTAATCCGGCTGACATTGAGTCGATCACCGTGCTGAAAGATGCGGCCGCGTCTGCCCTGTACGGCTCACGGGCTGCGAATGGTGTGATCATTCTGACCACTAAGAAAGGTCGTATGGGCGCCCCTAAAATTGGTTTCAAAACTTCCGTTGGGCTAACGCCTTCGTGGGCTACCAACAACTGGGAAACGGCCGATCCGCAGGATCAGATCAATGTATTGTATCGGGTACTGCACGATTCCCGGACTTCTGCCGGTCAATCGGATGCTGCGGCAAATGCCTGGGTGCTGAATCGCTTTGAGTCAAGGTTCGGCATTCATGGCTATACTTTCAGTACGGATGGGGTAGGGTTGTACGAAAATGTAAATATCATTGGCAGGACGGATGGTGTGGAGAACCGGGATGGGAAATATTATGATTGGGAAAATGCGCTGTTCCGTACCGGTGTCTATCAGACAAATGACCTTTCGGTGAGTGGTGCTACCGATAAAACAAATTATTATGCATCGCTTTCCTTTACCACGGACAAAAGCCGGATGATCGAAAATGATTTCCGGAGGATCAACGGAAGGATAAACCTGACCCAGAAGATCGGAAACTTTATTGAATTTGGATCCAATATCAATATTGCCAATAACCGGCTGATCGGTATGAATGACACCCGGAATCTGGGGACCAACTATCTGATGCAGACCCGTAACCTCTTGTGGCCTCTTTATTGGCCTACCGATTACAAAACTGGGAATGAGTGGGTTGCAAGATACGGTTCACTGGCATACAATCCATTGTATTACAATAATGAATGGGAAAACAATTCGGATACACGCCGGATATCGGCTACCGAATCCCTGACTTTCCACCTTCTGCCCGGACTGAATGTGAAAAGTATTTTCTCCTATGATGATATACAGGTGAAAGATCACCTTTATTATTCTGCAAAGCATTATTCCGGCTCCTCTGCAAATGGTCTGGTACATGAATTTTCTACCAGTACGCAGAAACTGGTTTCTTCTACTACTGCGAATTATAGTAAAAAATTCGGGGAGCATGGGATCAATCTCCTGGTCGGGTTTGAAGCCGAGAAGAATAACACGGATTATATCCGTGCTACCGGCAGGGATCTGCCATCATCTGCACTGCACACGGTGGCCACCGCCGGTGAGCTGGATGCGCAGGCATATAGCTGGGGCAATGCGATGATGTCCGTACTGTCACGGGCCGAATATGATTATGCCAATAAGTATTATCTGTCAGGATCGTTCAGACGGGATGGTTCTTCCCGTCTCGGCCCGGAAAACCGCTGGGGAGATTTCTGGTCGGTTGCCGGTGCCTGGCGCCTGAATTCTGAGGATTTTCTGAAAGAGGTGACCGCCATTAATAATCTGAGATTGCGTGCATCTTATGGGGTGAACGGGACTTTACCGAGCAGCAATTATGGCTGGCGTTCGTTGATTGGTTATGCCAATAAATACATGGAGCAGGCTGGCGGTGGTCTGAGCAATGCTGCCGATCCCACATTGACCTGGGAAACAAATTATTCTACCAATATCGCATTGGAATTTGGATTGTTCCGTGATAAGCTGTTCGGACAGGTCGAGTATTTCAACAGAGATTCCCGCAATTTGTTGCAGGATGTGCAGACTTCCATGATTACCGGTTTTAGTTCTACGCTGAAAAACGTGGGCGAAATCAATAATAAAGGGGTAGAATTAGAACTGGGTTCCAATATCATTAATACTGGAGACTGGCGCTGGTCAGCAAGCCTGAACGCCACCTTTATCAATTCGAAGGTGGTCAAATTGTACCGGAATGAAGGAGAAACGGTGGGACAGGAAATCATCTGGAATGATCCTACCGGCGGAGATGCGAGAGCGAGGTATGTGTATCGTGAAGGGGAATCGACCCTGGCATTTTATGGAATAGAATGGGCGGGTATTGACAAAACGAACGGACGTAATGTGTGGTTCCTGAATGATCCGACCAAGACGGCTGTGACCACGGTGGACGGCCGTCCTGCCACCTACGATTACCGGGACGCTGCCCGTGTGATTATGGGGGATGCCCATCCGGATTTCTTTGGAGGTATCAATTCGGATCTGGAGTACAAAAGGATTTCCCTGGGCCTGAATTTTATTTATAAGGTGGGAGGTGATATCTACGACGGAGCCTCCCGTGATGTGGCGGATGATGGTTATTACTGGGAGCGTACGCACTCCAGAACCTTTGTGGAAAATACCTGGACAGATCTGGATCCTTCCGGCAATCTGCCAAAGGTGTCGGGTCAGGATCTGGAGGATGTAAACCAGATCAGTAGCCGTCACCTGTACGATGGGACGTTCCTCCGTTTGAAAAACGTGACACTGGCCTACCGTATTCCTACCCCGGTGCTGGCCCGTGCGGGCTTCAGCAATGCCCGGGTATATTTCAACGGAACCAATCTGCTGACTTTTGCAAAATATAAGGAAGCAGATCCGGAAGTAAACCATTTCGGCACCAGAGGTTGGGAAACACCTTACGGAAAGATTTACACATTTGGATTGGAATTTACGTTTTAACCCCTAATTCTGTAAAGAGATGAAAAAGATTAATATATTAATAGTGTTGGTGGCCCTGCTTTTCTCGGCATGCAAGGATTTCCTCGATGTGGAGCCTACGAATTCCGGAGATGCGGGTACAGCGATCAATACAGCAGCGGATGCTAAAATCATCATCAATGGATTGATGAGTAAAATGGCCAGTGGAAATTATTATGGACGGAATTTTCCTTTATATGCTGACGCAAAGGGAGGGGACCTGGCCGTGTATTCACAGGGTCGCGGATACGATTATTTATATGCTTTCAATCATTCCGAAGGCTCAAATACCTATTCGACGATCTGGTCCCAGGGATATCATAACATTGCGCAGATCAATAATCTGCTGGAGAGTATCGAAACGCTGAAAGCGGATGGATCAACCGAGAATTTCGACAATTTTCAGGGTCAGGCGCTGACCGCGCGGGCGATTACTTATTTTGATCTGGTGCGCCTTTACGGCAAATTCTATCAGGATGACAAGTCCTCCTGGGGCGTGCCGAATGTCACCCAGACCCTGCCGTCCAATGCACAGGAATTGCGTGCTACGGTCGAGCAAAATTATACACAGATCATCAATGACCTGAAAGCGGCCGAAAGCCTGCTTCCAAAGACCAAAGCCAATGGGTATATCAATTATTATGCGAATAAAGCCATGCAGGCAAGGGTCTATCTGTATATGGGACAAAATGATCTCGCTTTGGCTGCCGCAGAGGAAATTATCACTTCCAATGTTTACCGCTTGTATGAAAACAATGAGTGGGTAAGCTCCTGGTCTTCGGAATTCGGTACCGAGTCCATCTTCGAACTGGCGATCTACCCAAGTGAAGGGGATCTGGGCAATAGCTCTCTCGGCGTCTATGTACGCCGTCAGGCGCACGGAAGTTCAGCGATTCTGGGGAATTTCCTGGCAAGCGATGCATTCATTGCCCGGATGGCAGCGGATCCGGATGATGTCCGCCACGGGATCATTGCAAGGGATGAGCTGAGTGCCAGCCGCATGGGTTCCTGGTATAAGTATTCAGGCAGTACTACGCTGGCGGGAGATAAAAAATCAACCAATAGCACTGCTGTGAATATCAAGGTTATTCGCTTGTCCGAAATTTATTTACTGGCCGCCGAAGCTGCATTGCCGACCTATAAGGACAAAGCGGCTCTGTATCTCAATGCGATCCGCAAACGTTCACCAAACCTGACCCCGGCAACTGCCGCGACCGTAAGTCTGGATATGATCGCGGATGAACGCAGTAAAGAACTGTTCGGTGAGGGGCACCGGTTCTTTGATATGATCCGCTGGAACCGCCCGATCACGTTCAATGATGAATTGGGCAATCTGGCGATCACGCATCGGCCCAAAACGATTGACCGGAGTTTCTTTAAAACAATATTGCCAATTTCCATTACGGAAATCAATGCGAATCCGGGTATAAAGGCACAGCAGAATCCTGGCTACTGATCATTTTAATTTTTCTTAAAACACGACTTCCGGGAAATCCATCGATTTCCCGGAAGTCGTGTTTTAAGAAAAGCGATCTGTCTCTTATTGTCTGTTTTTATCTCTGTGTCGAATTGTATAACTTTGTGAAAAGGGAATCTGAATTGAAGAATGATCTGGACCACTCATAATTTGAGAAAGTATTTCAGATTGCGGAATATGCAAATTACCTTTGGAAGATATCAAAAATTTGAAATAGATACTATGCGATGGCAGCGATATAGCTTGTGTTTATCCCTTATCCTGGTGCTGTTGTCTTTTGCGGATACGGGAGTACTGGAAAATCTACTGGGCCGGCTCAAGGAGCACTACACGGAGCGGCCTCAGCAGAAACTGTACCTGCATCTTGACAAACCTTTTTATGCCGCAGGGGATAACATCTGGTATAAATCTTATCTGATGGAGGGTTCTCTCCATGGGTTGGATTCCCAAAGCCGTGTGGTGTATGTGGAACTGCTGGATGCCCGGCACAGGATCCTCAACCAGCAGATGCTATATTCCTTCGGGGGTATCAGCTATGGGGACTTCAAGCTTCCTGATACGTTACCCGAAGGCCAGTATGCCCTGAGGGCTTATACCAACTATATGCGGAACTTCGGAGAGGAGTTTTTCTTTTTCAAAGAGATCTCCGTGTTCAGTCCCCATCAGGATCCGATGAATGAGTTACAGCCATTTGGTATGCCGGACCTGCAATTCTTTGCTGAGGGCGGAAATTTTGTGGCAGGCGGCCTGAACCGTTTGGCCTTCAAAGCCCTGAGCCCGGACGGTAAAGGGATGCATGTAGGTGGAGAGATTGTGGACGAAGCGGGCAGGGTTGTCGGAAAATTCAGTTCGGAACACAAAGGTATGGGTATGATAGAGCTTATCCCGGAGCCCGGCAAACGTTACCATGCCCGCATTACGGAACCACATACCATCGACTGGAGCTACCCCCTGCCGGAAGTGGAGATATCGGGCTACCACCTGTACGCAGATGCCGTGAGCGACCCTAAGGATATCCTGCTGACCGTGCAGACAACGGCAACCACAGAAGAATATATTCATATCATCGTGCAGTCCAGGGGACAGGCGTACTATGCCTCGATGGGCAAACTCAGGAACGGAACGTTTTCGACAAGAATACTCAGGGAAAGGTTGCCGGACGGGATATCGCAGCTGACCGTGTTTGATGCAGCAGGCAAGCCAGTAGCTGAGCGGCTGATCTACCAGCAGAATTGCGAAGAGAAACTGGAATTAACCATCAGCCCGGATGCTGCAGGCTACGGCAAGAGAAACAAAGTAGAGTTGCAACTGGAAGCCCTGTACCGCAATGGTAATCCCGCTTTGGGGCATTTTTCGGTATCGGTGTACAATGAGGGTCTTATTGACAACAAAGAGCAGTATCCCATGACCATTGTAAACTACCTCTCACTGACCTCTGACCTGAAAGGCCACATTGAAGAGCCGGGTTATTATTTCAAAGATACACTGGAAACAACAAGGCGGCATCTGGACCTGTTGATGCAGGTGCATGGCTGGAGAAGATTTACCTGGAAAGATGTCCTCAGCGATACACGGACTTCCCTGGAATATAACCACGAACAGGGCATTCCGATAAGCGGAAGGGTATTAAACGAGCGCAGCGATAAACGTTCTCCTGAGAGCAGTATATTGAAGATCCTAACTCTGGACGGAGACATTATGGTACTCAGCCCAGGAAATGACGGGCTTTTCTATACGGATGAATTGTTGCACTATGATCCAGTATCGTTGGTATTCCAGACAGAGAACAGAAGGGGCAGGAAACAGCCCTACAAGGTGAATCTGGATGAATGGAGATCACCTATGGTTAGCAGCCATCGCCTGACTTCTTTTGTCCCCTACGATGCATCTGCCATCATCCGGCAGAGTGAGGAATACAGGCTGCTGTATCATAATGACGATCCTGATGGCACCCTACTGGAAGAAGTTGTGATCAAGACTCCAAGACAATCTGATCCAAGACTGATGAATCTGCTCAACCCCGGGGGCTACGTAATTGATATAGACAAGGACTTGAATGGAGGAAGCGGTTATACAAGGATCACAGATATGCTTATGGGACGTATACCCGGACTGTATTTCTCAGGACAGGACCAGTCATGGATGCAACGCGGAAGCAGGGTTTCTTTTTTGATAGACGGTTTTACCTTAATTGATCCAGATGTTCTGAACACCATGTCACCTCTCGATGTAGAATTTATCGAGCTGGTCCCAGCGTACAAAACCAGCTATGGGGTAAATGCGATCAATGTCACGTTCAGGAAAGGTCCGCGTACAGCTACTCCGATCGGTATTGACAAGGCACAGATCCGCGGATTTTATGAGGCCAGAGAGTTTTATTCTCCCAATTATGTGATAAAAGAAGAAAACCACGTCCTTCCGGACAAGCGGACGACATTATACTGGGAGCCTATGGTTATTACAGACGACCAAGGGCGCGCATCGGTGGCTTTTTTTACCGGAGATGTGCCGGGCCGCTACCGGGTGGTGGCAGAAGGGATCACGGCAACTGGCTATCCGGGTACTGCTTCCGTCATTTTTGAAGTGAAATAACCTTAACTACCCTGACCTTCCAGTCTTCCGGTCCTTTTTCTATGTATTCCCAGCGGAAAGGCTCCTTGCTTTCGGCCTCCATTTGGTAATACAAAGGTTTGGGATCGTGGTCATTGATAAATTCAAAAGCCTCACCGGGCCGGATATCGGCAAAGGCTTTATAGAACATTTCATGTCTTTCTGTGGGAGGAAAGGGCCGGAGATCCATTTCATTGACCACCGAGAAGCCATCATCGCCCAGTCCGCTGCTGTCCTGCTTGGTGATATGCACCACAAATTCGCCGCCTTCCTTCTTTTTATAGATCCACTTGTGCCGGCCCTCAAACTTATTGATAAAGATCTGATGGATTTCTACCGGATCCTCACCCGAAATCAGTTCCATAGTCGTATCGGGCTCCATCATGCCGTAGCGATGGAAGACAATCTGTTTCCATTCCTTCTGGTCCGCTTTTCGCAAATCCAGCAACGTCGAGATATCATCAAATTCCACCCCTTTGGATGCTTCCAGACGAGTGACTTTGACCTTCCATTCCCTACCGCCCCGGTTGAGGTAATCCCAGCCTACGACGTCCCCGTAAATCGACCGGAACTCATAGAACAGCGGGAGCGGGTCATGGTCGTTAATAAATATAAAGTGATCGTCCACAGGTAATTCCCTGAACAATCTGATCAATAATTCATGTCTCTGGATCGGCACCAATACCCGTACATCCAATTCTCCGTCTGTGTTTTTTTCTATTGTCATTTTATTCTTTGGTTTTCAATTATTTGTTATTGTTTACTGTCCAATCAGATGCGGTCATTGTTTTTATCCGATCAGGTATGCCAATCCGCTGGTGACCGGATCACAGAGATCGCGGACTTTTCTCTCCCGGAACATTTTTTCCATCAATTCCCGGACTATTTTGTATTCATCATGGATGGGGCAGGGGTGGTTAGCTGAACACGCACTCAGGCCCAGTCCACAGTCATGGAATATATGTTCCCCCTCTATCGCTTTGACGATATGGATCACCGGTTGTTCCTGCTGGGCATCATCCAGGTAAAATCCGCCAGATGGTCCCTTGAGGCTGTTGATGATCTTTTTTTTGGCCAATAGTTGCAGGATCTTTCCAACGGAATGCTCGCTGGCATTGATCCGGTCGGAAATTTCCTTGATGTTGGCTTTTTCACCGCTTTTACCGGATAAATAAATAGCAGCTTTAATGGCGGTTTTGCATGTCAGGCTCAGCATATGTGTTTTTGTTTTGTTGTTGTTCTGTCATTTTGATTGCCCCGTTGTCGTTGTTCTGTCGTTTAAAGATCCTCTACCGCTGCCCCAGAAACACCAGCCCCTCCGGAGAGATCATACTGAAATTCCAGGCCGGATCGAAGGTCAGATTGAGGGTCACTTCCCAGTCCGGAAAAGATTTGCTCAGCGAATTGCGTGTATCGGTCGTGATCGCATCGCCCATTGGGCAAAACTGGGTCGTCAGTGTCATGATACAGGTCAATTTCTGATCAACTTCATCAAAATGAATTTCATAGACAAGCCCCAGATCCACAATATTCAATCCGATTTCGGGATCGTCCACATTGTACAGATCCTGCAATGCATGATTGCATTTTTCTATGTTATTTGTTTTGGTATTCATTGTTTTTTGCTTGATGGCCGGCGGTAATCATTACATTATAAACATATAAAGTTGCTGCGGCGAGCAATGCGAGTGCGCCTGCTTTCAATATAATTTGATTCAGAATGATGATTCCCAGAATAAAAAGGATGAACCCGCCGAGATAGCTGTACAGCATAATTTGATAGAAGCGTTCATTGAAGAGTTCTTTGGGGGCCGGGGTTTTTCCCTGATGGGCCTTGTTGTGGTAAACCTTGTTCCAGATAATGAAAGGCATGGTTTTGAAGGTCATGCCGAGAATGATAGCTGTGATCCAACCAAAGAAGATACAGAAGCCATAGATCATGGCGATCCGGGGAAACTGACCCTGGGGCAGGAATGCCAGGGCAACGATCAGTGCCACAAAGGGCAATAGCATCTGTGCGACCGATATCAGGGAAGTTTTCATCTGCTGATCCACATTTTTTCTGATCCTAACTTTGTAAGCCTGATAGCAATGCCTGCCGAACAGGATAATAGCAATCAGCCCCAGAGCAATCGGAATATAGTGGGTAGCAGCAGGAACATCCGCAAGGTATAAGAATGAAAAACCAATCAGTGTCATATTCAGCAATGCAAAAATCACCCAGAGCATCCGGTCATTGGTGTATTTGGAGATCAGAAACATGGGGATCAACCGGGATCCGACTCCGATCACCATCAGCAAAAACCAACCAACTATTCCCAAATGGGCATGGATGGAAAGATAATCCACCGAGTTGCCGGGCAGGATCGGTTTGCGGAAATTCAGTACCAGCAACAACCCGAAAAAGGTGGTCGCAAACAGCCACAGGGTAGAGGTGATCACATACCAGGCATGAACGTTTCGCCGCTTGCTTTTGAAAGAACTGCCCAGCACATTGGACAGATAGCAGATCACGGCGATATTGACCATCCCGCCCCCAACCTGCATAGGCCAGCCCATATCAAAAGTATAGAAGCCATAAACCAACAGAGGGATCCCCAGAGCCGCAAAACCAAAGGTCAGATAGGCCATCCGGTCGCTATCCAGCTTGCCCTCTACCAGTACGGGTAAAAGCTGGTGGGATGCACCAAAGATGATCATCGTCCCCCAGGCCAGTGCCATCGTATGGGTAATTGCCAGTGCCTGCGGATTGAAATAATGCGCCCCGACAGCACCGGTACTGAACAGGAGCAAGGTCGTGCCTGCCAGAAACCCCAGTGCAGCATACACGTAAAAGGGCAATACTACCTTATAATTGGTTGTTTTCTGCAATCCGCTAATCATGGGAGACATCATCGCTTATTCGGTTTTGAAGATCAGCAGATAAACTTCACCATCCCGGATTTCTTTGATCCGATAGTCGAACGCTCTTTCTTTCAATTCGGTGAGGAGAAATACGGGAATCCTTTTGTGATGGACATACAGAGCCTTTTCCGTAGGCAGGGTTTCCAGATTTTCCAGAATGGTCATCATGGGCATGGGCATCTCCAGGTGCCGGACATCAATCTCCACCAGGTTATTTTTGTATTGCTGCAGCAGCGAATCCCAATCTCCGGAGGTGGCCGGGTCAGTGCCAGGGGTCGGGAGCGTGTCGGTGGAATCAGTGCCTGTGGCCTCGCCCTCCCTGTAAAAATAGGTTTCTATTCTTTCCGGATCAACGAAATTGACATAAGTCCGGAAACCCTGTTTTTCGAGTAATCTGATCAGGGGGACCGGTTCAAAATTGTTGATGATCATCAGGACTTCACCGGGGTTGAGTGACTTTACCTTCTGCTGAATGGATTTCAGCGGGTCATTTCCTTCTGCCAGCATCGCACGCACATCAAAATTGATCAGTTTTTCCGGTTCTATGTGTTGCAGGTATTCGGGCTTTGGTTTGTTTTGGGTTGTGCTTTCTTCTGCAATACCGCTATTTTTGCCGGATTCTCCGGAAGGGTCGGTTTCGAAGCCCAAAGGTGCCAGGATCCGGAAGAAATCTTCCGGCTTGCACCCGCCGATTTTTGAAGCCATCGCAATACTGGTTCTTTTTGCCATCAGTGTTCTGAGGACCGGATTTCTCAATTTTTTGAAGTCCGAACTGAGCGTAATGATAGCTTCCAGCGCATGTGGATGATGCTTCAGCAATGCCGCAATTTTAGTTTGTTCATTGATCAACATGCTTGTCCTTATTTGGAACAAAGATAAATAAATATTCTAATAAAAGTATTAAAGTACTTTTATTCTTTTATTATTAGTTTTATATCGTATCTGCCCCTTACAAATAGATAGATTCTTTATTTCATTATAGTCCGTCAGCCTCATTGCGGCAAACCTTTTTCCTCTTTGGCAAAATGGTCATTCAATATGCTTTCAAACTTGTTTGAAAGTTCGCTATTTTTTGGTTTTCGAGTAATAATGGGCTTTTCTCATTTCAGGTCCTCTTCGAAGCAAGCTTCTGCGGTTTTTTTATTGGGGAGTGCTCTGGGATTATTTTGCAATGATCCCTCCGCACTGCTCAGCCCAAAGCCTTTTACCTGCTTCGCAGGCGGACTTTTCTCATTTTTGGACCATTTTAAAGTAAACTTTAATGGCCCAAAAATGAGAAAAGCCCCCTCGTTTCACGAGGAGGCTTTGTGATCCCGCTGGGATTTGCTGCGTCCCGCTTTCCCGCACTCATCCCGCAGCGAGCTTCGCTTTGTTCGAACCCAGGCCACCGCTTCGTTCTCATCCCAGCTAAAACGACAAAGCCCCAACTTGCGTTGAGGCTTTGTGATCCCGCTGGGATTCGAACCCAGGACCCATACATTAAAAGTGTATTGCTCTACCAGCTGAGCTACGGAATCCCCTTTCTTTTTACTGAAAGTGGTGCAAAGATAGGATTATCGTTGATTCCCACCAAAATTTATTTAAAATAATTTGTAATTCCCTGGCAGTTATGGTTTGGCGAAAAGGGTTTCTCCAGAAACCACGGTTCGCAGGGTTTTTACATCCCTCAATTTATCTGCGGCCTCGGTCATGATGTCGGATTCCAGGACAACAAAGTCCGCAGCTTTCCCGATTTCGATGCTGCCCCGGTTGTTTTCTTCAAAGAAGGAATAGGCAGCCCAAATGGTCATGCCACGCAGGGCTTCTTCCCGGGTCAGGGCATTTTCCATCTGGAATCCACCCTCGGGTAGCCCTCTGCTATCGACACGGGCGATGGCTGCATGGAATCCGTATAATGGATTGATGTGCTCTACCGGAAAGTCACTTCCCAGTGGCAGTACACCGACCTGGGCCAGCAGGTCTTTGAAGGCATAGGCTCCTTTCAGCCGCTCTGCGCCGAGGCGGTCAATGGCCCAGAACATGTCGGAGGTGGCGTGGGTGGGCTGTACAGAAGGCAGGATAGAATACGCACCAAACTTGTCAATATCACCGGGAGCGAGGACCTGGGCGTGTTCGATCCGCCAGCGACGGTCATTTTTGCCTTTCAGATAGCGACCGTAAGCATCCAGCATAAAGCGGTTGGTTGAATCGCCGATGGCATGGGTAGCGACCTGAAACTCGCTGTCAATGATTCGTGCCAATGCCTGATCGATGGTTTCGGGCAAATAGAGCAGGAATCCCTGGCTCGGGTCGTCGGAATAGGGGGTCAGCAGGCAAGCACCGCGCGAACCCAATGCGCCATCTGCCAGAATTTTGAAGGTTGCTACCGTAAATTTATCGGTGATATAAGGCCCCTGCGACAGATAATGGTCCAGGTTCTCGTCAGAAATATGGATCCAGGCATGGTTGCGGATTTTCAATTCGCCTGCTTTATAAAGGTTGTCCAGAAAGTCGATCTGATCGCGGTCCAGACCGGCATCATTGACTGTGGTCAGCCCCACTTCCGCACATAATTGCTCTGCTTTTTTCAGTAGGGCGATCATCTCTGCTCCCGAGGGTTGGGGGATCTGGGAAGATACAGCGTCCATGGCATTGTCCACCAGAATGCCGGTCAGCCGATTGTTTTTATATTCAATGGATCCACCTTCAATACGTGCTGGCCCCGTGATACCGGCCAGTTCGAGTGCTTTGGAATTGGCCAGCGCCGCATGTCCGTCCACCCGGATGATATAGACCGGAATATCGGGAAATACTTCGTCGAGCCAGGCCCTGTCCGGAAAGGATTTGACAGGCCAGAGATTCTGGTCCCAGCCCCGGCCCACCAGCCATTGGGCTTCCGGAAATTCGCTGCGGAAGGCTTTCAACCGGTCTATAATTTCTTCAAAGGAAGCAGAACCCATCAAATCCGCTTGCATCAGGGTACTGGCAAAACCCATGAAATGAGAGTGGGCATCGTAAAATCCGGGATAGACCGGCAGGCCGCCGAGGTCGAGGGACTCACTGGCCGAATACCTGGTCAGAATATCTTCGGTAGATCCGATATTTACAAATTTACCATCTTTCACCGCAAAGGCTTCCTGGATCGAAAAATCCTTGTCCACGGTGTAAACCTGGGCATTATATACGATCAGGTCCACTTCCTTTTTTCCCTGGCAGGCTGCAAAGAATCCTGCTGCTGCGGTCAATAAATAGATTAGTTTTTTTTTCATCTTTATAATTATTCGTTTATAGTTTGTTTTTAATGGTTTTATAATATGGGTTTGATTTTTCTTTTATTCCTGTAAGGAAGCCACAGCTTCGATCATCCGTCCCCATCTCATCATCCTGTCCCATCCCGATCACCCGCTTCTGCTTCTATCATTCGGTCCGCCCCCTGCATATCTTGCAGCAACCGGATATTCCGGAACTGTTTTTTTGTCAATAATTCCTTGATTTCCTGTCCGTAACTCCTATTTATCTCAAAAAACAATTTACCATCCGGATAGAGATGTTGCCTGGCGAAATCAGCAATATGCTGGTAGAAAAGCAGAGGAGATTCTTCCGGTACGAACAATGCCAGATCGGGTTCATAATGCAGTACATGATCCGCCATTTCCGTTTTTTCTCCCGGTGTAATATAGGGCGGATTGCTGACAACGATGTCGAAACGCAGGTCCTGATCGAAGACCAGTTCCCATTCCAGTATGTCCGCCTGGATAAATTTGATGTCCAATCCCAGGGCGACTGCATTCTTCCGGGCAACCTCCAGGGCCTCACGGGAAATGTCCATTGCATAGACTTCTGCCTCAGGAATGGATTTTTTCAATGCCAGGGCAATGCAGCCACTGCCCGTCCCAATGTCGATGATCCGGAGAGCCGCTGTCCCCTGACCATCCCAGGATTTTATGATCCGGTCCACCAATTCTTCGGTTTCCGGACGGGGGATCAGCACGGATTCATTGACAGATAGGGGCATTCCATAGAACCAGGCCTTGCCGGTGACATATTGAAAGGGTCTGCCCGAAAGCAATGCGGGCAGCAATCTTCCCAGTTCGGTTTTCAGTGCTTCCGGACTGCCAGTATCCCTTTGCAGGTGACGGAACATGGCCCCGGCTTCTCCTTCATCATAACGGGATGATAGGGCACTGACAAATTCCTGCCGCATGGCAATGTATTCCTGCATAATCACAAACTTAGGGATTTTTTTATAATTTTGTATTATGGTTGATCACGAACGGTTGATGAGGCGTTGCCTGGATTTAGCTTTGCTGGGGAAGGGTTCGGTCAGCCCCAATCCACTGGTGGGGGCTTTGCTTTTTTACCGGGGAGAAATAATCGCTGAAAATTACCACCGGAAATTTGGTCGGGAACATGCCGAGGTGCTGGTCGTCAATGAGGTGTTGCAACAATATGGAGATCGGGGGGCCGAGATTCTGGGCGACTGCACTTTATATGTCAGTCTGGAGCCGTGTTCCCATCATGGAAAGACTCCCCCCTGTGCGGATCTGATCGTCCGCTACAAGATTCCACGGGTGGTGATCGCGATGACTGACCCTTCGGATAAGGTGAATGGCCGGGGCATTGCCCGGTTGCGCACGGCAGGAGTAGAAGTGATCGAAGGAGTGCTCAGGGAAGAGGCCGAGTGGATCAATCGCCGCTTCATTACGCAGGCAAAGAAGAATCGCCCCTATATTATCCTGAAATGGGCCCAGACTGCCGATGGGTTTATGGCTCCGGAGGATCAGGAAAAACGCTGGATTACCGGTCCGGAAGCGGATCAATTGGTGCACCGGTGGAGGAGCGAAGAGGATGCCATTCTGGTAGGTAGCGGGACGGCGCTGGCGGATAATCCCAAGCTGGATGTAAGGGAATGGAAAGGCCGGAATCCCAAACGGATACTGATCGACAAGAATCTCCGGGTCCCCGCAACGGCTTGTATTCTGGACAGCAGGGCGGAAACCATCGTTTTCAATGCACAGAAAACTGATTGGCAGGCAGGACTCAAATACATTGCGCTGGAAAATTTTGATTTATATCTCCCGCAGCAGATTGCCTATCAATTGTATCTGATGGATGTGCAGTCGCTGGTTGTAGAAGGGGGCATCAAGGTGCTGGATACGTTTCTGGAGGCAGGTCTGTGGGATGAAGCACAGATATTCATTTCAAAAACAACATGGGGTTGCGGACGAAAGGCGCCGGTCCCGGCCGGCCGGTTATTAGGCATTTCGAGGGTAGGACAGGATACGCTGACCCAAATTGTGAATGTTTAGGCGCATTTGGCTCATTATTTGTGGTTGAATAATTTTTCTACTATGAACAGATTGATATTATTTCTCGAACAGCGCTCCTTTGGGGTCTGTACCTATATTGGTGAGCGTTTCGGTATTTCAATTTTCAAGATCCGGCTTT
>JBEBWT010000041.1:0-17144 GCA_040392005.1 Parapedobacter defluvii
AATGGAAGACAAACAATTGCAATCCGAGCTCCAGTCCATCCGCCATCTGATGGAACGCTCTACCAAGTTTATTTCATTGAGCGGTCTATCCGGTATGCTGGCCGGATGCTACGCCATAGGAGGTGCGCTGCTGGCGGATTATTCTATGAAGCAATTTTCCGGGGATCCTGCACGCTTGCAGCATATATTGATCCTGATTGCTGTGCTGGTGCTGGTTGCAGCCATCGGTACTGCCTATTATTTGTCCAGAAGAAATGCCGGAAGGGTGGGGCAAAGGGTATGGAATCCGGCAAGTCAGGGACTTTTCCGTGCTATGCTGATCCCATTGCTGACCGGAGGGGCCTTTGTCGGGATTGCGGTCTGGCATCAATATCATTCCTTTATAGTACCTGCTTTTTTGATTTTTTACGGATTGGCCCTGGTGGCCGGCGGACAATTTACATTCAGGGATTTCCGGGGATTGGGCTATGTGCAGATCGTGCTGGGTCTGCTGGCACTGGCATTTCCCGGGTACGATCTGGTGTTCTGGCTGATCGGTTTTGGCTTTTTCCACCTTTTGTACGGATCGGTCATGTACTTTAAATATGAGCGAAAAAGGAGGGGCTGATGCTGAAACATTTTGACAAGGCTTTTGAAAATCGTTTGCGCCTGCAGATCATGGCCGTGCTGACTGCGAATGAAAGTTATGATTTTAACTCGCTGAAAGAATTGCTGGAGGTGACCGATGGCAATCTGGCCTCCCATATCAAGGCATTGGAAAAAGCAGGGTATTTAGGGATCAATAAAGTCTTTATCGCACGAAAAACCAATACCAGTTATTACGCCACTCCCCAGGGAAGGAGGGCTTTTGAAAAGCATTTATCGGCACTCGAAGAGCTGATCAAACAACAACGTTCCTAAAATTTCAATGAATATGGAAACCAACAACAATCAATTCACACGATTCGGGCAGTGGCTCAACGAATCGTTATCCATCAAACTGGGAGTCATCTTTTTCCTGACCCTTATTCTGTTAATCCCCGCTGCCCTGGTCAATGACCTGGTGCGGGAGCGCCAGGAGCGTCAGCAGGAAGTGGTAGAGGAGGTGAGCGAAAGCTGGTCAGGGGCACAGGTGCTGGCCGGCCCCATTGTGATGCTACCTTATGCCAAAAGGATCCTGGTCAATCGCAATGGTATAGAACAACTGGAGGAGCAGACCCATTATATTTATCTATTGCCGGAGCAATTGGAGGTAGAGGCGGTCACAGATACCAAAGAACTCAGCAGGGGCATCTTTGATGTGGCCGTTTATGAAGCCAATGTAAAAATGAGCGGTTATTTTGGTCCACTGGATCTGACAAAGGACGAAATATTGGCCGAACAGGTGCATTGGGACAAAGCAAGGATGGTGGTTGGTGTAGGTGACCTGCGGGGCGTGAAAACCATTTCTCCGGTCAGGGTAGGAGGGCAGGACTATGCGTTGGATGAATATGCCAGAGAAAGGCCATTTGACAATAACCTCGTTTTTTCGCCTGAATTGAATGACCGAAACTGGGATAAACTGCCCTTTGAGTTTTCACTTGATCTCCGGGGTACTGCGAATCTGCAATTTTTGCAACTGGCAAAACAGACCCAGGTCTCTGTCAATGGAAACTGGTCTTCCCCTAAATTCGTAGGACAGTTTTTGCCCGAACAAAGAGAAACGGGAGCAGATCATTTTCAGGTAAGCTGGGCGCTGGCCCATTTTGCCAGGGCGTTGCCACAGCAATGGACGGCACAGGAAGTGCTGATCCGGGGTCATGCAGCAGCGGCTTCCATTTATGCTAATGTACCACCCAAATCCGCTCAACAGGTGAATAGTCAGGCTGTGGTGCATGAAATAGACGGCTTTGGGATCGAATTCCTGCAGCCGGTCAATCATTATCAGAAGAATGAAAGAGCCACCAAATATGCGATTCTCATTATTGCGCTGACCTTTCTGGCCCTGTTTTTCACAGAGATCATTGCCAGGAAACGCATTCACATTGTACAATATGTACTGATCGGAGCGGCTATGATTGTGTTTTATGCATTACTGCTGGCTTTCTCGGAGCATGTGGGCTTCAATGCGGCCTATGGAATTGCAGCATTGGCTACCATCGGCCTGATCGCTGTATTTATTTCGCAAATATTAAATCAAAAGCGGATTGCCACGATATTCTCCGGCTTGCTGGTGCTGTTTTACCTGTTTGTGTTTGTGATCATACAATTGCACGACATGGCTTTGCTGATGGGAAGTATAGCCCTGTTTTTGTGTGTGGCGGCCCTGATGTATTTTTCCAGCCGGATCAACTGGCAGGGGAAGTGATATTTTAATGATCGGCCGTCAATATTTTTTAAAAAGATTAATTGGGCCAAAATAGGGTGAGGCTACAACAGAAACAAGGGCTGTATCACTTCGATAGGATACAGCCCTTGTTTATTGGATAGAAGCCGGAGCTCAATGTCCGTGTGTGCCATCCGGGCCATGTGAATGCCCGTGGCTCAGTTCTTCTTCCGTTGCCGGACGTACGGTCAGGATTTCAATTGCAAAATGCAGGTTTTGTCCGGCCATCGGATGGTTGAGGTCCACGACCACCGCTTCCGGGCTGACTTCGGTCACCCTGGCACGGAATTGATTGCCATGGTTGTCCTGCAAAGGCAGGATCTCTCCAACTGGAGGGAGCCCTGTTTCTCCAAACATATCTGCCGGAAGCTGGGCGATAGCCTGCTCATCAATTTCACCGTAAGCATCGGCCGCGGCCAATTCGAAATCAATGGTGTCACCGGCTTTCAATCCGGCAATGTTTTCTTCAAATTTGGGCAACATCATTCCCACGCCATATAGAAAGTCCAGGGGATTGTTTTTGTCTGCTTCTTCAACAAAGGTTTTTTCTCCATTTTCCACTGTGTGGAGTTTGTAGGTCAGGGTTATCACCTGATTGGGTGCAATCGTCATTTGATTTTGTTTATAGATCCCGCCAGGGCGGAATCGGATTTTTATTTAATGAATTACAATTTTATGGCCGCCTGCTGCTATCGATCAATTCCAGCAGCTCGTCTGCTGTTTTGACCGGCAGACTGCAAGTCCTGTTCCTGCATACATAAGCCAGCGATTGGCCGCTCAATCTGCCCTGTAAAATCGGCAACCGGCTTTCAGTACCTCCCAATACCAATTTATTGGGAATGTATTGCCGGTCAATGGCCTTCCGGAAATCTGCGGCGCTTTCTCCCGAAAGAATCAGTTCCACGCTTCCGTAAACTTCATGCAGCAGGAGGATTGCCCAGTTTGAATAGGCTGTCCCATATTGCTGCATGGGGGTGATGATCCTCGGCAGCACCTGCGCCACCAGATCCGAATATTCCTGATGATCAAAAATAACGCCTAACTTTTGAATGGCACGGAACAGCGCCGAATTGGAGGAGGGCATCACATTATCCATCAACTCGGATTTCCGGGTGATCAAGTGATCCGAGCCATCGTCCGTATAGTAGAACACCCCCTGCTCTTTATTCAAAAAATGCCCGATTGCATAATCCGTAAGGCGTTTTGCTTCCAGGATCCACTGCTCATCAAAGGTCGCTTCATACAGGGCGATCCAGGCTTCAATACAAAATGCATAATCATCCAGGTAGCCTGCAATACTACGATTGGGATCAGCTGGTTGATGCAGCAAACCACCTTTCTCCGTATAAAGCTCCCGACGGATAAAGGCTGCATTCCGCAGGGCAATGTCCAAATACCGCTTATCTTCCAGCACGCGGAATGATTCTGCGAACGCTTTGAGCATGAGCGCGTTCCAGGAAGTCAGTTGCTTATTGTCCAATCCGGGTCTTACCCTTCCGGAACGGTACGTCTGCAAAGCGGATTTGAGTTCCCGGAGATATTGATTCCATTCTTCTGCCGAAAATCCCTGTTGCGCTGCCAATTCGTCAGCATCACTGTCGTGGTAAAGCACATTAGTCCCTTCTTCCTCCCAATTTCCTTTTTCACTCAGGTGGAAATGGCTTGTTAATAGCTCAATATCACCCTCGTTTAGTCCCTTCCCATCTAACTGTTGGATTTCTTTTAGGGAGAATATGTAAAATTTCCCTTCGATGCCCTCACTATCTGCGTCCAGCGCACAATAAAAACCACCATTTGGGGCCGTCATTTCGCGGGACACCCATTCCAGCGTTTCTTCCACCGTGCGCCGGTATTGTGGATCGGGCCGTTGTTGCCAGGCAGACAGATACAGACTGACCAACTGGGCATTGTCATACAGCATTTTTTCAAAATGGGGGATATGCCAGCGTTCGTCCACCGAGTACCGGGCGAAACCTCCGCCCACATGGTCATAGATCCCCCCGGAAGCCATTTTTTTAAGGGTGAAATGCACATGTTCCAGCAGTTCCTGATCATTTTCGAGCACAGCATATTGCAGCAGAAAATCCCAGTTACCGGGCATGGGAAATTTGGGGGCACGGGTCAGTCCACCGTAGGTATGGTCAAATTGCTGCTTCCAGGGTCTGACGATGCCCTGCAAATGGTTTTTACCGAAGGGTTCCTCCAATCTGTCCACCGGGATGCCGTCACTCAGACGGATGCCTTCGGCCAGTTTATCGGCGTATTCATGGGCCATCTGGGGATTTTCCATCCACATCTTCTGCAATTGCTGCAATAGATGGCTCCAGTCATCCGAACGGAAATAAGTCCCTCCATAGATCGGTCTTCCATCCGGCAGGCAAATACAATTCAGGGGCCAGCCACCGCTTCCCGTCATCAACTGGACCGCAATCATATAGATCTGGTCAATATCCGGCCTTTCCTCCCGGTCCACCTTGATGGAAACGAAATATTTGTTCATCAGGGCCGCCACCTCCGGGTTTTCAAAACTTTCCCTTTCCATGACATGGCACCAGTGGCAGGTTGAATAACCTATGCTGACAATGATCAACTTGTTTTCGGCAGCCGCCTGGTCCAGTGCTTCACGGCCCCAGGGCTTCCAGTGCACCGGATTGTGCTGGTGCTGCAGGAGATAAGGGGAATGTTCTTTGCCTAATAAATTAGCCATTTTCTGCGATCGGTGCTTTCTTTGGTTTCCGCTCAAATTTATGGATAATTAAACGGACTCCGCCATTGAATGTCAGATAACTCAGCATCCAATTGATAAAGGTCACCAGCCGGTTCCGGAAACCGATCAGGGACATCAGGTGTACAAACATCCATACCCACCAGGCAAAGAAACCCTGAAAACGCAGTTTGCCCAGATCCACGACTGCTTTGTTCCGGCCCACCGTGGCCATGGAACCCTTGTCAATATAGCTGAAATCTTCCAATTTTTCTCCATTGATGGAACGCAGGATCTGAGCCGCAACAAAGCGTCCCTGTTGCTGGGCAGCCGGGGCTACTCCCGGATGACCGTTAGGTGTTTCCTCTGTAATAATGGCTGCGACATCACCGATTGCAAATACCCCATCCAGACCCGGGATCAGGCAGGTGGGCTCCGTGCGGATCCTCCGCCCGCGGACGATCAGATCCTCCGGGATACCCTCAGGAAACTGACCCATTACCCCGGCAGACCAGATCACGGTTTTTGCGGGGATAGCGGGGTCTTCTGAAAAACTGATCTCCTCTCCGTCATATCCGGTGACGCGTTTGTTTAACAACAGGGTGACCCCCAGTTCTCTGAGATAAAGCTCTGCTTTGGCAGAGGCCTGGGGTGACAGATTCGCCAGTATCTTGTCCTGGCCCTCCACCAGAAAAACATGCATATCCTCCTGTCTCAATTCCGGGTAATCCACCGCCAGGATGTGATTGCGGATTTCAGCAATGGCCCCCGAAAGCTCTACTCCGGTAGGCCCCCCGCCGACCACTACAAAATTAAGGTATGGCATTCTGGCTTCCGCTGATTCCTGCAATAGTGCTTCTTCTATATTCTGGAGGAGAAAACTGCGGATATTTACCGCTTCCTTCAGGTTTTTCATCGGCAGGGAATAATATTCGATTTCCTTATTCCCAAAAAAATTGGTGGTTGCCCCGGTGGCGATCACCAGAAAATCATAGCTGAAATCACCAATATCCGTATGGACGATCTTGTTTTCGGTATGGATCTCCCTGACCTCGGCAATCCGGAAACGCAGGTTGCGCTGTTTCCTGAACATTTTCCGCAGGGGAAAGGCGACCGAGGGTGCTTCCAGGGAGCCGGTAGCTACCTGATAGAGCAGAGGTTGAAAGGTATGATGGTTATCCTTGTCCAGCAACAGCACTTCCACAGGTTTGTTGCGGAGCTTTTTGGCGACTTCAATTCCTCCAAAGCCGCCACCAATAATGACCACTTTGGGTTTTCTGTTGGTATTGTTCTGTTCTTCCATGGTGCATTAGATTAACGTGAGTTCGATAAAGGCATTTTCAACGTGTCACAAATTCCGCAAAAACCACTCTTTTTGCGGAATTTGTGTTTTGCCAAAAAGCATCTATCCGTTTTGGCTATCACTAAAGATGACCAAAATTTCTTATATCGAACTATTGCCAAAGACCCTGATTTTGATCCCATCTATGGATGGATTGATCTTGATCTGGCAGGCAAGGCGACTGTCATCGTCCGCATCGGGGAGCGTATCGAGCATGTCCAGCTCCGGATCGGTGCGGTCCTCCAGTTTTTCCATGCCCTCCAGGACCTGGATGTGACAGGTGGCACAGAGGGCCATTCCTCCACAGGTGGCCATAATATCATATTCAGAAGCCTTGAGTACTTCCATCAGGCTGAGATTGATGCCGTCCGGGATTTCCAGTTCATGAACCCGGTCGCCAGGCCCCTCTACCTGTATTCTTATTATATCTTCGTTCATTCTTTCAATTATAAATTCAACGCAAATATCCGGCCTGAATTTCTTCGATCCGGATTGATCGCGCTGTTGATTTTAGAATTCATGGATTCCATTGACCGTTGTGTATTTAAAGCTCAGCTTCTGGTCGGGATATACATATTTGAATGCACTCTGGCACATCAGCGCCGCTTCATGGAATCCGCAAAGGATCAGTTTCAGTTTCCCGGGATAGGTATTGATATCCCCGATGGCATAGATCCGCTCCACATTCGTGGAATAATCGAAGGTGTTCACTGCGACTGCTGACTTCTCAATATTCAGGCCCCATTCACCAATAGGTCCCAGTTTCGGACTCAGGCCAAAGAGCGGGATCAGGTAATCCAGATCCAGCAGGGTTTCGGTCTTGCTCTTGTCTGCCACACCTACCTGCTTCAATTGTCCATCCACACCATGCACCGAAGAAAGATTGCTTTGCAGGATCAGATCAATTTTGCCTTGTTCAGCCAATCTGAATACTTTTTCTGCCGAATCCGGTGCCCCCCGGAAACTGTCACTGCGATGTACCAGCGTCAATCGTTCGGTGATATCACTCAGGAAAATGGTCCAGTCCAGGGCCGAATCCCCGCCACCGGCGATGACAATCTTTTTGTCCCTGTAATTTTCAGGATTCTTCACAAAATAATGGATACCACCCCTGCCTTCATAATCCAGAATGCCCGGAATTTCCGGCCTGCGGGGTTCAAAAGAACCCAATCCACCGGCGATCACGACCACCGGTGCGTGGATGATGGTGCCCTCATTGCCGATTACATAATAAGAACCGTCTTCCTGTTTCTCCAGAAATTCCACTCGTTCCCCGAGGGTAAAAGTGGGGTGGAAGGGAGCGATCTGCTTCATCAGTTCGTCCACCAGATCCTGGGCATCTATGGAAGGATAACCCGGAATATCATAGATCGGTTTGCGGGGGTAAATCTCCGAAAGTTGTCCGCCTACCTGGGGCAGGGCGTCGATCAAATGGCAGCGCATCTTCAATAAACCTGCCTCGAAAACAGCAAACAAACCCACGGGTCCTGCCCCGATAATCGCGATATCCGTCTTAATTATTTCTTTACTCATATGTGTTTTTTCAATTATTCATTCTCCAGTTCCAGATTCTCATAAATTGTATTCAGGATCCGTTTCAGATCCTCAAAATCCGCTTCATCCAGATTCCGCCAGGCCTGCATACGGATCCCAACCACCTTTTCACTGAGTTCCTTCAATTTATTTTTGCCGTCCGGGGTCAGGTATAGGATAAAACTCCGCCTGTCATTCGGATGGACTACCCGTTCGACGAGGCCCTTACCAACCAGTAAATCCACGATCCGGGTGAGGGTGGGCTGATCCTTTTCACAGAGAGCCGCCAACTCCCGCTGAGAGAGATCGGCCTGCTGGCCCAGGGTCTTTAGTACCGTCCACTGATCGACCGTCACCCCGAAATTTTCCGAATTGAAGCAATACTGGGCATACTGTTTGACCCGTTTTGCAGTGCGGTCCAGAAGGAGGGAATACGTACTGAATTTATCTGTTGCCATATTAATTATTAGCACGACAAATATACGGCGGATATCCCGGATTATCAAGTGCCGGAAAGATGATTTTCAGCACTTTTTTTTCACTCCATTGAAATGAAAACCAAGTTAAATTATTGTTAATTGTTTATTATTCCAAACTTAACATTGTGTTAATCTGGATTACGTAATTATGCAATTGGAAAAACTGTGTGATTATGTTGAGGTTTTTTATTGTCAGCGTTGTTCTTGCCCTTGTTGTTTTTGAATCCTGTTTTTCGGGCAAAACAAAGTACGAAGCCATTCGGGTACGGGGCTCGGATTCGGAGGTCAATCTGGTGCAGGCCCTTGCAGAAAATTATATGGATACGCATGAACTGGTGTCCGTGGGAGTCACCGGGGGTGGTTCCGGTGCCGGTATCGCTGCCCTGATCAACAATAAAACGGATCTGGCCAATTCTTCCCGTGAGATTTCCGAAGAGGAGTTGTATTTTGCAAAGAAGCGGAATATTGATCCCTATGAGATTGTTTTTGCCATGGATGCATTGGCTGTGATCGTGCATGCGGACAATCCGGCAGATAGCATCACCCTGCGGGATCTGGGACGGCTATATAGTGGTAAAATGGGCAATTGGCAGGAGATAAGTGGCCTGAATGAAGCGGTCATCCTGTATGGCCGGCAGAGCTCTTCGGGAACCTATATTTTTTTCCGGGAATTTGTAGTGAAGGATGAATACGATACCTCTATGATCGGCATGAGTGGTACGGCCCAGATTGTGGAAGCCATCCGCAAGGATAAAAAGGGCATTGGTTATGTAAGCTCTGGGTATCTGGATGAAAAGGTTCTGCAGAATCTGAAAGTCTTGAAAATCAAAGCCAATGAACATTCACCGGCCTATTCACCCCTGGAAAAGACAACGATCATATCCGGTGATTATCCCATTACCCGGCCCCTGCTCCAATATACCAATGGCAGACCCACCGGTACCCTGCTGGATTTTATCCGGTATCAATTCAGTCCGGAGGGTGCTGAGATCATTGAATCCAATGGTTTTTATCCGGTAGCCCCGGGTGAACTGATGGCAGAATTGAAGAAATGAAAAATGGTTGAACCGACTTATTTACTCAGAGGATGAGCACCAGAAAAATATCCGATCTGATCATGAAGGCCGTTTTTGCACTGGCAGGCCTGTTTACCATTTTTGTTTTGCTGGGTATCCTTGCCCTGCTGGTCACCAATGGAATGAAGGCGTTCAATCATATTCCGTTTTCATCTTTTTTCAACTCATCTTACTGGAATCCGGCCGCTTTGGGAGAGCCGAGCTATGGGCTGTGGCAATTGCTGTGGAGCTCACTGATGGTGACAGCGGGTGCGCTGGTCATTGCGATTCCGCTGGGTATCGGTACAGCAGCATACCTGTCGGAGGTTGCCAGTGCCAGAATCAGGAATGTTGTAAAACCCATTATTGAGATCCTTGCCGGGATTCCCTCGGTGGCCATCGGATTTATCGGGATCGTATTGATCGGCCCGGCCATTGCTGATCTTTTTCGTCTGAATAATGGCTTCAATGCCCTGAACGGGGCCATTTTACTGGCTTTTATGTCGCTCCCAACCATTATCAGTGTATCGGAGGATGCCATGCAGGCCGTACCCAAATCTTTCCGGGAGGGGTCCTATGCGCTGGGGGGCAATAAATGGATCACACTGACCAAAGTAGTGCTACCAGCCTCTGCATCGGGCATTATTGCTGCCTGTATTCTGGGATTTGGCAGGGCCATCGGCGAAACCATGACCGTATTGATGGTCACCGGCAACGCTACGGCCATGCCGGATAGCTTTTTTGATCCGGTACGTACACTGACAGCGACCATCGCCATTGAGCTGGGAGAAGTGCCGTATGATTCGCCGCATTATTATGCGCTGTTTGTGCTGGGCATCCTATTGTTCCTGATCAGTCTGGCCGTTAATTTTATTTCTGAGTGGGTGGCTTCCCGATACCGGTATAAAGTGTCTTGATTTGCATGGGTTTAACAAAAAGAAAAAAAATTCAATCGTTTCTGGGCCTGCGCTTTCTGGGCCTGTGTACATTGATTGTGCTGGCCTTTATTATTATCGTGCTGTCCGATATTGCCTGGAAGGGAGCGGGGGCGTTGAGCTGGGAGTTTATTTTCAGTATTCCCCGCAAGGGAATGACCGAAGGAGGCATCTATCCCGCACTGGCAGGTACTGTGCTGGTGACCATGATCACTGCGTTATTCAGCATTCCGGTAGGAGTGGCTACCGCTATTTACCTCAATGAATATGCTTCGGATTCGGTGCTGACCAAAGCGCTGCGGGCTTCTATCCGCAACCTGGCAGGAGTGCCATCCATTATTTATGGCCTGTTCGGAGTAGCGCTCTTTGTGGAAGGGGCCGGTCTGGGGAGTTCGGTCATTTCCTCAGGATTGACGCTGGGCCTGATGACACTGCCTTATATCATTACTTCTACTGAGGAAGCTTTGAGGTCTGTACCACATACTTATAGAGAGGGGGCGCTTGCTCTCGGGGCTACCAAATGGGAGGCCATACAGACAACGGTACTTCCCTCTGCCGTACCCGGGATTACGACCGGGGCGATTTTGGGACTGTCGCGGGCGGCAGGGGAGACGGCCCCCATACTTTTTACGGGAGTGACTTTTTACCTGCGGTTTCCGCCCGACTCACTCAACAATGAATTTATGGCCCTGCCATATCATCTCTATATTTTGTCCACCCAGCATCATGCGATCGAACAGGTCCGGCCCCTGGCTTATGGAACTGCACTGGTGTTGATCCTGTTGGTGATATTGCTCAATGTGATTGCGTTTTTTATCCGCTATCGGTTCAATAAATTAAAATCTTCAAGATGATGAATAAAGAAATCAAGTTGGAAGTAAAAGATCTGCATCTGCATTTTGGAGAAAAGCATGTGCTGAAAGGAATTGATCTGAAAATTCCCAAAAACTCCATTGTGGCGCTGATCGGACCCTCCGGCTGTGGAAAATCGACTTTACTGCGCTCCATGAACCGCATGCACGATCTGAACGCTACGGTGAAAATGAGCGGGGACATTCTGCTGGACGGGGAGAGCATTCTGAACCGTCAGGCAGATGCAGTGGCAGTGAGGAGGAAAGTAGGCATGGTTTTCCAGCGACCCAACCCTTTCCCCAAATCCATCTTTAACAATGTGGCTTATGGTTTGCAGATCAATGGTATTGCCCGCAACGGGGCTCTGAAAACTGCCGTGACCGACGCCCTGAAAGATTGTTATCTTTGGGATGAACTGGGCGACAATCTCAACCGGAGCGCACTGGAAATGTCGGGTGGGCAACAACAACGTTTGTGCATTGCTCGTACCATTGCGATTCGTCCGGACGTTATTCTGATGGATGAACCCTGTTCCGCACTGGATCCCATCAGCACTGCCAGAATTGAGGAGTTGATTCTGAAACTCAAAGAAAAATACACCATTGTCATCGTCACGCACAATATGCAGCAGGCAATGCGGGTATCGGACTATACGGGTTTTATGTATCTCGGTGAGCTGGTAGAATTTGACCGGACCGAAAAAGTATTCCGCAATCCGGAGCAGGATCTGACCCGCCGGTATGTAGAGGGGACTTTTGGATAATCCATCAAGCTTCTGTAAACATTTATTTACAATCGTTTCTGCCTGATTTTTCTGATTTGCACAAACTAATCCTTAGTTTTACTTCTATTGGATCAAATTTGCTTGCCTGATTTTTACCTTAATACTGTAAAATTATGATGAAGAAAATCTGTTTTTTATTCAGCGCCCTGTTGTTTGTGGTTGCGACTTTTGCCCAATCGAAAAAATCGGGTATCCAGGTTACCGATCTGCTGAAAATCAAGGATGTAGGCAACATACTGTTGAGCCCTCAGGAGGATTTTGCGATTTTTTCTGTGCGAAGTGTGGTGGAGGCAGACCGGAAATGGGAATATGATTATCAAAATCAATGGTGGATCGTGCGCTTTGAGCCTACGGTCAATTATCGCTTACTGACCTCCGGAAAGGAAGGATTTGGCCAACCGACTATTTCACCTGACGGTAAGAAAATTTTGTTTACCAGGAGTGCCGATGGCAAGTCCCAGCTTTTTGTGATGCATCTGGATGGGGGAGAACCTGTACAATTGACCAGTTTCAAACACGGGGCAGGTTCACCGACCTGGAGCCCGGATGGCCGTAAAATTGTATTCAGTGCTTCATTTTCGCTGGAAAGCTATTATGCGGACAGTTTGCTGAATCCCGGCAATGTGCTCCCGGCCTGGAGTCTGGAGAAACCGGGATTTGAGGATAACAGTCATCTGATCGACCGAAAAGCGAAGGCCAATCCGGATGGTAATATAGATGAGGTGCGGGCCTATTTGTTGCTGAATGAAAAGGACCGCAAAGCAAAAGTAATCAACAAATCGCGCTTTCAGGGAGAAAGAGCAACTTCATCCGGCACCAATGTCAGCCATTTGTTTGTGGTGGATGCCGATGGAAAGAGCAATCTCAAGCAACTGACCAGTGGGTATTCTTCTTTTGGTGGGGTGCATTTTAAGGACAACGGAACGATCTGGGTGTCGGGCAGCCGTCCTTCTGTGGAAAACCCGGAAAGGGAACAACAATCAGTCGTTTATTCCATTGATCTGAACAACGGACTCATGGAAGAAGTGTTGGGTGAAGAGGGCCAGAGCATTCGCCTGAGCGCGATTTCCCCTGACGGAAATACCATTGTTTACTCCAGTACACTGATTGATACGCTCGTGATTTCCCAATTGAATATTGTTACCCAGGTCAATGGACGAAAAACTTCTACGGTACTGGATCTGGACCGGCAGGCTTCAGGTGTGACTTTTGACCCTTCCGGCCAGGAAATTTATCTGAATGTGCAGCGTAATGGGGGCAGTGTTCTGTATCGTTATACCCTGAAGAATGGCAGGCTGGAAAAACTGACCAGTGATGATGTGGGGATCAACAGTTTTGCGGTGGGCAGGGACAGGATGCTTTACTCCCAAACGGATATTGGCAACCCTTCCGAACTGTACATTGCTGATCGTAGTGCTACAAATGCGGTGCAGGTGACAGACTTCAATTCCTCCTGGCTGCAGGACCGGGAGCTGGTCACTGCCGAAAAGCACAGTTTTGTAAATGAAATCGGTCTGGAAGTGGAGTACTGGATTATGAAACCCCTGAATTTCAAGGCGGGAGAGAAATATCCCCTGCTGTTGCAGATTCATGGAGGTCCTTCAGCGATGTGGGGACCGGGTGTTGCGAGCATGTGGCATGAGTACCAATACTTTGCTGCTCAGGGATATGGCATTGTATATAGCAATCCCCGTGGATCCGGAGGATATGGCGTGAAGTTTTTGCAGGGCAATTACCGGGACTGGGGAACGGGGCCAATGAATGATGTACTGACCACTGTGGACAAAACAGTCGCTCAGGGTTGGGTGGATACCGGCAAATTGCTGGTCACCGGTGGCTCCTATGCTGGTTATCTGACCAACTGGATCATCAGCCATGACCATCGTTTCCTGGCTGCCAGTGCGCAGCGTGGTGTCTATCACCTGCCTACTTTTTACGGAGAGGGGAATGCGTCCAGCCTGGTGCCCCGCTATTTTGGCGGGTATCCCTGGGAGCCGGAGGTGCGCATGATCCTGGAGGAGCAATCACCCTATAATTATGTGGATAAAGTGCAGACGCCTTTTCTGATCTTCCACGGTGAAGTGGATCTGCGGACCGGGGTCATCCAGAGCGAAATGCTTTACAAGAGCCTCAAACAATTGGGCAAACCGGTCGAATATGTGCGGCATCCCGGAGGGGACCACGAACTGACCCGCTCCGGTGACAACCGGCAACGCATCGACCAGATGCTACGCATCTATGAGTTTTTTGAACGGTATGTAAAGAGCTCGGAAAAATAAATACGGTTTCGAGACTGGCAGTATTTGTGGTGCCCCCAATAAAGTGTCTAACTTTTTGGGGGCACTGTAATTACGTAAGGTTCAATATTAATACTTGAATTTTGCACAGGATCAAATCCCCATATTCATCGAAATTTGGGGAAGTAGTGTTTTGGTGAAAAGAGCTATTTATTTTCTTTAGCGGCACTTAACCGCGCTGCGTACCAACACCAGACTACGCACCGCTTACCAACCCTTGACCGCACTGCCCTTAAACTCTCTTTCTGCGGCAGCAGCCACTTCCTCGGATTGATAGGCCTGTACAAATTTCTGGATTTTTTCTTCGTGCTGATTGTCCTGGCGGCAGACGACCAGATTGACATAAGGTGAATCTTTGTCTTCCACAAACAGTCCGTCCCGTCCTGCGATCAGGCCGATCGGGGTCGCAAATGTATTGTTGATGATCGCGATAGTGACGTTTTTATCGTCCAGTGCACGGGGCAATTGGGGAGCTTCCAACTCCATAATTTTCAATCGGAGTGGGTTCTCCACAATGTCATTGACCGTGGGCAACAGGCCTACGTCCGCTTTCAATGTGATCAGTCCGGCACTTTGCATCAGTAGCAGGGCACGGCCCCCATTGGTAGGGTCATTGGGGATCAGAACCGTGTTGCCCTCCTGCAATTCATCCACACTTTTTATTTTTTTGGAATAAGCGGCCAGCGGATAGACAAAGGTGTTGCCCACAATCGCAAAATTATATCCCCTTTGTTTTGCCTGTACGTCCAGGTAAGGCTTGTTCTGAAAGACATTGGCATCAATGTCACCCTGGTGCAATGCTTCATTGGGCAATACATAGTCGTTGAACTGGATCAGCTCCACCGTCAATCCGAAGCGTTCTGCGGCCACTTTTTTGGCAGCTTCGGCCAGTACATATTCCGGACCGGACTGCACCCCGACTTTAATATGGTTGGGATCAGCGTTCTTATTGCCCCCTCCACAGGAAGCAGCGATACTTACAAATAAACTTAGGGCAAAGAGGCCGGCGACAGATCTGATTTTCATTTTATTTTGAAGTTTTGATTATTTTTTGTATATTTATAGATCGGGCTTTATTTTGAGAAAAAATTACTTCCGGTGATCGACCCGTTTTGACATGAAATCTCCCATTAACTGGATCAGGAACACGAAGGCGACCAGCAGGATCAGTACCGTATTCATCACCACCACATCATACCCCACGTAACCGTACTGATAACCGATCTGTCCCAGACCACCGGCTCCTACCGCACCGCCCATAGCCGAATAACCCACCAATGAGATCAGAGTGATGCTGGCCCCGTTGATAATGGATGGCAGTGCTTCGGGCAGCAGCACTTTGGTCACAATCTGCAACGGACGGGCGCCCATGGACCGGGCGGCTTCAATCAATCCGGAAGGAACTTCCAAAAGACTGTTTTCCACCATTCTGGCAATAAAGGGTGCTGCCCCGATGCTCAGAGGTACCAATGCCGCCTGCACTCCGATGGAAGTGCCGACCAGCATGCGGGTGAAGGGGATCATCCAGACGATCAGAATGATAAAGGGGATGGCCCTGAAAATATTCACGATCACCGAAACAAATCTATTGAGCCAGCGATTTTCCAGGAGCTGACCATCACGGGTCAGGAAGAGCAGCACGCCAGTCGGCAGGCCCATCACAAAGCCGAAAAATCCGGACAGAAAGGTCATCACAATGGTTTCCCAGGTGCCCTTGATCAGTAATTGTATCATGGCTTCAGACATATCCCAATCGTGTTACGCGTATTTGATGATTTTCAAAAAATTGAATGGCCTGTTCCCATCGTTCCGGCTGGTCAAACAGGGTGATCAGCATAATTCCAAACTGAATGCCGGCCGTGTGGTCCAGTTGCGAGCTGACAATCTGGAAATCGACTCCGATGGTGCGGGACATATTGGACAGGACCGGAGTGGAAGCCGACTGGCTCGATATTTCCAGTTTGAGCAAAGGCACTTTACCTTCGGAAAATTCAGGAGTCAGCCGTTGCTGGTATTGCTCCGGAATCTCCACATGCAGGGCAGAGGCAATAAATTGCTTGGCCAGTTCCGTTTTCGGATTGGAGAACAATTCGCCGACCGGTCCCTGTTCGATCAATTGACCTGCACTGATAATGGCTACCTCATCACAGATGGACTTGACCACATCCATTTCGTGGGTGATCAGCAAGATGGTAATGCCCAGGCGGCGGTTGATATCTTTGAGCAGTGCCAATATGGAACGGGTCGTAGCGGGATCCAGCGCACTGGTCGCTTCATCGCAAAGCAATACCTTTGGATTGTTGGCAAGGGTACGGGCGATCGCCACCCGCTGTTTCTGTCCGCCGGACAGACTGGCCGGATATTCGTGGATTTTATCCTCCAGATCCACCAGTTTCAATAATTCTGCGACTCTTTGTTTGATCTGTGCCTGTGGCATCCCCGCCAATTCAAGGGACAATGCAATATTCCCGGCCACGGTACGGGAAGACAACAAATTGAAATGCTGAAAGATCATCCCGACCTGCCGTCGGGTATGTGCCAGTTCCTTACTGGAAAGGGCCAATAAGTCCTGACCGTCTATAAAGATCCGTCCTTCGCTGGGTTTTTCCAGCAGATTCACACAACGGATCAAGGTGCTTTTCCCGGCACCGGATGCGCCGATGACCCCGTAGATCTTGCCTGCGGGAACCCTCAGAGACACATTGTCCAATGCTTTGAATGTGGACTTTTGCTTATAAAAAACTTTGCTAATGCCTTGAAGGACGATCATGCTGCAAACATAGGTATTTTGGGAATTTCCTACAAGTGAATATCCCGGA
>JBEBWT010000042.1:0-16966 GCA_040392005.1 Parapedobacter defluvii
AAGATATTGTATTTTCTATTTTGTTTTATAATTTATATTATGTTAAATTACAAATTTCTGACTTCACACAGTAAAATATTCTGCCTATCTTTGGGCAAATCAACTATTAGAATGGAACGCTGTCCTGACACAGCAGTAAAAAAACAATAAAATAATGAGTACAATTTCCTTACCGGTTTTAAATGCTGAAGAACAACGTGTACTGGGTTCATTAATGGAAAAATCCAAAACCACACCAGAATATTATCCGCTCACCTTAAATTCGCTGGTCACGGCCTGCAATCAGAAAACATCAAGAAATCCGGTGGTGTCCTATGATGAAAATACCGTGATGCTGACGCTGGACAGTCTGCGGAAAAAAGGACTGGTCGGTACGGTTACCGGCGGCACAGGCCGGGTGACAAAATACAAGCACAATTTTGCAGTGGTTTATCCGGTCGTACCGGCTGAGGTTACGGTAATTTGCCTGCTTTTGCTGCGTGGCCCTCTCACTCCCGGAGAGATCAATAATATGTCAGGCCGGATGTATGAATTTGAATCCCTGGAAGAAGTCCAACAGATTCTGGATCATCTGGCACAGGCGGAACACCCCTATCTGCTGCAATTACCGAAAAGGCCGGGCCAGAAAGAGGCCCGGTACGCCCATTTGCTGGGTGGCAGCATTGCACCGGAAGACTATATGGAGGCTGCAAATGAATCCTCCCTCCCGACCGATCCAGCCTATTCTGCCGGATTGGAGGACCGTTTGCAAAAAGTGGAGGCAGAACTGGCACAGTTAAGAGCCGAATTCAATGAACTAATGAAACAATTGACATAAACCCAGACCCTCATTGCGGAAGCTAATGAATAATCTGGGTTAAAATATTGCATATTCCGTTCATTATATGTAAATTGCGTGTGACAATCAAATCCGAATGACTCAAAACATAAGGATATGGACAACAAGATTTCAAGATATAAACGTGTATTGATTGCAATTGACGATACTGAATGCTCAAAAAAGGCATTGGAGCATGGGCGGTATATTGTACAGAAAGAGGCTGCGACAGTGGCTTTGGTACACGTCACCGAGAACCCTTCTCCCAGTAATTATGGCGTGGATCCTTTAATGGGGCAACAGGCAGTCATCGTACCACAAACCCTTCAGATACAGGAGGAAAATGCACAGACATTACTCGAAGAAGTGAAAGAAAGCCTGAAGGATATTGCCGATGATATTTCCTGTTTCCATCGCACGGGCAGTCCCCGTCAGGAAATTCTGGCCGTATCCATAGAATGGGAAGCGGATCTGATCATCATGGGAACCCACGGACGGACCGGTTTTGACCACTTTATTTCAGGAAGTGTTTCGGAAAGCGTATTGAGAAGGGCCAATTGCCCCGTGCTGATCATTCCCGGTAAATGTTAGAACCTCCTGCCGGATAACAAGTCCAGTGTTAGGGCCGGATTCCACCCTGTTCACTGCGGCGCAGCCAGGGACACTTACTCACCATGCAACCAGGCTTTTTTGGCCAGCAATTCCTCTTCGCTTTCCCGGATATCTTCATCATCCACACAGCAATCCACCGGACAGACCGCGGCACACTGGGGCTCATCGTGAAAGCCCACACATTCCGTACATTTATCGGAAACAATAAAATAGACCTCATTTGAGACTGCATCCTGGGACTCATTGGCATCGATCATCCGCCCATCCCCGAAATCAATCACGCCGTCCAAAGCAGTACCATCCGAATATTTCCAGCTCATGCCCGCATCATAAATAGCATTGTTCGGACATTCCGGCTCACAGGCACCACAATTTATACACTCATCAGTTATCTTGATTGCCATAAAAAAGCTATTTTTGCAAAGATACAAATAAATAAGCATCGTATAGATCACATTTCACAAAGCTTTATCATTTTGACAATTCAGCAACGTATAAAGGCATTCGGACAGTTGGGCGCACGTCTGCGGGACCCGGACAACACAGCAGTATCCGCTATCATTGAGGAAGCCGGGCGGCACAACCCCTGGTTTACTCCGGAAAATGTCAGCCGCTCCATCCGTGCACTGGCCGGGCAGCTCCATACGGAAAAACTTAAAGAATGGCTATCCCCCTACCCTTTTGACCGCTCCAATTCCAAACAGGCCGGACTGGTGTTTGCCGGCAATCTTCCGCTAGTGGGTTTCCACGATCTGCTGGCCGTTTTATGTGCCGGATTCAATGCGCAGATCAAGCTCTCTTCCAATGATCAGGTGCTCTATCGCTTTCTGATCAGGGAATTGATCGATATCGAGCCCGGTTTCGAAGAAAAAATCGCTGAGGTGGGAAAATTGCAGGGTTTCGATCTGGTCATTGCGACCGGGAGTGACAATTCGGCCCGTTATTTTGATTATTATTTTGGAAAATATCCCCATATTATCCGCAAAAACAGAAACGGGGTGGCGGTGTTACAGGGGGATGAAAGCCCCGAACAATTGCATGCACTGGGGGATGATATTTTTAGTTATTTTGGGCTGGGGTGCCGGAATGTATCCAAGCTCTATCTGCCCAAAGGCTATGAAATCGCAAAGTTTTTTGAAGGAATTGCCGGACATTCTGGGGTTTTTGATCATTTCAAATATGCCAACAATTACGATTTCAACAAATCCATCTATCTCATCAACGGTGATCCGCATTATGACAATGGATTTATGTTGCTGCGGCCCGCTGTCAGTCTGGCCTCTCCCCTTGCCGTTTTGCATTATGAAGAATATGAATCCGGCGAACAATTAATTGAAAAACTGGAACAGGCAGCGCAGGGCATCCAGTGTGTGGTCGGTCAGATCAGCCTTCCGGACCCTAAATTGACGGTTGTGCCTTTCGGACAAAGTCAATATCCCGGACTGACGGATTACGCTGATGGGGTCAATACCCTGGCATTTCTGGCTGCCCATTAGGGTTAATTCGTTCATGCGGAATAATTGAGGAAAATTAGGTAAGTTTGTGGCTAAATATGTATGTCATTAAAGTCAAAGGCGTAGCAAAAATACCCGATTATGTGCAATTGCGGGACGATGGGTTTACCCTGCTGGCTTATTTTAGGGTGGACCGGCCGGATAAATCCCTGGAAAAACTGGGCTTGGGGGATCAATTGGAAAAAATTATGGCCATTGTGCGGGAAATGCCTTTTGGACAGATAAAGCAAATAGATTTATAAACAATGAACGGCGATACCGTAATTACTCTCAGGAATGTGGATATACAGCAACCAGGGCATCTGGTCTTATCCAATGTAAACCTCCAGATCAATAAAGGGGAATTTGTGTTTCTTATCGGGCAGACCGGCAGTGGAAAAAGCAGTCTGCTGAAAATCCTTTATGGGGACCTGCATATTGCCAGTGGCGAAGGAATGGTGGCCGGTTTTGATCTCAAAAAGCTCAATACCAGGGATGTCCCCTATCTCCGCCGGAAATTGGGAATTGTTTTTCAGGATTTTCACCTATTGACCGACAGAAGCATCGAAAAAAACCTTGAATTTGCACTGAAGGCGACAGGCTGGACCGATAAATCCCTGATTGAAGCCCGTATGCTGGATGTGCTGGAAAAAGTGGGGCTGCGATCCAAATTCAAAAAGATGCCGCACGAACTGTCAGGGGGTGAGCAACAAAGGATCGTGATTGCCCGGGCCCTGCTGAACAATCCGGAAATCATACTTGCTGACGAGCCTACGGGCAATCTGGACCCTGAAACTTCGCAGGAAATTGTGTTACTGCTCAAAGAAATCAGTCGTGCGGGTACGGCTGTCCTGATGGCGACCCATGATTATCAACTGATCCGCAACCTGCCTTCCCGCATCATCCGGACCTCCAACGGAAGTCTGGAAGATCAGGTAGTACTTTGAAGCATTCCATTCAGTGGCATGTCCGGAAAGGATCAACAAACAACCGAAATCAGTCATTTTGTACCTGAGTTTTCTGAATAAACTGACAGGATGACCATTTTTTTTCAATGGCAGTGAAATTGCTGTTATACATTTCAAATAAATATTGAACAATTAAACCCTGATGTACAATCCAGGTTAAATCAAACAACATAGAATAAAAACTATAATGGGAGATCAGAAGAAAAAGCATGAGGATCCGGAAAATGATCCTATTTCAACAGAAGAACAAGATTTAAACGCAAAAAACATGACTGAGCCGGTAGCCGAAGACCAGGAACCCGTATGTGAGGAAGATCGGTTGAAAGCTGAGCTTGAAACAGCCAGTGACCGCTATCTGCGCCTGTATGCAGAGTTTGACAACTATAAAAGACGCACCTCCAAAGAACGGGTTGAATTGATGCAATCTGCGGGGAAAGAAGTCATTGCCAACCTGCTGACTGTTCTGGACGACTTTGACCGGGCACTGAAAATGATGGAAACAGCTACGGATGTGCCGGCAATTGTGGAAGGAATAGAATTGATCAGCCAGAAGTTCAAAAAAATCCTGCAACAGCAGGGCCTGAAAGAAATGGAGGTGATCGGCCAGCCTTTTGATGCGGATTTTCAGGAGGCTATTACCAACATTCCGGCGCCGGATGAAAGTATGAAAGGTAAAGTGATAGATCAGGTAGAAAAGGGTTATTTCCTCAATGATAAGGTATTGAGGTATGCCAAAGTTGTAGTAGGAAACTAAAAAACAGAATGGCAAAAAGAGATTACTACGATATCCTGGGTGTTTCCAGACAGGCGGATCAGGCGGAAATCAAATCTGCCTATCGCAAACTCGCCATCAAGTATCATCCGGACAAAAATCCAGACAACAAAGAAGCCGAGGATAAATTCAAGGAGGCTGCCGAAGCTTATGAAGTCCTGAGCAATCCTGACAAACGGCAGCGCTATGACCAGTTTGGGCATGCCGGCAACAGTGCCTCCGGCGGATATGGCGGCGGTGGCATGAATATGGAGGATATTTTCAGCCAGTTCGGGGATATTTTCGGTGGCGGTGGCAGCCCGTTTGACAGCTTTTTCGGGGGCAGCGGGCGCAGTGGTGGACGCCGGATGACCAAAGGCAGCAACCTGCGTATCAAGGTAAAATTGTCTCTTTCCGAGATCGCCAATGGAGCAGAGAAAAAGATCAAAGTCAATAAACAGGTAGTTTGTGCTACCTGTGACGGCAGTGGGGCAAAGGACAAATCTTCCTTCCACACCTGCCGTACCTGCGGAGGTGCCGGATCGGTGCGCCGGGTCACCAATACGATCCTGGGACAGATGCAGACGACCAGCACCTGCCCTACCTGTAATGGAGAAGGTGTAGAGGTTACTGCCAAATGTACATCCTGCCATGGTTCGGGACTGGTATCCGGAGAAGAGACTATCACCATCAATATTCCGGCAGGGGTCAGCGAGGGCATGCAATTGTCCATGAGCGGCAAGGGAAATGCAGCTCCGCGGGGTGGTATTCCGGGTGATCTGATTATTCTGATCGAGGAAATCCCCCACGAAACCCTTAAACGGGATGGTATCAATGTCATTTATGATCTGTATATCAATTTTGTGGATGCCGCCCTGGGTACCAGTGCGGAAATACCCACCATTGATGGCAAAGCCAAGATCAAAATCGATGCAGGCACACAGGCCGGCAAAATCCTCCGGCTGAAAGGCAAGGGTGTGCCGGAGGTCAATTCCTATCATCGGGGGGACCAACTGGTCTATGTCAATGTATGGACCCCGAAAGCCCTTTCTGCTGAGGAAAAGGCAATGCTGGAACAATTACGGACTTCGCCGAATTTCAAACCCCAGCCCGGCAAGAACGAGAAATCATTCTTCGAACGGGTCAAGGAATATTTTGAGTGATTGATGTGTTTCGGATGTTCGATTCCAAAAAGAGCTAACTATTTTCAACCCAAAAAGAGCTGACTATTTCAGCCGATAAAAAAAGCCTGACTACTTTGAAAGTAATCAGGCTTTTATGATTAAAAAGAGTAATGATTAAGTTCTCTGTTTATTAAGAGTATTTATTACGAGCCGGAGGTTTTGCTTGCTACTCCCCCCTTCTTACTATCCACGGACACCTTATAATTGCTGCCTCCTTTGACCAGCCAGCGGACAGTCACATGGCTGTTGCCATTGATGGTGCTGACCCTGATATTGGCTGGATCATGCTTCTGTTCCACAGTCAGTCCGAAATCCTTATTCTGCACGATCATGCCCGAAAGTACATTTCCTCCTTCCAGTGTCACAATATTCGGCAATTCAATTTTATTGGCCACATCAAAAGTGGAGTGCGTAGGAATGACACGCTCATTTTTGATTACCGCAGTGACTTCTTTGATACCATTGCCTACATCCTTCACCTCAATATTGTCCACACTCAGTTTCGGAGTCTGATAGCCGTGGAAGATGGTGAATACCGCATTACGGTGGGCATCCATTTCCAGCAGGAAGCCCGGGTGATTCCGGCCATAGGCCTTCTTGAATCCACCTATCTCGATCTCACCATACGTCGGGTGATTATAGGGTTTCCACGGCACAAAGCCGTCTTCCATCAACAAAAATTTGTCAGCCGAGTATTGCTCTGCCTGGCGATCCACATTGGTTGCGCTGGCATTGTTGTACAGCATATTGGACATCCACAGCTCATTACAAACCGCAAATACACCCCGGGCGAAATACAACCAGTCCAGCTCACCCCCATAGACCGAATACAGGTCTTTGTAGGTGATAATATAACGGTAACCCGGAATCAATTCCTCCCCTTTTCTGCCGATCGCATCAAATACGGATATATCCTGACGGGAAATCAATGGCTCATCCTCAGCAGCACCCGGTCCCCGGAGGATCATCCCCCCATTGTTGTGGAAGTTCTGGCCGGCAGCAATATTCGGATGGCTCATGATAAATTCTGCAACCGCCCGATTTTCCGGTAGGGAGAATGGATATTTATACGCACCCCGCTGAATATGGTTTGGTTGCCAGTTCCAGCCCCAGTCACGGTTTGGATCATATCCTCCCTCACCATCTTCATTGACCAGACCGTCACCGTCATTGTCCAGGCCTTCACTGCCCAACAATTCATACACGCCCTTCTGACCATCCGGTACGCGGATCATCCTTCTTGGATCGGTCGGGTCTTCGATAAATTGTCCGTAAGGACTTTTCCGGCGCATAGAAGTAATGTTACCATCCCCATCCAGATCGTCAAATTCATCCTCATCGATCAGGCCGTCCCGGTCGTTGTCCAAAGGTACACGGCCCGTTCTGGACGAATGCTGAGTGTTGGGTCTGTGGAAGAAATTATCCCTTGAATCCGGATTGATGGACGGAGCGATATAAAAAGTCTTGTCGATCAACAGTTCTTTGATAAATTCATTTCCATTAGCATGCATTTCGGTCAGGTACCAGGCTGTGTAAAGCGCAAACTCAGATGTTTGGATCTCATTGGCATGGATACCTCCGTCGATATACATGGCTGGCTTGCGGCTTGGGTCCAGTCCTTTTTTCTTATCTGTAATGGTCAACACCCAGATATCCCGGCCTTCATAGGACTTACCAATGGATTGCAGGCTCACCAGGTCGGGATGGGCCTTCACCATTTTGTCATAGATTTCCTTCAGTGCAGTTTCATCATGATAACGGTTCCAACTGACCGGCACTTTTGGATAAGGCGGGGTCCCTGCTGCTGCAAGGATATTTTCAGCTCGCTGTGCCAGTGCAGAAAATGTAGTTCCGGCAAGCAGCAATAAAATCAAAAGAAATTTCTTATTGTACATAACGATGTTCATTTATTATTAAAGTGAGACTTCAACTTTGTCACTGCCTGTATTGGGGCTTCCCGCCTCAATAGTTACTTTGCCGGTCCCCTGGATCAGCCAGGACATCTCAACAGAGGATCTGCCCTGGATCGAACCGATGGTCTGGACGGCACGGCCGCTGACTACTTTCTGATTGCCGGAAGTGTTTACCCTGACAGCGATCAGTTTGGAAAACTGGCTGCGTTGTCCCACCTGGGCGAGTGTTGGCAGTTGTCCGGCATTGAATACCTTCACAGTGACTCTGCTCAGTCCATTGTCAATTTTTTCGGTCTGCACATCGATCAGTTCTATGAACGGAGCCATTCCGGCCAGTGATTTTACAAACTCGGTATGCTTGGCCACAATATCAGAAACCAACCGATAAGGAGGGTTGTTCAGGACATAGGGATGGATGCCTCCGACTTCCACCTGTTTGCCCGGAAAATCCGGATGCTGAATGACTTTCCAGTCAGTAAATGTATTGGTGATCCCCTCGGAAGCTGCCCATTTCAGATAATCCGCTACCGGATCTTCAACGGCTCCGGCACCCCCGGCAGGAGCGCCACCCCTTGCACCGGAACCCGGACGCTCACCACCCTCAGCAGTCACTTTTGGCACCCACCATCCCGGTGTGCTGAAACTCAGACGACCATAGTGATAATAGGCCCACTCGGAGAAATCCCCTGATTCGGCATTGGTGCGGGGCGCATCTTTGGTACCGGTCAGTTCTTTATACCGGTCTGCCGCATAAGCATTGGCCTGCGCATCAGCCGCGGACCAATTGGTCACTCTGCCTCCACCAAAACCGCCTCTGCCTCCTGCCGCAGCAGCAGGCTGTGCCGAGGTCGGACGGGCGGCAACCTGAATGGGCTGTGAAAGATTGTTATAAGGCCCAAAGGTCAACACAGCATATACATTGAAAGCATCGTACAGAAAATCAAACAGTGCCCGGTTCTCCGGCTCTGAAACAGCATAATCACCTGCTCCGGGAAGGAAGTTCTTATAATTGTAAGTGGAGTTCCTGTTAAAATGTATTCCCTGGTCACCGTCTTCATTCAGGGTGCCGTCTTTATCGTTATCGATCCCCTCTGAATAAATAGCATACTGACCGAGCTGTCCTTTGGAACGGTCCGCCTTGATCAGGGTGCGGGATTCGTTCGGGTTCAGTATATAATCACCGGTCGGGTCGGTCACTCTGAGAAAAGTGATTTTACCATCCTTGTCCAGATCATCAAAGCCATCCTCTCCGATTTTTCCATCCCGGTCATAATCCACCTTACGGGCATTTCCACTGCGTTCATATTGCAATCCGGCAAAATATTGCTCCGTTGCATCCGGGCTCATGTTGGGAAATACATAGAAGGTCTGGCTTTCCAGTAATTTCTTTACCTCGGTATTCCCGGCATCAGCAAGGAGGTTTTCCGCAAAACCAATGGCCAGTTCGACTCCCAGCAAATGCTTGCCCTCGACTCCGCCCACAATGGCCAGTGCCGGTTTTTGTTCTACTGTTCCGGTCCCGATGGTGATCATCCACACATCCGAACCGCCCAGGGTCTTCGCAATTGATTTGGTCTTCACATAGTTCGGATGGCTCTTTTGAAGAGCTGCTACCCGCTGACCGAGCTGCTGACGGTTACTGTAATCCGTCTGCGCATACAAGTAATTGCTTCCGAGCAATACTGTACAGAAAAACATGAGTAATCTATTCATTTATCTTAATGTTATATAATTTAGGATACGGATGCAATGTATCAAATTTTAATAGATGTCAGTATAATACGATTAAAAAGTTACATGCGCAAAAAAATATTGATTTTCAGTACAAGTAGAATAATATTTTTCATACCTTTGCAGTCCTGATAATAATCAGGAAAAGGAGATTAATTAATTAATGGCAAAAAAACAAGAAGCAGAAAAAGAGTTATTGGCTAAGACAGCTGAGCTCAATGACGCCGAGGGCAACTTGGTGAAAGAAAAGGAAAGCATCGAATCTGAAGCTGATTCGAACCTGATCGATGAGATCAAATCCAATACCTGGATCACTCCCCAAGGGGATTTTGACTGGGATCAGGATGACAAAGGCTTTGGCGGTTACAGTGCCGAAGAGCGTGCGAAACTCGAACAACAGTACGAGGGCACGTTAAATTCAATCAACAAAGGAGAAATCGTAGAGGGTACGGTGGTTTCCATCAACAACAAAGATGTGGTATTGAATATCGGATTCAAATCCGATGGTTTGGTGTCCGCGTCTGAGTTCCGTGATTTGCCCGAATTGAAAGTCGGTGATACCGTCGATGTTTTCGTGGAGTCACAGGAAGATGCCAATGGCCAGTTGGTCTTGTCAAGGAAACGTGCAAAAACACAGCGTTCCTGGGAGGCCATCAATGAGGCCCTTGAAAATGATGCCATTATCAATGGTTTTGTTAAGAGCAGAACGAAGGGTGGACTGATCGTGGATATCAAAGGTGTGGAAGCGTTCCTTCCCGGTTCGCAGATCGACATCAAACCGATCCGTGATTATGATATCTATGTAGGAAAAACGATGGAATTCAAGGTGGTGAAAATCAATCACGAATTCAAAAACGTAGTTGTTTCCCACAAAGTGTTGATCGAAGACGATTTGGAAAACCAAAAAACAGAAATCGTTGCGAAGCTGGAAAAAGGACAGGTTCTGGAAGGAACTGTCAAGAACATTACCGATTTCGGTGTGTTTATCGATCTGGGCGGCGTGGACGGTTTGTTGCATATTACCGATATTTCATGGGGCCGTATCGAGCATCCGCGTGAAGTATTGTCACTGGACGAGACCATCAACGTGGTTGTTTTGGATTTCGATGACGAGAAGAAACGGATTGCACTGGGTCTGAAACAGTTGTCGGCACATCCATGGGATTCCCTGAATACTGAATTGGCCGTTGGTTCAAAAGTAAAAGGAAAGATCGTTACCGTTGCGGATTATGGCGCATTCCTGGAAATCACTCCGGGAGTGGAAGGTCTGATCCACGTTTCTGAAATGTCCTGGTCGCAAAATCTGCGCAGTTCACAGGATTTCCTGAAAGTGGGTGATGAGGTGGAAGCCGAAATCCTGACACTGGACAGAGACGAACGCAAAATGAGTCTGGGTATCAAACAACTGACCCCGGATCCATGGTTGAATATTGCCCAGCGTTACCCGATCGGTTCAAAACAAAAAGCTGCGGTCAAGAACATGACCAACTTCGGCGTGTTTGTGGAACTGGAAGAAGGTATCGATGGCCTGATCCATATTTCTGACCTGTCCTGGTCCAAGAAGATCAATCACCCAAATGAATTTACCAAAGTTGGTGAAGAACTGGAAGTGATCGTACTGGAACTGGATGAGGAAAACCGCAAGCTGAGCCTGGGTCACAAACAACTGGAAGAGAATCCGTGGGATACGTTTGAAACGATCTTTACCATTGATTCCATCCACGAAGGTACCGTGATCAAAGTGGGTGAAAAAGGAAACATCGTGGCATTGCCTTATGGTGTGGAAGGTTTCTCCCCTGCCAAGCATTCGGTGAAAGAAGATGGTACTCCGCTGAAAGCAGACGAGACCGCCAACTTCAAAATCATTGAATTCAACAAGGAAAACAAGCGTCTGGTTATCTCCCACTCACGTATCTGGGAAGATGAGCGTGCCGAAGCCCGTGTTGAAGAGTTCAACAACCGCAAGAAAGAAGCAAAAGCTGCTTCTTCAGCCGTGAAGAAAGTCAAGGATTCAGTTGAGAAATCAACTCTTGGTGATCTGGACGTGCTGGCCCAGTTGAAAGAACAAATGGAAGGCGAAGAAGGCAAAAATAAATAAGATTTATAATTGTCTTTTTAAATACAAGAGGGGCTGTCCGAAAAAGACAGCCCCTCTTTTTAGTGCCATCCGACTCCCCCCCCTACCGCCACAGATCCCCCTACGGCCACAGACCGGAGTCCCGGCAAACTCAGGCATCAAACTTCTTTAAAAAGTAATCCTTATAGCTGTTGCCAAGCGGAATCCAATAATCTTTGACTCTGATCGTAAATTCTGAGGTGTTGATTTCCTGTACCCGATCCAGATTGACAATGAAACTGCGATGCGTTCGGGCAAAACGCCCGGGGTGCAATTTATTGCTGAGTTCTTTCAGGGTGATCCGCTCCTGAAACGTCCTGGCATCCTCCAGATGGATAATACAATATTTGTCATCTGCCTCTATATATAGTATATCCTGTTGATGGATCCTGATCAATTTAGATTTCATATGCAGTATGAGTGTTTCAAATCCTGCCAGACCGGCAGCCGGATCCCGATCCGAAACAAAGGACCGATCTATGGACTCACCTCCGCCGGTAGCGTAGCCCAGTGCCAGGGTAATGGTCCGTTGCAATTGAGTTTCATCAATAGGCTTTTTAATAAACGCAAAGGCAGACAATTGACTGGCCTTATCAAAATAGGACTGATTATCATAGTATGAGGTAATATAGATAACCGGGATCTGGCTGAATCGTCTCAGCCATTTTCCCAATTCCAATCCATCCATTTCCCCCCTCAGATTAATATCGATCAAAGCCAGGTCAATCGGAAATTTTTCAAAAAGCATCAATGCTTCTTCCGCATTTTCGGCAACAGCACAGGGAATATGACCGATCCGCCTGATCAATAACTGCAATTGGTCCGCATAAAGTGCCTCGTCCTCTACAATCAGGATATTCATATTTTATATTTCAATTGATTTATTCAGGGGTAACAATACTACTGCCAGCGCACCTGCTTCCGAATTGGTGATTTTTAAATCCCCGCCATTTTTGCGAACAAAAAAAAGTGCCAGTCTTAAGCCCAACCCAAAACTATCCTTTTCCTCACTTCTGAGCAATTTATCTTTATTTCTAAACAGATTTCTCAGCACTTCCTCCGGGATACCCGGCCCGCTATCCTGCAGGCTTACCTGATAATACTCGCCTGTGACTTGTCCCTTCAGGGTGATAAAACCGTTTTTTGGTGTATGTTTGATGGCATTGGAAAGTATATTGCGGAAAACTGAGGAGATCATATTGGGATCTCCAAATACTACGGCTTCCTCCACCTTCTGTTCAAATTGAATCTTGCGGCTTTCTATATTGCTGCTGTACAATCGGATGGTGTCTGTCAGGAGTTCCTGTATGGAGATCACATCCGGTTCTACCTTGATTTCCTGATGATTGGCCACGGCCCAGTTGAGCAGATTATCCAGTAGATCATTGATGTTATTGAGCGTAAAATCTGTTTTGTAACTCAATTCCAGCAGTTTTTCCTCATCTTTCTGTTCCAGATAATGGCGCAACAAACTGCTGACTCCCTGCAATGCGCTCATCGGACTTCTGAGATCGTGCGCAATGACCGAAAACAACCTGTCCTTTGTATAATTGGCATCGGCCAGTGCCCGGTTTTGTATGGCAATCCGTCTCAGCAACAGCCCAATCAGGATCATAATGGAAACCAGCAACAAGATACTCAAACCAAACACCCTGTTGCGGTTTCTTTCCTTTTCATTCAGGGTGGTCAGTTGAGAAATACGGGCATTCTTCCGGTCTGTTTCATAACGAACGGTCAGTTCCCGCATCAAATCCCCTTTGGTCGCATTGCTTATACTGTCCGCCAATTGATTCCGTTCATTGAGATAATAAAAAGCCTGAGGGTAATTTTTATTTCCTTCATAATATGCGATCAAGCGGTCGTATATTTTCATCGTCAGGCGGTCGGTCTGGGAATAATGGATCTTTTCCATTCCGCTGTCAATCACTTTCAAAGCCGCTGCCGGATTGCCGATCGCAATGTAGTAATCAAAGAGACTGATCGTTGTTTCTACGTAAGGCATCCACAATTGCCGCTGTTCCAATTGTCCCAGGTTGTCCTTCAGCAGTGCTTCTGCTTCTACTAACCTTCCTATTTTGGTGTAATTGGAAGCCAGGATCGTATTTAATAACAACTCTTCTTCCAGTTGTCCGAATTTTGCGAAATATTCTTTTGCCTGTTCGAGGTAACGAATACTTTTCCCCAGGTCACCAAGCAACAGATAAGTATGCCCCAGATTTCCATAATAATAGCCGTACTCATGCTCCAGATCAAGGTTTTCGGCCAACCTGATCAGTTTCTCAAAATAATGAATGGCCAGGTCGTAATTTTCAATCCCACTGTATGCCGAGCCCAGATTATTATAAAAGTCCACAAAATCCACAGCAGTCGTATCTTCCCCATAAAGCTGCATTCCTTCAAACAAAATCCGGATGGCGCTTTCAAAATTGCCAAGATCACTTTCTATGTTTGATTTATTGATCAGCACGGCTGATTTTAAGGACAAATCCGAAATGGAATCCAACAATACATAGGCTCTTTCATTATATTTCTTTGCATGTTCAAGATCGCTCAGGCGCTGATAGAAATCCCCGATCTGATCATAGATCCACACCAGATCACCTGACAGGAATGGCAATGTGATCCAATCTGCTTCCGTTGCGATCAAATGGTGGAGTTCGGTCTCCATCGCCAGTAAATCATCAGCATCACTCAGGGAATCAATGCGCACGATCCGGTCAAGAACTTCCTGTTGCTGCATGGAAAAGCCTCCCGAAAGCGGCGATGTGATCGTTGTCTGTTCCCTGCCGGCCTGAAAATAAAGGACAAGCAACAGTAACATGATCAGAAAAGCAAGCAAGATGGAAAAGGACAAAAACTTTCCCTTTCCTTTTATGGAATACTTGGCTAAGTAATTTTTCACCATAGGTATTGGCACGTACGTCAATCACACGTATGCCGTGAAGGTAAAAAATAAAACTCAATAATACAATTCGGTCAGGATTCCACTTAAAGAATGCCGTGAAAGTGCCTGATCCTGGCGCATGAATTATCCTTTGCGAGGGTTTAGCACATAGCCCAGGTAACCTGCAAGGAGAAATCCTGCCGTATAAATGCTGGTCCAGTTCATCAGATTAAAAGTTTTCGCTTCGGGCCGGATCGAGGATATAAAATGCAAAAAGGGATAAACCGATGGGATCAGATAATTGTATTTCCAGGAGATGGCGGCCATACCGGCAACTACCAGGGCCAGGCCTATTCCCACAGGTACCACGAAATTCCTGAAAAGCAGTCCCAGCGCAAACTGCAACAACACCAGCGGAATACACATGTAAAAGTAGATCAGATCTTCGTAGAGGAAATGGAGATAGGGAATGGAATAGGCAGGGTATGGAAGCTGGCTGTGGAACAAAGAAGGAATACTGACCGCCAGATACATGCCCACATTGAACAATAAAATAAGCTGGACCAGCATCACCAGCACCACCGCTAATTTGGCAAAATAAAGGGTGGAGAAATGTACCGGAGCGGCGTGCACCTGTTTCCATGCATTATTTTTGAATTCCAACTGACAAAGCATACTGGTGGCAATGACAATACCCATTGGCAGAAATACAGTACTCATCATATTCCAGGACCGCTGGAAAACCAGTTCCCAGAAAGGTCCCGTATCCTGGTGCAGAATCAGCAGACGCTCCGGATAAACGAGGTAGGTCAGCATTTGCACCAGGGGCACGAAGAATGCGCCCGCAAGTACCATCCAATAGGCGATACTTCCCTTCTTTTTTAACCATTCAGCACGAAAAATCCTAAAAAAACCCATAATTATGCTATTTAATCATGTCCATGAAAATTGTTTCCAGGTTCTTGCCCCTTTGTTCCAGGCGGTAAACCGGGACTTTCGCAGCAACCAGAAAATCAATGATTTCTGCACGGCTACGTGGATCAAGTACGGGTAGCAGGAGTTCATCTCCTGATAATTCAGCAAGAATGTTTTTTTCTCTCAGCAGTTGGATGGCGAGGATGTTATTGCCGGTTTCAAGCAATATTCCTTGCTTTTCTTTGCTTAAAAGATCGGAAAATGTGCCCTGGAACAGCAGTTTCCCGTGATTGATAATGCCCACATGGGACACGAGCTTTTCGACCTCTGCCAGAATATGGCTTGAAACCAGAATAGTGATTTGCTCCTCTTTGTTGAGCCTTTTCAGGAGATCACGGATCTCGATGATACCGGTGGGATCCAATCCATTAGTGGGTTCGTCCAGAATCAATACACCGGGTTTGTGCAGCAGGGCAATGGCAATGCCGAGCCGCTGTTTCATACCCAATGAGAATGCGTAGGCCTTCTTTTTGGCCGTATCGGTCAGACCTACGATTTCGAGGACTTCATCGATCCGGTTCTTGGAGCAATTGAAATAATCAGTCCAGATCCTCAAATTGTCCCTGGCACTCAGATGGCCATATACGGAGGGAGTTTCTATCATGGAACCGATCCCGGCCAGGGTCCTGACCCGGTTGCCCGACATGGACTGTCCGAAAAACCGCACCTCCCCCTCCTGCCTTTTCAGCAATCCCAGCAGCAAGCGCAACGTAGTGGTCTTGCCGGCGCCGTTGGGCCCGAGAAAACCATAGATACTCCCTACGGGTACCTGCATTGACAATTGATCCACCGCTACCTGCCCATTGGAAAAGCGATGGTGCAGTCCGGAAGTTTCGATACAGAGCATAGTCATCTTATAACAATTCAATAATCGTTTGCAGTGCCATCCAGGACATTAACAATAACACCAGCACTCCTGTAAGAGTCAGCCAGGTCGCCTGCCTGTATGCACCGACAATATCGGGACGGTAAGCAGCAAATAGCATGATACCCAATGAAAGAGGCAGGATCATACCATTGAAAGCCCCGACAAGAACCAATGTTTGCACAGGCCGTCCCACAAAAGCAAAAATGAGTGCAGAAACCAGAATAAAAACCACGGTCACTACACTGTTGTACTGCTTGACCTTTGGATGAAAACTCCGGATAAATGTTACAGATGTATAAGCCGATCCGACAACTGAAGTAATGGCTGCCGACCACAATACCAATCCAAACAGCTTATATCCCAATTCCCCGCTGGCCAGCCGGAACACCGAAGCCGGTGGATTTGCCGGGTCCAGGACCTGACCGGTACTGACAACCCCCAATGCCGTTAAAAACAACAATATCCGCATGAGCGATGCGATACCAATCGCACTGATCGCCCCCCGATTGACAGCAGGCAGATTGTGCGGACCACTGATCCGCTGGTCAAGCAGGCGGTGTGCCCCTGCAAAGGTGATATAGCCCCCTACCGTGCCCCCCACAATGGTCAGTAAGGCCGAAAAACTAAAAACCGTGGGTGAGACGGTGCGGAGTG
>JBEBWT010000043.1:0-16285 GCA_040392005.1 Parapedobacter defluvii
TTGGTGACATAGCGCAGGTTTTTCTGCTCTTCGCGCCCCGTACTGCTAAAGCCCAAATGCGAGGAATTGAGTTCGCCGAGCATATCGTTCAACAGGATACGCAAATCGTTGCGGTTATTGACAGCAGGAAGGAATCGGGCATAATTGTCCCGTGTTTTTGCCCAATCCAATCCGTGAAAGCCGGATTCGTAAAAGTTTTCCTCCAATCCGGCCCAGGTCTCATAGAACATCTGCTGGAATTCATCATTCAGGTTGCGCTGGAATTTGTGGGAAATGGATATGGCCTCTAATTTGTTGCTGTCCATATTGTATTTCTGGATGGTGCCGCGGGAGAGGACGAAATAATTGTTGCCGGCCACTACGATATCGGAAATAGAGCCATCCGCTACTTTCTCGGTTTTATTATCTTCGAAATCCTGGAGAATGGTCCGGTAAACCGCGCCTCGGCCACCTTCATGATTGGAACTATAAAATACATAATCTTTATTGCCCTTGCGGAGGGTCTGCACCCCGTTTTGTGTGCCGAAAGCCGGACTGATCCGGGTGATCCGGTCCCGGATATCCTGGGTATTGATGCTGATCACGCCGGCAATCGTGGCGGTGGAATCTTTTTTGCCCTCCTGAAAGAGCTCGTCAAATTTTTCGGAGCGGTAGGGCGTGTCAAACTGATCCAGCTCCATCCGGAAAATACTGGCATTCTGCATACCAAAAGGATAGGAGGGTTTGGTGCGGTTGCTGGCAAAGTAAATGGCTTTTCCATCCGCAGACCAGGCAGGACTGGTTTCGGAAACCCCTGTGTTGGTCAGATTGGTAGTCTGACCGGTTTTCAGGTGATGTACAAAGATGTCCTGTTCAAAATTCCGCACAGCGGTAAACAACACGTATTCCCCATCCGGAGAAAAGGAAGGAGAGGAATTCTGAAAACCCCAGATCTCATCCTTGACCAGTGTTTTGCTTTCCAGGCTGCCAAGATCCAGCAACCGCACTTCGTCCCGTCCACTGAGATAAACTCCCTGAGTGCGGGCCGCATTGATGGTCAGATTCCGGTTGCTCCGGTTTTCCGCAGTGATCTGCCGGACCGTGCCCGATCCATCAGCGGCAAGCGCGACCCAATTCGGATAACCATTATAAGTCCGGTTCACTAACAATGTCTTATTGTCCTTCAACCATTTCACCTCAAAAGCCCGCTCCGGAGAGGAATGCACTTCCCTTGTAAATTTGCCGGTCACGTCACTGACAAACAGTACTCCACGAGCGATAAAGGCCATTTTCTTGCCATCGGGTGAAATGTCAAAGGCAGAAATATTGTCTTTGGTGTCAAACTCCTGTTCTTTTTCCAGCACCCGGTTGCGATAGAGCCGAAGCGACAGCGGATTGGATTGGCCACTGGCCACATCATAGACAAACAACTGATAATCCTTTTCAAATACAATTTTTTCCCCGTTGGCCGAAACCGAAGGCCTTTTGATCGAGGTGTCAAATTGGGTCAGACTCTTTTTCTGCCCGTTTTGCAGGGTGTAGAGATTGTATTCCCCGTTGCCTTCATCCGACACAAAATACAATCGTCCCTGCTGGTCCACCGTCTGCCAGAAATCCTTGCCCTCAAAATCTGTGAGCTTGTTAAATGCTCCGTTTTTCGGATTGTAGGACAGAATGTCCGGGTTGAAAGCGCCCTTGTACCTTTTCCGGTTTGCTGCCGTATAACTCTCCCAGGTATTGTTGAACAACAGCTCTCCGGCAGGAGTTTCCGTGACCTGATGGATGGTGTTGAAATAATGGGAAAATACCCGTTGTGCCGTACCTCCGTCTTTTGAAACATGATAGCTGGTAAAACGGTTGTAGCGACCGGAAGTAAAATAGATCCGCTGATTGTCCCAGCTCCAGCTATCCACCTCATCGTTGGCATCGTGGTAGGTCAGTTGCCGGATATCTCCTCCGGCCAGCGGCATGATAAATACGTCCTGATTGCCAAATTGATTGGAAGAAAAGGCCAGCCATTTGCCATCCGGAGAGATGCGGGGGTTGATTTCCTCACCCGGTAAGGCCGTCAGGCGCCGGGCGTTCTGGCCCTGGATATCGGACTGCCAGAGATCACCCTCAAAACTGAAAACGATGGTCCTGCCATCCGGGCTGAGGGTGGGATGGGAAGCAAAATAGGCTTGATCCTGGGCATAGACACTGCTTCCCAGTATCCATACGGAGAGGCAGAAAATGGCTCTTTTCATCATGGTTATTTTTATTGGTACGAATGTTATTTGGTTGGATACAAATGATTGGTTTTACAAATTATTCAGTTCTTTCGACTTATTCAGTTCTTTCGACCGGGATATTGCAGGAGCGCCTCTTTGAGGCAGACCAGTGCTTTCTCCAGATCTCCTTCATTCAATACATACGCCATGCGGACTTCATCGGTACCCGCTCCCGGACTGCTGTAAAAACCGGTGGCCGGAGCCATCATGACGGTCTGGTTTTCGTGCGAAAACGCTTCCAGCATCCATTGGCAGAAGCGGTCTGCATCATCAATTGGCAAACGGGCCACCACATAAAAGGCTCCTCCGGGATTCGGGCAGAAAACACCCGGAATGGCATTGAGGCCCGCTACCAGCAAATCCCGGCGCCGGGTATATTCATCTTTTACTCCATCAAAATAACTCTGCGGCGTGTCAATAGCGGCGGTGGCCGCAATCTGTGCCACTGCCGGTGGACTCAGACGGGCCTGTGCAAATTTCAGCGCTGTTTTCCAAACTTCTTTGTTTTTGGTCACCAGACAGCCCAGACGTGCCCCACAGGCACTGTAACGTTTGGAAACCGTATCCAGCACGATCACATGTTCCTCCAGGCCTTCGAGGTGCATGGGCGAGATGAACTCCCGGCCATCGTAGCAAAATTCCCGGTAAGCCTCATCCGAAAGCAGGTAAAGGTCGTATTTGAGGCAGAGATCGCGCAACGCTTCCAGTTCGGCCCTTGAATACAGGTAACCGGTCGGATTATTTGGATTGCAAATGGCGATGGCTTTGGTCTTGTCGGTGATCAGTTTTTCAAATTCGGCGATCGGCGGCAGGGCAAAACCATTTTCAATAGTCGAGAGAATGGGTTTGACCACCAGGCCCGCTGAACAGGCAAACCCATTGTAATTAGCATAGAATGGTTCGGGAATGATGATTTCTTCGCCCGGATTGAGGCAAGTCTGCATGGCAATGGTGATCGCTTCGGACCCGCCATTGGTGACCAGAATTTCTCCCGGCTGTATGTCATAACCCAATTGGTTGTAATATTCCGCCAGGCGGTTGCGATAGGTCGCTGTTCCTTCAGAGGGAGTATAGGCCCAGACCTTGAAATCAATATTGCGGATGGCATCCAGCATGACCTGCGGAGTTTCTATGTCCGGTTGGCCGATATTGAGGTGGTAAATATGTTTTCCTTCTTTTTTTGCCCGATCCGCATAGGGTGTCAGTTTACGGATGGGGGAGGCGGGCATTTCGTGCCCTTTGTTTGAGATTTTTGGCATAATAGCAATTAAAATAAATGTATATGTATTGGTATCCTATTTTACCAACACATTGGTCTAAATTAATTGCAATATTACGAAATCCCCGGCGGAAAAGAAATCTATATTACTGAAACTGAATCCACGCTACTTTAGCATCATGGCCAGCGTTCCGAAAAAATTACTGAGGTTATGTGAAAGGATGGCCAGCAGGATGCTGCGGCTTTTGAGCGTGATCCAGGCCCAGACATAACCCGCAAAACCTGTCTGGATAAAGTAAACAGAATCAAAATGGACAGACGGAAAAAAATCTGAAAAGAAAATAAGCAATGATAGCCCAGGTAATTGCATAAATTTTCCCGTCCCAATTCCACTGGCTCTGTATAAAATCAAATGCCGGGTTTAATTTTGGCAAAACAACTGCTGAAAGGTTGCACGAAAATCATCGAACTCAGGTTAATTATTTGCAATACCCCCGACAGAAGTGTAATATTGAAAAAAAAATACGATGAAAATTATTTTTATTGCACTGTCACTTATTGCCATTACCGTTTTTTCCCGTTTTGGGGAAACAAAACAAGAGGAGACCCAACCACAGGAAACACGGTCACAGGAAGCCCGGTCAGGAGAGGAGGATGCGGTGAAGACCGTTATTCTGGGATTTTTTGATGCAATGCGTGATTCCGATTCGGTCGGTATCCGTAATAGCCTGACTGCCCAGGCTGTATTTCAGACTATTTCGGCAGGAAATGAAGTGAAAACAGCCAGTGTGCCCGGCTTTATAACCTCCATAGGCAAGGCGCCCAGGGGCAGCCTGGATGAGAAAATCACGTTTACAGCGATACTGATTGACGGTACACTGGCATCCGTATGGACGCCCTACCGGTTTTATGTAAATGGCAACTTCTCACATTGTGGGGTAAACAGTTTTCAGTTGCATAAAGAAAACGGTATCTGGAAGATCCACTATGTGATCGATACGCGCAGGAAAAACGGATGTATTGAATAACGGATAAGAGCTGCTTCGGACCGGGACTGTTACGGATAAGGACTGTCAATCCGTCACTAATCCTTACTGCACCACCTCACCCTTGATGACCAGTGTTTTGACCGGTGTCTTGGTGTTTGACCGGACGGTCAGGTGCTTGGTGAAGGGGCCTTTGGCGGCAGCATCAAATTTGACAGAGACAGTCCCTGTTTCACCAGGTTTGACCGGAGTTTTGGTAAATTCGGCCACCGAACAGCCACAGGAGGGACGTACCTCTGTAATAATAATGGGTTCGGTCCCCACATTGGTGAAAGTGAAATGGTGGGTCACAGGATTGCCCTGCGTGATTTTGCCGAAATCATGGCTTTCATTTTCAAATTTAAACTCTGATTTGCTGACAGCCTGTGCATTTGCAGTATTAGGCAGCAAAAACGCCGCTCCGGCCACTATTCCTATCAATACGATCAATTTTCTCATTATGTGCTTGTTTTATATCTCAATATCTGATCCGGTTGCGTTCGCTGACCGTTGATCAAACCAAAACTCAATTATATTCAAAAATAGACAAAAAATGTTCCAATCCAGATTCTAATTGAATTTGTCACCGAATTTTTCCTTGATATCGGCCACTATTTTTTTGACCTCCTGTTCCTCATCCTTGGGGCAGATCATCAACGCATCCTCTGAATCCACTACAATAAAATTGTGTAAACCTTTGAGAATAATTAGTTTATCCTCTGATGTCCGGATCATGGAATTGGTCGTGTCATAAGCGATCACATGATCCGAAGGCAAAGAAACATTGCCCATGTAATCTTTTTCTGACAGTTCATACACTGACGACCAGGTACCCAGGTCCGACCAGCCGAAATCCACTGGCAGCACATACACATTCTCCGCTTTTTCCATGACCGCAAAATCGATGGATATCCCCACGCAGCGGATAAATGCTCCGGAAATAAATTTTTTCTCTTTCGCAGTATTATAGGCTGTCGTCCCTTCGGCAAAAATATCATTCATTTCTGTCTGATGGATGGACAGGGCCGAAATGATGGAGCGAGCCGACCAGATAAAAATACCGGCATTCCACAGAAAATCCCCACTTTGGAGGAAAGTTTTGGCCAGATCCACACTGGGTTTTTCAGTGAAGGTCTTTACTTTTTTAAAACCCGGCTTCGCCGAACGTGCGCCAAATTGTATATAACCGTATCCGGTGTCCGGACGGGTGGGTTTGATCCCGAGGGTGATCAGCCAGTCTTCCTGGGCTGCACATTGCAGGGCTTTGTTTACTTCTTCCGCAAATTTGCCTTCATCCAGAATCAGGTGATCGGCGGGCGCAATCACCACACAGGCCTCCGGATCCAGCTTATAAATTTTGTGGCACGCATAGGTAATGCAGGGAGCCGTATTGCGCATGATAGGCTCCACAATGTGCTGGGATTCCGGCACTTCCGGTAGTTGTTCCTTCACCAGCCCGGTATAACTCTCATGGGTAGCAATGAAAATATTGGAAGCTGGAATAATCTTGCGGAACCGGTCATATGTCTGTTGGAGCAACGTTTTACCGGTACCCAGCATATCGAGGAATTGCTTGGGATAGTTGGTGCGGCTGATCGGCCAGAACCTGCTCCCGATCCCCCCGGCCAGGATCACTGCATAATGATTTTCCGACATTCCTTCCTGTCCGTCGGGCATTGTTGCAGTGTTTTTTATAATGGACTTGTTTTTCACAAAAATTATTTTTACTTTTAGATATCAAATACAGACAAAAGTAAGGTATTTTGTTTATTAGTGTTTGTCAGTCTATGTTAATTTTGCGAGGGCGCAATGGAAATTGAAAGATCATTATTCGACAACTTACAGAATTTCTTTGGTTTTGACACTTTCAAAGGTGATCAAGAAGCCATTATCAATAACATCCTTCAGAAGAAGGATACCTTCGTGATCATGCCGACCGGGGGTGGCAAATCCGTTTGCTACCAGCTTCCCGCATTGATGAGTGAAGGAACGGCGATTGTGATTTCGCCCCTGATCGCCCTGATGAAAAATCAGGTGGATCAGTTGAGAGCTTTTGGCGGAACGGACAGTATTGCCCATTTTCTGAACTCTTCGCTCAATAAGGGTGAGATTACCAAAGTAAAACAGGATGTGGCAGGAGGGGAAACCAAACTTTTGTATGTGGCACCCGAATCACTTTCCAAAACAGAGAATGTAGAATTCCTGAAGTTGATCAAGGTGTCTTTTGTTGCGGTCGATGAGGCGCACTGTATTTCGGAATGGGGACATGATTTTCGTCCTGAATACCGGAAAATCCGGCAGGTCATCAATAACATTGGTGATAATATCCCGGTCATTGCCCTGACCGCAACCGCCACGCCAAAGGTACAGTCGGATATACGCAAAAATCTGCAGATGAATGATGCGGTGTTGTTCAAATCCTCGTTCAACCGGCCTAATCTGTATTATGAGGTACGGCCCAAAAAGAATATCGCCAAAGAGATTGTCCGCTTTATCAAGAAGAATAGTGGAAAGTCAGGCATTATCTATTGCCTGAGCCGTAAGAAGGTGGAGGAAATCGCAGAGGTTCTCAATCTGAACGGAATCAGAGCCTTGCCTTACCATGCAGGACTGGATGCAAAAACCAGAGCCGATACACAGGACAAGTTCCTGATGGAAGATGTGGAAGTGATCGTGGCGACGATTGCTTTCGGGATGGGGATCGACAAGCCCGATGTGCGGTATGTGATCCATCACGATATTCCAAAAAGCATGGAAGGCTATTATCAGGAAACCGGGCGTTCCGGAAGGGACGGAGGAGAAGGGTATTGTTTGGCCTTTTATTCCGAAAAGGATATCGAGAAGTTGACCAAGTTTATGAAGGACAAACCTGTTTCCGAAAGGGAGATCGGGACCCAAATCCTCAAGGAAGTGATCGATTATTCCGAATCTTCGGTTTGCCGCCGGAAACAGATCCTGCATTATTTTGGGGAAAATTTTGACGAAGCAGGTTGCAATGATATGTGCGACAATTGCAATAGCGAACGAACCTATTTTGATGCCAAAGATGCACTGCTGGACACGTTGGAGTTTATCCGGGAGCAGGGTGATAAATTTGACGACCATCATATTATCAAAGTATTCATGGGCCTGAGCAATCAGGCCGTGGCTTCCTACAAGCATGATGAGCACCGCTTGTTTGGTACAGGCAGGGAAGATGGAGAGAATTACTGGAAATCGGTTTTCCGTCAGGCAGTGCTGAATAATTTTCTGGAAAAGGATATAGATAATTATGGCCTGCTGGTGCTGACCGAAAAAGGACAGGAGTTTCTGGACAATCCCTATTCCATCAAGTTTGTGCTGAATGAACCGATGGATGCCGCGGATGAGGAAGGAGCGGAAGAACCTGTACAGCAGGGAGGTGGAGCAGTGGATACACAATTGCTGCGGATGCTCAAAGAATTGCGCAAGAAAATTGCCAAGCAGAAGGGCTTACCTCCATTTGTCATCTTCCAGGATCCTTCCCTTGATGAAATGTGCACGCACTATCCGATCACAACGGATGAACTGAAACAGATCCACGGGGTCGGGGCGGGAAAGGCAATCAAATTCGGGGCGCCGTTTATAGAGTTGATCAGTAATTATGTGGAAGAGAACGAAATCGACCGTCCACAGGATCTGGTGATCAAAAGTACGGCCAACCGCTCGGCACTCAAGATTTCCATCATTCAGAATATTGACCGGAAGATCGGGCTGGAGGACATTGCCGCGGCTAAGGGACTCAGTTATGAAGAAGTGCTGCGGGAGGTGGAATCCATTGTCAATTCAGGTACCCGCCTCAACCTGGGATATTTTGTCGATGAGGTGATCGATGAGGACAGGCAGACAGAAGTCTATGATTATTTCCGGACGGCGGAGATCGATTCCATTGAGGAGGCCCTGAAAGAGCTGGGTACGAACGACTATACCTACGAGGAGGTCCAGTTGATGCGGATCAAATTTATGTCTGAGCTGGGTAATTAGGACTTTGCCGATCAACAATCCCTCAGGATAAAGAAATACTGTTGCCCATGTGGCAGGCGGAACCAATTTTATGGATATGATCGATCAAATCATCAGTTTTGCCGGGCAATGGTATTGGGTGCCCCTGCTGCTGGTTTATCTGGCGATCATCCTGACCATACTGATTGAAAACCGCAATCCGACCAAGACTATTTCCTGGATTCTTGTGATTGTATTTTTACCGGTGATCGGAATTTTGGTCTATTACTTTTTTGGCCAGCAATTCCGAAAAGTACGACTGTTCCGTGTGGGCAATCAGGCACAGAACAAAAGGCTGATGGAGCGTTGGGGCAGACTCAACCCCATTATTGAAGCCAACCTGGAGCACATCAATCAGAAAATCGGATCTTTGAGCCGGGTTTATCGGTTTTTGGCCCATCAGCACGTTTCTCCCCTGGTCCTGGATAATCAGGTTGATCTGCTGATCAATGGGGAAGAGAAATTTCCGGCATTGATCCGGGATATAGAGGCGGCCCGGTATAATATCCACTTTGAGTATTATATATTTGAGCCGGACATCATTGGTAATCAGGTTCTTGATCTCTTGAAAGAAAAGGCCCGCCAGGGAGTGGAAGTCCGCCTGATCATTGATGCTTTTGGTTCGCCGCGCTTGGCCAGGAAATACAGGCAACTTGAGCAGGAAGGTATCGAGGTTGTGATCTTTTTACCTGTGGGTTTTACTTCACTGGCCAACAGCAATTACCGTAATCACCGGAAACTGGCTCTGATCGACGGCCGGGTGGCCTATGTCGGGGGTATCAACATTGATGACCGTTATGTCAATTCCAAGGAAGGAAAGGGCGTTTATTGGCGGGATACTTCCGTGCGGATAAGGGGTTATGCGGTAAATGTATTGCAAGCCTATTTCTGGATGGACTGGCATTTTGCCGGGGGTAGGGCTTTTGAGGTCAATGAACGGCACTTGTATAAAATACCTCCGGTACCTCCCGGTCAGGCAGCGGTCAGCTACGCATTCAGTGATCCGGGATCCGAAGCACCCTATTGCATGGAAGCGCTGCTGATCGCCATTTCCGAAGCCGAAGAATGCATCCGGCTGTGTACGCCTTATTACATTCCGAGCGAAGAACTGAGTACGGCCCTGCAACTGGCTTCTGCTTCGGGGATCAAAGTGGAGTTGATGCTTCCCATGAATTCCGATAGTTACATTGTACAGCACGCTTCCCTTTCTTATCTCAGGCCGCTGCTGGAGCGCCATGTGTCTGTATATCTCTATAAAAAAGGCTTTATCCATGCCAAAACCGTTTCCATTGACGGCAAGCTGGCCTTTGTGGGCACGGTCAATCTGGATACCCGCAGTTTTTATATCAATTTTGAGACCTCCGTCCTGGTCAGTGAGCCAGTGTTCTGCAAAGCGATGGTGGACCAGTTTGAAAAGGACAAGTCGTACAGCCAACTGATCACTCTGGAAGAATGGTTGCAGCGGCCACGATGGAAAAGGGGCATTGATTCGGTCTGCCGCCTGCTGGCACCGCTGCTGTAAAGTACCCGGTTGCCGTTTACGCTGAGGCGTGAGGTAAGACCCCGAGCGTGTATTTGTACATTCAGCATGTTAAAAGTCTTAAATTTTTCCCGTAGCTCCCTGAAATTGGATATATTTAGCCCATGAAGAATTTGAGACCAGATTTACTGCTGGTGTGCCTGTTTGTTTTGGTGGGTTTCCAGGCTTACCCCAGACAGGACAGCACCGTTCATATCAATGACATTGTTGAGAGAAGCCAGCTTGTTTTTCAGAACTATCCCATTGAAAAGATCCACCTGCATTTTGATAAACCTTATTATGCGGTAGGGGATACGATCTGGTTCAAGGGCTATCTGTCCACAAATTTATATGAGTTCCAGCCCAGTCAGGTGATGTATGTGGAAGTGCTGACCTCCACCGATTCCCTGATCCAGACCCTGAAACTGCCGCTGGTGGATTTCATGACCAAAGGACAGTTGGTGCTGGACCAGAAATGGTTTACAAGTAAGAATTACCGTTTCCGGGCTTATACCAAATGGATGGTCAATTTTGATCCGGACTACTTTTTTAATAAAATCATTCCGGTAGGAGATGTGCTGAACCATCAGCTTCATACTCAGATAAGCTTTGAGGATATCAGTGACGCCAGGAACAATCGGGTGCGCACCAGTTTGCAGTTTACCGATCGGGCCGGGCAGGTGCTGGCCAATAAACGGGTCAATTGGGAGGTTGTTTCCAATTTTGAGGTGCTGGAGAAGGGGCGGGCTGAGACGGATGCGATGGGCAATGTGACCCTTACGCTCCAGGCAAAGGATAGGGAGAAATTTTCAGCGGCGAAGCTGAATGTTTCTTTGCCGGATCCCCGGACTCCAAATGGTCTGTTAGTAGGTGATTTTTCAATGCAAGCAGCTCTTTGGGATGTAGATATCCAGTTTTTTCCGGAAGGAGGCGATCTGATTGCCGGTATTGAAAAACGGGTGGCCTTTAAAGTGGTTGGATCCGATGGATCGGGGGTCAGTGCCAAAGGCGAAGTTGTGAACCGGAGTGGTGAGGTGATTGCTACTTTTGAGGATCTGCATGCGGGGATGGGATCCTTTCAGCTTTTTCCAGAAGCAGGACAACAGTATCAGGCCCGGCTGAGTTTTGAAAACGGACAGACCCGGTTGGTGGATTTACCCCCGGTCAGGTCCGATGGAATCGCACTGGTTGTGTTGAGTGAAAACAAGGGGAGCGTACAGGTGGGCATCCGGTCCACTCAGCAATTTATTGAAAACCACCGCGACCAGACGTTCAGTGTGATGGCTCAATCGGAGAGTGCGCTGTGTTATGCGGCAAAGGTTACGTTGAAAAGTGATTCGATGGTAATCGATTTGCCCAAAGACCGGTTCCCAACCGGGATCGCACAGATAGTTTTGTTTTCTCCGGGCGGCCTACCCATTAGTGAAAGGCTCTTTTTTGTCGAATCTCTGAAACCGCTGGATATTCAGATCAGGACCGATCGGGAAGTTTATAGTGCCAAAGGATTGGTCAATCTTCAATTGGCAGTAACGAACAATGACACCACCTTTGCCGGAAATTATTCCATTGCGGTGGTCGATGAACAGAAAGTGCCTTATCCTGAGAACCGTGAAATCACGATTCTCAGTGATTTTCTACTGACTTCCCAGCTCAAAGGTTATGTGGAACAACCCAATTATTACTTCAATACTGAAAATGCAAATCGCCTGGAGGCCCTGGATGCGCTCCTGCTGACTCAGGGGTACAAGCGGTTTTCGTATGTGGACATTTTATCCGGACAGTATCCAGAGGTAGTGTTTTTCCCGGAGCCCGGTATAGAAATTTCCGGAACCCTGCGCTACACAAACGGCCGGCCGGTGGAAAACGGTGGATTGCTGCTCTCTATTCCCGATCAATCGTTCCGGACGGATACCTATACTGATGCACAGGGACGGTTTAACTTCAGTGGATTGGTCTTTACCGATTCGGCAAGGGTGACCATCAATGCCAGGGGTAATGATAATTATCGCAATATGGTCATTCACGTAGATCAATCTACGTTTCCGGCTATTGACAGAAATCAATACCAGGCGGATGGAGAACTGAATATCGATGTGTTCATGCGACCTTATCTGGACAATAGCAGGCGGATTTTTCGCAGTGAGGTGCTGATCGAGGAAGTCGCGGTTACAGTCGCTCCGGCACGTTCCCATAGGGAATATCCATCCATTTCGGGCCTAACCATGGCTGATCACCAGATCAGTCCAGATCGACTGAAGGGGTGCAACTCATTATTCTTATGCCTGCAAACCACGCTGACCGGAATCACCTATGACTCCAGTACGCAATTGTTTTATATTTCCCGTGATTATAATGCAGGTGGACGGATTCCGGTGCAGTTCTTTGTAAATGGAATGGCCGTAGATGTGTCTTTTCTCCAAAGTGTGCCGCCCGGTGAGGTAGAGGGAATTGATATTTTTCTGAAAGATGAATTGGGCTTTGTGAGCCGTTCATTTCAAAATAATGGGGTAGTCTCTATTTATACTTCCAAAAAGATCGAGGCAGGCCCACGGATGTCTTTGAGAGAGATTGAAAGTCTAATGCCAAAGGCAAATATAGTGGATCTCAATCCATTGGGATATCTGAAACAATATACCTTTTACACGCCCAAGTATCAGACACCGGAACAGCAGGCGGTCAATGATTTGCGTTCCACGGTCTATTGGAATCCTACCGTAGTGACGGACGAGCAGGGCAGGGCAACGGTGAGTTTTTATAATGCGGATGGCAGGGGAACTTACCGGATCGTGGTAGAAGGAGTGGATGCCACCGGCAATTTTGGCCGGGCAGTTTACCGGTATCGGGTCAATTGACCCGCGGGGAACACAAATTCCAAGAAAAACACTATACGTCCCTTATAACATCCCGCCACAGACCGGCAGGACCTGCCCACTGATGTAGGAAGACAGATCCGAAGCCAGAAAAACACAGGCATTGGCTACATCTTCGGGTTCACCGGCACGTTTCAGGGGGATACTCTGTTCCCAGCCTTCCACTACTTTCGGATCCAGCACATCGGTCATTTCCGTACGGATAAAGCCCGGTGCGATCACATTGGTACGAATGTTCCTCGACCCCAGTTCTTTGGCAACGGATTTGGAAAAACCAATGATACCAGCTTTTGAAGCGGCATAATTGGCCTGTCCCGCATTGCCCTGCACCCCGACCACCGAACTCATATTGATGAAAGAGCCTTTACGGTTTTTCATCATGATCTTACTGGCCGCTTTGGTGACATTGAATACGGATTTGAGGTTGATATCCAGTACACTGTCCCAGTCGGCTTCGTTCATCCGCAGCAACAAACCATCTTTAGTGATCCCGGCATTATTCACCACAATGTCTATGGTGCCAAAATCGGCCACGATATCATTGATCAGTTTTTCGGCTTCATCAAATTTGGAAGCATCGGAGCGGTAACCTTTGACCTGTGTGCCGTAAGCCTGCAATTCAGCTTCCAGCGCCTGTCCCTTTTCCACAGATGACAGATAGGTGAATGCGACATTTGCTCCGTGTTCAGCAAATTTCTCGGCGATTTTGCGCCCGATTCCTTTTGACGCACCGGTGACCAATGCGGTTTTTCCCTCAAGTAATTTCATATATTTTTTAATTGATAATGTTAGGCCTCTGTTTTGTTCCGTTTTGCAAATGTCTTATTTGTTTCTACAAATGTGTAAAAAACGGAGGTTAATACCAAACTTGGAAGACATTTGATGCGCGAGGGCATGATTATCTATCAAACTTCGTACGCTCTTTATGGTTTAAACCCTTATATTTGGTTGAAATTAGATCAGATGAAAAATTGTGTTTTAAAATCCATATTGTTTGTTGTATTGCTGTTTGCCGTATCGCACCGGGCCGGGGCGCAGGATGCCGATGTAGCACTGGCCAAAGCATATTACCAGTTTTCGTATGTCAAGGATACGGCAAAACCCGGGTCCCCCGCCATTTCCGAAAAGGTATTGTACCTGGGGGAGAAAGGGAGTCTGTACCGGGGAGTACAAGATGAGGAGTCCATGCCTTTGCTGCATCAGGCCAAGGGTGGGAGCCCGGCAACCTTTGATATTATTGAAGAGAGTTCGGCTCAGGTTTTTATGGCCGGCAAGAGCCATCGGGTAGAACGGGTTATAGACAATAAATACATCATCACCGAGGATCAGCCACAGATTGATTGGCAGCTCCATGAGGATGTGAAAATGATCGAAGGATATGAAGCCCAGAAAGCGACCGCCTTTTTTGGAGGCAGATTCTATACTGCCTGGTTTACACCGGATATTCCATTTTCCTATGGTCCCTGGAAGTTGCAGGGCCTTCCCGGACTGATTCTGGAAGCACGGGATAGTAAAAATGAGGTGGTGTTCGAGTTCAGGGGTTTTCAAATGATTCCGGAAGGGGAGTTGATAAAAATCGCCCTGCCCCAAAGTTTCAAGTTCAGAAAAGTCACTCACGAGCAGTTTGAGAAGATTTATATCGGATTTCTGGCCGATCCAATGACTTTCATGAAAGCAAGCCTGGGGCTGCCAATGGATGCGGATTCAAGGATTACAGGTATCGATAAAGACGAAGTAATCCCCTATAACCCACTTGAAATCAGGAAATAATAGATACATAAGCATATGGTTAAGTAAAGAGTTGTTCAATCAATGGAAGAGCTAAGGGAATGGTTCGGGGATTTTATGGTGCAATTGCGGCAGACTTCCCTGCTGGAGTATCTGGGCGTGGGTTTTGGAGTGGTGCAGGTATTGCTGGCCAAGTCCAACAAGGTGCTGCTCTATCCATTTGGGATCGCATCGGTATTGATTACGTTATATGTGCTTTACGATGCTGGTCTGTATGCTGAAGTACTGCTGAATCTGTACTATCTGCTGATGAGCATTTATGGCTGGTGGCATTGGAACACGGGAGGAAGCGGGGCAGGCGGCAATGGCGGAATGGGAGGGCAGGCGGTGCAGGTCAGTTATTCTTCCCGGCAGGAGTGGGGGATCGCCTTCGGCATCGTGCTGCTGGGCGCGCCGCTTTTATACTGGGCATTGATCAGTTTTACGGATTCTTCGGTACCGGTATGGGATAGTCTGGTGACGGCCACCGCCTGGGCGGGAATGTGGCTGCTGGCCCGCCGCAGGATCGAGAACTGGTTGCTGCTCAATATCAGTAATGCACTGGCGATTCCCTTACTGGCCTACAAGGGATTGCCCCTTTATTCTTTGCTGACGCTCTTTTTGTTTATTGTGGCTGTTTTCGGTTATTTTGAATGGAGGAAAATCATTGCCGGACGGTTAGGAGAAGCCGGGCTGGCCGGAGAATTAAGAGTGGGGGAGCTGGGGAAAGCCGGGGGGGTCCGGGAATGACAGAGAAATGGCTTTCCGCAGAGGATTTAGCCCTGCTGGTCAGGGAGGCCGCTGCCGCGGAATCTTTGGGGTGTCTGACCGAAAGGCAATTGGATCTGATCTTCAAGAACGGGCTTTTTAAAATTTTCGTGCCCAAATCTCTGGGTGGACTGGAAATGGAGCTACCGGAAGCGCTGAGGTTGGAGGAAGAACTTGCCTCGCTGGACGGAAGCCTTGGCTGGACGATTACCCTGTGTAGTGGAGCATCCTGGTTTGTGGGTTTTCTGGATCCTTCGGTGGTGCCGGAGGTATTTGCAGATGCAACGGTGTGCTTTGGAGGGAGTGGAATGGCGGGCGGGGTGGCTACCTGGCAAGGGGATGGTTATGTAGTCAATGGGGACTGGAAATACGCGACCGGCGCACCGCATAATACGATTTTCACGGCAAATTGCCTGGTGATGGACAAAGCAGGCCCTGTGCTGGACCCAGCGGGCAACCCTTTGGTCAGATCTTTTTATTTCCGCCGGGATGAGGTGGAATTGATGGAAGATTGGGGAACCATGGGACTGAAAGCAACGGCCAGTCATTCGTTCCGGGTCAGGGATTGCCGGGTGGGGCCGGAGCGGTCTTTTCTTATTGATCCGGTACATGCTGCCATGGATGGACCTATTTACAGGTTTCCCTTTGTGCAATTTGCGGAATTGACACTGGCCGCCAATTATTTGGGTATGTTCAGGAAGTTTCTGGATCTGGGACTGGGGAATGGTCTGGGACAGGAACCTGTACAGGGCCCGGGGACATATTCGACACCGGACCTATTCCGGGAGGCTAAAACTGTTTTAAATGCACAGGCAGAAAAATTTTACGGGCTTGCTGATGTATCCTGG
>JBEBWT010000044.1:0-16004 GCA_040392005.1 Parapedobacter defluvii
GCAACAACAACACCTGAAACCTCCAGGCCCGGAATGTCCGGGACCACACCAGCGGGAGCCGGATAATTTCCCTTTCGTTGAAAAATATCAGGACGATTGATACCCGAAAAACAAACCCGGATCAGCACCTGATCCGCAGCGGGGACCGGCACCGGCCGTTCCTGCAATTCCAGTACTTCCGGCCCTCCGGAACGGGTAATCACCAAGCATTTCATGTTGTTCATAAAACCTGAGTATCTTTTACAAAACCTAAACAATTCCGGCCAACCGCCCACTGAAACTACGATCGGCCCTGTGGCATCAGCAACCCACAATTATCCCTGAGGCATCCGCTGTAAACGGATATTGAGCGACAGCATAAAGTGCCGGCCCAGACGATTGTTCCGCACACTCAGGTCCATTGTATCATAGACCTCTTTGGTCAGTCCGGTATTCTGATTGAAAATATCAAATCCCTGCAAACGCAGTAATGCCCGTTTATTGGCCATAAAAGTATATTCAATATAAGAATTGAACAGAGTGGGGTTTGAATTGATATAACTACTATAACCTGAATTTGTCCGGTGCGAAAGATCAAATCCTATCGATAAATTATCATTGATATAGCTCCTGCCCGCCAAACCGACCAGCCATGAATTGGCCCGGATATCCGAGAAAGTAAACATATTGGAACGGGACCGATTGAGCGTATAATTGCTACTCAGCTCCAGATCGATCCTGTCTTCCTTTGAATACCGGAATTGTGCCCCCTGTGAATAAATGACATGATTCGCTTCATTCCGGAGGTTATTGGTAAATGAAATATTATGCAGGTAATCCAGATTGCCATTCAGATTGAACTGAAACAGATCCGACCCCAGCATGGTGCTGAACACATAATAAGAACGCACATCATAATAACCATCGGCATTGAGAAAAGTTGTTTCAATGGCCGTGGTACCGGTCGATGTCCTGCGATTGGATACAATTTTATCCTTTACAGTCGAATAGGCAACCTGTGCTTCCAGAAAGCTGCCCTGGCTCATTTTGGAAGTCCGGAGGCGGGTGGTAAAACGATTGACAAATTCGGCTTTCAGATCCGCATTACCTATAATAATATATTGCGAATTACTCAAATCCCGTACGGGTTGCATCTGGTTGAAACTGGGTTGGTTGTTGCTGCCAAGATAATCGAAACTCAGTTCACTGACGGCCGAAATACGGTACCGGAGGCTCGCGCTGGGCACCCAGTTGAGGTGTTGGTGCTGGGTACGGACGGTTCTGTCAAGGGTATAGCCTTCCATCATCAGGGGTTGTGCAGCAAGGCCCAGGGAATACTTGATTGCCTTATTCTGATCTACCTGAAAAGTGACCCCATAGCGGTTGCTCTGGAAAGAATAGTGGTAATCAATCCCAAGAGAATCGATCGCATGTGCCTCTTCCACATTCCAGACCTGCCGGGTATTGGCAATGGAAGTAGATTCATATTCATAACTGAATTCAAGTAAACTTTTGCGGCTGAGGGGTTCCACAAAAGCAGTCCGCAATCGACCGGTGCGGTTATTATTGTCATTAGCACTTTGCTGCAATAAAGAATAGATGTCTATCCTGGGCTGCGTATATGAAGAATCAATAATGACCATATAGTCTCCGATCCGGTCTGAACGGTCTATCCGGAAATACTCTATGTTACCGTTTACCACCAGTTTCCTGCCGGGCTTGGGAAAGGCTTTGACGAGAATCAGATCGGTCCCGAAATTCGGCGTTCTGGAAAGACCGTCCGTACCGTACTCCCCTTCGCTGGTCACCCTTCTGTTTCTGATCGTTTTCAAACTGTTAATCTGATTTTCAGCAGTAGTAAAGGACAGGTTCGGACTGATCTTGAGGTAAGATCCCGGGCCGAAATCCGCCTCCAGATCCCAGGACATGTTATGTGCCCGTTGATCGGTAGTTACCTCTTTGCGTTCCAGGTTTTCAATCAGATAATGCTGGAATCCACTTTGCAGATAAAGATCGCTGTTAGTGGTATTTTTACGATGGATAAATGAATACTTTCCATAAATCTCAATATTTTCAGTCATCTGATCCGAAAAGCTCATCCCAAGTGAATTGATCTGATTGAGGCCATCGAGCGGATCTGTCATTCCGGTCAGGTCCGAACCATCCCGTTCTCTGCTGCCACCACTCGGTGCGCCATAGCTAAACAGACTGGTGTTTGTATTATTGGTGGACGCAACAAGCGATAATTCCTGACCATCGTTGAAGTTATTGATCCCGGCACTTCCGATATAACGGTCTTTTGTCCCCCCTCCACCGGTCACCTGACCGAATAGAATCTTCTTTTTATCCTCATGAAGGACAATATTGATAATTTTTTCCGATTCTCCACTTTTTATACCGGTTGCCTGTGCGACATCTCCATAATAGTCGATAACCTGAACGCTTTTGATGATTTCAGCATGGAGATTACGGGTGGCCGTCAGCACATCTCCCCCAAAGAAGTTTTTTCCATCCACCTGCACACGGTTTACACGTTTGCCGAATGCGATAACCGTCCCGTCCCTGAGTACCTGAATATTGGGCAGGGACTTCAGTGCTCCTTCCAGCAGCGTATTCCTGGAGAAATTATACGCCTCCATATTATACTGAACGGTATCTCCGTTGATCACAAAGGGTTGGACTCTTCTGATCTGAACCAAATCCAGCAAGGTCTGCTGGGGATAGATCACCACAGGAAGAATATGCAGCACATTATAGTTGGCATCGACCATATAGTTTCTGTCAAAAATCCGGTAGCCCAGCATACTGAAAGTGATTTTAAACTCCCGGGCAAGCACGCCGGAAAAACTAAACTTTCCCCGCTCGTCGGTGACTGCGATCAGGGTATCGACCACTGAAGTCAATCGGACACTGACCCCGTGCAGAGGGTGTCTGGTCGTATCCAATACCGTTCCTTCCACATTTCGTCGCTGACTCTGCGCCCTGACATGATCTGTCAGCAGCGGCACAAGGGCCAGCAGCAGCAATACCAATCTCCAAATGTGTGATCTGTCCGACAACTTATCTGTATGGTTTTAACGAGTCAAGATATCAAACGAATATAATACTAAATCGTTACCTACACAAAAAAAGGCTGCATTTTTTGAAATGCAGCCTTGATATATTGTGGATAAAGCCTGAATGAGATTTATACTGGTTTATTCTTCGGAATAAGCAACTTTCGGAATACTCTTGTCAATTTCCCACTTACCGGTACCATCTTCCCCGATCACATCAAACATTTCCAGCACCCTTCTGGCTACATATTCTTCTTCAACCTGCTCTTCCAGGAACCACTGGATGAACTGAAAAGTAACAAAATCCTTCAAACGGAAACACTTGTCGGCAATCTGGTTGAATTGCTGTGTGACAAACATTTCCTGTTGCAGGGTTTGTTCAAAAAGGCTGCGGAAAGAGTCAAAATCCCGTGGAATACCGGTCACTTCCGGTGAAACCGCACGTCCGCCCCTGTCATTGACATATTTGAACAGTTTCAGCATATGCCCCCGTTCTTCATCCGATTGCCTGGCAAAAAAATCCGCACTGAAATCCAGTCCCTGATCATCACACCAGGAGGACATAGACAGGTACAAGGAAGAAGCGTATGCTTCATACCTGATCTGTTCGTTCAATATTGCTTCGATTTCCTCATGCAATGAGGTTTTCAAACTCAAAAGATCTTTCATGGTTATATGTTTTGTAAAATCAATCTGGGACCTGTAAACACCGATCCTCTTTTACAAAGTTACAAAAACCGTGCAGCAATTCTGTCATTTATGTGTAATACAAAATCAGTCTAAATAGTTGGGGGTCAATTCACAGGAAAGTGCAGCAGATCTGATCAGGCTATTCAGTTCGATCAGGTATTTTGCTCCGGTCAAAAGTTCTTTGAGATCCAAAATACCATACACATCCAGCACAAAGCAGCGGGTACTGCCTGTGGGCATAATGACGGCACAATCTGCACCTGGTGAAGGATCCCCGATCATTGCATCCAGATCAATCTGATCTACCTGCCTCTTGAATGCCATAAAATCACTCACCCGGAAAGCAGTCTGCTGACCCGCAAAATCCAACCAATAACAATTCTTGTTATTGCATTGAAAAACGGTTCCTTCCGCAGTCCTGAATACTTCCTTAAAATTCGCAATCTGACAAAACATAGCTTTGCGTGAGTAATTTACACGCAAAGCTATAACTTATTTAGAATTAGTCCAAATCTTTATTGAGAAAATATAATACAGCAACAAGTCCGTCGGGCGGTCTATGCGTCTGTATCGGATAAGATGTCCTTATGATTACTGGCTTTCGTTCTTGTTTTTGTTTTATGTTTATTGATCTGACGGCGCAGGGATTCGATAGAAAGGTCGGTTGCTTCTTCAAAAGATTTGGCCTGCCCCTTTGCAAACAATTGGCCCCCAGGTATATTCAATTTAAATTCTGCTACTTTATTGGCTTCGTCTTCGGTGTTTTCAAGTTTCAGATAACATTCACCATCCAGAATCTGATCAAAAAACTGATCCAGTTTGTCTGCTTTTTTCTGAATGAAATCGATCAACTTTTTGTCCGCATCAAAACGGATAGATTGCACATTTAGATTCATTTTTCCTCCTTTTTTTAGGCCCGTGGATGAGCCTGATTATAAATTTTCTTCAATCGCTCCACTGTATTGTGTGTATAAACCTGAGTAGCGGCCAGACTGGCATGCCCCAGGAGCTCTTTTATGGTATTCAGATCGGCTCCGTTTTCCAGCATTGCTGTCGCAAAGGTATGCCGCAGCACATGCGGACTCCGCTTTTCCTGCGTGGAGAACAGGGACAGATAGTGATGGACGATCCGATAGATCTGCATTGGATAGGCTGGCTTGCCTCTGTCTGTAACCAGTAGAAAAGAATGGCCTGCTACCAGCTTGTCCCGTTCCTCCAGATAGGATCCGATCAATCTGATCAGGTGATCTGTCAGCGGCAAAATGCGTTGCTTGTTCCGCTTTCCCAGAATGGACATCTGCCCGGCATAAAAATCCAGGTCCTGCACCCCGATCCGGATCAATTCCGCCAAACGGACTCCTGTGCCAAAGAGCATCTCCAATACCAGTCTGTCCCGCAAACCGGCAAAACCTTCTGGAAATACGTCGCTGGCATCCAACAACTGTCCCAGCGGCGCCGTTTCCACAACCACCGGGAGTTTTCTTGGTTTCTTCAGCGCTTTGATCTCCAGCACAGGATTGCTTGCAATCACCCCTTCCCGTTTCAGATAATTGAAATAGGTGCGCAAAGCAGAGCGGCAGCGATTGACGGTGACAGCCTGATAACCGGCCTCCAGCAGACCGGTAAAATAAGTACGAAGTTGATGATAGGTTACCGAATCGACTGATTCCTGTATTTCGGCAAGGTAGGCTTCCAGCTTCCGGACCTCCAGCTCATAGGCTCCTGCCGTATGCGGGGAGTATCGTTTTTCAAACTGCAAATGTTCTATGAAACGGTCCAAAAACATGAAAAACTATTTGTATATCCTGAAATGTGAATATACAAATAGTTTTCTATAAAAAAAAGTAAAATAACTTTTTTACGCGGTTGCAATCAGAATTATACAGTATCCTGATTGAGTTGCTGCTTGTAGATCGCTTTTTTCTTCTGAATCCGGCGGGTAATTGATTTCTTTTCGTAAGCCTGACGGGAACGCAGTTCTCTCAGCACACCTGTTTTCTCGAATTTCTTCTTGAAACGCTTCAATGCCCTGTCCAATGACTCTCCATCTTTCACATTCACAATGATCATAGTAAAAATACCCCCTTTCGTTTTTTTATTTTCGGACTGCAAAGATAAATTTAATTTTTGGATTCTACAATTTTTTTGTATATTTAAAGGATAGTCTTACAGCAGGCCCCGACCCTGGAGCAGAGCCCCCAATTCTTTCGGCGAAGACAGTAGTGCGGTCTGAATACCAAATTTCCTGGCGGCATCCAGATGTTGCGGACTATCATCAATAAATAAGGTTTCGTCCGGAAGCAGGTTATTCTCCCTGATCACCAGTTCAAATATTTCAGGTGCCGGCTTCCGCATCCCCACTAGATGGGAATAATAGGACTTTTCAAAAAAACTATCATTCCCCTGCAGCCCATATTCATTCTGCAAATGATCCAGGATCCAGGTATAATGGATCTCATTATTATTGCTCAGCAAAAAAGTGTGGTACTTCTCCCTGCATTGCAGCAGCAATTCGTGATTGCCCTCCGGCACACCAAGAAGCAAGGCGTTCCAGGCCCGGTCAATCTGTCCGTCAGTCAGCTCCGGATTCCCGGCCAACCGGCGGATACCATCCCTGAACCCGGCAGACGAGATCATCCCCCTGTCAAAATCATCGAACAGGGGATCCTGATTCTTGTGCGCATAGATTCCGGCCACATCCCTGATCCCCAAATCACTGAACGCCTGTTGTGCTTTTCCAAAGTCAATAGCGAAAATCACATTCCCATAATCAAAAATGATATTCCTGATATTTTGCATAAAAATTTCCAAATGTGGCCACAAATATGTAAAATTGCAGCCACAAAACCCAATCTGAAATTGCGCCTATAGCTCAGTTGGTTAGAGTAGAAGACTCATAATCTTTTGGTCCCTGGTTCGAGCCCAGGTGGGCGCACCGAGAATCCTCACAGCAATGTGGGGATTTTTTTATAAAATACTGACCAATTGATTCTTATGCTTATTTCTTTCTGAAAGACTGGTTAAACTTTATTTTATTAACTCCTATTAATTTCGTGGAGAATTAGTTCGTGATGAACCAACAGCTATTCGGAAAGTATCCGATATAATTCCAAATTCAAATAATAATGCCCCTTCCCAATCGTCCGTTTTTCTAAGATTCCCATGTCTGCCAGTTGATCTAAATACTTCCTTGCCGTATTTTCAGCGTAAACATTTCCTCCAACAAGATGCTTAACCCTTGTAAAAGGTTGTGTGAATACGGCATTCACCAACGATTCTGGTCGTGCAATATCCGTATCGGCTGTGATAGCATCCACAATAGCATCCTTTGCTGCGATGATATCATTGATTTTATCAAAAGTGATATTGGAAGTCGCTTCAACTGCCTTAAGCATATAAAGCAGCCAGCTTTTCCAATCCCCCCTTTGCGTAATACCGGAAAGCCCAGCGTAATAGTCTTCTTTGTGATCCATAATATATTTACTAAGAAATAATATAGGATAGTCTAATAATCCTTTTTGGGCGAGGTAGTGGATGTTGAAGATCCGGCCGGTACGGCCATTGCCATCACGGAAAGGGTGTATGGCTTCAAATTGGAAATGCCCAATCGCCATTTTAAGTAATGGATCTACATTAAATTCCTTATCGTCATTTAGAAACGCTATGAGATTGTTCAGCTTTGCTTCCACCACTCCTTTACCCCTCGGTGGCGTATAAAAAACTTTTCCCGCATTAGGGCCTGTCCCTCCTTGTTTGATTACGGTTTGTGCGATTGGTGTCCTTATCCCATCGTTGAATTGGCTGACAATCCGATACATGCTGATAAAGTAATCTTCATCAAACGATCGCCCTTCTTGCAAATAGGCATGTCCTTCCCATAGGGCCTCCCTGTAATGTAAGATCTCTTTTGCAGGGCCACCCAATTGTTTCAGATTATTTTCACTGTAAGCTTGGTATAACTCATCATCAGTTGTAAAAATGTTCTCTATCGCGCTTGAAGCCTTAGCCTCCTGTAAACTGATGGAATTGATAAGTAAACCTTGGTTTGGTATGGCAATACTTCTTCCTTGCAACCTGCCAAGTGCTGCTTTTGCATTGCCGAGCTGGGTATAGATATCTATATCTTCATACAGATGCCGTTCAATTGGTAATTCCGGGAGACCGTTCCAAGGTCTATTTCGGTCTGGATTTATTGTATAAGCCATATGCAAATATACCTATTAATAACATTAAAATAATGAAATTTTAATGTAAAAAGGAACTTATCACCTTAAAGTACAATCTTTACACTCTACATACCTTAAAATCAACATAATTTAAGGTACAAGCGGTTTTTAAATTTCAAAAGAAGTGCACTTTTCTTGCTGACACCTTAGACTGGACTACTTCTTTTTATTTCACGCAACGGAAACCAATATTATTTGCCGGGCTTCCCACCTCTCCTTTTCCCCTCGCTCCTGCCTTATACCGCTCACAATATTGATCACTGCAAAGAAAAGATCCGCCCCGCTGGACCCGTTTGACCAGGTCAGGTTCCTGCGGATCATGGGAAGATGCAGGTCCTTTGGGGTTTACCTGCTCCGAAACATCGTATTGCGGATAGTAAAAGTCCGAACACCATTCCCAGACATTGCCGGACATATCATATAGCCCGAATGCATTGGGTGCATAAGACATAACCGGTGCCGTGCCTTCATACCCATCTTCTGCCGTGTTGGACTCAGGAAAAATTCCCTGATAGATATTGGCCATCCACAAGCCTTCATTTTTTAGTTGATGGCCCCAATAGTAGGTTTCGTCTCCGTACACCCCTCCTTTTGCCGCATACTCCCATTCCGCCTCGGTCGGCAAGCGTTTGCCGGCCCAGGAGGCATATGCCTCCGCATCCTCATAGGCAATATGCACAACGGGATGGTTTTCCCGTCCTTCGATACTGCTTCCGGGGCCTTCGGGATGCTTCCAGTTTGCCCCTGCTGTATAAGACCACCATTGCAGAGGGTCATGCAAATTCCGGACGGAGGATGGTGGACTGAACACTGCCGAACCCGGCACCAATGCCTCCTCCGGAACATCCGGATAATCTCCGGGGTCCAAGGGCCGTTCCGCTACTGTCAGATAACCCGTAGCTTCGACAAAAGCCTGGAATTGTGCATTGGTCACTTCGTGCCTGTCCATCCAAAAATCTGTAACCGTTACTTCCCGGACCGGTCCCGCATCGGCAAAGGAAGCCGATCCCATCCGGAAGGCCCCGCCTTTGATGAAAACCATTCCGGAGGTATTTTCTTCTGCCCGCAGTACCTCCGCCGCTTCTACGTCCTCATACTTTTCTATCAACTTTTTCAGTTGTTTTGTCAAAGATTGCCGGATATGTGCATAACCGGAAGAATCCGCCAGGTTGTTGATTTCGTGCGGATCATTTTCCAGGTCGTATAGCTCCCAGAAATCTTTTTCCCCATAAAAACGGACCAATTTGTAACGGGGTGTACGCACGCCAAAATGCGGGTAAACCCGATGCCAGGCAGGATACTCATAATAATGGTAATAGGTGGCTTCGTGGAGTTCGGGGGCTGCTCCATTCTTTTGAAGGATATCCAGAAAAGACTTGCCCTGTATATCTTCAGGAATAGCTACGCCGGCGATCTCCAGCAGTGTTGGTGCCCAATCGATATTGATCAATTGCTGACTGATCTCTGTGCCGGGTGCTATCACACCGGGATATCTGATTACAAATGGTGTACGCAAGGATTCCTCATAGATAAAACGCTTGTCAAACCATCCGTGTTCACCCAGGTAAAATCCCTGGTCCGAACCATACACAACGATCGTATTCTCTGCCAGGCCATTCTCCTCCAGATAGGCCAGTATCCGGCCGATGTTGCGGTCGAGCGCGTTGGCCGTGGCCAGGTAGTCTTTCATATAACGCTGATACTTCCATTCGACCAGTTCCTTACCACTGAGCTGGCGTCGCTCAAAATCCTCCCTGATCTTGTTGTAATACCCTCTGAAAACTTCCCGCTGCTCATCCGTAAACCGTCTGTAATTGACTCCCCGCAAATAAGTATCCATTGTCTGCTCATCAGCCGGTGAGAGCCCATCCGGGTAGAAACGATCGATAAGATACTTTTTCATCCCGGCCATCTCCTCGGCATTGAGTCCGTATCCAATATATATTTTCAGGTCACCCTGAAAAGTCATGGTCCTGTCGATCGACATATCCTGGTGAGCGGCTGCTTCCCGGCCTTCATAGCCATCATAGAATGTCGGAGGCAAAGGAAAGTCTATATGATCATATGCTCCAAGGTCCTGCAGATCCGGTTCCCAGGGCCGGTGGGTCGCCTTCTCCCCTACTACAAGGAAGAAAGGTTTGTCAGGGTCCCGTTTGTCCAGCCAATCGGTTGTCAGATCTGTGATGACATCTGTCACATAGCCCTCCACCCGGGCCGTATCATTGTTCATATTGATGAAACTGGGGTTGTAGTAAAAGCCTTGCCCGGGCAAGATATTCCAGTAGTCAAAAGAGTCACCGGGCAGATTGACCAGATGCCATTTGCCGATCCATGCAGTTTGATAATCGGCTTGTTTCAGCAACCTGCTAAACAATTGCTGGGACATATCAAACCGGTCCCTATTGGTTTTGAACCCATTTTTGTGGCTGTACTTGCCCGTGATAAGGGCCGCCCTGCTGGGTCCACAGATCGAATTGGTCACCAAAAAATTTTGAAATATCGCTCCTTCCGCGGCTATCCGGTCTATATTGGGTGTCTGTGCATACGGGTTGCCATACGCACCGATCGCCTGATAGGCATGATCGTCCGAAAAGATAAAAACAATATTGGGGCGTTTCCTGGCCGGTTCCGGTTCGGGATTGTTCTGGAAGGACGTCAATATCAGGAAAAGCGGCCCTAAAATCAGGAGTAATCTGTACATATGCTTCTCATTTTCTGTTATCAAATATAATTATTTAATCAATAACAAAAAGAGCAACGGAATACGCTGTTGAAAACGTACAGAAAAGAGTAGAGCTACACTACTTGTTTCAATTTGTCCACCTGAAAATCAACCAGTTTTTGCAGGGGACCGGAAGCCAGCATCTTCATCATCATATTCAGGTCGGCCTCGATAATGAGTGCGGTTTTGCAGGATGTTGGGTCAATGGATTCGACCAGCCATCGCATGCTTACATCAAAGGGTGCTTTCTCGGCAGGAACGATCAGGATCTCCTGATCCTGTACCCGGTTTTCCACTTTCAGAGCCAGTTTAGCCATATTCTGAATGGTAAAACGGGCTTCATCCCTGGTAGAAGACCAGTTATAGATATTTTCAGGCATTAATTGCTCATGATTGTTGCAGTCGGCCAGAAAAGCATAGACTTCACTTGCCGGTTTCTGGATTAGCGTGCTGTTTTGTATAATGGTCATGATACCTGTTTGAAATTTAACATAATCTGGCTATTTCCATCAGGATACCTGATGTTTCTCGCCCCAGGCAGCGGGGTCCACCCGCCAATCCTGCAATAATTCTATGTCGTCCTGATGGATATAATTGTACTTGGCCGCCACCTCGATCAGGGTCTCAAAGTCACAGAGACTGATCGCTTCGCATTTTGCATCCTGAAAATTCTGCGCTGCTTCCTGGAATCCGTAAGTAAAGATCGAAACCAGTCCCACCACATTGCAACCGGCTTCCCGCAATGCTTCCACTGCTTTCAGACTGCTTTTTCCCGTAGAAATCAGGTCTTCCACGACCACCACCCGCTGACCGCTGACCACCTCCCCTTCTATCTGGTTCTGGCGACCGTGATCCTTACTGCTGCTCCGCACATAGGTAAAGGGCAATCCCAGATCCTGGGCAACCAGCACGCCCTGCGGAATGCCTGCCGTTGCCACTCCCGAAATCATTTCTACCGATCCGAACTCATTCTGCACCACTTCCGCCAATTTCTGACGGATATACGTGCGGATAGCCGGATGGGAAAGCGAAATCCGGTTATCACAATAAATGGGCGACTTCCAACCCGAAGCCCAGGTAAAAGGGTTTTGGGGTTGTAATTTAATTGCTTTTATTTGCAATAAGGATTCAGCAATTTTTTGAGCAACCTCACTTTTATTATTCATGCCGCAAATCTATAAAATTTATATGAACCAATCTGCCCTACATATAGCAGATTTTGAGCCAAAAAATTTAGAAAATTATCAATTGGTTGATTATGAACAGCTTGACCTAAACAAACTTTTTCGACTCAGTAAAAGTAACCCGGACCAACTGCCATTTCTTCTGATCAGCAAGGATGTGAAACCCCTTTTCAAAAAGCTGAGGGCCGGGATCCGGTTGATCAGGGCCGCCGGTGGCGTGGTGAAAAACGGAAAGGGCCAATACCTGTTTATTTTTCGTCTGGGAAAATGGGATCTGCCTAAGGGTAAGGTAGATGAAGATGAAAAAATGGAGGTTGCAGCCGTCCGGGAGGTGGAGGAAGAATGCGGCATCAGGGTCCATTACCGGGGAATGAAATTGGCCACCACCTATCATCTCTATCAGTTGAAGGGGGAATTGGTACTGAAAAAAACAAAATGGTATGAGATGGGAGTAAATGGCTCACCCAAACTCACCCCCCAGAAAGAGGAGGATATCACAAAAGCGGTCTGGCTGGATCGCAGGGAGCTGGATAAGGTGCGCAGCAATACCTATCCCCTGATCTTTGACCTGATGGACCTGATGGCATGAGAGCTTCGTTAAATGGCATGAAAGCTCCGTCAAAAGGCACTGTCCGACAATTTCCGGATCGCTTCTTATTTCCCGATATCTTGCTGTATATTTGCACCAATCAGATCAGCGTATGAAGTATAACCAACGGGGTGTATCAGCCGGCAAAGAGGATGTGCACAACGCCATTAAAGACATTGACAAAGGGCTTTATCCTAAAGCATTCTGCAAAATAATCCCTGATATTCTGGGCGGTGATGATCAGTGGTGCAACATCATGCACGCGGACGGTGCCGGAACCAAATCTTCCCTGGCCTATGCTTACTGGAAGGAAACAGGTGATCTGTCCGTGTGGAAGGGGATTGCCCAGGATGCGATCATCATGAATCTGGATGATCTGCTCTGCGTGGGCGCAGTGGACAATATTCTGTTGTCCTCGACCATCGGGCGCAATAAAAACCTGGTACCGGGTGAAGTCATTGCGGCTATCATCAACGGCACGGAGGAAATTCTGGCCGAATTGCGTGAACTGGGCATAGGCATCTATTCCACAGGAGGTGAAACGGCAGATGTGGGAGATATTGTCCGCACCATTATCGTGGACAGCACAGTCACCTGCCGCATGAAACGTGCGGATGTAATCTCCAATGACCGCATACAAGCAGGTGATGTGATCGTGGGCCTGGCCTCATCGGGGCAAGCCAGCTATGAACTTGAATATAATGGAGGAATGGGTTCCAACGGGCTGACTTCTGCCAGGCACGATGTGTTCAACAAAACCATTGCCGGCAGATTCCCTGAAACCTACGACCCGGGCATACCCGAAGAACTGGTATTCGCGGGCAGCAGGGCATTGACCGATCCGATTCCGGTAGGGGAAGGAAAAAGTGTGACGGCAGGAAAACTGGTGCTGTCCCCTACCCGTACCTACGCACCGGTCATCCGGGAAATTCTGCAGCGGCACCGGCAGGAAATACACGGCATGGTGCATTGCAGCGGCGGTGCACAGACCAAAGTGCTGCACTTTATCGATGATCTGCATGTGATCAAGGACACTTTATTTCCGGTGCCTCCATTGTTCAACCTGATTCAGGAAGAATCCGGAACATCCTGGGAGGAAATGTACAAGGTATTCAATATGGGTCACCGCATGGAGTTGTATGTACCGGAGGAGATAGCCGGTGAACTGATCCGGATTTCTGAATCCTTTGGGGTAGCCGCTCAGGTGGTCGGCCGGGTGGAAGCCGCTGCGGTCAAGCAGGTGACGATCCGTTCCGGACAGGGGGAGTTTGTTTATCATTAAACCTCTGCCGTGTATCCTAAAATCCCGGTTGTTTTTCGCCTACCGTTTTTCATTTCCAGTTTTTCATTCGTCCCGGTGCTGTTATTTTTTCGGGAAAAACGTATATTTACCCTCATAAATCATTAAAAAAGACACTGTAATGAGTTTTCTGACCGCGATTTTCTGGGACACCAATCCGATTTTCTTTACCGTACTGGGGTATGAGCTGCATTATTATACCCTTTGTTTTATGCTGGCATTTCTGGTCAGTTACGTTGTCATGCTCAAGGTGTTCAGGCGGGAAAATAAGTCCCAGGAACTCCTGGACCAACTGAGCATCTACATATTTGTGGGTACGCTGCTCGGTGCCAGGCTGGGACACTGCCTTTTTTATGAATTTGATTATTATAAGGATCACTTGCTGGAAATGTTCCTGCCATTCAGGTTTGAGGACGGTCAGTTCAGACTGACCGGTTTTCACGGACTGGCCAGTCACGGAGGCGGGATCGGGATATTGATCGGTCTGTATCTGTACAGCAGGAAGACCAAAATGGATTTCATCTGGCTGGCGGATCGGCTGGCCATTGTCGTGGCCGCTGCCGGCTCCCTGATCCGGTTGGGCAATTTTTTCAACTCCGAAATTATCGGCTTGCCTTCCGGGTTGCCCTGGGCAGTCATATTCGCACGGGTGGACGATATTCCGAGGCATCCCGCACAACTATATGAAGCCATTGCCTATTTTCTGATCTTTCTGCTTCTGTGGGTACTTTACAAACGTTCCTCTTCGCTCAAGCGGGGACAATTGCTGGGGATCCTCTTTGTCACCATGTTCAGTGTCCGGTTTTTGATGGAATTTATAAAGGAAAACCAGGAAGCATTTGAAGATAGTATGAATCTGAATATGGGTCAGTGGCTCAGTGTTCCATTCTTGCTTGTAGGGTTCTATCTGATTTTCCGGAAAAATAAGAAAGTCGATCAGATTCCGGCCACTGCGGGCAAGGGTAAACGCAAGTAATCCGTTTAGTTTCCGATTAGGGCCAGGATGGCCAATCTATAACTGTCCAGGCCGAATCCGCTGATTACGCCCCTGCAATTTCCGGCCATATAGGAATGGTGCCGGAAGGCTTCGCGGGCATGGACATTGGAAATATGCACTTCTACCACCGGAGTTTCGATGGCAGCTATGGCATCGGCCAGGGCCAGAGAAGTATGCGTATAGGCTCCTGCATTAAACACAATACCTTTATAGTCTGCAAATCCCACTTCATGGAGTTTGTCAATCAGCACTCCTTCATGATTGCTCTGGAAATATTCAACGGCCAGCCCGGAAAAGTTCTTTTTCAGGCTTTCCAGATAATTTTCAAAGGAATTCCCTCCATAAATAGCAGGTTCCCGTACCCCCAGCAGGTTGAGATTGGGTCCGTTAATGATGATTATTTTGTCCATGACGGGCAAATTGCAAAATAATTATGATATTTTTAGCATCGGAAAAAGATTTTGATAGCAGTAGTTTAGGAGCATTATTGATTTATGGGACCCATTGGCATTTTTGATTCGGGATTCGGCGGACTTACGGTCTTCCGGGAGATCGAAAAGCAACTTCCGGAATACGATTATCTGTACCTGGGGGACAATGCCCGGGTGCCCTATGGCAACCGTTCCCATGAAACGGTTTATGAATATACCAAAGAATGCGTGGAGATCCTGTTCGGTATGGGTTGTTCGCTGGTCGTGCTGGCCTGCAACACGGCTTCGGCTAAGGCATTGCGTACTATTCAGCGGGGGGACCTGCCGCTCTATTCCGATATGAAAAAGGTGCTGGGCGTGATCCGTCCCACTGCCGAGCGCATCGGGGAGTTCACCCGGACGGGAGAAATCGGTATTCTGGCCACTACCGGCACCGTGGTTTCCCAATCCTATCCCATAGAAATCAACAACTTCTTTCCAGATGTCAAGGTGTATCAGCAGGCCTGCCCTATGTGGGTACCGCTGATCGAAAGCGGAGATCTGGATTCACCGGCCACCCATTATTATACCCGGCTTTACCTGAATGCCCTGCTGGCCCAGTCCCCGCAGATTGATACTGTCGTGTTGGCCTGTACCCATTATCCGCTGATCTATTCCCTGATCCGTGAATACCTGCCTGCGCACATCCAACTGATCGGGCAGGGCAAGCTGGTCGCGGAGAGCCTTGAAGACTATATGCATCGCCATCCGGAAATCGGCGAACTTTGCTCCAAAAACGGAAAACGTGAATTCCTGACTACCGACAATGCTTCGGATTTTGAGGAGATCGG
>JBEBWT010000045.1:0-15629 GCA_040392005.1 Parapedobacter defluvii
GAAAACCGGGCGGCGACATACAATAAATATATTGATCAGTAATCCTTAGATTACTTTAACATTTACCGCATTTAGACCTTTACGACCTTGTTCTACTTCGTAAGAAACGTTGTCGTTCTCACGGATCTGGTCGATTAGACCGGATGAGTGTACAAAAATTTCACTCTCTCCAGTGCTTGGGACGATGAAACCGAAACCTTTGGTCTCATTAAAGAATTTTACTACTCCTTCTGCCATTGTTGTAATGTATTAAAAAATAAATAATGTTCAAAGGTATGTATAAAAATTTGAATATCGGTTAAACTATTCGATGATAATTTGCATCTAATAAATAAAACGGCCCTGAGAGGCTCATTATAGCGTTTGGAACGGTTTCTGCGTTATACATAAAAAAACAGATTTGTAAAATTAAAACAAGGATCGAGATGAAAATGATGATGAATTCAGAGAGCATGATGATGTTGAAAAAGACAGGGTTGGCCCTGATGGTGGTTGCACTGGCTACCGGAATATCGGCTATGGGCGCTTTTGCACAGACCGGTAATACCCCGGAGAAGAACAGTACCGCAGAAAAGCGTATTATCCAGGTCTCCGGTGAGGCGGAACGGGAAGTGACCCCCGATATACTGTATATCTCTATTTCCTTGAAAGAGTATTTCAGGGACAACAATAACCGCAACAAAGTGACCATTGATGTGCTGGAAAGACAGTTGCATGACGCAGCCATGAAGGCAGGTATTGCGGAGGAGGATTTCATGATCAATAATATCTCCAGTTACAATTACGATTGGAACAAGAAGAAAAATGATCCGGGATTTCTGGCGGCCAAGCAGTACCGGATCAAAGTCACCAATCTGAATGCGGTGAACAGTCTGTTTGCGGCGGTCGATGCCAAAGGAGTGCAGTACAGCAATATTGATGGCTATGATTATTCCCGCAAAAAGGAACTGGAGAAGGAACTGAAAACGCAGGCGGTCCGGGATGCCAGGGAAAAGGCAGCGTATATGGCCGAGGCACTGGGAGACCAATTGGGCAAGGCGCTGTCGGTCAATGAAAGCGGTTATGTCAATTATCCCCAACCGGTGATGAAGCAATACAGGGCTACAATGGCCATGTCCGATGCGGCCGTCATGGAGAGCAGTCTGGACATTGATTTCAAAAAAGTCAAATTTTCGTACAACGTAGGGGTGGTTTTTGAATTGCTGTAAGGAGAGTCCCTTGTAAGGAGGATTTTTTGTAAATTTACCACATGCACAAGCCTCCTCCTGTCGGTGATCAGTTGAACCGCGATTTTGCCTGGGTGGACCGGGTTGCCTGGCTGATGGACGAAAAATTTCGTTTGGGCCGGGGCCGGTTTCGCTTTGGGCTGGACCCGCTGATCAATCTGATCCCGTTTCTGGGCGATATCATCGGCTTTGGGGTTTCCCTGATGCTGGTGATCGTGATGTGGCGGAATGGAGCCAGCCGCAAGGTGGTCATGCTGATGGTCATCAATGTGATTCTTGACACGACGATCGGGGCCATCCCGGTGCTGGGCAATGTTTTCGACTTTTTCTTCAAAGCCAATACCAAAAACATCCTCCTGCTCCGGGAATATTACTATCAGGGTAAGCATCAGGGGCGGGGCAATGATGTGCTGGCGATCATTTTCGGTGCGGTACTGTTGCTGACCTTCGGCTTGATCTATCTGCTCTGGAAGGCGTTTCTGTGGCTGGTGGGTTTGTTTTGACGCTGTTCAGACTCGGCGGTCTCCAACGCTGTTTTTTGGAAAATTGACAAATAATCCCTAACTTGCATGGATACTAAACGCTGCATTATGGATTATAAAATTGCCTCGCTCAAACAGTTGCAGGACCAAGGGCATCCGATCGACAAACTGCCTTTTTCTATACGGATTTTATTGGAGAATGTACTCAGGAACCACGATGGCTTTGCCATCACGGATGCGCACCGGGATACGCTGATCAACTGGGATCCTGCCGGGACCGATAAGGATATCCCTTTCAAGCCGGCGAGGGTGCTGATGCAGGATTTTACCGGAGTGCCAGCGGTAGTAGATATGGCCTCGATCCGGGCGGAGGTGATCCGCAAGGGCGGAGATGGTAGCAAGATCAACCCGGCCATTCCCGTGGATCTGGTCATTGACCACTCGGTGCAGGTGGACTTTTACGGCACCAATTATGCCTACCAGAACAATGTGGCACTGGAATACGAACGCAATTCGGAGCGGTACGAGCTGTTGAAATGGGGGCAGCAGGCAATGAATAATTTTACAGTGGTCCCTCCCGGAATGGGGATCTGCCACCAGGTCAACCTGGAGTATCTGGCCAAGGGCGTGATCGCCCGTGATGGCTGGGCATTTCCCGATACGCTGGTGGGTACCGATTCGCACACTCCGATGGTCAATGGGATCGGTGTGATCGCCTGGGGAGTCGGGGGTATTGAGGCCGAAGCGGCCATGCTGGGCCAGCCCATCTATTTCACCTGCCCGCAGGTGGTGGGCCTGAAACTATCCGGACGGATCCCGCCGGGATGTACGGCAACCGATATGGTGCTGACCATTACCAAATTGCTCCGGGATTACGGCGTGGTGGGCAAGTTTGTGGAAGTATTCGGAGATGCGCTCGACTTCCTGAGTGTCACCGACCGGGCCACGATCGCCAATATGTCGCCGGAGTTTGGTTGTACGGTTTCTTATTTTCCGATCGACGACCAGACCCTGGATTATATGCGTAAAACCAATCGTTCGGAAGAACAGATCGCGCTGGTGGAGGAATATTGCAAGAACAATTTATTGTGGCGCACCGGCCGGGAAGAGATTGTTTATACGGATGTGCTTGAACTGGATCTGAACACCTTGCAACCCACGGTTTCCGGGCCGAAACGCCCGCAGGACAAGATTCTGGTAAAGGAGCTGTCAAGCAAGTTTTCAGAGTTGCTGCAGCAGGAATACAAACGGGTTTACCGTCCCGTAAAGGACAGGCAGGAACAAGCCTGGCTGTCGGAAGGAGGGTCGGGGAGTGCATTTGTTTATGAGAAGCAGGAGGTTCCGGCGGGTATTGAGGTGGAAACCGAAGATATGCGCTCAGTGCGGATCAGGATCAAAAACCAGGAATATGTATTGAGTGACGGTAGCATTGCGATCGCGGCCATCACCAGTTGTACCAATACCTCCAATCCGGCGGTCATGATCGGTGCGGGTCTGGTGGCCCGGAAAGCCGTGGAACGTGGTCTGCGCACCAAATCCTGGGTCAAGACCAGTCTGGCACCGGGCTCCAAAGTGGTCACCGAATACCTCAAAAGAGCAAATCTGCTGGATGAGCTGGCAGCGCTGCGTTTTCATACCGTAGGTTATGGCTGTACTTCCTGTATCGGAAACAGCGGACCTTTGCAGCCCCATATTGCCGAAGCGGTGGATCAGCACGATCTGGTGGTGGCCTCGGTGCTTTCCGGAAACCGGAATTTTGAAGCACGGGTGCATCCGCAGGTCAAAATGAATTTCCTGATGTCCCCGATGCTGGTGGTGGTTTATGCCCTGGTCGGCCGGGTGGATGTGGATTTGCTGAATGATCCGATCGGCTACGATCCGAACGGACTGCCCGTGTATCTGGCTGATATCTGGCCAAGCCAGCAGGAGATCGTGGATACCATGCGTGAAAGCATGCGGGTGGAGGACTTCAAAGAAGTTTATGACGTGATCTTCGATGGCGAGGAAGAATGGCAGCAATTGCAGGCTCCTGAAGGCAAGAATTTTGAATGGAAGGCAGGATCGACCTATGTGCAGGAGGCTCCGTTTTTCAAAAACATCAGTAGCGAACCCCTGCCGGTACAGGACATTGAAGGAGGCCGGGTGCTGCTGTACTTAGGCGATTCGGTGACGACGGACCACATTTCTCCGGCCGGTTCTTTCCGTCCGGATACTGCTGCCGGAGCCTATCTGATGGCAGAGGGGGTGGAACATAAGGATTTCAACTCCTACGGTTCGCGGCGCGGCAATCACGAAGTGATGATGCGGGGAACCTTTGCAAATGTGCGGATCCGCAATCGGGTTACAGACAGGGAAGGCGGATTTTCCACTTACTTCCCTACGGGTGAGACCATGACGGTCTTTGACACGGCGATGAAGTATCAGGCCGACGGTACGCCGCTGGTGGTGCTGGCCGGCAAGGAGTATGGAAGCGGCTCATCCAGGGATTGGGCAGCGAAGGGTGCCAGCCTGCTGGGGATCCGTGCGGTGATTGCCGAGAGCTTTGAGCGGATCCACCGGAGTAATCTGGTCGGTATGGGTGTGGTCCCGATGGAATTTCCGGAAGGGCAGAATGCGGAAGGCCTGGGACTGGATGGTACCGAAACGTATTCTATACTGGGACTTTCGGAAGATCTCCGGCCACACAAGCTATTGAAGGTTAGGGCCGTCAGGAAAGATGGTCAGGTGATCGAGTTCGAATCCCGGGCCCGTTTTGATTCGGCGATCGAGATCGAGTATTACAGGCATGGGGGTATTCTGAATTATGTCCTGAGAGGATATTTAAAAGATTGATTTTTTCAAATTGTGAATAATTAGTACATTTGGCCGTCTGATCCGGGCCTGGCTTCCGGCTTTCAGACGGCATCCATAAATTATTTTAGAAACATGGCGACAACAGTAGAACAAAGACCCGCAAGAAAGACCGATAATAATGCAAACAAAACCAGCCATTATACTGCCCTTATCGTGGCGGTGGTGATCGGGTTGACCGGTACGTTTTTGCGTTATCTGCAGGATTCATTTACCCTGTCCATGATCTCCAATGCGCTGCTGCTGATCGGGTGGATCATTGTTTTCCGGGTTATTTTCCGGATCCTGAAATAAAATCCTTTCAGAACGTAAGCCCCTGAAATCTTTTCAGAAATTACAGTTTTATTTTCAGTGCTGATTTTCACGCTCCCGCAATACCAATAGTGGAATATCGGTGTCGTATGCCAGTTTCTTGGTGACACTCCGCCTGAAAAAACTATCGAAAATGCCATAGGTCTTGGGTACTGTGATCAGTAACTGAGCCCCTTCATCTTCGACAAAATCCATAATGCCTTCCACAATCTCGTCTTCTTCAATATAATGATAGGATGGATTCAGGTCGTCCAGCAGACGATGGATTTCGTATTGTTCGGGGATGATATCCGGATTGAAGCGCTTGTGTTCCAATGCCACATTCAGCACCAGTAGTTTGCTGTTCAATTGCCGGGTGAATAAAGAAATGGTTTCCACCGGGGTCGTTTGTATTACCTTCTCCATCGCACAGGCGAATACGATTTTCCGGATCGGCTTAAAATCAGCATCTTCAGGAACAATCAGTAGTGGGACCGGGCACTTATCCGCCAGATTGATGGTATTACTGCCCAGCAGGAATTTCGCCAGACCACCCTTTCCGGTCGAACCGGCCACCACCAGACCGACCGGATGCTGTTCGCAGATTCTCTCTACGCCCATCAGCAGCGGGAGATCATTGGCAATCAGTTCGACCCGGGTATTCCTGCCAAGATGCTTCCGGATTGTGTCGGAAAGAATCTCCAAAGCGATCAGGCTACCCTCATGCACCAGATCGGTGTCCATATTTTCATTATCATACGAATGATAGAGGATGACAGAGCCGACACCCAATGATTTACTCAATAGTGCAGCATACCGGGCTGCATTGGATGCGGTATTCGAAAAGTCGGTAGTGATCAGGATCGTTTCCATTTCTTTTGGTATTTGTTGATATAACAAAAATACCTTTCTTTTCAAACCAGTAAATGTCTCAGGTCATAATTTTTGATGATTTAATATATTTTTAACAAATTGATTATTAAATGGTATAACTTTGCCCGAAATTGAAATTTTACGAAGATTATGGCATTATTGATTATCGGTACCGTCGCTTTTGATGCAATTGAAACCCCTTTTGGGAAAACGGATAAAATCGTGGGAGGGGCCGCTACCTTTGCCGGCTTGTCCGCATCTTACCTCTATAACCGGGTCAAACTGATTTCGGTGGTCGGCGAAGATTTTGGTAAGGAAAACCTGGATATCATGAGATCCCGTTCCATTGATGTTTCGGGTATTCAGGTAAAAGAAGGGGAGAAATCATTTTTCTGGTCGGGAAAGTATCACAATGATATGAATACCCGTGATACCATTGTCACGGAACTGAATGCTCTGGCCACTTTTGATCCTCTGATTCCCGAGCATTACCAGGATGCGGAGTATGTCCTGCTGGGGAACCTGACTCCTTCCGTCCAGAAAACGACCCTGGACCGTCTGCACAACAAACCCAAATTAGTGGTGCTGGACACCATGAATTTCTGGATGGACGTGGCGCTGGATGATTTGCTGAATGTACTGAAACGGGTGGACGTGCTGACCATCAACGATGAGGAGGCCAGGCAACTTTCAGGCGAATATTCGCTGGTGAAGGCCGCTGAGAAGATCCTGAAAATGGGGCCGCAGTACCTGATCATCAAAAAGGGGGAGCACGGGGCGCTATTGTTCGGGGAAGGACAGGTTTTCGTGGCTCCTGCCCTGCCGCTGGCGGAAGTGTTCGATCCGACCGGTGCCGGGGATACTTTTGCCGGTGGATTTGTCGGATATCTGGCAAAGGTGGGTACCATCAATTTCAATAATATGAAAAACGCGCTTATTGTGGCTTCGGCGATGGCTTCTTTCTGTGTGGAGAAGTTCGGGACTGAAAGGATGCAGCAATTGACTCCCTCGGATATCAAGGGCAGGATCAGGCAGTTTGTGGCACTGAGTCAGTTTGAGATGGAGTATTGATGCTGCGGCCTCAACGGTTACCCGGCCTCAATGACTGTTCAGCCCCTCAACGATTCCTCAATCGGGTCTGTATGCCGACAGGGCCCCTTTCATTTGCTTTCGGGCGATATGGATCCGGGTTTTGACAGTCCCGATGGGGATCTGAAGTGAATCGGCAATTTCATGGTATTTGAACCCCCGGTGAAACATATTAAAAGGCTGGCGATGGTCTCCCGACAGTGCAGAAAGCGCTGCACGGGTATCACTCATCAGAAATCTGTTTTCCCCTTCATTCAAACAGGCACTGAAGATCAATTGTTTGCTGGAGATATCGTCGTTGTGCACCATACATACGGTGGACCGGTGGGTTCTGCGGTACTGATTGATAAAGATGTTTTTCATAATCGTGTAGAGCCAACCTTTCAGATTGGAACCTTCCCTGAACCGACCGTAATTGAGTATTGCTTTTAATAGGGTTTCCTGCACCAGATCGTTCGCATCTTCCATATTTTTGGTGAATTGCAGAGCCCGTCTCCGGAGCGAATCCTGTTGTTGAATGAGGAGGGTATTGAAATCAAATTTTGTCATAATAGCGGAGCTTTTGAAAGAACAATGGTACTCCATCGCTCCCAACTTAATGAACCTTGTCGTCAGACTACATTGACTTCACGATCCAATATAATGCCAAATTTTTGTTGCACAGCGGTAATTATTTGTTCGGATAGATCGTATATCTCTGATCCTGTGGCACTACCATGGTTTACAAGGACCAGTGACTGATGCTTCCAGGTACCGCAGTCTCCCCGCCTTTTGCCCTTCCATCCGCATTGTTCGATCAGCCAGCCGGCCGCAAGCTTGACCTGTCCTTCGCCCGCAGGGTAGTATATAACATCCGGGAATTTTTCTTTCAGGGGAAGGAACTCTGACTCAGGGATCACCGGATTTTTGAAAAAGCTCCCGGCGTTGCCAATGGTCGAGGGGTCGGGCAATTTTCCCACCCGGATGGCCGAAACCACTTCCGCGATATCTCTTATACCCGGGTCTTTAATACCCCTGTGGGCCAATTCTTCCCGGATCGCCCCATAGCTGGTGTTCGGGGTGAAAGTGGTGGAGAGTTTCAGCGTCAGCGAAGTAATAATATACCGTCCTTTGGCCTCGTTCTTGAAAATACTGTCCCGGTAGGTGAAGTCACAGTCGGCACTGTAAAGCACGGTCATTTCTTTTTTCAGGGTGTCAAAAGCCCGGCAATGGTGAAAAACATCCATCAGTTCGACGCCATAGGCCCCAATGTTCTGCACCGGAGCCGCCCCTGCGGTACCGGGGATCAGGGCCAGATTTTCAATGCCGGCAAACCCCTGTTCCACACAATACCAGACCAGATCATTCCACACTACCCCGGCACCTGCGCTTACCAGCACATCGGTCCCGTGGATGTCATGCCGGATGCCCGGAATACTTATTTTGATCACCAATCCCTCAAAGTCCCTGACAAAAAGGATATTGCTGCCACCACCCAGGATCAGCCGGGGCCGGGGCAGTTCTTCCTGCCCAAACAACCCAATCAATTCTTCTTCCGTATCGATTTCGACGAAATGGGCACTGCGGGCCTTTACCCCAAAAGTATTGAGGCGGTCCAGGGGATGGTTTTTTATTATATTCAATTCCATTCTGCGGCCAACGATTCCATTATTGCTGCAAATTATTCAATTATTCCACAAGTTGAAAGATATTTGGAAATATCCTGATTTTTTTGTATTTTTAACTATTGGCCCCTGTTTTATGGATGCCTGTTTAATATATCCCCTTCATAGACCATGGCCCAGGAAGAAAAGCGTTTGTTGATCATAGAGGCGGCTGTCCGCAGATTCGGGCATTTCGGCATTGCCAAGACGACAATGGCTGAGATTGCCGCGGATCTCTCCATGTCCAAAGCGTCGCTCTATTACTATTTCCCGGACAAAAACCATCTCTGTGCCGCCGCACTGGAGTATGTGATCGACCGGTCCTTTTCCAATGCCCGGCCGGCTTTATATGCTATCAGTGATTGCAGGGAAGCGGTGTTGTTCATTCTGGACCAGCGGATGACGTTTGTCATGAACTATTACAATCTGCTGGAATACTCGATGGGGACCCTCCAGCAGATGCCGAAGGAAGTGCTGCCGGTATTTGCAAAGGCAAAGGATATCCAGATTAAACTTTTTACTTCCATCCTCCGGAAGGGTGTTGAAACCGGCCAGTTGGTCGAAATGGATGTGGAAGAGATCTCCAATATTCTGCTTTATTCTATTGAAGGAATGCGCTTCAGCATACTGAAAAATGCCGGAGGCCTGCTTTTTCCCGCCAGAGAAGAGTTTGAAATCATCCTGAAGCTGCAGAAAAAGATGGTGCTGCTCCTGCTGGAAGGGCTGAGCAAGAAGGATTGAACAAAAAGAATTAGCCGGAGTTTTTAGCTGTTGTGATTTGCCGGATCTCCGGCACCTCCTCCCCGCCGGACATTTTGGAGAGGATCTTCTGACTGTTCTTGTGCAGATCGACAGCAATCCGCTGGATGAAATTCAACTGTTCGGTGATCAGGCGCTGTTCGTCCGAATCCACATTATTCTCATCCAGATTATCCGGAATATCAACCTCAATTTCCACAAAATCCGCTGCATCCCAGGGAGTCCCTCCGTCAGGTTCGATGGATTTGATGGTCTGGGCCAGCAGGTAAAGGGTTCTGCGGATCAGTTTGACCTGTTCCCCGGTCAGGGCACTGTTGTCCACTTGCCGGACGAGATTTAGTACGGTCACCGAGAAAGAAGAGAAAATATGGTTCAGCACCACAAATTTATGCAGTTCTTTGGCATTTTTTCTTTTGCTTTTGGGTTCAGTGATCAGTCGCTGGAAGGCAGAACCCATATTGGCCGTGGCAATGTAAACATCTTTGCGGGCCAGCTTGAATGCGGTAATATCCGGCGGGGAACCGGCAATGATCTGCAAGGCCTGACCGATGTACCGGTAATTGGCAATCAATAATTTGCGCATTGGGTTGTTGAGGTGGCTGCTTTCCCAGTTGGGAAGGATAATATAGCTTGACACAAAGGCGAGGATGGAACCGATCATGGTGTCCAGTATCCGCTCCCGCATAATCAAAAAGGTGTTTTCTTCAAAGAAACTGAAAAGGATCAGTACATAGGGGGTCATAAACATGACGCTCACAATGTAATTGATACGGATCAGGCTGTAAGTCGCGATCATGAACAGCAACAGCAGGGTAAACAGCACTAACTGGTCGTGAATCAGCAGGAGGATGATGGCGCCGCCGATTCCCCCGATAATGGTGCCGGTCAGACGTTGGAAATTGCGTTGCTTGGTCAACCCGAAACCCGGTTTGAGGATCACCATAATGGTCAGCAAAATCCAGTAGCTGTGGGTCCCCACATTAAAAAACAAGGAAATCACATAACCCAGCCCCATGACAATGGCCATACGAAGGGCATGCCGGAATGTACTGGATTGCAGGGTCAGGTTTTCCCGAAGGATTTTCCTGTCAAAAACCTGCCGGTTGATAAACTTGCTGTAATCCGCCTCCTCGCCCCGGTAACTTTTGGACGGATGCAGTGAAAAGTAACTGTAAATATGATCTATCCGCTGTGTCAGATTCCGTACATTGATCAGTATTTTTTTGAGGGGAAGGGTGTTGAGTCCCTGTTTTTTTTCTACCTCGTCAATGGCCAGACGGATACGCTCCAGATCGTCCTTCAGATTATACAGCGGTTTGGGAGATCGGTTGGCATTGATCTCATAGGCCAGATTGTCCAGCTCGTTGGCTATGCGGATAATGGTCAGATGAAATTCTCTCAATACCTTCGTTTTGCCGAATTTTTCAGTGATGGCATCGTAATCGTAGTGTGTGGCCATACTCTGTTCAAACAGGTCGATGACATCCGTAAAGATCAGGATCAGCAATCTGCCCATCCGGGTGGTATCCCGGATGATCCGTTTGCTTCTGAATAATATCTCACGTACGTTTTCCTGATGTTCATGTACCAGTACCTGCTGGTCAATGAGTGCAATGAAGTTTTCATCGTTGTCCGACCCGGGATCATAGAAGTTGGCCTTCAGCCGGATATAGTCGGCCACTTTGTGGATGGATTCGCTCAGTTCCTGCTGGGCCAGGCGGAAGGGCCGCACCTGGGTGACCGAAGCACTCATGATGATATACCAGACCCCTCCGATGAGGAGGAACAGCAGGTGCTCCAGGATGTGGAGCAGATTGCCCTCCAGCATGTCGGTGTTGAGAATCATGGCCAGCATGCCCATAGCCCCGATGGTAGCGGCCCGGGCCCCGTAAACGGCAAACATGGAACAGGTGAAACTGACGGAAACAATTCCAGCCAGGAGCAATACCGGATAACCATTGATCAGATTGATCCCCAGTGCCGTCAGGAGGACCAGCCCAAGACAGATAAACATCCCGTTGCGGCGGTGGCTGGCCGGTCCCGGAGTGTCTGCCAGTCCCACCATCAGCGCCCCCAGTGACACAGTGGTGCCCACCTGTATATTGCCCAGATAGGAGAAAAGGAAAGCCGGGATCAGTGTGCCCAGTGAAATCCTTACACCGTCAGCAAAATATTGACCGTAAAAGAAATTTTGGATTTCCCTGGCTTTGCTCATAGACTGCTGCTCCGATTGAGATTTCAAACAAAGATACACTTCGTGAGATTAAATTGCATATAAAAGGAAATTTATCTAAGTTTGTTGTTTAAAAACAACGAAATGATGAAAAGGACAGGATTATTTTTGATGGGGGCCATGGTCATTGGTTTTGCATGCTCATCTTGCGGCAATGCGGATCAGGTAGGCAAGCAGCAGTTGTATAGCAATGCGACCCTGGTGGATTCCGAAGGCTTTACTTTTTTCAAAACCACTTATGAGAAGGCTGCCTATGAATTGGCCCATGCACAATATGCCCTGGGCCAAGGAGTCTCTGCTGATGCAAAAGCCATTGCAGATCAGGTTATTGCTACTTATACTACGTTGTTGCCCGAGCTGGAGCAACTGGCCGCCGGCAAACAGGTGGTCGTGCCCGATCCGGGAGCATTGGCATTCAATGCGTCCGAAATATCTGCTGTTGAAGATAGTGTCGCTGTCCGGTTCGATGCCGCATCTTATGTGACGCATGTGCAGAAGGAACATAAAGAGCTGATCAATCAATTTAAACGGGTTAGCCGCAATACAGACAAGGATCTGAGAAAGTTCGGGTCTGAGAATATTGCAGCGATCAAAGAAATCTATACCCTGGCCGGTGGCCACGGGGACGAAGGTGCCCATCATTGATGCTGCCCCGGTGCCGGTGCATTTGCCGCTAAAACCGGTGCATTATCAATGAATTAACAGTGGCTTAACACGGAGATCATCTCACATTGTTAATATTGGCCGATCAACCGGGGTTTAGGCAATGACATTGACAATGGTGAAGAAAAACTACCCGATTATCAATCGGGAAATCAGTTGGCTGTACTTCAATGAACGGGTGCTGCAGGAGGCTGCGGACAGCTCTGTTCCGCTGATCGAGCGTCTGCGCTTTCTGGCCATCTTTTCTTCCAATCTGGATGAATTTTACCGGGTACGGGTGGCTACGCTCAATCGTCTGGCCGATATCAACCAAAAGTCAAAATCCATGCTGGGATACAATCCCAAAGGCATTCTCAATGAGATTAAATCCATTGTTGTAAAGCTTGAAAAGCGATTTGATTATCTCTATGAGCATGAGATTATCCCGGAGCTGGAATCTGAAAAAATTTTCATTATCAATGAGCAGCAGCTCAATGTAGCCAGGGGAGAATTTGTCCGTAATTATTTCAGGAGGCATATTCTGCCGAGCCTGGTGCCGATTATGCTCAGCGAAGCTGATGCCGGCAAACCTTTTCCCGAATTGACTGACCGGAGGATCTATCTTTTTATCAGGCTGATTTTCAAAAAGAAAACCCGATATGCGCTGCTGGAAGTGCCTACCAGATCTATTTCCCGCTTTCTCGAACTGCCCGAAAACAAGGGGTTGAAGTTTATTATTCTGCTGGAAGACATTATCCGCTATTGTCTGGAAGATTTGTTTTTTATTTTCAGGTATGATCACGTAGAGGCTTACAGCATTCAGCTCACCCGCGATGCGGAATTGGATATAGATGAAAATATAAGTGAAAAGTTTGTGGAGGCCCTGGCTCTGAGCCTGCAACAAAGGGGGAAGGGCCGACCCATGCGCCTGCTGTACGACGGAGCGATTCCGCAGGACATGCTGAATTACCTGGTCAGCCGTACCGGTCTCAGTCCGGATGCACTGATCCCCGGAGGCCGGTACCAGCAGTTCAAGGATTTTATTGATTTCCCCAATGTAGGCGCTTCCCATCTGGAACATCCGCCTCTGCCGCCCCTGCGTCTCAAGAACCTGGATCTGGGCAGCAGCATTTTTAGTCAGATGGCCGAAAGGGACTACCTGGTCAGTCTGCCTTACCAATCGTTTGATTATATCGTCCATTTTTTGCGGGAAGCGGCGATCGACCCCAAAGTGAGACAGATCTATATTTGCCTGTATCGACTGGCGGAAAATTCCAGCGTGATCAATGCCCTGATCAATGCGGCCCGTAACGGCAAGGAAGTCAATTGCCTGATTGAGCTGAAAGCCCGCTTTGATGAGGAAGCCAATATTTACTGGAGGAATAAGTTGGTGGAGGGCGGTGTCAATGTGGATATCGGTATGCTGGAATATAAAGTGCATGCTAAAATCTGTCTGGTGACCCGGCGGGAAAAAGGGAAGCTGGTATCTTATGCTAATCTCGCCACGGGCAATTTCAATGAGAAAACAGCCACTATTTATGCGGACCACAGCTTGTTTACGGTCAATCCCCTGATCACGAAAGATTTGAAAAAGTTGTTTGTGGGCCTTGGGAAAAAGGAATTTTATCAGGGATATCAGGCGATCATTACCTCTCCGCTGGAAACCCGGGAACGTTTTTACGAATTGATCGACAGGGAGATCGCAATATCCAGATCCGGAGACAAAGGTTATGTGATCCTCAAAATGAACAGTCTGACCGATGAGCCAATGATCCAGAAGCTATACGAGGCCAGTAATGAAGGGGTGCGGATCCAATTGATTGTGCGGGGAATGTGCTGTCTGGTCCCCGGTCAGCCGGGCTTTAGTGAGCACATTACGGTGCGGAGCATTGTGGATCGTTTTCTGGAGCATGCAAGGGTCTGGATTTTTGGGAATGGCGGGGCAGAGGAAATATATCTGGCCTCAGCGGATCTGATGGGAAGGAATATTGACCGGAGGGTAGAGGTCGGATTCCCCATCCTGGACCCAGGGATCCGCAAGGAAATCCGGGACATGATCGATATGCAGCTCCGGGACAATTCCAAAGCACGCGAGATCAATATTCACAACAATAACCGCTACATCGGCCAGCGCGGCAAGGTGCGCCACCGGGCCCAGATCGATATTTATAATTATCTAAAATACAAATCATAAGTGAGATACGCAGCAATAGACATAGGATCCAATGCGGTCAGGCTCCTGATAGCCGATATTATCCGCAATAACGGGGTGGTTTCTTTCAAGAAAAACACACTGGTCCGGGTGCCCCTGCGCCTGGGTGACGATGCATTCATCAACAAGGAGATTTCCCCCCAGAAAGAGGAAGATCTGATCAAAACCATGTCTGCCTTCCGCAACCTGATGGATGTTTACAAGGTCAGTGATTATATGGCCTGTGCTACTTCGGCTATGAGGGAGGCTACCAATGGAGGGGAAATCGTGGGGAAGGTCAAAATGGAAGGGGTTGATCTGCAGATTATCGATGGCAGCCGCGAAGCGAAAATCATTTACAGCAGTCATATTCAGCAGCAGCTTGAAAACAAGAAGGCCTATCTGTATATAGATGTAGGTGGGGGCAGTACCGAACTGACTATGTTTGCCGACATGAAATTGCTTGCTTCCCGTTCCTTCGATATCGGTACCATCCGTATCCTGGACAATCAGGACAAGGAAGAAACCTGGGAGGAAATGCGTAAATGGGTAAAATCGCAGTGCAAACCCTATAAAGCAGTCTATGGTATCGGAACCGGTGGAAACATCAACAAACTCTCCCGGCTGGTCAATGTAAGTGAAGACAAGCCGGTGTCCTATGCCAAGCTCAAATCCATGTATGAATACCTCAACGCCTTCTCCCTGAAGGACAGGATCAATGTACTGGGCCTGAACAGCGACCGCGCGGATGTCATCATTCCGGCCTGCGAGATATTTCTGACCCTCATGAAATACGGACGGTTGAGGCAAGTCATTGTCCCCCGTGTCGGCCTGGCGGATGGTATGATCCAGACCCTGATCGATCAGAAACACCGGTAGGGGGGGGTTGGTGTTGCGGCTTGCCGGTGGAGTAAGTTGCCGGGTCTATCATCGTGACCTTAATGGTTTGGGCTTAATTCTTATGGGTACAAAACCAGATAGGTGTTTTTTGCAAAAATGCAAATCCGAATATTTCCGAAAAACAGATTTGCAATCCAGGAAAAATAAGGTATTTTTGCCCCGAAGCCCGGGTGGCGAAATTGGTAGACGCACCATCTTGAGGGGGTGGCGCACTAAGTGCGTGGCAGTTCGAATCTGCTCCCGGGCACAACAGCAAAGAGCCCTTGCGTAAGCAAGGGTTTTTTCATTTCCGGGGGAGCCACCAAACTTGTTTGGGAGGCGATAGCGGAAATGAAAAAACGCACGGAGTGCCCGCAAAGCGGGTACGACGTGGGCTCTTTGCGCCTTGTAGCCCCCACCCCTCAGATGGCTGCGGCCACGAGTGCGGGGTAGTGGGCCGCAGCCAATCTG
>JBEBWT010000046.1:0-15360 GCA_040392005.1 Parapedobacter defluvii
TGGGGTGCGGTTTTCTGGCCTTGGCGGAGCGGGCGCGTGCGAGCGAGACACAGCCAGAAAACCGCACCCCAGCCAGACGCTGGTAAAACTCAATAAATTGAACTCATCCAAAAAAACAACTCTTTCGGCTCCGCTGCTTCAGCCGCAGGATGGCTTTCCCCCATCATACCCACAATACCTTCAAATACACCTGAGATCAGCGTATCATCCCGATTAGCAAAAATGGAGATACTCAGTCCCGTGCCCAAATCGTGATATACGATATTACGGAAACCGGTGGTTTCGCCGGAATGAAACAGACGCATCCCTTTGCCATCACCTGGAGGAGCTACAAACCAGCCCAGGCTATAATAAATACCATCCTTCACCGGAGTCTTCCGGGATTGTATCAGTGCAAGGTAATTATCAGAAGGGAAGGCAGATTTCAAGACCGCATTTGCCCATCTATGATAGCTTTCCGGTGAAACATAAACACAACCATCACCTTTGGTCGCACTGGTCACACTTTGATCTGCGAAACGAAATTCCCCGGCAGTCCCGGTTGCTTGTGACCGATAACCAAAGGCCCTATCCGGCATTTCGGTACCGGCGTGATACATATATGCCCTGTCCATACCCAATGGCTGGAATAGCTGACGTTTCATATAATCACGGTAGTCAGTACCCGAAACACGCTCTACAATCAAAGAGAGCAGGCAAAAGCCTGTATTGCTGTAACGAAATTGCGTTCCGGGCGCAAAATAGGTACGATCCACTGTCCGGATCATCTCCAGGACATCGGCATCCGACACCTGTTCGCGGCGGTCCCCGGGGATCAATCCTTCATAGTCCCAAATTCCGGATGTATGGTTCAGTAACTGGCCTACTGCAATTTGAGTGGCCCAGGAAGGCAAATCCTGAAAAATAGTACTCAGTGGTGTGTCAAATGAAAGTTTACCCTGTTCAATAAGCAGAAAGACGGCCATAGCCGTAAACTGTTTACTCACCGAGGCCATCCGCAGATTCGTAGTAGTAGTAAGCGGTGATTGCTTCTCCATATCTGCCATGCCATAGGCTTTCCCAAATTGCATTTCACCTTGCCTGGAGATCATGATCCCCAGTCCCGGAGTACTGTTGATCGCGTCCCCATATACTGTGAGGATCACTGAATCTACTTGCGCTTCCAGTGTATTTTTACTCAATGTTGAAGCGTTTACCTGAATAGCCATCACGATCACGAGCCCGCAGCCATAAAAAAGTTTATTGATCATTTACTTAAATTAAATTGATCCTTGATCCGGTCCAGCTCATTGATCAGATTCTGGATTTTTTCATTCTCATTCTCAATATAGGCCCGCAGGAATACGAAATGGGAGATCAGGAACCAGAAAACAATAAACACGATCAATGCGATGAACATGCCCAACGGCAGGGCAAAATACAATTCAAATGAATAAAATGCAAAAGCCGCGGCGATACAGGTCTCGTAAAGCACAAAGTTGCGGGTGTGCTGCTGATAACGGTCGGCCTTGAATTTCTTCAGGAAAGCAATATAGGCCTCCGGTTTGTCCGTGGATCCGGTGGAAATGGTCTTAAAATCCTGATAGGCCCTCCATTGCGCCAGCAGCGCATAGATCATGCATCCGGCCACGATCAGGATGGCCACATGGCTGGTCCAGGTGACAAAAGGCACCGTAAACCAGACATATCCCAATACCAGCAATCCGGCAATAAAAGCAATGATATGCCGCCATAACTTCAGGGCAATATCTTTCTTGTCCGCTTCGATCTGTTGCATGATTTTATCAAAATCAAGACCGGATGCGGGCGTAGCTTTCTGCCATAATTGCTGGAGTTCTTCAAACTCTTTCATGCTCAATCTCTTTCATTTCTATTGTAAATTTCTGTCAGCTTATGCTTGATCCGATGGATCCGTACCCTCAGATTCCCTTCGGAAATACCAGAAATCTCCGCAATTTCAGGATAGGGAATTTCATCGAGGACCATCGTAATGATAATCCGTTCATGTTCTTCCAGTTGTGCGATGGCCCGGTAAAGGGCCGCCACCTGCTCGGTCTTTTCTGAATATTCCTCCGTATGATTTTCGATAACATGATCATTCAGTTCCTCGGTCGGCCGGCGTTTGGCGGAACGGAGGTGGGAAAGACAGGTATTGACGGCAATCCGGTAAATCCAGGTGGACATCTGGGATTGGTTCCTGAATTTGTCCAGATTCTGCCAGACCTTGATAAAGGTTTCCTGCATCAGGTCGTTGGCGGTGTCGGCATCCCCGGTATAACCATAGCAGAGGTTGAAAACTTTTTTGGAGTTTTCATCGAACAAACGCTTGAATTCTATACGTTTTTGATCCTTCATACTGGCTGTAAATAATTGGACGTCAGGCAGGCAAATTTGTTACATTATTTTTAGAATCCAAACTTTTTTGAATACCGGCTTTCGGATGTCGGATCTTTTTGCGTATCTTTATAAGATGGAGCAAATTATTCCCATATTGATCGCTGCGGTGGTTTTTGGTTTTCAGGCTTATGCTAATTATCAGAAGGAGCAGGAAAAGGCCCGCAAGCGGAAATATGGGCAACAGGTTCCCGATGATACGATTCCGGTAGAACAGTCCGGAAAGCGGCAGGAAGCCCGACCGGAAAGACGTCCGGTCACGCCTTCATCCCCACGGCAGGAAGCCCGCCGGCACAACCAGCCGGAATACACTCCTTTTGAAATCCCCTCCAGTCCCTACGAACAGTATCAGGGAATGCTGGAACCGGAAGAAATGAGCAGGGCCAGGAAAAACCGGGCATCGGCCCAGGATACCGCCAGAGACAAAGCCACTGCCAGAAACACGGCCGCCACCAAAGGCGGGGAGAGGGAACGATCAGCAACCGGAAAGCACCGGGATCTGTTAAAAAGCAATCTGGGGGCAAAAGTGGAATTGACCGATCTCGATCATGACTACCCCGGGGGTACTTCAGTGCAGGACGGTATTGACCTCCGTCAGGCCGTGATCCATTCCATTATCCTGGAAAGGCCCTATCAGGACGGCCGTTCATACTAAAAGGCAGGAAAAAATTGAAAATTGCTTAGCGGACCCGGTCCCGGTCAAAGGTGGACATGTGCCTGTCCTTTTTGCTCTCAAAAATATCCCCGATCTTGATCAGGATACCTGTTTCCTCCACTTCCCCGAATTCATCATTGATCGCCGTGCCGAACACTTTCATGGTCAGGGAAAGATTCATATAGGTATTGATCAGGGGAGGAATATTTTCACCCATAGCCCGCACCCTGCTGTTGAGCACCTTGTACCCTTCCTTGTAATCCAATCCATCAAAGATACCCTCAAAACCGGAAATATCTCCGAAATAGCCCAGGGGACGGATGGGCCAGACCAGGCGGTCGGGATCCGGAAAATAATGGGCCATAAAATAAAGCAGCAGATCCCTTGCCTCACGGGTGTAATGCGGGTACATGGTCACTTTCCCGAATAAATACTTGATGTCCGGATGGAGCATGACCACCGCTCCCAGCCCATCCCAGAGATTATCCAGGGAGAACAGACCCTTGCGGTTATCTTTGGCCGGCTGATAGCGGGGCTGCACCCAGGAACGCCCCAATTCAATGGTATAAGGCAGGTAATCCTGTACAAACTCATCTGAAAAATGAAAATAATGAGCGGTGGACAAATTGATCCCACCATGCACATCCTTGCCCACTTTTCCGCAGTGGATCAGCCGGTAACCGGCGATCAATTCTTCGTCCTCCCGGTTCCAGACCACCAACTGATCATAAGCATCCGGGCCTTTATCATTATCATCCAGATCGCAATCCAGACCGGTGCCGCCGCCGGCACCCCGGAAAGTCAGTTCCCGCAGGCGGCCGATTTCTTGCACAATATTGGGTGCGGTACTATGATTGATAAGGTAAACTTCATTATTCCCATTATTGGTATAACGCAAAAAAGCCTCTTTGGTCAATTCCTTTTTGATCAATTCCCGATCGATCGGTGCTATTAATTCCTGCATAATTCCTTTTTAACTATTGCCCCCCCATTGCATATACCCTATTCTTGATATCTGCGGCCCATTCCTTTTCTGATTTTGACGAGTCCAGGTCTGTATATGCAATTGGTTTCCCAATACGGATCGTTACTTGATGCCCCCTTTGAGCGAAAAGTTCATCCGCCAAATAGAGCATTTCCAGGTTTACTTTGATTCCCAAACGTTCCCTGAACCTTGCTAAGTTATAAAAAAAGTTGGAGTTTTTTCCATCAATATATACTGGGATAATATTTTTTTTATACTTCTTTGATTTGTTGATAAAGCTCTTTTTCCATTCCAGGTCACGGATCGCCCCCCCTTTTTTCCGGGAAACCAGCCCTGCGGGAAACACCAGCAGTGCATGCTCATCCGCGTAGGCTTCCTCGATCAATAGGGAGTTGCGGCGGCCCTGCGCACCCAGGGTATTGACCGGCACGAACAGGGGCTGGAGATTTTTGATGTTGAGCAAAATATCATTCACCAGAAATTTGATGTCCTGCCGGTACTTGCCCACTGCATGCATGAATGCGATCCCGTCCAGGCCTCCCAGGGGATGGTTGGAGGCAAAGATAACCCCGCCTTCCAGCGGAATATGCTCGGCTCCTTCCAGCTTCACGTTCACGTTCAGTTCCCGGGTCAGCAGCGCATCCACAAAGTCCAGCCCATGTAAATGGCCGATGTGGTCCATCACCTCATTAATGTCCTTTTCATGCACAATGCGCTCCAGATACCGCAGCACGAAACCCGGCATCCATCGCAGCAACCCGGGGTTTTTCTTGCGGATCACCTCCCTGAGCACAATGTATTTTTCCCCTGATGAATTATTCTCCATTCCTGAAATTGTGTTCCACAAACATAAATAACTTGGTTTGCAATTGCAAGGTACGATGCCTGCATAAAAATGGCCAATATTTTCTTTTTTGCAAAAAATAACCTTATGTTTACCTGAAAATAGCATAATTCCAAAAGAATGAAAATTGCACAGGCCATCGTCAAACAGGATCTCAGGGTCGCTCCGCAGGACGGGGCCGGACTGGTGCTGGAGAAGATGGAACAGGCCGGATACAATGCGCTCCCTGTGGTGGAAGAAGGGATTTACCAGGGACTGCTGCCCATTGAAAAGATGCGTGCGCTGAAGGATCGGACACAGGTACTATCCGACACGGGCATCAGTTTACTGCAGGCATATATCTATGAAGATCAGCATCTGTTTGATGCCCTGCCCCTGTTTGTTTCCCATGGCATCAATGTATTGCCGGTCATCAGCGGGGAGCATTATTATGTGGGCATGCTGGATGCAGCGGGATTGATAGAAGCGGTCAATGAAATGCTCGATTGCGAACGGCCGGGGAGTATGCTGGTGCTTGAACTGGGGCAGCGGGACAATGCGCTTTCCCATATCGCCCATATCGTGGAATCGGCAAATGCCCAGATCCTCAGCTCCTTTACCCGTTACCTGCCGGATTCGGACAGAATGGAAATCACCCTGAAAATCAATACCGCTACCCTGTCCGATGTAGTTGCCTCACTATTGCGCTATGATTATCAGGTCAAGACCACATACAGCCTTGAAATGGACAGAGAAGATATCAATGCCCGTTTTGAGCATCTGATGAATTACATCAATATGTAAAATGAAAATAGCTATTTACGGCCGCGAATTCCATCCATCAGTGATCCCTTATGTGCAGCAACTGTTTGGTTTTCTGGTTTCCAGAAAGGCAGAACTGCATATCTATGATGAATTTCACCAATTCCTCGATCAGCAGGGGCTCTGTCAGGAAGGGTTCCGGACTTTTTCGGGGAATGAGCGGCTGTCCCCGGATTTCAGTTTCATGCTCAGTCTGGGGGGAGACGGCACCATGCTGGCAGCGGTTTCCATCGTGGGTGATTCGGGTGTCCCCGTGGCCGGAATCAATTTCGGACGTCTCGGTTTTCTGGCCGGAATCAACAAAGATGACATGGAAGAATCCATATCGGCGATTCTGGCCGGGGATTATAAAATGGACAGAAGGACCCTGCTCTCGGTGCAGTCGCCGGACAGTGATCTGTTTGGAAAGCGGCACTTTGCGCTGAATGACATTACCGTGTTCAAATACGACAGCTCGGCCATGATCACGGTGGAGGCCCATCTGGATGGGGAACTGCTCAACGCCTATTGGTCGGATGGGTTGATCATCGCCACGCCCACCGGCTCGACCGCCTACTCCCTGAGTTGCGGCGGACCGATCATTATGCCCCGCAGCAGCAATTTTGTGGTGACACCCGTCTCTCCGCACAATCTCAATGTACGTCCGGTGGTCATTTCCAGCGATTCGGTACTGGACCTGAAAATCGAGAGCCGCAGCGGCCGGTACCTGCTCACCTGTGATTCCCGCACCGATTCTTTTGAAACCGAAGTCCGCCTGCAAATCCGGAAAGCAGATTTTGAAGTCAGCCTGATCCGCCTCAAAAGCGAGCGTTATTTTGAAACCCTGCGCAATAAATTGCTCTGGGGCCTGGATGCCCGCAATTATTAAGTTTTTTTTAACTCCCTGAATTTAGGCCGATTGGATTATTGCATATAAGGGCGAATTTATCTATGTTTGTACCCTTGAAATAGGACTATACCCGCATGTATCAAAAAAAAATAGGATTGCTTGTCATGATACTGGTGTGCATTTCGCTGCTGGCGGATGCGCAGACCTGGACCGATAATGCGAAGGATTTTTTCAGGTATAAATTTCTCAAAAAGGAATATACCGAGATTGGGATTCAAGTCGGGGGCGCCGGTTATATCGGTGATATGAATAACCATGTTTTTAGTGCTGACAACAAGAGTGTCCTGGGTTTCAATTCATATAGTATAGGAGCCTCTGCAAAGCATTATTTCAATCCGATTTCGGCCAGAGACCGCACCTGGGGCATCCGTCTCGATTATAATTTCAGCCGGTTGAAGGGGAACGATGCTTATTCTTCGGATTTATCCCATGTAAACCGGAACCTGCAATTCAAAAATTATGTACATGAAATTGCGGCAATGGGCGAATTCCATTTTTATGAATTCCGTCCGAACCGGATGAGGAATCTGGTCAGCCCCTATGTTTTCGCGGGGGTGGGGATGATCTATCACAATCCGAAGGCAAAAGATCCGAATGGAAAGAACGTTTCCCTGATCGATGAAATTGTCGAAGCCAGAAAAATCAAGTTTGATGAAACTGAAGGGACCTCTCCGGACCTGACAAAATACCCTTTTGGAAATATTCCGGCGACCAGTGTCGAAAAATATAGTAAAACGGCTTTTATCATGCCAGTTGGAGCCGGGATCAAAATCAGCGGTACGGGTCTCTGGACGCCCATCTCTTTCGGGATAGAATTGAATTACCGTTTTGTATTCCACGATTTTCTGGATGGAGTGGGGAATAATAAATATCACCATTATTCAGCGGTCCAGAATTGGCTGCGGGGCAGTAATCTTTCAGAACCGCAATGGGAACAACTGGCAGGCCCGCATTTGCCAACAGCGGAAATTACGGACTACCGGGATCTCGTAAACAGCGGATACACTCGTGGCGATAAAGGCAACGATTCTTATATGACCGCCGCCTTCAGGGTGACTTACACCTTTTACAAATGGCGGGACCCGCTGTGGAAGAACCCCAACGCCAGACGAAGATAATTACCAGACGGACAGGACTGAACAGCATGGAACCATCGATCCCCAAAGATATTGACCTGACAAAGTTGCCCCGGCATGTGGCCATCATTATGGATGGCAACGGGCGTTGGGCAAAGCAGCAGGGGAAAATGCGTGTCTCCGGACATAAGGAGGGAGTGGTCGCTGTCCGGGAGGTGGTCGAGGGGGCGGTGAGCATCGGATTGGAATACCTGACTTTATACGCTTTTTCTACGGAAAACTGGAACAGGCCGCAATTTGAGATCAATGCGCTGATGGAATTGTTCGTGGCAACGATCAATAAGGAGATCAAGACGCTGATCAAAAACGGAGTCCGGCTGAATGCGATCGGCAATACGGCCCAGCTCCCGAAAAATTGTCAGAGCCAACTGGAAGAGGCAATCCGTAAAACAGCACACAATACCCGGACCACACTGACACTGGCATTGAGTTATAGTTCACGGTGGGAAATCACGGAAGCGGCCCGGAGAATCGCACAGGATGCCCGGGACGGAATCCTGAGCCCGGAAGATATGACCGAAAATGAGTTTGCGTCCAGATTGGCCACGGCCTCTATGCCCGATCCCGAGTTGTTGATCCGGACTAGCGGGGAGCTGCGCGTCAGCAATTTTCTGCTGTGGCAACTGGCTTATGCAGAATTGTTTTTTTCTCCGAAAATGTGGCCTGAATACAGAAGAGAGGATCTTTTCGAGGCGATCAGGGTCTATCAGCAACGGGAAAGGAGATTTGGGATGACCAGCGAACAATTGCGTTCCAATCCCTGAATTCAGAAAAATAATGTCATTTAACAAAAATTAACAACTGTACAGCGTAGATTAGCGGCGATAAAATAGATAGATGAAGCGATTACTAATATTATCATTGATAAGTGTACTGGCGGTGGGAGGAACTTTCGCCCAACAGCAACAGCAGCAACAACGGCTCCGGATCAGTGACCCGGCGGAATTCAGTTATCTGGAACCGCAGTCCTATATCATCGGGGGCGTGTCCGTCAGCGGTACAGAATACCTGGACAACGATGTGCTGATCACCATTTCCCGGTTGGTGGTGGGTTCGCGGATCGAGGTACCCAGTGATGAAACTTCAAATGTGGTCAAAAACCTGATGGCACAGGGCTTGTTCGATGAGGTGGAACTGTATGCGGATGCCATCCGGAATGATTCCATTTTTTTCAATATCCACGTAGTGGAAAGGCCCCGGCTGACCCGTATTGAAATCAATGGCCTGAGCAAGAGCCAGACGGAAGAGGTCCGCAAAAGACTCAATGAGAATACGGGAAAGATTGTCAATCAAAATCTGTTGAATACCACCCGCAATACCATTGCCCGGTTTCTAAGTGAAAAAAATTACCTGTATCCGGACATTGAAATGATTCCGGTACGGGACAGCACGCAGGCCAACAATCAGATCCTGATCGTCAATGTGGACCGGAATAACAAGGTCAGGGCGCACCGGATCAACTTTACCGGCAATGAGGATTTTTCGGACAACCAGCTGCACAAATTTTTCAAAGGGGTCAGACAGGCTGCCTGGTTCCGGATTTTCGGACCTGGCAAATTCAAGGAAGAAAAATTCAAGGAGGCAAAAACCAATCTGATCGCCAAGATGCACGAACGGGGTTACCGGGATGCAGAAATCCTGCGCGACACCGTCTATAAAAAGGACGATAAGAATGTCATTGTGGATATCGACCTGTACGAGGGGCCAAAATATTATTTTGGAAATATCCGCTGGCAGGGAAATGCAAAATATTCGGATACGGTCCTGTCCCGCATTCTGGGGATTGAGAGAGGAGATGTGTTCAGTGAGGAAAAACTCCTGACCAAATTGCAGGGACCGACCCGGAACAATGACGATATCAGTTCTTTATATATGAATGACGGGTACCTGACCTTCACGGCGGACCCGGTACAGACGCGGATCTACGGGGACACCATCGATCTGGATGTACGGATCTATGAGGGGGCCCAGTTTACGATCAACAACATTTTGTTGAAAGGCAATGATGTGACCAATGACCGGGTCCTGTTGAGGAATATCCATACCAAGCCCGGACAAAAATTCTCCAAGGAGATGATCATGCGCAGTGTGAGGCAGATCGCGCAGTTGGGTAATTTTGACGAGCAGAAAACCAATCCAATACCCGTCAATGTCAATCAGAATGACGGGACGGTGGATATACAATATACGGTGGTGGAGAAGCCTTCGGATCAGGTGGAGCTCTCGGCCGGTTTCGGGTCCGGGCAGATCATCGGTACAGTGGGCCTGTCTTTCAACAATTTCTCGACCCACAATATTTTCAAAAAGAATTCATGGAGACCGCTGCCCCGCGGGGACGGTCAGAAGCTGAGCCTGCGTGGTCAGACCAGCGGCAAGCAATACCAGTCGTATAGCTTCTCCTTTTCGGAGCCCTGGCTGGGAGGCAAAAAACCGATCTATTTTGGTCTGAGTGCCTACACTTCCCGATCGGCACCCATGGAGAATCCTTATTACCGCCGGTATTATAATATCGACTCGAAGGACATGCAGAAAATCTGGATGAATGGGGTGACCCTGACACTCGGAAAGCAGTTGCAATGGCCCGACAACTGGTTCCAGCTCAATTACTCACTGGGTTTCCAGCAGTATAAATTGCAGAATTATGGCAATTATTTCCTGTTTGACAATGGTACTTCTTACAACATCAACCTGACCCAGGAGATCAGCCGCAACTCGGTGGATGCGCCGATCTATCCGACTTCGGGTTCCAACCTGAAGCTGACGATCCAGGTGACTCCTCCGTATTCCCTGTTGAATAATATCAACTATCCAACCGCACCGGATGACGAGCGTTATAAATGGGTGGAATACCACAAGTGGAAGTTTGATTCCCAATGGTTTATCCCAATTGCCGGCAAGCTGGTCCTCAAGACCCAGGCCCAGTTTGGTTTTCTGGGTTCGTACAGTTCGGTCACCGGTACCTCTGCCTTTGAGCGTTTCAAACTGGGGGGTGACGGGATGATGGGATTTGATTTTCTGCAAGGCTCGGAGATTATCGCCATGCGCGGTTATGAAAACGGGATGGTCATCCCGAAAGGTACCGTGGATGTGGCGGTGGCACAGAATTCCGGAAGTCCGATCTATGCCAAGTATCAACTGGAACTCCGGCATCCGGTCATGCTGAATGATCAGGCTACAATATTTGTGCTGGCCTTTGCCGAAGGGGGAAATACATGGAATAATTTCAGGGATTTCAATCCTTTCAAGGTCAGACGTACCGCCGGGGTGGGCGCACGGATCTTCCTGCCTATCTTCGGAATGCTGGGATTGGATTACGGACATGCTTTCGATCCGATCGCCATGCCGCCGAACGTCAATATTCCGTGGAGAAAAACATTCACTTTCAGCATTATGCAACAAATGGGTGGATTTTAATTAAACCTTTGGAGAACATTCTTGTCAAAAAAATAAGTAAGATTGTCAAAAATTAAAAATTGTTGGGTTATGAAGTTTACAAAATTTGCTTTCCTCGCAGTCACAATGGTTCTTCTGGGTTCATACTCAGCAATGGCACAGCGTTTTGCATTTGTCGATACCGAATACATCCTCCAGCACATCCCCGAATACCTGGCTGCCCAGAAACAACTGGATGATATGTCGGTCCAATGGCAGGATGAGGTGGATGACCGCTTTGCAGAAATTGAAAATCTGTACAAGGCCTATCAGGAGGAACAAGTCTTGCTGAGTCCGGAGATGCGTCGCCAGCGGGAGGACGAAATCATCAATAAAGAATTGGAAACCAAAGAATTTCAGCGATTGAAATTTGGCTACGAGGGGGATCTCTTCAAAGAAAAGATCAGATTGATCCAACCAATACAGGAAAGAGTAGCTAATGCCATCCAGCAATTAGCCGCAGAACAGGCCCTGGATATTATCTTGGATAAAGGCGGAGAAGTTGTATTTTTGTACGCCAATCCGAGATTGGACAAAAGTGATGAGGTGATCGTCAAACTGGGTTACAAGCCAGATCCTGCACTGGGAAGAAATTGAACAACTAAATAAAAACGAAAAATAAACTTTAAACAAACCCTGCCAAGCGATTGGCAACACCAAAAATCAAAAATGAATAGCATGAGAAATGTATTGAAGAGCCTGGCAGTGGTCGCAGTGCTTTTTTTGACAATCAGTTCGGCAAACGGACAACAAAAGATCGGTCATGTCAATTATGCCGAGGTCTTCACCTCTACGCCTGAATATAAAAAGGCTGAAAACGAACTGAAGGCATTGGATAGTATAAAAACCGGTGAGCTGCAGTCCATGTTCGGTGAATATCAGAAGAAAAGGAATGAGGCCCAGGAAAAACTGATGAACCGCAGTGAAGCCAACAAGGATGTCATTGATCCTCAATTACAAGCCCTGGATATCGAAATACAGGACTTTGAAAGGAGATTGCAGGAAGTGCAGCAGATCGCCGAGCAGGAATTGAACCAAAAGCAGCAGGAATTGTTTGCCCCGATCCACCAGAAAGTGGGTACCGCCATCCAGAGTGTAGCCAAAGAAAAGGGTTATGCCTATATTTTTGATATTTCAAGCACCAATATCCCCTATTATCAGGGAGGGGATGATGTCAGCAATGATATCAAAACCAAATTGGGCATTGCCTTGCAATAAAAATTGAAACGTGCTGCCCGCTGGCATTGGCCGGTTCGCCGGCCGATGGCGATTGAACTTTCTGGCAGCAGGGAGGTAGTGATGATAAATTACTTTCCTTAAAGTGTGTTGCAACGATTTTACAGTTTCCCCAAATTCATATGAATTTGGGGAAACTGTGTTTTTGGAGAAACGCCAAATCAGATGATTTATAAAAATCTTCGAGCGTTTATTTAAAATCCCTCTAAATACATTATTATGCTTGCATAGTAATTTTTATTCTGTAATTTAGCGGTGGACCATTTTTACCACTATGATAGCGCAAATCATCTTTGGAATATTGTTGCTGGCGGCGGTCGGATTGGCCGGGTACAATGCACGGAAAATCATCCGCAATATCCGTCTGGGCAGGGCCGAAAGCCGGAATGACCAGCCGGCACTCCGCTGGAAGACCATGCTGCTGGTAGCCTTCGGGCAGAAGAAGATGTTCAAGCGGCCCTTTGCGGCACTGTTGCACCTATTTGTCTATCTGGGTTTTGTCATTATCAATATTGAGATGCTGGAGATCGCGGTGGACGGTCTGTTCGGTACGCACCGGGCCTTTGCCGGGCTGGGTAGTCTCTACGGTTTTCTGATCGCTTCTTTTGAATGGCTGGCCCTGAGCGTGCTGCTGGGATGTGTGGTTTTTCTGGGCCGGCGCAATATTGCACGGATCAGGCGTTTTTTCGGCACGGAGATGACAAGCTGGCCCCGGACGGATGCCAATCTAATCCTGGTGACGGAAATTTTGCTGATGTCTGCTTTCCTGCTGATGAATGCGGCCGACCAGAAATTGCAGGCCATGGCTGTGGACGGGTATGTGCAGGCCGGCTCTTTTCCGGTCAGTTCCTGGCTGGTGGGCTGGCTGCCCGATCAGGTGGGCTCGCTGGTATTTATTGAACGCTTTGCCTGGTGGTTCCATATTATCGGGGTATTCGCGTTCCTGAATTATCTCCCCTACTCCAAGCATTTACATATCCTGCTCGCATTTCCAAATACTTATTATTCCAACCTGCATCCCAAAGGTCAGTTTACCAATATGGCTTCGGTGACCAATGAGGTGAAGGCCATGCTGGATCCTTCCTATACGCCGGAAACGCCGGAAGGACCGCTGCGCTTCGGTGCAAAGGATGTGACGGATCTGACCTGGAAGAATCTGCTGGAAGCCTATACCTGTACGGAATGCGGACGGTGTACTTCGGTCTGTCCGGCCAACCTGACCGGAAAATTGCTGTCACCCCGCAAGATTATGATGGATACCCGCGACCGTGTGATGGAAGTGGGACGCAATATAGACCAGCATAAAACCTTTCAGGAGGATGGCAAGTCCCTGCTGGACACCTATATCACCCGGGAAGAAATCTGGGCCTGTACCAGTTGCAATGCCTGCGTGGAAGCCTGTCCGGTCAATATCAATCCCCTGGAAATCATTACGGAGCTTCGGAGGTATGCGGTGATGGAGGAATCACAGGCTCCGGCCAGCATCAATGTGATGTTTGGAAATATTGAAAATAACGGTGCGCCCTGGAAGTACGCACAGGCGGACCGGGCGAATTGGCGGGATTGAGCAGAGTGACGGGATTGAGTGATGGTGCATTGTTGCACGATTGAATTGTTGAATTATTGCTTTTAATATCATGGCTGAAAATATACACGTACCTACGGTGGCCGAATTGATGGCCAGAGGAGAAGCCCCGGACATTCTGTTCTGGGTGGGTTGTGCTGGCAGTTTTGACGAGCGTGCGCAGCGTACTACCCGGGATATCTGCAAGATATTGAATCATGTGGGGCTGAATTATGCTATCCTGGGCGCGGAGGAAAACTGCACCGGCGATCCTGCCAAACGGGCCGGCAACGAATTCCTGTTCCAGATGCAGGCGATGATGAATATTCAGGTGCTGGACGGGTATCAGATCCGGAAGATCGTGACGGCCTGCCCGCATTGTTTCAACACCATCAAAAATGAATACCCTGCTTTGGGCGGGCATTATGAGGTGATCCACCATTCGCAGTTAATCCAGCAATTGATCGACGAGGGGAAGCTGAAAGCTGAGGGCGGAGAGTCTTTCAAAGGGAAGAGGATCACCTATCATGATCCCTGTTATCTGGGTCGGGGCAACGGCGTTTATGAAGCCCCCCGGAGGGCTTTGGAAGTGCTGGATGCGGATCTGGTGGAGATGCGCCGCTGCAAGAGCAATGGCCTGTGCTGCGGGGCGGGCGGTGCCCAGATGTTCAAGGAACCGGAGCGGGGAAACAAGGATATCAATGTGGAACGGATCGAAGAAGCCCTGGAGACCAAACCGCAGATCGTGGCTGCCTCCTGCCCTTTCTGCATGACCATGCTCAATGACGGGGTCAAGATCAAAGACAAGGAAAAAGAGGTGCAGGTATTGGATATTGCCGAAATTACCGCCAGGGCCAACGGATTATAATTCAAATCTCCGTATATTCGCCTGTTATGCTGATCCGGATTTACGAAGACAACCCCAACGAAAAAAGCATCGCCCAGGTCGTGGATATCCTGCGAAAGGGTGGTGTGGTGATCTATCCCACTGATACGGTCTATGGTCTGGGCTGTGATATCAACAACCAGAAAGCGATCGAGCAGGTGTGTGCGATCCGCGGCATCAAACCAGAAAAAGCCAATCTTTCTTTTGTCTGCTATGATCTGACGGATATTTCCCAATATACCAAACCCTTTGATACGGCTACCTTCCGGGTACTGAAAAAAGCCCTGCCGGGTCCCTTCACATTTATATTTAATGCCAGCAATCAGGTGCCGAAACTCCTTTCTTCAAAGAAAAAAACGGTGGGTATCCGGGTGCCGGACAACCGCATCGCACGGGAAATCGTGCGCCAGTTGGGCAACCCCATTGTTTCCGCTTCCATCCACGATGATGATGAGATTCTGGAATATTCAACCGATCCGGAGTTGATCCATGAAAAATATGGGGAGATTGTGGATGCGGTGATCGACGGGGGCTACGG
>JBEBWT010000047.1:0-15305 GCA_040392005.1 Parapedobacter defluvii
CGCAGCCAATCCCGGAGTGGGATAGTGGGTAGCCAATCCAGTAGGGAAAAGCGGGACGCAGCCAATCCCGGAGTGGGGAGCGGAACGCAGCCAATCTCACCTATTCCTCTCTCAACCGCTCAATTTCTTCGATAGACATACTCAATACTTCAGCGATCAACCCTACTGCAAGACCTCTCTCAAGCATCCTGGTGGCGGTAGATCGCTTTTCTGTCAACAGTTTGGCTTCGGCTTCCAGACGGGCCTTTTCCATCCCCTTCTCTATCCCCTTTTCTATTCCTATTTTCTCCCCCATTTCCCTTCCCTCAGCCAACGCCTTTTCAATGCCCCTCTTCAATGTGTTCTCTGCCGTCTCCCGAATCGATTGAGCATCCCATTTGTTCCGCAGACTTCTGTCATACATCGTACGTTCCTCCTTGTTTAATTTACTGTACTCTGCAATCTGAAACAACTTCTCAAACACAGGCTTTCGCAGATACAACGGCAACCTGTCCAAACCCGACATATGCCGCAATACATAAAGCCACCGATCCAGATCGCTCTCCAGTTCAGACTCCGCCTTTACAAAGTTAATCAATTCAATATAAATAAACCCAAAACGATCATAGAAAACCACCCCCGTCTCCCGGTCCATAAAACAAACATCATGTAAATACCGACGGCCTTCCCCGCCACCGGGCAGCCGGAAACCATCCAGCAGCACGATCACATACACCTCGCCGATCCCATAATTCCAACCACGACGATCGCCCCGCGGGGCCTGGTCCGCAATCAACTTACTGCCATAATAAAGCATGCGACGCTTCAGGTTCTCCTGCGCGGTGCGCTGGACCTCAATAACGAATTCCTCCCCATTGCCCGAGGTGCAGGTTAGATCAAAGATCACGTCCCCATTCTCCACATTCCCTCCCACATGTTCATTCCGGTTATAAACCAGATCCACGATCTGTTTCCTGCCATGGAACAGCCCGTTCAGAAAAGCAATCAGCAGATCTTTATTCACCTCCGAACCGAAAATCCGCTTGAAACCATAATCTGTCATCGGATCAATATATTTTCCCTGTACCATACATTTTCCTTCCACTTTTGTAATTAATTTTATTTCTACAAAGATAATATATATTACAATAAATAGAAAATTAATTTTCCACAAAGGAAAATTCAGCCTTGCAGTGCATTCTGAGAACTATGGGGGATCCCTGAGCATAACCCCGTGAAAACTGGAAAATAGTAATAGTTTTGTGACAGCTAAACCAATCCAGCCCGGACAAAGTCATACAATCAAAATTCAAGAATAATTATGAACTCAAAACTAATGATGAAATGGATGATGGCAGCCGTCGTCCTTATGGTTTTCTCCTCAACAATAGCTTTTGCACAGCAAGGTGGAGGAAGAATGAACATGGATCCGAAAGAAATGGCCAAACAAACTGTTACCGAATTGACCAAGCAGTTGAAATTGGATAAAACGCAGCAGGATTCCGTTTACAAATACCAACTGGCTCAAAGTGAAGAAATGCAAAAAATATTTGCGAATGCACAACAGGGAGGTGACCGGGAAGCCATGCGTGCAAAAATGACCCAACTGCAAGAGAGCACCAACGAAAAAATCAATTCCGTGCTGAATGATGAGCAAAAGGAAGCCTATAAAAAAGTACTGGCTGAACGTCAGAACCGTGGCGGAATGGGCGGCGGTGGTCGCCGTGGTGGCGGTGGTGGCGGTGGTCGCTAATAGAGGTAACAACTGACAGTGGCAGCAGCCATCACCCAATAGAAAAACCTTTTCGTTTAATAAAAATGTCCCCGGTCGGATTCTGCCTTCCGGGGATCTTTTGTTTTATACCGCTACCATACAGCGATATTCAGGTTAAATTCGTACTTTGGCACAAATAACCGATGCATGCGACACATCGCACAGACCAAAACAAAAAAACGTACCAATACAACAAAATAATGGACCTGAACGAATTCAAAAACCGCCTGACCCTGCCGGTCATTGTATCCCCTATGTTTCTGGTTTCGGGGACCCAACTGGTCATCGAAGCCTGTAAGGCAGGTGTAGTCGGGACCTTTCCTTCGCTCAACGGAAGGACCAGCGAAGCCTTCGAACAGATGCTGATCGAGATCACCACCGCACTAAAAGACCATAAGGAAAAAACGGGCAAAGATCCAGCCCCCTTTGGTGTCAATCTCATTGTCAATAAAACCAATCCACGGGTCATGCCCGACCTGCAATTGTGCATGAAATACAAAGTGCCGCTGATCATCACCTCCCTGGGAGCGGTCAAAGATCTGGTGGATGCCGTACACAGCTATGGCGGTCTGGTCTTTCACGATGTGATCAAAAAACGGCATGCGGAAAAAGCTGCAGAAGCCGGAGTCGATGGCATTATTGCCGTATCAGCAGGAGCAGGCGGACATGCCGGTACCGCCAGTCCATTTGCCCTTGTCCATGAGATCAAAAGTGTATTTGACGGTGCCGTCATCCTGGCCGGAGCCATCAACAGCGGTCAGGACATTCTTGCAGCGGAAACCCTGGGAGCGGATTTTGCCTATATGGGCACCCGTTTTATTGCCACGGAAGAAAGTCTGGCCAGTAACGAATACAAACAAACCCTCCTCGCTTCCCATATTGACGACATCCTCTATACGGATGGAATATCGGGCATATATGCCAATTTTATCCGTCAAACCATCGAAAAAGCCGGGATCGATCTCTCTGTCAAAAAGGAAGAAGATTTCTCAAAACTCAGCTCCGATCAGGCCAAGGCCTGGAAAGATATCTGGTCGGCCGGGCATGGTACCAGCGGCATCGCCGAAATCCTCCCCACAGCAGATCTGGTCGGAAATCTGAGAAAGGAATATCGGGAGGCATTGTTGAGAAATGTGGAAAAACTGAAAGTTTTGGAATAGAGGTCATCAACGCAATCAGGGACAAAATAAGATCATAAGCATGTCGAAATCACAAACAACATCTTCAAATGTATTGACCGGTGTATGGACAGTCGTGTTGGCAGGGGTATTATCGGGATTTTTGTCCGGATGCTCCTCGAATGCAACCCCTCCGCCGGATCCTTATGGCGTCCTTCCCTCCGAAAGGCAATTGCGATGGCATGAAATGGAGATGTACAGTCTGATCCATTATACTCCTACTACTTTTCAGAACAAGGAATGGGGGTATGGAGATGCACCGCCGGAATTGTTCGACCCCTCCGGTTTTGATGCCGGCCAAATCGCCCGGGCAGCCGCAGCAGGAGGCCTGAAAGGCCTGATCATCGTGGCCAAGCATCATGACGGATTTTGCCTGTGGCCCACTGCTACTACGGATTACAGCATCCGTCACTCCCCCTGGAAAGATGGCCAGGGCGATATGGTCGGAGAGTTTAAGGATGCAGCCGAAGAGGCTGGACTCGCATTTGGCGTCTATCTTTCTGCCTGGGACCGTCACGATCTGCGCTATGGCACCCCTGCTTATCCCGAAGCCTACCGGGAACAGCTCACCGAACTCATGACAGGTTATGGCGAATTGTTTGCCTCCTGGCATGATGGGGCCAATGGTGGGGATGGGTATTACGGCGGACTGAATGAAACCCGACGGATCGACCGAACCTCTTATTACGAATGGCAGGAAAAAACCTGGCCCATTGTCCGTCAGCACCAACCCCAGGCCATGATCTTCTCGGATATCGGACCGGATATGCGCTGGGTGGGCAATGAAAAAGGTCATGCCGCCAAGACCAGTTGGGCGACCATCACCCCCAGAGGTCTGGAAAGCGGAAAACCCATGCCCGGATCGGTGGACGAATCCAATCTGCCCACCGGTGACCGGGACGGACAATACTGGATCCCCGCTGAATGCGATGTGCCCCTGCGCAAAGGATGGTTCTACCATCCCGAGCAAGACAGCCTGGTCAAAAGTCCCGGGGCTCTATTTGAAATCTACCTCCATTCGGTCGGCCGGGGCGGTGCCATGAATCTGGGACTGGCTCCTATGCCCGAAGGGGTTCTGCACCAAAATGATGTACAGTCCCTGCAAGACTTTGGCGAAAAGCTCCGGAAAACCTTTGCCCAGAACCTATGTGCGGGCGCAAGGATCACCGCAGACAATACCAGAGGCAATAGTCACAGTTATGCACCGTCAAACCTATTGGACGAGGATCGGTACAGCTATTATGCATCGGATGATCAGGTAACAAATCCCATTCTGCACCTGAAACTTCAGGGGGAGCAGACCTTTGATATCATCCGGCTGCGTGAAAATATCAAATTGGGCCAGCGTATAGACAGCGTAAGAATAGAGGTACAGATGAACGGGGAATGGAGGGAGCTCGCCGGTGCCACCAGCATCGGTGCCAACAGACTGATCAAGCTGAACCAGCCGATCACGGCACAGCATCTGAGGATCAGCTTGTTTGCTCCGGTCGTTCCGGCCCTGAGTGACTTTGGATTGTTTCTGGAGAGCCGGGATCACTGACTTCTCGGATCGCTTTTCAGGGGCATTCTGCCGCACCTGCCCACTTCGAGAGCCGGGCAGCCAAAATCCCACACGATTTTCCCTTCCAGCAGGTACAACCCACTGCCCCGCAGCGGGTACTGTGCCAGGGAGGGCGGGAAATGTACCGTATCAAAGAAGTCGCCGTTTGCATCGAAAAAAGTACCGAATTTCATGCGTTGGCCGTTTTTGGTCCGGACATCCTTGTCGCAGACAAAATCGCCCACCATGCGGACGGTCCGGGATTCCGTTTCTCCTTCCACCAGATCTTTCGCCAGCACATCCCCTCGGAAATCCGAACGGGCCAGGTCAAACATCGGGGCAGAAACCGGAAAGCCCATTAACTCAATCTCATCATAGAGGTCCTCCTGCACCGAAGTTTCCAAAGCGGGCAGCACCGGTTTCGCCGCCATACTGGCAAACAACGGGGTCGAAGATGTCCGTTGCCTCTGACCGGAAAGAAGCAGGTGAGCCTCCCAGAGCAATTCCTTTTTCCCCGTACCGGTAAAGCGGAAGGCCCCGCAGCGGATCAGCACCACCAACTGCTCCAGGCCCGCCCCGGTACGCAGCACAAAATTTTCAATACCGGTATATTCTCCATTCCGCGCTCTTTCCATTGGAATATGCCGTGCCAACCGGTCCTCCAGATGCAGCAGGCCGTCAAAACCCAGATAGATATCATCTCCGTAGATAGTCGTATTGAACACGCTCCGGTTCACGCAGGGCAGGCGAATGGCAGCTCCGGCTCTGCGGGCCTCACTGACATACACCTTGCGGTTATAGAAGCCCCCGTAATTGTTCAACACCGCCACCATAAACTCCCTGGGGTAATAGGTCTTGAGGTACAGGCTCTGATAACTTTCCACCGCAAAAGAGGCCGAGTGGGCCTTGTTGAAGGAATACCCCGCAAAAGATTCCATCTGCCGCCAGATTTCCCCGGAAGTTTCTTCCGGATACTGCATGCGACGGCAATGGTCAAAAAACTTATCCCTGATCTCCAGCAGATGGTCCACGTGCCGGTACTTACCGCTCATCATGCGGCGCAGCACATCCGCATCGGCTAGGTCCAGCCCCCCATAATGATGGCCGATCTTCATCACGTCCTCCTGATAGACCATCACTCCATAGGTCTCCTCCAGTTGCTCCCTGAACACCGGGTGCGGATATTCTGCTTTGGAAGGGTCGTGATGCCGCTCTATATAGGCCTTCATCATTCCTGAAGAGGCCACTCCGGGACGGATGATAGAGGAGGCCGCCACCAGCGTCAGATAATTGTCGCAGCACAGCTTGGTGAGCAACTGACGCATGGCAGGCGATTCGATGTAAAAACAACCGATTGTATTGGCAGACTTCAGCTGCTCCGCAATTTTCGGGTCTTTGAAAAAACGCTGCGGATCTTCGGTGCCGATAATCTCCCCACGGTTCTGCTGCACGATCTCCCGGCAATCCTTGATATGGCCAATGCCCCGCTGGGAGAGGATATCAAATTTCTCAAAACCGATATCCTCGGCCACATACATATCGTACTGTACGGTAGGCAGTCCTTTTGGTGGATAATCCAGAGCCGAATAATAGGTAAGGGGCCTTTCGGAGATCAGCACCCCACTGGCATGGATGGTCCGCTGATTGGGGAAATCCCGCAGGCGGTCGCAGACAGACAGGATCATATCGGTCACCTCATTCTTGTTGAGCATATGCCGGGGTTCGTGCACCATCCTGTCTATCTCTGCTTTGGGCAACCCATAAATCTTGCCCAGTTCCCGGATCATACTCCGTCCTTTGAATGTGCTCATGGCTCCCATCAGTGCGACATGTCCCTTTTGGTAACGCTTGAATATATAATCATAGATCTCATCCCGCTGATTCCAGGAGAAGTCAATATCAAAATCCGGGGAGCTCTTGCGTTTGGGATTGAGAAAACGTTCAAAATAAAGATCCAGCTCGATGGGGCACACATCCGTAATACCCAGGCAATAAGCCACGATCGAATTGGCACCACTACCCCGGCCCACATAATGGAAGTCCCGGCTCCGGGCATAGCGGCAGATATCATCGGTGATCAGAAAATAAGACGAAAAATGGAGCCCGTCAATGATCTCCAACTCCTTCAGCACCCGCTCCTTTGCCTGCCTGTGGCCTTTCCCGTAACGGCGTGCCAGACCATCCATTGTATATCTGGCCAGCAACTGATTGTCATCATACCGGTTGCCAGTGAATGTCTCCTTATTCTTCACCTTCCTGAAGTCAAAATCAAACGAACAGTGGGCCAGTAAGTGGTTGGTATTGCGGATCAGTTGCGGGACCTGCTTATAGCATTCCATCAGCTTCTGTCGGGGCATCAGCCGTTCGTCCGGTGCCGCCACCTGCCCGGGTCCCAACTGCGAAATCAGCAGATTGTGGTCTATCGCCCTCAATTGGGTGTGCAGCTTATAATCGGCAGCAACGCCGGGGATGGCTCCAAAAGTCACCGGCGCCAGGATCACATAACGTTCCTGATGGGCAGTAGTGGTCATCAGGACACGATTGAGCTCGGACGGACGGATCCCGATATACTCATTGTCCTTCAGCTCCCCGACCTCCCGGCTGCCGAAAGGATACACCACATAAACCTGATCAAATGCAGGAGCGGTTTCGGGCACGGGACGGGCTTCCCGGTTGGCGGCGGACATCCATTCATTCAACTCCCTGAACCCCTCCTCATTCCGGGCAATACCGATATACAGCAGCTGGTCTCCTTGCCGGAATTCCATTCCGGCAAGGGGATTGAGTCCCGAAGCACGGCCCAGCCGGACAAAATCCAGCACCCCCGTACTGTTGTTGATATCGGTCAGTACGGCCGTCTCATATCCTCCCGACAACAGGCCCGCAATCAGCTGTTCCAGGCTCAGCGTCCCATACCGCAGGCTGTAATAGCTATGTAAATTGAGTAGCATCCTTTCCTCTCTTTCCGTCCGGCAGGCAGACCCCTCTTGCGATATATTGCGGGCCATAACGTGTACGGATGTGGTCCATGGCCTGCATCAGCCGAATTTCCTCCTGAGTGTCATTGAACAAGTCCACCTGATAGGCTCCGTGGATCAGATTGGAAAAGCGGATACCGATCAGCCGGATCAACATCCGCCGGCTGTACAGTTTTTTGAAAAGTTCCATTACCTTTTCGGTAATCGCCTTATCAGAATTAGTGTAAGGTATGCTGACCTGCTGTGTGTGTGTATCGAAATTACTGTACCGTATTTTCAGCGTGAGGCATCCCGTCAATTTCCGTTCCTTGCGCAGATCGTAGGCCAGCGCATCCACCATACCGATCAGCGTCCGTCTCAGCACCTCCATATCGATCGTATCCTGGTGGTAAGTTGTCTCCTTGCTCATGGACTTCTGTTCCCGGAACGGCACCACCGGACTGTCATCCTCCCCATTGGCCTTCCTCCAGATCATCACCCCATTCTCTCCCAGCACCCTGCGCAGGGTAAATACATCCATCTGCTGCAGGGTCAGACATCTGGAAATACCCATATTGCGCAGCAGGGTATAAGATTTTTCGCCCACCATCGGGATTTTCCGGATGGAAAGCGGGGCCAGAAAAGCCTTCTCGGTACCTCCATCCACCTTGCGTTCCCCGCAGGGCTTGGCTTCCCCCGTGGCGATCTTGCTCACCGTCTTATTGGCCGACAGACCGAAACTAATGGGCAGACCGGTCTCGTGCATGATACGCTGCCGCAATTCCTGTGTCCACTTCCAGCACCCAAAAAAACGGTCCATTCCCGTCAGGTCAAAATAATGCTCATCGATCGACGCCTTCTCCACCAGCGGTGCGCTACCCTCCAGTATTTCGGTGACCACCCGGGAATACCTGCTGTACAGATCGTGGTCGCCCCGCACCACAATGGCTTCCGGGCAGAGGCGCAGGGCCAGTTTCATCGGCATGGCCGAATGGATACCGAAGCGACGGGCCTCATAACTGCAGGAAGCCACCACGGCCCGGTCCCCCAGACCGCCGACCAGCACCGGCCTGCCATGCAACTTGCTGTTCAGCAACCGTTCCACGCTCACAAAAAACGAATCCAGATCACAATGCACAATATGCCTTTCCATATCTTCTTCTATTGGAATTACAATAATAAGAAATACTAAAATTATTAGCAAATTATGTTTTGCAATTCCGGCAAAATTTATTTGACGTGAGTTCGGAATAAGAAAAATTTAATGCTCAAAATAATACTGCAATACGCCGGTATTTGCTAATATCGAGCAGAACCAACCTCAATAGTGTTTCAGCGAAAACACAAATTCCGCAAAAAGTGCGCTTTTTGCGGAATTTGTGAAACCGTGGAAGCCATGACAAAACGATTTACGCAGGATATACGGATACGGGCGGATCGAAATCGGGGATTTTCCGGGTCAGGCACAACAAACCGAGCCGGAGCCCGACAAAACAAACCGGGACCAACAGAATTATTTCCCCATCCGGGTCAGGATCGCTTCCATTTCCGCCATGACCCCATTGATCTTGGCGATCGTCAGATCAAAAGGTTCCGAAGTATTCATATCAACCCCCGCATCGGCCAGCAGCTCCACCGGATATTTGGTGCTACCGGAGGCCAGGAAATCCAGGTACCGTTTACGATCCGCATCCGTTCCCCGCAGCACTTTCTCTGACAGAGCCGTAGAAGCGGTGAAAGAGGTAGCGTATTGATAAACGTAAAAATTATAATAAAAATGTGGAATATAGGACCATTCGGATTTGATATATTCATCGACCACACATACCTGCTGATCATGGCCGTAGTACTTTTTGGTCAGTTCCAAATAAATACGGTCAAAATCTTCACCCGTGAGCGCTTCGCCCCGTGCCGCTTTTTCATGGATGATGGATTCGAATTCGGCAAACTGCGTCTGCCGGAATAAGGTTCCTTTGGCACCTTCCAGGTAATTCCCGAGGATGGCCAGACGGACCCCGTCGTCCTTGATCTGCCGCAGCATGTAATCGTTCAGCAACTCTTCATTCAGGGTAGAGGCGACCTCCGCAACGAAAATTGAATAGTTCGCATTGACAAAATGCTGCTTCTGATTGGTCAGATAGCTGTGCATGGTATGGCCCAATTCATGGGTCAGGGTGGACATATCGTTGTACTTTCCGTTATAATTCATGAGAATATACGGGTGCACATCATAAGCAGATCCATTGGAATAGGCCCCCGATCGTTTCCCTTCATTGGGATACATATCGATCCACCTTTCATTGAATGCCCTTTTTGACACATTCACATAATCGGTACCCAATGGTTGCAGGGATTGCAGAATATTCCCCACAGCCTCCTCTACCGTATAAGCCAGATCCACCTGCTCCACCAACGGTGCATACAGATCATAATAATGCAGGGTGTCCAGTCCCATCATCCGCTTGCGGAGCTTGAGGTAACGGTGAAAGGTCTCCAGATTGTCATTGACATTCTGCACCAGGTTATGATAGACCGCTGTCGGAATGTGGCCCTCGTCCAGCGCCATTTCCAGGGTACTATCGTAATTTCTGGCCTTTGTCGAAAATAACGCAGCATTGATATTGCCATACAACTGTGCCCCGAAGGTGCGTTGAAACTCATTTAATTTACCAAAATAGGTGGCAAATACTTTACTTCTCACCGTTCTGTCCCCGCTCGCCCGGTACAGTGCAAAATTGGCTGCATTCAGTTTGACAGGCTCCCCGTTCAACTCGATTTCGGGATACGGGAACTCGGCATTGGAAAATATACTATATATCGTGGCGGCATTGCCGGACATCAATGAAGAATAGGCCAGCACCTTTTCGACTTCCTCGGAACCCCGGTGGGCCCGCTTCCGCAGCAGATCCGTCAGGTAAAACTTGTAGGTGGTCAGTTCCTTTTCCTGCTCAAAAAAAGCATTGAGCTGATCTTCCTGCAGAGTCAGCAACTCCGGCTCCATAAAAGACACCAACGCACCATATTGCGCAAAAAGCTGCTGCAGCTCCTGGGTCATGCCCGCATACTTCGTCACCCGGGTATCCTGATCGGATTTCATCGATGCATAAGATGCCAACCTGACCATTTCCTTCCCCAGTTTGCCGCTCAATTCCAGTGCTTCCAGCAACGTGGCAGCAGACTGGGTCAGTCTGCCCTTGTACCGGGCAACTTGCTGCATTTCCTGCTGCACCCGGTCTTTTTCTGATTTCCAGGCCTCATCTGTGGCATAAAGATCGGTCAGATCCCATTTATAGTTGTCTGGCAATTCTTCCCGGACCTTCATCTGACTAACGGCAACCGTCGTAGAAAATAATAGCATAGCGGCAATCAATTGTGTTTTTTTGTACATAACTTTTGTTCTATACATGACTTTTGTTTATAATGAGTGCAAGTTACGAAAAAATAAAAACCTTTTGCGGATGCCTTTCAGCAAATTGTAGAATCAGTTGCATCATATAGTGATTGTCCGGATAGCGCTGCATGGCCTGGCGGATGTCGTCCAAATCCCCAAACTGGCTTTGACGATCAATATATCCCATCCCATAAAACCGTCCCCGCTCTACCCAGATGCAACTTTGCTCATCGCAATCATGACGGCCCCTGTCCAGGATGTAGAATGAAGGCTGGGATTCCTCCAGCATAGCAATGGCCCGGGCCACGCGCTCGTTGTGCAGCCCGGCGGGGTAAGGATGATGTGCAGGCACCGAAGACAGAATCTCTACCTCCGGGGCCACAGAATCAACCACTCCTATATTCACCTTCCCCGGCCCAAACCGGCAATACCGGTAATCTATATCGTGCGACCGGCAGAGCTGGTGCAGCACACGCACCGCATCATACTCCCGCTGAAAAACCTGGATACAGGCCTGCAATTTGCCGACCCTTCCCACCGCCAGATAATCATAGCCATCCTGCCCGCAATAACTGAACAGGCCGAACTTCGGCTCAAACCGCTTCAGCGCCCTGTTGTAGGCAGGCCAGAGCCGCTTGATCTCCGCGCATTCGAGCAAAAGCGCCATCAACTCTGTCCCACAGACCTCGTGGGTGATGTGGTAAATCTCCCTCAGAAAATGCTGACGTCGCAGATTGATATTGTGCCCCGTAAAATGAGAAGCCACCCGTTTCTTCAGATTCACCGCTTTACCCACATAAATCACCTTGCCCGCACGGTCGTGAAAATAATACACCCCTGGTACTGCCGGCAACCGATCAAAATCCTCCTTCCGCAGATTTGGGGGCAATCGCTGATCCGGCGAAGACCTGCGTACCATCTCCTCCATCACCCCTTCCTCATCCCAGCCCAGCAACCGTTCAAACAAAACCACCGTCGCATCTGCATCACCTCCTGCCCGGTGCCGGTTGGACAGGGGAATAACGAGTGCATCGCACAACCGTCCCAAGCTATAAGACGGCATCCCCGGCCGGATCTTCCGCGCCAGCCGCACCGTACACAACTTGCGGGCCGACCAGCGGAAACCCGCCTCCTCCAATTGCTGCTTCACAAAAGAATAATCAAAATTCACATTGTGCGCCACAAACACCCGTCCCTCCAGCATCTCATAAATGTGAGCAGCCAGATCACCGAACACCGGTGCATCCGCTACCATCTCATCCGTAATCCCCGTCAGTGCAAAAATAGCCGGAGGAATCACTTGCTCCGGATTGATCAGCGACTCCCAACGGTCTATCACCCGCTGCCCATCATGCACGACGATCGCAATCTCCGTCATCCGGCTACCACGGGCACTCCCGCCCGTCGTTTCAATATCCACAATAGCGTATTGCATTCGACTACAATAATACTAAAATTATTAGTAAATCAAAGTGTTTTTGAAAAATTGATCACTTGTAGTGGATGATTAGAAGGAAATAAAAAACGTATGGGTTCCCGACCCGATCCGGATGGCCTCGGAGGCAACGAGCAAACGGCCCCCGGCATCAAGGACCTGCTTGCCGGCCACGGATGCGGGCAAGCGGAGGGTCGCCCCGCTATTGGCAGGGACGACCACAGTATATTGGATTCCCCGGTCACTGCGCTGCCAGGAAGAGCGTATCCAGCCCCGCGGTCCCAGGTGCTCCGCTTCAAACACCTCCAGTCCCTGCGGAAAATTGGGTTCCAGTCTGATATTTTCGAATCCGGGGGCCACCTCATCCGGCTTGATCCCGCCAAGACCTTTGTACAGCCAGGCCCCGATCTCACCGAACATAATATGGTTGCGGGAAAGGTCCGACTGGGCATGGATATCCCAGTTCTCGTAAAGGGTCGTGGCCCCATTAACGATCCACCAGCCCCAGGACGGATAGGTTTCACGCGCAGCCAAATGATAAGCCAGATCCGCATGACCGTGATCACTCAGGGCATTGAGGATGGCTTTGGTGCCCAGCAGTCCTACATCCAATTGCAGGCCGTCCGCCTGTACACGGCGGGACAATCCGTCTGCCACAGCCTGCCTGTGCTCATCTGGTACCAATCCCCAATACAGGGGTACACTCATTTCAGTTTGCAGACCCGTACCATAAAGCTTGCTTGCCGGATCAAAATACTTCGCATTGAACGCCTCCCTGATCTTCGTGGCCAGCGCTTCATATCGCCGTTGGTCGGCATTCCTGCCCAACAGGCGGGCGGCCTTGGAAAGGATCACTACATCTGCATAATAGTAGGCCGTAGATGTCAATTCCACCGGACTTTTAGACTTGACCGGCACCCAATCGCCCAATCCCCAGGAGGTCAGTCCCGAGGGATACCGATGGTCGATATAATCGACATACCGCCGGATATTGTCATAACAATCCTCCAGCAATCTCGGATCGCCGTAGAACAAGTAAATATTCCAGGGGATGATCGCAATCGTACTGGTCCAGTCCGGGCCATTGCCCCACTCATACCCCCAACCCCCGGTCGGGATGATGGAAGGCAGGACCCCGTTGGGTTGCTGCTCATCCCGGTGGTCCGCCAGCCATTTTTCATAGATCGTGATCGCATCAAAACTATACAGACCGGTTTCGACAGCGATGTGGGCATCGCCGGTCCAGCCGTTTTTTTCCCGTTGGGGGCAATCGGTCGGATAGCCAAACAAATTGGAAAGATAGGCCTGGTTGGTCGCCTGCCAGATCTTGTCAAGCGTTGGGTTGGAAGAACGGATCCGTCCGGCTATCGGTACGTGGCTGTGCATAAAATGTGCTTTCAGGCTTGCCGCCGTCAAGTGGACCGGACGGTCGCTGCTCACTTCCACATACTGGAATCCCTTGTAGTTGAAACGCGGCATAAAGGTTTCCTCCCCCCTGCCGGACAGCACAAAAACATCGGTCTGAAAAGGATCGCTGTCGTCCACTGGCCGGTAGTGTACATCGATATTCGACAGATCCACCCTGCCGTCCGGATATAGCTGTTCTCCATGCCGGAGCCGGATCACCGTACCCGCCTCGCCGCGGGCGGTCAGTGCCGTGACCCCGGACATGTTCTGTCCGAAATCATAGACATACAAGGTGTCGGCCATTTGCTGCATCCGTACCGCATCGATCTCCCTGACCGACCGGACGGGATGGAGTACCTGTGCCCGGATATTACTGGTGGGTGCAGACCGCAGCAGCACGGGCTTCCACCCCGTTTCATCAAAGTCAGGTGCCGTCCATCCCGGTTGTTCCAGCCGGGCATCGTAATGCTCAGCCGTATAGATGCTGTTGAATACCACCGGGCCGGTAGCGGTCTTCCAGTCCTTACCCGTCGTAATGGTTTCCACCGTTCCATCCTCATACGTGATCCTCAGATCCATGCAAAAGGCCGGGCGTGCCCGCCAGGGTGCCTGATGGAAATTCCAGACCGCCGTAGATTGATGGTTATACCAACCATTGCCCAGCATGACACCCAAGGCATTGTTACCAGCCTTCAAATGGGTAGTCACATCATAGGTGACATAGAGGATGCGCCGGTCAAAACGGGTGTACATCGGATCCAGCCGATGATCACCTATGCGATGGCCGTTGATCGCTAATTCATACAATCCGGCCGCCGCTATGTAGGCCCGGGCCGAGCGGATTTTTTTGGACACCCGGATTTCCTTCCTGAACTGCCCTGCCGCCCGGAGGTTGACATCCTGTACATCGCTGATCCAGGCCCCCTTCCAATCCGATACTTGCAGCATCCCCATCTCGAAACTGGCTACGTCCGAAGTGATCGTTCTTCCATCTCCCATGGTGACCTGTACCTGCCAGTAATACCGGGTGAATGCCTGCAAAGGCTCGCCCGTGTAGGTGATCAGATGGTTGGGATCACGTCCCGTCGCTTCAAACCGGAGTCCTTTTCTCCCTTCGTCCACTGCCAGCGAGTCCGGATCCAGGCGAAACAAATAGCTTGCCTGCGCATCGCCGGAACCCAGGCTTTCCAGTCGCCAGGTAAAGCGCGGATGGGGATGATCGATGCCCATGGGCGAGGATAGGTACTCGGTTTTCAGTCCGGTAAGCCGTGGTTCGGTCACCTGGTCCGGTTGAGCATACAACCGGGAGGCAAACAAACAAAGGAGAAACTCAATGCACGAGCAAAAGAATAAAAGTTGGGTTTTCATGGGTCAGTGGCATATGTCCTGGTTCCCAAATGTAAGGCTTGTTTCCGGGGTTTCAAAACCTCATCAGATATATCCCGACCATATACAATGGGCTTCCAGCTCAACCTTGTTCACGCCGTTTTTCAGCCTGTTGGCGACATTTTTCGGATTGCAATCTTGTTTTTTGTTTGATTTGTCTTCCAGATAATCTACCAATAGCTATTATGAAAAGAACGTTCGTTGATCTTTGTTCAGTTATTCCTCAGCACTTTGCTATTTCGAAAAAGATCTTGT
>JBEBWT010000048.1:0-14733 GCA_040392005.1 Parapedobacter defluvii
TCTTCAATGAACTGCGGAGACGGGATAAAAAGTACGGCATGGTGACCATGTGCGTCGGTACCGGACAGGGGGCTGCCGGCATTTTTGAAATGCTTTGATCATTAAAAAAATTAAAAATAAGAGCGTTATGGCAACAGAATCAGAAAAAACGATAAAAGGCGGAGAGTTTGTGATCCGCGAAACCAGTTATCAGGATGTGTTCATCCCTGAAGAATTTGATGAGGAACAGATCATGATCCGGCAGACCTGCCAGGATTTTCTGGAAGCAGAGGTCAATCCTAACCTGGACCGCATCGATGCACAGGAAGAGGGCCTGATGGTCAGTCTGATGGACAAGGCCGGTGAGCTTGGGTTGCTGGGGGTGTCCATTCCCGAGCAATACGGTGGGTTTGGCAAAAACTTCAATACGTCCATGCTGGTGGCCGATGTGATCGGCGCCGGACATTCTTTTGCAGTCGCCCTGTCGGCCCATACCGGGATCGGGACGCTGCCCATTTTATATTATGGTAATGATGCCCAGAAGGATAAGTATATCCCAAAACTGGCCACCGGTGAATGGAAAGCGGCTTATTGCCTGACCGAACCCAATTCCGGATCCGATGCCAATTCCGGCAGGACTTCGGCCAAATTGAATGACACAGGCACCCATTACCTGATCAACGGCCAGAAAATGTGGATCACCAATGGGGGTTTTGCGGATGTGTTTATTGTATTCGCCAAGATTGACGACGATAAAAACCTGACTGCCTTTATTGTGGAGCGGGATTTTGGGGGCATTACCATGAATCCGGAAGAACATAAGCTGGGGATCAAGGGCTCTTCTACCCGTCAGATTTTCTTCAATGACTGCCCGGTGCCGGTAGAAAACATGCTTTCCGAACGGGAAAACGGATTTAAGATTGCCGTCAATATCCTGAATATCGGCCGGATCAAGCTGGGCGCTTCCGCCATCGGATCCTCCAGAGCAGTTATCAATCAGGCGGTGAATTACGCCAACGAGCGGGTGCAGTTCAATCTGCCCATTTCCAAATTCGGAGCGATCCGTTATAAACTGGCCGAAATGGCTGTCCGGAATTATGCGCTGGAAAGTGCCTCTTACCGTGCGGGCCAGAATATTGATGACGCCTTTGATGCATTGGTTGCCGGTGGCATGGATGTGGGTAAAGCCAAACTCAAAGCGACCGAGCAATTCGCGATTGAATGTGCGATCATCAAGGTATGGGGTTCGGAGATGCTGGATTATGTGGTGGATGAAGGCGTGCAGATTTACGGGGGAATGGGTTATTCGGCGGAGGCACCTATGGAACGGGCTTACCGCGATTCCCGGATCAACCGGATTTTTGAAGGGACCAATGAGGTCAATCGCCTGCTGATTGTGGATATGCTACTGAAACGTGCGATGAAAGGCGAGCTGGACCTGATGGGACCTGCGCAGGCAGTGGCCGGTGAACTGATGGGCATTCCGGATTTTGGTGAAGAGGACGATGCTCCTTTTGCATACGAGAAAAAATTGCTGGCCAATATGAAGAAGGCCGGGCTGCTGGTGGCAGGGGCTGCGGTGCAGAAGTTGATGATGACCCTTTCCAAAGAGCAGGAGATCCTGATGAATATTGCCGACATCATCGGATACGCTTATGTGGCAGAATCCACTTTGTTGCGGGCTGAGAAATTATACCATCAGCAAGGTGCCGATGCAGTGGCTGCCCAGGTGGATATTGCCCGGATTTACCTGCACAGTGCCATTGACAAGGCATATATAGCCGGTAAGGAAGCCCTGAACTCCTTTGCCGAAGGCGATGAATTGAAAATGATGATGGTCGGGTTGAGGCGCTTTACCAAAGCCGAACCCTATAATATTAAGGAGGCCCGTCAGCGGATTGCAAAACGTCTGATCGAGGCCAACCGATACGATTTCTGATTGACCTACCTAACTGCTTTTGCAAACACATGAAAGCAGGCCGGTCCGGTGAAATCCGGGCCGGTTTTTCTTTTTTGGGGAGGAGGGAGCATCCTCATTCAGATCGTCCGGTTGCGGATACTCCAATTCGATACAGCTAATTCAATGCAGTCAATTTGGAGCAGCCAGTTGAGGGCGACCCAATCCTGTTGAGCCTGTAAAGATTTACAATCCCAGCGCCATTCCCGCCTGGAAATAGTTGCGTGTCCTGCTGATTTTTTCCGCAGATCTCAAATGGCCATATTGCAGGTAAAACACCGTTTCATAGGATTTAAAAATGTTTTTATCGACATAATCCATTCGCAGGTCCAGCCCCATCGCCTTTGCACCCGCATATATAAAGTCCGGGATCGCAACGGCTTCGCTGAAAATATTCAGTTGGGTAACGGGAAAAGAGGCTTCCACCCGTCCGGGATGCCGGTAATAGGGCGATACTGAGAAGCGGTAATGTTGCTTTACCCCCGCCAGATGAAGGCCACCGGACAGGCCGAAAGTATGCACACTGTAATCAATTTCATGGGCCTGCCCACCATCTTTGCGGTAATCCCGGTCCAGTGCCCATTTCATTCCCAGTTCATATTGCAGCCGGTGTCGTTTTCTCAGGTGAACGGAATAATCAGCGGCCATGTCCGAAGCACGGGCGAGATAATTGGTACGGGCCAGTGCGGTACTGAAATCCTGTCCGTCCTGCCAGGTCAGTGCCAGACCGATCTGCTGGGCCATTTTTTCCGTCTCTTTGCTGATCAGGATCCTGGTGTCGATGGTTTCCAGATCGAAGGAAGACCGGATATAGTAATTACTTCGCCGGACAATATTGTGAGAGTTGTACTGTCTGGATTTTTCATAGACAAATACGGATTGCAACAGCCAGTCCTGCCATTCGGTTTTGAAAGACAGGGACAGACCGGTCAGGTCATTATATTTGCGCAGGCTGGCCGTGTCCAGTGTGCTCATGGTCCCGTAGCCCAGATTGATATAACGGATCCGGCTGGGATCGGAGATTCCGGTACCGTAGTTCCGGTTTTTGTAAGTGACATGGATATCCTCGGTACCCCTGGCCCAGCGAAAATCCAGACCCACTTTTGTCTGATCAAAAATAAGCAGCACTCCGGGTGACAATTCCAGATTGAACAGCTCCACTCTGGGGCGGGGATCGACTGTACCGGCCGCCCAGTAAGTCCGGTGCCGGATACCCAATCCAAGGGCCAGTTTGTTTCTGATCAATTCATAATCTATCCTTGCCCGTGCCAAAAACCCCTGTTTGGTATAATGACTGTGTTTGGTAGCAAAATAATAATAGGGACGCAGATCATCGAAACCTTCTCCGCTCAGCAAATTTGCCAGGCTGTCTTCCTTTACCTGTTCAAAGCGAAAATCCCCGGCCACCCGGAAGCGGCCCAATTGGTTGAAGCCCATCGTATGGAGCCGGATCGCTGATTTGGAAAATGCTTGCTGCGCACGGTGGAAGTCTCCCGTTTCCTGATCGAACCGGAGATCGAGCCATCCATACGAAGTGCTGTCATCCGGTGCAAGGGCAGGCAGAAGGATTCCCATCCGGATCGATCGATGCAGATGGGAATCCATGATACTTTCGGCGCGAATAGTATCCTGTGCCAGCAGGCTGGCCGGACCGGAAAAAAGAACCAGGAGCAGGATGCAGATTCGTCCGTACATACGAATTAACCGATGCGTATTATTCAAGGCCTGTTAATCAATGAAAGAAGAATTACCCTTTGAAGGATCCGCTTTTTCCAGATAACCAAAATCAACACTGGAGTTATTGGTGTCTTGCAGGATGCGTCTGCCGGCAAAAACTTCTTTGGTTCTTCTCACCAAAGACTGGCCGGAATATTGTCCCCCTGGTGCGAATGTAAAACCAGCATCCACCGATACCGGTAGTCTTCTGGGCAGGCGGCTGGTTGCGATCGGGTGGTGTACTTCTACTCCATCAAGAATGTAGGAAACAGGGATCTGCTGATAGACGGTTGTTTCCGCATTGATATCCCGGTCGGTCGGCACGGCATATAGAGGCAGTGTGTTGGGATCTTTACCGGCAGGAGCTTTGAAAATAATAAAGGACTCCCTGCCCTGCGGATTGAGGACCATGTCACGGTTGCCGCTGATACTGTATATCACTTCCACATCGGTGACATCCGGATTATCCACATCAAAACGGTATTGCGCACGGCCAGGTTGTGTTTTCTGTTCGTACGGATATTGGTATGCTTCAAAATCTGCCTTGCTCAGGTCAATGGTCAGTTCAGCATCCCCGATACCGACTTCCCTGCCATCGGCGGCCACATAAGGTTTGGTGTGATCAATAGCCGTCTGGGCCAGGATGATACTCTTTCCGGGTGCCACCGGATAGCGGTTTCCGGTGTCATTACTGGGGATCATATATACCGCTTTTGCATAGACATAGTCCTTGTTGGCATCCCCCGGACCGGTCATTCCAATGGATTGTGACCAGTCAAACTGCAGATTGTCCAGCAGATAGCTGCCGGTATTATTGTTTGCTTTGCCATAGGAGATTGCAAAGATGAGACTGTCTGCATACAGGGTGGTATTGGAATTATTGTAGATCTCTACAAAGACATCCCGGAAGCTGGCTCCCTGCGAAGTGTTTGATCCATAATTGTAAATCTGCTTGAAAACCCAGTCACCGACCTGACTGCTCAGACTGAGTATGGCCGTGATACTGGTATCATCCAGCAGGGAGACATTGTCCATCGTATAAGAAAAACTAACGCTCTTATCGGTATAATTCCCGGATCGCTCGGTATATAGCTGGGCATCTATGGTCAATAGTACGCTGATGGTATAGGTTCCCGGCGCCAGGCTGGAGAAAGCATATTGACCTCCTGCATTGCTGACAGCCTTGTATTCGGCACCGTTGGCCTTATTGACCAGGGTTATTTCTGCACCGGCCAATGGCAAGTCAAAAGACACTTCCTCCGGGTTGGTCTCCAACTGGATACTCAATGCAACCGGTTGGCTGATGTCTTTATCCTTTCTACAAGAAGTTATGAAGAGGACACCGAAGGCTAAAATGTAAATGAATTTGGTTTTCATGATATTATTGTATTTGATTTTGTATGAATGATATTATATGTAATTGATTTTGTGTGAGTGCTAACTTTATGTAGCTGATTATTAAGTGTAAAAATTAAAATTTAATGCTAATCCCTCCCGTGACCGTCGGTGCACTGTTATAGTTAATGATCGTTTCGGTCTGGCTGACCTCACTGTATGTGACGTGCTGGGGCCGCAGATTGAAGGCATTATAGGCCGATATGCCGATCCGTATATTTTTTCTGATTTCTTTGGTCACGCTCAGATTGATCACTCCGTAAATAATGGGCTGCCGGGTTTCGTCACGGTAGGAAGCGGATGTCGTGTATTGCGGAATCAGGTCCGGTGCGGATAGGTTTGCAGCATCGATACGCCGCAGGTTTTCATCATAGATCGCAATCCCCTGCATATAGGCATTCCGGTCCCGGTGGGTCCTTCTCAGCCAGTTCACATCCGCATTCATCAGAATTACAAACCCGATCCGGGGAATATGGGTAGTGGTTGTCAATTTGGACATCATAGCCCATTGTTTGCTTTCTTCGGGCCCATAGGCAAAATAAGTGGCCCGGATGCCGTCCACGGTCAGGCCTGTGGTATTTTCCCGCAATCGTTCCCGATCATTGAAATAATAGGAATGGGAGACCGAGTGGTTCAGTGAAAAACTGGTCATGATAGGTTCGATCTGCACCGTTGAAAGATACCACTCCAGTCCGTAAGAATCCGACCGCACCGAATTCAGGACAGTATTTCCGGCCGTTGTCAAATGCAGTGTATGGGTACCGGTCTCCCGGTAGGAAAGTTGTCCGTCCACATCGTGGGCTTCATAATCCGGCAGATAGAACGAGCGCAGGATCGGGGCGGAATTGAAACCATCCGTATTCCATTTTGCATACGCAAACAGGCTGCTGCTTACCGTTTTGCCCTGCTTGCTCAGACCAGCCTCCAGTTGCCGGGACCGGCTGGGTTTCAGATGACTGTTGTCATTGATGATTTTTTCGGTATGGACCAAAAACAAATGACGGTTACTGTTGGCATACAGATCGAGCAAGGGAATATCGATATAGGTGGGAGCCGGATAGCGGTGGGCAAGGGTAGGGGACTTAGTCGAAATCCCGTAACCCAGTGACAGTGCCCATCCGGAAGCTGATTCCAGGGTATTATTGATACGCGGCTGCCAGGTCCCGTAACCATTCTGTATATCATAGCGCAGACCCAGATTGGAGTTTAGCTTGTATCCGCCGATATTGGCCCGGATCTGATTGTTGGCATAGATGCCCGTATTGATCAAAGCCGGAATGGATTCGTAGTCATAGGGGCGGGCATTGGTCATGTTATTATTGACCCAGCGGGGGCGGTCACTTTCGGCAATAATACCCTTACCTCCATTATTTGAATAAGAAGAGTTTGCTCCATAGCTCAGATTGACCAGTAGTGTTCCAAGCCTGTAATTTCCACTCAGGTGCAGATCTGCACTGGCCGTAATGGGATTGCCTACAATTTGCTCAAAAGCGAGGTAACGTCCGCCCAGAACCACTCCCGGATAAGTGCCCGTGGTATCTTTGTTGGTATAGCCTTTCGGCAATTGGTTGAGATGCCACTGGGCATAATTATCCTGCCGGCCTTCTGAATAATTGAGATTGAGGCTGATTGTTCTCGCCAGTGCGGAGGCAGTGGTCAGGCGGAAACGATTGGAAAAGCGCAACCGGTTTTCCCGGGAATAGGACATTCTCCGGCTGTCATCGTCCGGATCCTGATGCACATGATCGCGCCTGAGATTAAAATCGGCACTGAAAGTATTCCGGATCGCGGAACCAAAAGATTTTGTCCACATCAGGCTGTTTGAGACCCGGTGATATTGCTTTACCTTGTCACGGGGATCGGCATTGCTGGAGGCATAGTTGATGCCCAGATTGATCGCTCCCCCATTTTCCAGCAAAGCAAAACCCTTGCTGAGCGCATAGTTGGTCGAGCCGCCATTGATATTGATATTGAACTGGTAAGGAGTCCGGCCTGCCTGCCTTTCGATCAGGATGGCACCGTCTGTAATCTCACTGTATTTAGCAGAAGCTACTCCCTGTACCACCTCGATCCGCTCAATGGTTTCCACTGGTATGTCCCGCAGGTCCATTCCCTGAAAGGGGACATCTGAGGAATTGGTAGAGTTGGCACCCCCCAGAATAGAGCCTGCCATTCCAAACTGGGATAAGGCCCTGTTTTGCATGTTGGCATCATTGGACAAGCGGATTCCATCCATGACGATCGCTACTCCCAGGGTATTGTTGAGATTGAAGGCGCCTCCCTGATCGCCCCCCCGCAGGTTGATGGTCTGGGGAGAAAGGATGGTGGGGCTCACGGATTCCCTTCCCGGCAGGGTATTGAGGACGTCGATCAGGCTGAATGCCCGCACCTGTGCGATGGCTTCCTTATCATATACAATAGAAGAACTAGAATTTTCCGTGGTCGTAATCCTGAAATTTATATCGATTTCATCCATTGTCAGGCTGTTTTCCACCAGATGAACCGTGATCTGGTCAGCAAATTGATCGCTTGTAATGATTCTCTCCAGCGGTTTGCGGCCAATAGAGGAAAACCGGAGGGTCATCTGGCTGATTGGGGACGGAATGGGAAGGGAAAAGACACCCTTTGGTCCGGATACAGAAGAATAGCCACTTTCCTTGATATGGATGGTAACAAACTCGATCCCAATCCCTTTTTCATCGATAACGACCCCATTGAGTTGTCTGGCCGGGTTTTGTGCCGCACCCGATGTTTGTGCCGCACCCGGTGGCAGCATCACGCACAGCAGCGCCATGGATAAAAGAACAGACCTTAGATTCAAAATACGCATCGGCATTAACCTTATATTTATTTATACTAAATATAAACAGCGGCAAAACTATTATTTATTCTTGTTTCTTGCAAGTTGTTTGGAATCTTTCTAAATAATTGTAGTTTTGTGCCTGATTATGAAGCGTATTTTTTTAGTTGGTTCTGTGGTTCTGGCAGCAGTTTATTTGTTGCAGACGTCCTTTACCTGGAGTACGGATGTTTTCTCCGGCGGCGTGGATGCAGCGGACATTACCCCTGACAGCCTGCGCAAAATGTATGAGCGTCCCGTGTCGGAATGGCCGGCCCCCTGGGTGGATCCGGGTGTGGAATGGCAGGAGTTGTCGGCATTGCCCGGAACGGACAGCAATTACGCTGAGGTCATGGAATCGCCGCTTGTGGTGCTGGGAAAGAATTTGTTTTTTGATCCCATCCTGTCGGGCTCCAATCAGATTTCCTGCAGTACCTGCCATAATCCCCAGACTTCCTGGGCCGACAAATTATCAGTATCCATCGGGCACGATCATCAGGCCGGGACACGCAATGCACCCTCATTGCTGAATGTCAGGGAGCGGAAATCCCTGTTCTGGGACGGGCGTGCCGGCTCGCTGGAAGAACAGGCTTTGGGCCCGATTGAAGCCCACAATGAGATGAATATGGATCTGACCAAGCTGATTCCCAAGTTGAAGCGTATAGAGGCGTATAATGAATTGTTCCGGGCAGCTTTTGGAGAGGGATACTATTCTATGCCGGAAGTGTTGAGTGCACTGGCGGCTTTCCAGCGTACATTGACCAGCCGGCAGAGTCGTTTTGACCGTTTTGTTCTGGGGCAGAAAAATGCCCTGACCAACAAGGAAATACATGGCCTGCATCTTTTCCGGACCAGCGCACGCTGTATGAATTGCCATCATGGCCCGCAATTGACCGATGAGCTTTTTCATAATGTCGGCCTGACTTATTACGGGCGGAAATACCAGGATCTGGGCCGTTACGAGGTGACGGGAGACCCCGATGATGTAGGCAGGTTCCGTACCCCCTCGCTCCGGGATGTGATGAATACCAGTCCCTGGATGCATAATGGCCTCTTTGACAATATGACCGGCATTTTAAATCTTTATAATAGTGGAATGGAGATGAATTCAGCCACGGCAGCACAAAAAGCGGCCGATCCACTCTATCCTGTCACCGACCCGCTTCTGAAACCACTTCATTTGTCGAGACCGGAAATCGAAGCGATCGAAGCGTTTCTGCATGCGATCACCGCTACCCAATATAAAATGTCCAGGCCGGAAAAATTACCGCGTTAGGCCTACCGCTCTGCAACGAGCTGATACTCCGACCCAGATACTCCGACCCAGATATTCCGGTTTCCCAGACTATTTATCCTCCCAGTAGTGGGCGTTTTTAATACCCAATGCTTTGGAATTGAACACCGGATCCTTCCCCGCCTTCTTCTGTGCCCGGTAATCCCGCAGGGCTTTCAACGCAGGTTTCCTGAGCAGGAAAATGGCAATCAGATTGAGCCAGGCCATACTACCCACCCCGATATCACCCATGGTCCAGGCCATCGCGGCGGACTTGATAGATCCATAATAAGTGGACCCCAGTACCATCAGGATGATCACCCATTTTCCGGCTTTAAAATATTTCCCTTTTTTATCAAGGTAAGTCAGATTGGTCTCCGCCATATAATAATAAGCCACCAGAGTGGTGAAGGCAAACAGCGCAAGGGAAACGGCCACAAAAGCACTTCCCAGCCCCGGAGATAATTCGGCCACCGCATACTGGGTATAGGCAGGCCCCATTTCCACACCAGGGAGATTTTCGACTAAATAACCTCCTTCGGAATTATAAACATTGTATTTACCGGTGATCAGGATCAGGAAGGCAGTAGCCGTACAGACCAGCAGAGTATCCACATAAACTGAAAAGGCCTGTACCAAGCCCTGTTTGGCAGGATGGCTGACCGCTGCCGCCGCTGCTGCGTGAGGAGCGGTACCCTGTCCGGCTTCGTTTGAATAAATTCCTCTTTTGACCCCCCAGGCAATGGCAGATCCGATCATTCCTCCGAATGCCGGCTCCAGATCAAAGGCAGATCTGAAAATCAGGCTGAACATGCCCGGTATCCGGTCATAATTTGCGAAGATCATAATCAAAGCGACCAGAATATAGGCGATGCTCATAAAAGGCACGATCCACTCAGCAAATTTACTGATCCGCTTGATACCACCGACCACGATCAGAAACAGGAGCGCAACCAGTGTCATCCCCGTGTATTCCAGTGGGATATTGAAGGCCGTTTCCATACTTTTTGAAATACTGTTGCTCTGTACACCGGTCAGGAAGAAAGCGGTACTCAATATGGTGACAATGGCAAATAATACTGCATACCATTTGACCCCCAGACCCTTCTCAATATAATAAGAAGGCCCTCCCCGGTATTGCCCGTCTTTGACCTCTTTATAAATCTGACCCAGCGTCGCTTCTATATAGGCAGATGCACTGCCCAGAAGGGCAATTGCCCACATCCAGAATACAGCCCCCGGCCCACCCATTGCGATAGCAGTAGCGACTCCGGCAATATTTCCGGTACCGATCCGGCCGCAAAGGGCGATGGCAAAGGCCTGGAATGAGGAAACTCCCTTTTCAGTAGATCCTCCCGAAAAAAGCAAGCGGATCATATCCCTGAAATTGCTGAATTGTAAAAATCCGGTGGCAATGGAAAAATAAATACCAGCTCCTGCGCATAGGATGATCATCGCATTGCTCCAGATCACGCCATTGATGCTATTAATGATTTCTTCAAACATAATTTGGCTATTTGGTAATATGTGAAGGTGCGAAAATAGAAAATTATCAGTTAGGTAGGACAAATAATTTTGGAAAATATGATTCTCTGAAAAAAAAGCCTTAAAGCAAAACCGGTCGGATAGCGGTGGTGATTTCACTTTCCAGTATATCCAGCAGTTTTTCCTTTACAAAATGCCGGTAGGTAATCATACCGATTTCCCGTGCAGGCTCCGGGTCGGCAAAGTGCTTGACGGCTATTTTTCTTTCCGGTGAAAAATCCAGAACGGCCAGTTCCGGGATCACCGTGATCCCACGGGTCATCTCGACCAGATTGATCAGGGTTTCTATGCTCCCGGCCTCAAATTTCAACTGTTCATTTTCGGAATTCTTCTTTTTGAGCGAACATAAATTCATGACCTGGGACCGCAGACAGTGTTCTTCTTCCAGCAACCACAGCTTGCTGACATCAATATCGTCCGACAATATATATTTACTCCTCAGCAGACCTTCGGATTCCGGGGCATAGACCAGTAACTTCTCCTTGAATAAGGGCCGGGCTCTGAATTCACTGGATTCCTGCTGGAGCGCAATAATGCCTACATCGATCAGGTCTTTGCGTAGGTAATCGGTGACTTGCTGGGTGCGGAGTTCTTTCAATTGTATGTGGAGCCGGGGGTATCTGGAGATCATGCCCGGAAGGAAATGATGGAGCAGGTAGGGAGCCAGGGTCGGGATGATGCCAACCCGCAATTCTCCCCGTATTTCACTGTCCGGAGTGGAGTATTTCACTTCATATTGCATTTTATCCACCGCGGACAGGATGGCGCGTGCGTTTTCGATTACGATTTTCCCCATTTCCGTAGGTATGACGGGGTGTTTCGAGCGATCAAATATCACTCCCCCCAGTTCCTCTTCCAGTTTTTTCAACATAATGCTCAGGGTGGCCGGAGTGACAAAACAAACCTCTGCTGCTTTCTGGAAATGCCGCTGATCGTCGATCGCGATCACGTAATGGAGTTGTTGGATATTCATGTCTGTATCTTCTGTATTCTTAAGTTAGTTCTGCATTCTTTTATTAGATAAAATCTAACCAAAGATAGATATTTTTAGTTTTGTTTAATAAGAATTTTTTGGCTACTTTGTAGTAAAATCATAGGTAGCAAAATCATACGACTCAACTAAAAAACAATAGCAAAATGGAGAACATTTCAGGAGACATTACCAAATGCCCCTTTCACAATGGGGACATGGCCGCTGTGAACCACGGAGGGAAGGGCACTCAGAGCAAACATTGGTGGCCCGAGCAGCTCACCCTTGATGTGCTGCGCCAGCATTCACCGCTGACAGACCCCTACGAAGCTGGTTTCAATTACAAAGAGGCATTCAATTCATTGGATTTTGATTCACTCAAAAATGATCTGAAGGCACTCATGACCGATTCACAGGATTGGTGGCCGGCCGATTTCGGTCATTACGGGCCTCTGTTTATCCGTATGGCCTGGCACAGTGCCGGCACCTACCGTATCCAGGATGGCCGGGGTGGCGGAGGCCGGGGGCAGCAGCGTTTTGCTCCCCTGAATAGCTGGCCGGACAATGTGAGCCTGGATAAAGCCCGCCGCCTGCTGTGGCCGATCAAGAAAAAATATGGCAAAAAACTATCCTGGGCGGATCTGATCATCCTGGCCGGCAACGTGTCACTGGAGTCCATGGGCTTTGAAACCCTGGGCTTTGCCGGAGGAAGGGAAGATGTCTGGGAAGCGGATAAAGATGTTTATTGGGGTGATGAGAAAGAATGGCTGGCCCACCGTAACCCGGAGGAACTGGCCAATCCCCTGGCGGCAACCGAAATGGGACTGATTTACGTCAATCCCGAAGGACCGAACCGCAGCCATGATCCCCTGGATGCTGCCCGTGCGATCCGCAAGACCTTTGCCAATATGAATATGAATGATGAGGAGACCGTCGCACTGATCGCCGGGGGACATACCTTCGGTAAGACGCACGGTGCTGCTTCACCTGCTGATTATGTTGGGTCAGATCCTGAGTCGGATTCGCTGGAAAACATGGGACTGGGATGGCAGAGCACCTATGGCGGCGGTCATGGTGACGACACGATCACCAGTGGTCTTGAAGTTACCTGGACTTATCACCCGACCCGCTGGGACAACGAATTTTTCCATATCCTGTTTGCCTATGAGTGGGAACTGACAGAGGGCGAAGGCGGAGGTTTCCACTGGCGTCCGATAGACAATGGAGGTCAGGACATGGTGCCAATGGCCCACTCAGAGGCTCGCCGGGAACCCCGCATGCTGACAACCGATATTTCACTGCGCGTGGATCCGATTTATGAAAAAATCTCCCGTCGCTTCAAAGATGACCAGCAGGCGTTTTCCGAAGCTTTCGCTAAAGCCTGGTTCAAACTGACCCACAGAGACCTGGGTCCAAAATCCCGTTATCTGGGTCCGGAAGTCCCGGCAGAAACTTTTGTATGGCAGGACCCAATCCCGGCCGTGGATTTTGAACTGATCGACACAAACGATGTAGAAAGTCTGAAAGCCGATGTGCTGGCCTCCGGTCTGTCGGTCTCTGAATTGGTTTCTACCGCATGGGCTTCGGCATCCACATTCCGTGGAAGTGACAAGCGCGGGGGTGCCAATGGCGCCCGCATCCGCCTGGCCCCTCAAAAGGATTGGGCTGTCAATAACCCTGCGCAATTGGACAAGGTGTTGAAGGTGTTGGAAGAAATCCAAGCTGCATTTAATGCACGGCAGGAGGGGAACAAGAAAGTATCCCTGGCCGACCTGATCATCATCGCTGGAAATACTGCGGTGGAAAAAGCGGCGGAGGGCGCCGGAATAAGGGTGACTGTACCATTCAATCCGGGAAGAAATGACGCTTCGGCCGGGCAGACCGATGTTGCATCTTTTGAATATCTGGAGCCTTATGCCGATGGTTTCCGCAATTATCTGAAAGGTAAAACGACTGTTTCCACCGAATCCCTATTGATCGATAAAGCACAATTGCTGACACTCACTCCCCCGGAAATGACCGTATTGGTCGGTGGCCTGCGGGTATTGGGAGCCAACTATAATGGTTCCGGACTGGGCGTATTGACAGACCGGGTAGGTGTATTGAGCAATGACTTCTTTGCCAATCTGCTCGACATGAACACCGCCTGGAAGGCCACCGATGACTCCAAAGAGATCTTCGAAGGGGTGGACCGTGTCTCCGGTGAAGTCCGGTGGATAGCCACCCGTGCCGATCTGGTCTTTGGTTCGCATTCCGAGCTAAGGGCACTGGCCGAAGTCTATGCCGCCGATGATGCCAGAGAAAAGCTGGCCAGGGACTTTGTGGCCGCCTGGGCAAAAGTCACTGAACTGGACCGCTTCGATCTGGTTTGATTTAGTCTATCGGGTTTGGAGGGGCACCTGAAAAGGTGTCCCTTTTTGTTTTTACAGATCTCATGGCGGATCCTCTAATTTTTCAGTTTCACAACTTCCCCAAATTTGCATGAATTTGGGGAAGTTGTGAAACCGGGAAAAATACTCCAAGGAATAAATTTTCCATAACTTTTCGTTATGCTCAAGGAAAAAACAACTGGAATTGTTATGCCCTTTTATAATGGAAGAGAATATGGATTGGGATTATCATTGAAATTCTGATGAGGGCTTCCATAAATGGCAGACAGGAAATCGGGTTTACTGCGCTCTCCATCACGTTGGTAGATGTTATTGTGTTCCTGCCATTACCGCGGTAGGAGGGATTATTTTCCAAGAGGCATTCCAGAACTTGGGCTGGATTATGCCTCTTTTGAACATTTAGTACCTGGAGCGGGAATCGAACCCGCACTCGCTTTAGGGCGAACAGGATTTTAAGTCCTGCGTGTCTACCAGTTCCACCATCCAGGCTGGTACTGCTGTGTAATAGGGGTCTTAATCAGGAGCAATCTCCCGTACGGGGCGGGGTCCGATCGCAAAATCCGCTATTAACAATAAATCCCTTCACTTGGCCTATCATGCAAGTAGAAGGGATCTGGAGCGAAAGACGAGGTTCGAACTCGCGACCTCAACCTTGGCAAGGTTGCGCTC
>JBEBWT010000049.1:0-12430 GCA_040392005.1 Parapedobacter defluvii
AGTCCCGCTGGGTACGTGGGTCGCCTTGACCGTGGCACCGGCTACTACCTGTCCTCCTGACTGGGTCACCAGACCGGACATACTACTGGTTGTCACCTGTGCGGTTACGTAAAACGCGCTTACAAGCAACATCATCATCAAAAGTAAAGACTTTCTCATACCGATATAATTTTTGATTTTTATTTTCACGCAAAGGTAAACATCCCGTGTTAATTTTTACAACATCTATCGTTAAGCAATTATTAATAATAGGAAAAGGAAGTGGGATTTAGACCCCGGGCCGCACACATCCCCGGCCACTGATTGAAGTTATTGCAAATTTTTCACTGAAAATTTATAAAATATAAAATTTTGACCCTTATTTGTCATAGGAAATTGAAAATCACAAAATGTGGAATGTGGAAAAATAAATCAGTTCAGGTAGGCATAGGTAATACCGTCCCCGCCCCGGTCTGCATGCTCATCCTCCAAATGGCTGATCTGACTATATTTACGAAGGTACTCACGAATAAACCTACGCAGGATCCCATCCCCCTTTCCGTGAACGATTTTCAGGTTCGGATAACCCAGCATGATCGCCTGATCAAGTACTTTTTCAATCTCAGACAGTGCTGCTTCGGTACGCATTCCCCGCACATCAATTTCGGGTGAAAATGTGGAAGCATCACCGGCGGCATGGCTACCAGTTCGTCTGACTGCTTTACGGGCCTCCTTACGCTCGAGTTTTTGAAGATTCTTTAATTTTTGTACCGTCCGCAGCTCTCCCATGGCCAGGATCACATTATTTTTGGCAATCTCAATCACCTGTGCCTCATTGCCCGAATCAATAATCCGGACCCAGTCGCCCACAGTCAGGGGGTTGTCTCCGGATTTTTGGCCCTGTCCGGACTCCGGTCCGTCGGACTGCTTTTTCTGATCCGGCTGCTTGCCCCCGGGAGCCTTGCCGTTTGCTTTTTCTCCGGTTCCCAGCTTGTCCAATTCCTCTTTCAGTGCATTGCGCAGGGTTTTGGTCTTTTCCTTATCTGCTTTCTCAGCCTTGATCTCAGCTACCGTATTTTCGATCAGTTTATTGGCCTGCTGAATAATATTTTTGGCCTCCTGCTTCGCTTCTTTGAGAATCGTTTTCTTGTTGCTCTCCAGGTATTCCTGCAATTGTTCGTTTTCCGATTTCAGACGGGAGAGCTGGCTCTCTTTCTTTTCAAGTGTTTTTTTGGTGGTATAAATTTCATTTTTCTCCCGCTCCAGATCCACCAGCAGGGTGTCAATGCGCTTTTGCTGCTTGCCCACTTTCTGTTTGGCCGATTCCAGTATCCCCTTGTCCAACCCGATTTTTTGGGCGATTTCAAAGGCATACGAGCTACCAGGCTTTCCGATCTGCAAAATGTACAGAGGTTTCAGGGCTGTGTTATCGAAAAGCATGGAAGCATTCTGCAAGCCACTGGTGTTGCCGGCAAAAACTTTCAGGTTGGAATAATGAGTTGTAATCACCCCGCGGATTTTCTTTTTGTTCAATGCTTCCATTACCGCTTCTGCGATCGGCCCGCCGAACAGCGGATCCGTTCCGGTACCAAATTCATCGATCAGCACCAGGCTGCGGGAATCGGCATGGGTCGTGAAATACTTCATCTTGGTCAGATGGGCACTGTATGTACTCAGGTCACTTTCAATGGATTGATCATCGCCTATATCCGCAAAGAAAGAACGGAAAATCCCCACGCTGGAGGTTGGATCTGCCGGGATCAGTAAACCAGCCTGGATCATCAGTTGCAAAAGACCCACGGTTTTCATGCATACGGACTTTCCACCGGCGTTAGGCCCGGACACCACAATGATACGGTCTTGTTGATCAATCCGGATGTTCAATGGCACGACTATCTGGCCCTGTTCCCTGCGGAATGCAAGTTTCAGCAAAGGGTGTTCGGCATTGACCAGGTTGATGGAGGCTTCCTTGACCAGTTCCGGCATGTGAGCATCAATATCCAGGGCAAACAATGCCTTTGCCCGCACAAAATCCACCTTGGTCTGCAAACCATGATAGGATAACAACAGGGGCACATGCGGGCGCAATTCGTCCGTCAATCCGGTCAGGATACGGATGATTTCCCGGCGGCGATCAAATTCCAGATCTCTCAGCTTGTTGTTGAGATGAAATACTTCTTCGGGTTCTATATAGGCAGTCTGCCCGGAAGCCGATTCATCATGTATATATCCCTTTAGTTTTCGTTTATTTTCAGCCAGTACCGGAATACATAAGCGCCCCTCTCTCACCGTCAGATTACCGTCCGCTGTCCAGCCCTGTGCCTGGGCGTGTCTGAACAGTTGATCGATCTTCCGATGTGCCTCCTGCTCCGCTTTGGCAATGCCAGCGTTCAAATCTGCCAGTAAGGAGGATGCATTCGGCCTGATTTTTCCCTTTTCATCGATCACCCGTTCAATGCCGGTGACCAGCGATTTCTCCACCGGGAGGTGCTCAAATAAAGCCTCCAGATTGGGGTATTGCCCTGCGCGTTCCTGAAAATAACGCAGTATCCCGAAAATAGTTTTCAGGGAAAGGCAAAGGTGATGAAACTCCTCTTCGGAAAGAAAGATGCCTTCAATCCTGATTTTTTCGGCGGCTGGCCGGATCGGAAACAGATGATCGACTTGCAGGACCGCATCATTGACCAGCAAATCCTTGAATTCATGAGTCTGTCGCAGGAAAAGATCGATGGTATCGTAGCGGTACTGGGGCTGGATCCGGTCCACGAGATCCCTTCCGGAACTGCTCAGGCACTTCTCCCTGATGCGATCCCTTATTTCAGCAAAGCCGAGTTTATCCAGTGTATTCTCAGGATATATCATGCTATTTGATCATCATCAATTGTTGTTTAGATGGCAACGTATCTGCCGGGAATCTGGGAATCAGCTGTTGCAACCCGGGATCACTATCCGGATCGGGAGCAAACTGCTTGGGCAGCAGATATTCTTCACGCCGATTGGCGGAGTCCAGCCGGGTATATGGCCCAAAATCCAATCGTCCCAGCCCCATATCATCTAACAAATGGATTGAATAATTTATAAAAGTCACTGGGATCCGGCGATCCAGCGTACTGTCCGATTCATGTCGCAGCAGCAGATGCCGTTTTCTTTTAAGGTCCATCGAATCCCGCGCTACCAAAATCAGGCTGTCCCGCCGATGAATGGCCCGCAATGAATCTGCGGCAGCCTGCCGCCTGTTTTCCTCCGCCCGCCGCTCAATATCTTCATTGATTGCAGCCTGAAGCCGTTGATTCACGATCTCATAAATCTGCTGGAGTTCACCCGGTCTGGATGAGTAATATTCTATCGTCCGGATAAAGACATTCGAGTCTATGTGATGGTACTCAAATACCCTTTCATAGGTGGGCCGTATCAGCTTTCGGATCGAATCAATGGGCATTGATGCCATATAGGCATCCAGTTGATGCAGTTCCACCAACAAATCCGGCAGTTTCTTTTTGGACAGGACTCCTGGGGGGAGTTTTTCTCCGCAGGCAATTAATAAATTCAACAGCAACAAACCGGATAATAAGCGTCCCATTTTGTATTTTTGTACAAAATTACAAAACAAAGGTGGATTTGTTGATGAAATTCATGACTTATCCATCGGACAATGCTTGAAAAATGAGTATCACAAAAAATATACAAGGTGTCCGGGATGAAATCGCCGGGAAAAATGTCACGCTGGTAACCGTCTCCAAAACCAGATCCATAGACGAGGTGCAGGAAGCCTATGCAACCGGACAGCGGATTTTCGGGGAAAATCTGGTGCAGGAATTGGTGGAGAAGCAGGCACTGCTGCCCGGGGATATCCAATGGCATTTGCTGGGGCATCTGCAACGCAACAAAGTAAAGTTTATTGCTCCCTTCATCAGCCTGATCCATTCGGTGGACAGTCTGCGGCTGCTGGAGGAGATCGACAAACAGGCCGCAAAACATAATCGGGTGATCGATTGCCTGTTGCAGGTTTTCATCGCCAGCGAGGACACCAAATTCGGGCTGGATCATGTGGAGCTGATCGAATTGCTCAGCAGTGAGGATCTTGCTTCGCTGAGGCACATACGCATCAGGGGACTCATGGGCATGGCGACCAATACACCCAATGAAAAATTGATCAAAGAGGAGTTTTACGAATTGAAAACCCTTTTTGACGGGGTAAAACAAAGCTATTTCAGGGATCAGCCGGCATTTGACACCCTCTCGATGGGTATGTCCTCGGACTATCAGATTGCTGTGGATCAGGGAAGTACCATGATCCGGCTGGGCACCACGATTTTCGGCAAGCGGATCATCAAACATTACAAAGTAAAGGATTGAATGTGTTTCTGAAGACAAAGCAGTATTGAAAATGGAACAGCAACAGAAAATAGTGATCAGAAAGGCCACAGAAGCAGATTGCCCGCAGATGATGGATCTCATCCGGGAGCTGGCGGCATTTGAGCGTCAGCCGGATGCGGTGACCGTGAGCCTGGAAGAATTTGTAGCCTGCGGATTTGGCCCGCAGCCGGTGTGGGAAGCGTTTGTGGCAGAAAGCGCACCCACTTCCGGGGAGTCGGTCGCTCCAGGAGAATCCGCTTCTTCTGGCTCTGCGGGAAAGCCGGTTATCGTGGGGATTTCCCTGTTTTACATCCGTTATTCAACCTGGAAAGGGAGAAGATTGTACCTGGAAGATATTATAGTGACCGAAACCATGCGTGGCAGAGGTATCGGTAAACAATTATTCGACCGGACCCTGGAATTGTCCCGGGAACGGGGCTATCACGGAATGGTGTGGCAGGCACTGGACTGGAATGAGCCGGCATTGGCATTTTACAGAAAATATGGGGCCAACTTTGACAACGAGTGGATCAATATTTCTTTGGAAAACGATTATTCATTAGAAACCGGTACACAGCATGAATAATTTTTTGGGTGAGGGAATAAGGAGGTTGATGGGTATATTAATAGGTGTGGGGCTGCTGATAGGCTGTCAATCTTCCGGGACCAGGTCAGATGGGCAAAGCACCGGGGTTTCAGATGCTCCTGCCTCCAGACTTATGGAATCCGGGACCTCCGACACTCCTGCCTATTTTTATGATTCATTTCATCTGGGCAGCAGCCTGTCATTTCCTGACAGTCTGAATAACAAGGACACCACGCAGTATATTGCCCGTTTTCCGTATTTTGAAAATGGGGCCATTCAGGCATTCGTACTAAAAAGCCAGTTGGGTTCTGACAGTCTCAATCTTAGACTGGCTGCCGAAACCTTTATCAGGGAATACGAAGCGTTTCAGGTATCTTTTCCATTCCCACGTCCGTGGAATCATGAAACCAGCAGCAAAGTACAACAGATTACCGGCAGTTATATTGGTTTGCAGACCGATCATTACAACTATACAGGTGGGGCGCACGGTAATTATAATACGCTGTTTACCCATTTCTGGTTGCCGGAAAACCTGGAATTGGAATACGGTGACCTGATCGATACCAGTCAGATCAATGCTTTGCTACCGGTCGCCGAACAATATTTCTGGACACTGGAAAAGCAGCGGAATCCGGAGCTGAGTCCCGATTTATACTTTTTTGAGGACAACCGGTTTTATTTACCGGAAAATATCGCCTTTGAGCGGGACAGCCTGCTGTTTTTATACAATATTTATGAAATCAAGCCTTATGTTTTTGGCCAGACCGAACTGAGGGTACCCTACAAAGAGATCAATCGCTTTCTGACCGGAAAGGCCAGGGCCATTATCCAGGAAATCAAGAAAAAATAATGATGCAAGTATTCAAGTTCGGTGGAGCTTCCGTCAGGGATGCAGCAGGAGTAATCAATCTGACAGCGATCCTGCGGTCCTCACTCAGGGAAAGCGGCAAAACGCATGGGGCAGGAGACGATCAGCCCGTAAAAACCGGAAACGGCCCATCCGCACCAACCGATCCATTGGTCGTGGTCGTTTCGGCGATGGGCAAAACCACTAATCTGCTGGAACGGCTGGTGCTTCATTTTTTCAATGAAAAAACCGGGGACAATCCTTTTCTGGAGCAGGCCCGGGATTTTCACTTTGACATTGCCGCAGCGTTGTTTCCCGATCCCTCGCACCCGGTCTTTGATGAAATTTCCAATCTATTCGTAGAAATTGAATGGGTGCTGGAGGATGGGCCGGTGGACACCTTTGATTTCACATACGATCAGATTGTGTCCATCGGAGAGCTGCTTTCCACGACCATTATCAGCCATTATCTGAATAGCCAGGGATTGCAGAACACCTGGGTGGACGCCCGGAATTTTATCGCTACGGACAATCATTACCGGGAGGCCAATGTGGACTGGGAAAAGACGGAGAAATTAATAAAAACAGGGATTCCGCCTTTGTTTGAACAAGGGTTTGTGGTCACTCAGGGTTTTATTGGCTCCACTTCGGAGAATTTTACTACCACCCTGGGAAGAGAAGGATCCGATTATTCCGCCGCGATCTTCGCCGCGTGTCTGGATGCGGCACAGGTCTGCATCTGGAAGGATGTTCCCGGCGTGCTGAATGCGGACCCCAAGTGGTTTGACCATACTGAACTGATCCCCGAAATGTCTTATCTGGATGCGATCGAACTGACTTATTACGGTGCCACGGTCATTCATCCGAAAACGATCAAACCCATTCAGAACAAGGGGATCAATCTGCTGGTACGTTCTTTTCTGGACACCAGCAGCGATGGCACCCGGATCGGAACAACATCCGGCACCAAATCTATCCCTTCCTTTATTTTCAAGGTCGATCAAGTCCTGATTTCCATTATGCCTAAGGATTTTTCCTTTATAGTAGAAGATAACCTGAGCCAGATTTTTCATTTGTTCCACAAACACCGGGTCAAGATCAATATGATGCACAATTCGGCCGTGAGTTTTTCGGTGAGTGTGGACAATCAGGCAGATTATATCAGAGAGCTTGTGCGGGCACTGGAAACGGATTATCAGGTCAGTGTACAGGAACACCTGGAATTGATCACCATCCGTTATTATGACCAGCAGACCATTGACAGGGTACTGGTGGACAAAGAGATCATGATGGAACTGCGGGACCGGGATACCTGCCAATTGCTGGTCCGGAACCGGACAGCCGGTAAATAAATTTTTGTGATAACCCATGAATCCACTATTGCTCAGGCCTGAAGTGCAGGAATATCTCCGGGATCAGGAAGCCCGCAATCCTCAGGAGTTCGCCCTGGGAAAGTCGCCTTTTGCGGATATTTCCCCCAGTGAGCTGGCCGGTCAGGTGGATTCCCGGCAGCGCAGCCGGCACAAACTACCGGCCTGGTATCATTCCTCAGGTGTTTATTACCCACAGCGGCTTTCCATCGAACAAAGTTCCTCGGAACTGACTGCTGCTTATAAGGCGTCCCTGCTGCCCGCGGGCTGCCGGGTTTTGGATATGACCGGCGGATTTGGAGTGGACAGTTTCTCCTTTGCCCGGGTGGCCGGCCAGGTGACCTATTGTGAGCAGGATACAGATCTGGCAGCCATTGTCCGCCACAATGCAGCGGTTCTGGAGATTCCGGGGATTGATTGTATTGCGGGTGACGGTGTGGCACATTTGCTTGCTGCGGAGCCTGATCAATACGATGTTGTTTATCTGGATCCCGCCCGCAGACAGGGATCCCGTAAGGTTTTCCGACTGGAAGATTGCCAACCCAATATACTGGACCTGATCCCGGTTTTGTTTGAAAAAACCGGAGAAGTATTGATCAAACTGGCGCCCATGCTGGATATTCAGGAGGCTATCCGCTCGATTCCGGGGCTTTACGAGGTACAGGTGGTCAGCGTTGGGGGAGAATGCAAGGAATTGCTCTGCCGGTTGAGCCGGGGCTTTCAGCAGGTTATTATTACGGCGGTTGCTCTGAAAAAACCAGCAGCCGATCCGCTTATGGGCCCGCAATCAGCGCCTGCTTTGCCTCCAGGCCCGGAAATAATCCATAAGATTTCATTCACGCTGGAAGAAGAGCAAAAAGCAACGGTACCCTTAGGTCCTCCCCGGCAATACTTATATGAACCCGATGCTGCATTGCTGAAAGCAGGAGCCTTCAAGTGGACGGCCCTGCATTACGGCCTGACCAAACTCCATCCCCACACCCATCTCTACACCAGTGACTCATTGGCCGGGGATTTTATGGGTAAAATCACCCGTGTGGCATCCGTCACTCCTTATGCTATTTTTAAAAAGGATAAATCGTCCCTTTCGGGAAATGTAATCACCCGCAATTTTCCCATCAAAGCCGAGGAAATCCGGAAAAAACACCGGATTGCAGAAGCCAATGGCCGGAATCTCTATTTTTGCACGGATGCTGAAGGAAAATTAATAGTGATCCAAACCGTACCGGTCGGTGCCGGTTGAGTTTTAACCCGGATATAGTCCATCCTCTCAAAACACAATTCCCGGGAAATTCCGAAAGTACCGATTTTGCTCATCGGACAACATTCGTGGAACCGGATTTTCTCATAAAAAAATCACCCCTCCAGTCCACTGACTCCGCCCGAAACAACCAATTTCATGGCATCCGTCGAACTGATATTCAGAGCCGTCACATTCGCAGCCTTGACCACTGCAATCTGGCCAGCCACTGAATAGGCATAGGGAAAATAGACAATCACATCATCTTCCAAACCGATTGCACTCAAATCCTTCTGAGTCAGAAAACCGATTTTTTTCAATCCGGTCTCATTGATCAATACCAAAACCGGCTCATTGAATTTTTTGGAATCACCCATAAAGGCTTCGGTAAAATCCTTGATCGATGAATAAAGAGTATTGAACAGGGGGATACGGTTCAGCAGATTATTGATCCAATTGGAAATCGGTTCGGTCACCACAGTCGTGAAAATCAGACCAACCAGAATCAGAGCAATGACCACGGTCAGGATACCAAGACCGGGGACATACAGTGGGCGACCGTTCTCATCCTGCCAAAACCAGCTACTCAGATTGAGCGCCGAATCAATACTCGATACCGCCCAGACAATCACAAACAGGGCACCGGCAAGGGGTACCACCACCAGAATACCTTTGACAAGGTACGAAAACAATAATCTCAATGTCTTATTCATCATTTTTCAATCAAGTAATTCATCCATAATAATAGACCCTTTTCACCCGCTGGGAAATACTGACCAGCAATTCGTAGGGGATCGTCCCGATGGATCTGGCCAGGGCGGACAAATCACCATATACCAATACTTCATCTCCTACTTTCGCATCAGGTACATCCGTGACATCCAGCATACACATATCCATACAAATATCGCCAACGGTGGGCACCTTAGCACCATGCACCTGCATTTGCCCTATTCCCCGGCCAAAACGCCGGTCGTAACCATCCGCATAGCCGATCCGTACTGTCGCGATCCGGCTGTCACGCTCCAGCATCCCCTTTCGTCCATAGCCTATTGTCTCCCCTGCCGGCAATTCACGGATCTGTGTAATTGCAGTTTTCAGGGTAGCCACCTGTTGCAGATCCAGACCGGAGCCACTATCCAGCCCGTACAAGCCTATACCCAGCCGGACCATTCCGTAGCGGGCCTGGGGAAAACGGTAAATAGCATCCGAATTGGCCAGATGCCGGATGAATCCTTCCGGCAGAAATTGCGCCAGCTCCGAGCATGCCTGATCAAATAACTCAATCTGATTTTGTGTAAACGCATCCTGGGCCGGATCTCCGGAAGCCGCCAGATGAGAAAAAACACTGATCACCCGGATCTGTCTGGTGCTGGCCAGGTATTGACCCAGTGCTTCGGCCTGGGCCGGATCAAAACCAAGACGGTGCATGCCGGTGTCTATTTTGATATGGACCGGCTGCTTTTCCCTTTTCTGATGACTTTCCGCTTCTGGAACAGGCTGATTTCCCTGTTCTTCCTGAGCTGCAAGCCAGTCCACCCATTCCCGCAGGATCGCAAAATCAAACAATTCCGGTTCCAATTGATATTGCAGAATAGCATCAAAGGACGAACGGTCCGGATTCATAACCATAATGGGCAGCCGGATTCCCGCTTTCCGCAAGGCGACCCCTTCATCGGCATAGGCCACAGCGAGATAATCAATCCGGTGGAATTGCAGGAGACTGGCAATCTCGAAGCTGCCGGAACCATAGGAGAAAGCTTTGACCATTGCCATGATGCGGACATCCGGCCCCAGCAGAGCCTTATACTGCTGGATATTATGACCCAGAGCGTCCATATTAATCTCCAGCCTGGTTTCATGGCTTTGGGCCGCCAGCCGGGCACTGATCTGTTCAAAAGCAAATTTCCGTGCTCCTTTGATCAATATATTCTGATCCGTCAAATGCAGGGCCGCCAGGGAATCCAGCAGTTGTTGGGTGTCCCGGAACGCAAGTTGCTTTTTGACCGGAAATTGCCAGGCGCCCCCCGCCAGTACCGGGCCGACCGTGATCAGTGTGTCCAGTTGATAATGCTCCAGCAGCTTTTTCACCTCTCCATAGACCGCAGCTTCATCGCCAGTGACTTCCGGCAGATCGGACAGAATTAGTGTTTTATGGGGATGCTGCTTTTGCCGGTCCAGTAAATCCAGCGAAATGGCCAGCGAAGAAAGATCATTACTATAAGAGTCATCGATCAGGGTGCAATGATTGATTCCCTGCTTCAGTTGCAGGCGCATCTCCATCATCTGCAATCTGCGCATGCGATCCCTGATCGTATCGTGGTCGTATCCGAACAGACGCATGACCGACCAACAGGTGATGGCATTCCCGATGGAGGCTTTGTCAATGAACGGAATGACGATGGACTGAAGGATGTTAGTATCCTGAGAGGTTGCACTTCCCGCAGCGCTGTTTTCCTGTATTGCGGACTCAAAAATCTCCGTCGTACCTGTTTGTGAATCTGGCACAATCCTGATATTTCCGAGCAGGGGTACCGCTCTGGGATCGGTTGTCACGGATGCCAGCGATGTCACGGATGCCAGCGATGTCACGGATGCCAGCGATGCCGCTGAAGCCACGGAGGATTTCAACTGGTCCACCGGCAAAACCCATTGCGCTGCACCGTCAAACAATTTGAGCTTTTCCCGCACCTTTTCCCCGAAGTTGGAAAACCCTTCCTGATGCGCCGCGCCAACCGTCGTCAAAACAGCAATGGTCGGTTTAATCATTCCGGCCAGCCTTTCCATCTCCCCTTTCCGACTGATTCCCGCTTCGGTAATGGCCAGATTATAGGCATCACTCATTTGCCACAATGAAAGCGCCACCCCCAGCTGGGAATTATAACTTTTGGGACTTCTTACTATGCGGAATTCAGGGGAAAGCAACTGATACAACCAGTCTTTTACAATGGTCTTGCCATTGCTGCCCGTGATCGAAATGACAGGATAATGAAACCGGGAACGGTGAAAGGCAGCCAGCTCCTGCATGGCCGCAAGAGTATCATTCACGATCAGAAAATTGGCTCCCGCAAAACTTGCAGGCTCCATCTGATTCCGGTCAGCAATCACAAAATTGCGTACACCCGCCTCGTAGGCTTCTCCCAGAAAACGATGTCCGTCCCGCAGTCCTTTCAGCGCAAAAAACAGTGCACTACCGCCATTGCGCAATTTCCGGCTATCATAAGCCAGGGTATCGATCTGTGAATCCTGATCTGCAACCACCTGATCTGCCGGTTGCAGGATCTCTATCAGCTCTGCAATAGAATAAAGTCTGTGTCCCATTTTATAGCGATGCAATTTCAGAATTATTTGTTGATATTCAGAATTTTTGGTATATTACCTTAATAAACTGAATTACAATTTTTGGTATTTATGACTTCGTTAGCCCCACTTACTTATTCAGCAGCCAAAGCAAAGGCCGAAAATTACTGTGCCTTTCAGGAGCGGTCCCAGCAGGAAGTCCGGGATAAACTGTATGCCTGGGGCCTGGAATCTAATGAGGTGGAAAATTTACTGGCCGAACTGATCAGTGGGGGTTTTCTCAATGAAGAACGTTTTGCGCTGGCCTATGCCGGAGGAAAGCACCGGATCAAAAAATGGGGGAAATTCAGGATCAAACAGGGTCTGAAACAAAAATCCGTGTCTGAACCCATCATCCGCACTGCCCTTGCCAGCCTGGATCCGGAGGAATACCGGGGGAATCTGCTGGAGCTGCTGGAGAAAAAAGGGGCTTCCCTCCCCGACCAGGATCCCTACAAACGGAAGCAGCGGCTCCTGAATTATGCGCTCAGCAAGGGTTACGAGCAGGGACTGATTAATGAATTGCTGAATGACAATGATTTACAATAAAATTGCTTGTTTTTTGAAAAATTATTTGAATAAAACACAAAACTCCCTATATTTGCACCGTTGACCGGATAAGCAGGGGCCAAAAGGCGAAATGTGACGGAAAAAACACCAAGCGAAAGTAGCTCAGTTGGTAGAGCGCAACCTTGCCAAGGTTGAGGTCGCGA
>JBEBWT010000050.1:0-11441 GCA_040392005.1 Parapedobacter defluvii
GCCTCCCATCAATAAAACAAAGGTCCAATTCAGTTATTCCAAAAATAAAACCTAACTTGCACCTCTGTCATTGCCTGAAATTATGGAGTTCTATCGCAAACTTTCTGATAAAGATCTGGTCGTCCTTTTACGGGAGAGCGACAAGCTTGCATTCACGGAAATTTACGAACGGTACCATACGCTGTTATATATTTACGCACACAAAAAGCTGCACAATGAATTGGAAGCCCAGGATGTTGTACAGGACACCCTGATCACCTTATGGGACAGGAGAAAAGCGTTTTCACCCAAGGTATCCCTAGCCGCTTACCTCTATGCGATGGTCCGCAACAGAGCTTTCGATCTGTTCGCACGGAAAAAGGTGGAGGACAAATATCTGGAGTCTTTGCAGGGATTCATCACTTCTCCCACCCCGACCGATTTCCTGATCCGGGAGAGAGATATTAAAGCACTGATCGAAAAGGAAATTGATGCATTGCCACCCAGAATGCGGGAAATATTTATCTTGAGCAGAAAAGAGCGGTTCACCAATAAGGAAATTGCCAAGCTTCTGGATATCTCGACACATACAGTTGATACCCAGATCAAAAGGGCCTTAAAAGTGCTGCGCCTGCGCCTGAGTTTTGCGACCTGGCTCCTTCTCATATTATATTATTGAAAAATTTATTTTAATTCCTTGTACCCGATTGGCACGGCCTTAACGGTCTTATGTGTGAAATCGGGTGAAAAATACCGTAACCAATGAAAGAAGCCAAAGAATTAATCGAGAAATACGAAAGAGGAGTATGTACTCCGGATGAGATCAAACTATTGCAAAAATGGTTTCACCATCTGGGGGAAGATGAGCACTCTGTGCTCTCGGAGCAGGAGCTGCGGGCCGCTATGCACAGTTTTGGAAGCAATGCGCAGCAGCACATCAATGCAGAACGTAACCGCAGCAGATGGCTAAGGATAGCCGCAGCAGCCTCCATCTTATTGGCCTCCTGTGTGGGCTTGTTTTTTTATCTGATTCCCCAGAATGCCGGCCCGGAATTGGCCCTTCATACGGATCACCTCAACGACGTGGCCCCAGGGACGAATAAAGCAATTATTACCCTCCCCAACGGACAATCATTTCATTTGACGGATACAGATCACGGTTCCATTGCCAGGGAAGCCGGACTGTTGATTTCAAGAACGGCTGATGGGGAATTGGTGTATGAGATTATAGATCAAAGCGAATTGAATAAGAGTGAAGGGCGATACAGCACCATCGAAACCCCACGTGGGGCCCAGCACCAGGTATTGCTGCCCGACGGCACCAGAATCTGGTTGAATGCTGCGTCTTCGATCAAATTTCCAACGACATTTTCCACGCAGCATGAGCGAATCGTGGAGCTCACCGGCGAAGCTTATTTCGAGGTTGCCAAAGATGAAACCCGCCCATTTATTGTAAGAAGTCAAGGTCAGGAAGTAAAAGTGCTGGGCACTTCATTCAATATCAACGGTTACAATGATGAAGGTATCACCAGGACTACACTTCTGGAAGGCAGCGTACAGATCCGGAGTACCCATCAGACGGGCAAAACCGGAAATCATGTAATACTCGTGCCGGGAGAACAGGCTCTGCTGACAGAAACGGGCTTCCGGGTCCATCAGGTGGGAACCCAACAGGCCATCGATTGGAAAAACGGCGATTTCATTTTTCAGCAGGAGACCTTGACGCAGATCCTGAATAGAGTCGGACGCTGGTATGATGTAGATATTGTTTATGACCCCAGGGTAGATAGGGTGCAGACGTTCAGCGGGCAGGTCTCCCGGTCGAAACATTTATCAGAAGTGTTGATGATCCTGGAAGCGACCGGTGAAGTGCAGTTTGCAATCAATGAAAAACGGGTGGTCGCCTCGAAGTAAGAATGAATTGAAAAGATAATACTAAAAATTGTTAAACCATTATTTAAATGTATGGAATTTTACTTTAAATCGTTGTCCAGAGCCCCGGTAGGAATGGCTAAATCCAAGCTGATCATCAAACTGATCACCATTTTATTAGTTACAACGATCTTTCCGGTCAGTGCCTATACGTATGGACAAACAGTCACCCTGAAGAAGAATAACATCAATCTGGTTGATGTATTTAAAGAGATCAGACGACAAACGGATTATGACTTCTTGTACAGTGACAAAGTCATGAAAGAGGCTACGCCGGTCAGTATCGATCTGCGGAATGTCTCTATCGAGGAAGCATTGTTGAAAATATTTGAAGGCCAACCCTTTGTTTACACCATCAAGGCCAACACCATCGTGATCCAGGAGAGTCAGCCTCAGGCCGGAGCGACGGTCCAGGCCCAGCAGTCCCGAACGATCAGGGGTAAAGTAGTGGACGAATCGGGCAATCCGATCGAAGGTGCGGTTATCAGCATCAGGCGTAGTGCCATTTCCTCGACCACAAGCGAAGGGGCCTTCACCGTACAGGCCAACAACGGTGATGAGCTGGAAATCTCCCATGTTGCCTATTTTACCAAGACGGTACGGATCGGATCGGAAGAACAACTGACCATTGTGCTCCAGCTCAAAGATAATCTGATCGAACAGGTTACGGTGACCGGTTATACCGATTACGCAAGGAGCAAAAGTCCAAGTGCTGCCTCCAGTGTCGGGGCCACGGAGATCAATCAGGTACCCATGAGTACACTGGACCAGATCCTTCAGGGGCGTGTACCCGGCATGAGCGTGATCTCCAGTTCCGGTCAGCCGGGACAAAGCGCATCACTGGTCATCAGGGGCATCGGATCCATTGGGGGTTCGAATTCTCCATTGTATGTGATGGACGGTATTCCGATAGAAAGCGGGTACTTCCAGACCATTAATCCGGAGGATATCGAATCGGTCAATGTTCTGAAGGACGCTTCTGCAAAGGCACTCTATGGTTCGAGGGGATCAAATGGTGTGATCGTGATTACGACCAAAAAAGGCCAGAAAGGAAGATTGAGCGTGCATTATGCTTCTCAATACGGTTTCTCCACCCTGACCCAGCCTACCTTTGAGATGATGGATGCACAAGAGCGCCTGAGATTTGAAGAAGAAGTGGGCCTGGAAACCGGACGTGATATAGGTCCGGGATGGAGATTTTCCCCAAGAAACCCAAACTATGCTACCCAATCAGCATCCTGGCAGCAGAACGCCGGACATATACTGGACAGTTTGAGAAATATGAACACAGACTGGCGGGATCTTTTCTTCCAGAGTGGCAACTTTATGGAGCAGCAGGTCAGTCTGAGCGGTGGTAATGACAATATACAAACCTATAATGCGATCGGATTGTGGAATGAGGACGGCATCGTCCAGGAAACCGGTTTGAACAGGTACTCCCTGCGCAGCAATACGACTATGAATTACGGCAGATTTTCGGCCGGCGTAAACCTGAACCTGGGTTATTCCAGTTCGAAGTTTACCTATAATGAAGGCGGCACAGGAGTAGGGGCCCCTATGGCCTCGGTCTATTATGGTCTGCCTTATGAATATCCTTTCACTGCGGATGGCGCTTTCCACCCCACAGACGCAGACATGCCGTTTCTGGATACCCGTGAGGGAAGCCGGGGGGTCGATGTCTTGTTCGGTACTTCGGACAAGACCGAACAGTTCAAAACAATATTGGGCCTCAACATGGCTTATGAACTTATGGAAGGCCTTAAGATCAGTACCCGGGCCGGTATGGATTTCCGGAATTCTATCGATCAGGTCTTTATCAACCCGCTTTCTTATATAGGAAGCAGGCAAGCAGGCCAGAGCGGGGCATTTGGAGAGGGATTGAGAAGAAACTTTAATATGGTTTCTACGTCCGGTATTACCTACAACAAAACAGTGGACAAGCATGAGTTTGAGGTATCCGGTTTCCTTGAATATCTTTTCAGTGACTACAAATCATTTAGTTACAGAGGATATGGATTGGATGACCGCCTGCCTGAAACACCCGCTGGCATCACCGTGAGTACGGCTTTTCTGCCGTCCCTGAGCGGTGGACGCTCGGCCAGTGCCATGATCTCGTATATGGGCGTTGGGCGTTATACACTCAGCGATAAATATACAGTGACGGCCAGCTATCGGTATGACGGGGCTTCCTTGTCCTCTGTGCCGCTCAAGAACCGCTGGCATGGATTTTATTCCTTTGGCGCGGCCTGGGATGCAAAACGGGAAAGCTTTCTGATCAACAATGACCTGGTCTCAACCCTGAGGTTCAGGACCAGCTATGGGCAGACAGCCAGTCCGTTCGGTAGTAGTTTTGCCTATATGCCTACCTATTCCGTCAGCACCTCCTATGGTGGGGAGCAGGGGATCAGGCCGGCAGGTATCGGCAATCCGGACTTTGACTGGGAATACGTGGATGAGTTCAATGCCGGACTGGACCTGGCCCTTTTCAATAGGCAGCGGATCCGGCTTGTCGCCGACTGGTATAACCGGATCACAAAGAATATGTTTATCAACCAGCCGCTTTCTGCGACTTCGGGAGCGAGCTCTGCGATGTTGAGTACCGGCCGTATGAGCAATCAGGGTATCGAATTCAGTCTGAGCGGGGATGTCATCCAGAAGCGGAATTTCAACTGGAACATCGGGGTGAATGCAGCCTTTAATGAAAACAAGATCCTGCGGGTGACCGATATTGTGGACGAACTGCCGGATGGAGATACAAGGATCATCAAAGTCGGTCTTCCTTACGGCACGTATTATGCGCCACGTTGGGCCGGAGTGGATCCGGCAAATGGAGAGGCGTTGTATATGAATGTGGACGGCTCTGTGACCAATGTATATAATTCAGAACAACAGTCTGTGCCGCTTGCGGCAAGCATGTACCCAAAATGGACGGGCGGTATCACAACCTCAATGAGATGGAAGGACCTCACATTGAATGCCCTATTCTCCTTTGTCTCGGATGTACAGCGCTGGAACAATATTGATTTTTATATAGAAACCGAAAGGTATATGACCAGTAACCAAAGTAAAAGAATGCTTTATGACCGCTGGAAAAAGCCGGGTGATATTGCGCACTTGCAACGCATCGATATCCCCCGTAATTTTACTTCCAAAGATATTCAAGAGGCATCTTATATGCGGCTGAGAAACTTGAAACTGAATTATAGTATTCCGGGAACATTGTTCGGGCAGCAATTCTTCAGGTCGGCCAATATCTTTGTTCAGGGAGAGAACCTGCTTACCTGGACAAACTGGCGTGGACTGGATCCGGAGAACAACCGGGTGTACGGAAGGTTTGAGTACCCCAATGCCCGTAAATATACGGCAGGTATCAATGTTAATTTTTAATCAGGCTTTCAATAGCACTGTGTTACCTCTAATTTTTGAGTATTATGAAAATCAATAAAATATCAGTTCTAATAGCACTTGTAGGGATGGGGTTCTTCTCCTGTGACAAGCTGGACATGGCACCGACCGATTCCATTGACCCAACTAAGGCATTCCGTAATCTAAGTGATGTGAACATGGGGGTGCTTGGGGCGTATGCTCCTTTGACCTATACCCTGATCGAAGCCGCTGCCATTGCATCGGATGAGGTGATGTTGCCGACGGAAAATACCGTGTCCAATACCTCTGCGCACAGGTGGTTGTACAATTCGTCTTCTGGATCAGTGACCTCTGCCTGGAATGAATATTATGTGATCATTGACCGGATAAACCATGTATTGGAGGCTATTCCCAACATTCCGGTTAGTTCAGGAACACAAGCACTGCTCAATCAATATCATGGCGAGCTGCTTGCTCTGAGAGCTTATAGCCATTTTGAATTATTGAGGGCTTATGCCTCTACTTACGATGGAAATGGTATGGGTGTCCCCTATATGAAGCAACGGGAGCTGGGTTACCCTTCGAGACCAACGGTGCAATCCAATTTTGATGACATTAATGCGGACCTGCTGGCAGCAAAGGATTTGATTCCGGCAGGATTCAGTAATAATACCCGGATTACCAGGACAGCCGTCTCTGCCATACAGGCCCGGGTCGCACTGTATGAGAAAAACTGGGATGGTGCGATTGCGTATGCATCCGAAGTAATCTCCGGTGAGCCCCTCGCTCCGAAAAATGACTTTGACAGGATCTGGACAAATGATAGCCAGGCGGAGGTTGTCTGGCAATTGGCACGTGTAGTCGGTGATTCCCGCATCGGTGCTGCTTTCTTCCGTGAGGCGGGAGAGATTGTATTGTATGCCCCCTCATTCAAACTGATCGATCAGTTTGGTACAGTGGCACAACGGCAGGATGATATCCGTTTTGCCCGCTACATCAGATACGATCAGGCGCGGCAGAATGCTTCCAATGGAGTCAAATCCGCTTACCTGGTTCAAAAATATGTAGGTGGAAACAGCAGCTATCCGGGCCTGACCCCGATCAAGCTTTTCCGCACCGGAGAAATGTACCTGATCCGGGCAGAGGCTGAGGCTGAAAGGAACAACAACTCCGCTGCAGCCGCAGATCTGAATGCACTGAGAAATGCACGTATCCACAACTATGCAAATGCGTCATTTGCTGATAAACAAAGTGTGCTCAATGCAATCTATAATGAACGGTTCAAGGAACTGGCTTTTGAAGGACATCGCTTTTTTGATCTGAAACGCAGGAGTCTGCCGATCGAACGTACCACACAGGATGCGATCAACACTTCAGGGGCTGTCCGGTTAAACCCGACAGACGCACAGTATTGCTTTCCGCTTCCGGCAGATGAAATCGCGGTGAATCGGAATATTACTCAAAATCCAAATTATCAATAGTAATGATGCGAAGATTCGGCTTCCTGTTACTGACCGTTTTTGTGCTGGCTTCCTGTGAAAAAAAGGAGGTCAAAAATCCATTTGACCCGGATGTACCGCCGCCCACAAACCCAAGTCCCCGTATGGCGTCCATCGGGATTGTCGGTGATACGGCAGATGTACAGACCGTGACCAAAACGGGACTGGTGATCATGGGCGGTGGAGCCGATGTGGATGCTGCATTCCGGTGGATGATCGAACGGAGCGGAGGAGGTGATGTGGTCATTATCCGGGCAACCGGCACCGATGCCTACAACCCCTATGTCAATAGATTGGGCCAGGTCAATTCCGTGGAAACCCTGAAGATCGATTCCCGCAAGCTGGCGGATGACGATGGAGTGGCCCGGATCATCCGGAATGCCGAAATGCTGTTTATTGCCGGAGGCGACCAGTCCGATTATACCGGCTACTGGAAAGGGACAAAGGTCATGGCTGCGATCAATTATCTGCTGACCGAAAAGAAAGTGCCGGTCGGGGGTACCAGTGCTGGAGCTGCTATTCTCGGTAATTATTATTTCAGTGCAGAAAGGGGCGGTATCGATTCACCTGAAGCGCTGGCCAATCCATATGCCCAGAAAATCACCCTGGGGACCGATGATTTTCTGCGTGCGCCATTTCTGCAAAACGTGATCACCGATCAGCATTTCTCCCAACGGAACCGGGAAGGGCGCACAGGCGTTTTTCTGGGACGTATCATGAAAGACTGGAACAAAGTACCACGGGCGATCGCAGTGGACGAAAGGACCGCCGTCTGTATTGATGAAAATGGGATTGCGGAGGTTGTGGGTACGAACAAGGCTTTTTTCGTAAAAACGGAGGCAGATAAAAGTCCGGAAACACTGGTTGCCAATAGCCCGGTCACCTGGAACCGCGACGGGAAAGCGATGTATGTATCAGCAATATCCGCAACTGGGAGCAACAATAAATTTAATATCAATACGTTCGAGCCTGAGAGCACGGCAGGATTGGAAAAATTCTGGTGGGTCATTGTTTCGGGAAACTGGACTCAGGCCGTACGCCAATAATCTTTAATTTGTCAATAATCTCAAAAAGGATGAACACAGTATTTAGTAAAAAGAACTTTTTTCAAACTATCGGCCTGTTGGCCGGGAGTTGTATGTTGCTGCTTTCCTGCAATAATCAACTTGCGGACGGCCCTGACAGTTCCGGTACGGATACCGTGGATACGACCAAATATGTCATGGTCATTCACGGGGGTGCGGGCACCATCGACCGGGAGTTGATGACACCGGAAAAAGAAAAGGCCTATCATGAGGCGCTGACCGAAGCGTTGCAGGCGGGTTACGACCTGATCCTCAAGGGAGAAACTGCCCTGGATGCGGTACAGGCCACCATCCATGTGCTGGAAGATTCTCCCCTGTTCAATGCGGGGAAAGGAGCCGTGTTTACCCATGATGGCCGGAATGAACTGGACGCTTCCATCATGGACGGACAAACCCTGAAAGCCGGTGCCGTAGCGGGAGTGACCAATATCAAAAACCCGATCGATGCCGCAAGGGCAGTGATGGACCGGTCCGAACATGTGATGATGGTTGGCAAAGGTGCGGAGTTGTTCGCGGCCGCCAACGGATGTGAAACGGCACCCCCATCCTATTTTTTCACGCAGGAACGCTGGGATCAATTGCAGCGAACGATCAAGGCAGAAGAAGCCGGCCGGGCCGCATTTGTAGAGGATGCAACGATCCGTGAAAGCCGGATAGCCGGTATTTCCGACAAGGACAATAAATTCGGAACAGTAGGTGCCGTGGCCCTGGACAAGCAGGGAAATCTGGCTGCCGGGACTTCCACTGGTGGAATGACCAATAAGCGGTACGGCCGGGTAGGTGACTCGCCGATTATCGGTGCAGGTACTTATTGCAATAATGCCACTGCTGGCATTTCCTCTACGGGCTGGGGTGAATATTACATCCGGGGAGTGGCGGCACACCGTCTGTCCGCATTGATGGAACTGAAAAATATGTCCGTCGTGGACGCGGCTAAACAAGTCATTGCTGAGATCGGAGAGATGGGAGGTGACGGGGGTATCATCAGCCTGGACAAATCCGGAAAAGTGGCGATGGAGTTTAACACTTCGGGCATGTATCGTGGCACAGTAGATGAAAACGGAAATATAGCAATTTATATTTATAAATAATGAGTATGAATTTTGGGAAAAGATACACGTTGCTCTTCGCCTTTATTTGCGCGGCATTTGTGGTTTACGGCCAGGGGCGGGACAAAGGCAACCTGTTTATCATCGGTGGTGGAGAGCGTTCAGCCGCACTGATCGGAGCGCTTGTCGAGACAGCCGATCTTCGTCCATCGGACTACATTGTGATTCTCCCAATGGCCACCAGTGTGCCGGAAGAATCGATTGCCTACATCAGTGAACAACTCTCCGGGCATACCGATCATCCCATTGCCAGCTTTAATTTCACTCAGGCACAGGCCAATGACCGTCAGGACTGGATAGATTCCGTCCGGAATGCTCGGTTGATCTATATAACCGGCGGGGATCAGAATAAATTTATGCAGGTAGTCCGTGGCAGTAAGCTGTATGATGCTTTGCATGATGCCTATCGCAAGGGAGCTACACTCTCCGGCACCAGCGCAGGGGCAGCAGTGATGTCAGCGCAGATGATCACCGGTGCGCAAAAAGGAGAAAGTGAGAGTGCTTCATTCAGGGAAATAAAACCGGACTACGTGGTGACTTCTCAGGGAATGGGCTTTCTGACCAGTGCGATTATCGATCAGCATTTTATAATACGCGGCCGGTACAATCGTCTGCTCAGTGTGCTGTCCGACTATCCCGGGAAGGTGATGATCGGCATCGATGAAGGCACAGCTGTGATCGTGACCGGAAACAAAGCAAGGGTCGTGGGTGACAGCCAGGTTGTGGTGGTCTCGCAGCCAAAAAAGATACAAATATCAGGGAACGGCAAGACAGCTTTCCGCAATGCGCGGCTATCGTTGTTCTCGGAAGGACAAAGTTTCAGATTGAAATAAAATAATTAAAACCATGAATATGTTAAAACGAGTATTACCCGCTTTTGTGATTGCTGTGATGATGGTCGCAGGATGTCAAACTGATCCGTATGACTTCGATTCTTTGCCAGATCCGGTAAAAAGTTTTTTTACCCGTAGTGGTGGAGAAGTGTTAAATATCAACGAAGCAATCCAATTTACCAATGCATCGGAAAATGCGGAATCTTATACATGGGATTTTGGTGACGGCACAAGTTCTACGGAAAGCAACCCGGCAAAAACCTATGCCAATCCGGGGATCTTTAGCGTCAAACTGACGGCCGTCGGTCCGGGCGGAACAGGAAATTATTCCGTTGATCTTACAGTCATAGATCCCAATGCCGAGGTGGAATCGGATAGTGAACTTTATTTTATCGAATATGCCACCAGCCTCGTGCGTAAACTCTCACTTGTGTCTGGCTCCAGTGTGGAGACCGTGATCAATATGAGTGGTAAGGATGCCCACGGAATGGCCTACGATGCAGAGAATGAAAAGATCTATTACGTCGATTTTCAAGTCACCAATTCAGGAAAAGTATGGCGTATGAATCCGGATGGCAGTGATTTGGAAGAACTCCTTTCGGGTCTTTCCTCTCCTTATGGAATCGCGATCAATCTTGCTGAAAACAAAATGTATATCGCAGATGGACCAAATGTATCCCGGGCCAATCTGGATGGTAGCGGTTTTGAGAAAGAGTTCATCAATATACCAGGAGGTCTGATGCGGGCTATCGGATTCAACAAAACGACTGGTCTGATCTATTTCTATGAAGTCAATGTGGAAGATATGTACATTGCAAAGAGTGATGGTACCGGTGTAGCGGCTATTATACAGGGCGCCTATGGTTATGGTCTGTTTATCGATGAGGTCAATGGCAAAATTTATTACGATGACAGGAACCAGGCAGGACTGATGCAGGCCAACCTGGATGGTTCGGGAGCTGTAAAAATCGCCAGCTTCTCTGGTAACAGGGGCGGCTCCGGCGTGACGGTCGATTACAAAGCCAATAAATTGTATTGGTCCGAAACAAATCTGGGCAATATCAAACGTGCCAATCTGGATGGAAGCGAAGCCGAAACGGTATTGTCGGGCGTGGGTAATCCGAGAGGAATGTTTATTAAGTAGCGTGAGAGTTCGATATAAGAGATTTTTATATCCGTCGATGGTTTTTGACCATACAGATTGCTTTTCATCATTCGGACTTATGCCTATAATTATAAGGACCTCACGTTAATTATTCTTCAAGGCGTTTTCACCGAAACCCAAATTCCGCAAAAACCACTCTTTTTGCGGAATTTGGGTTTTGGCGAAAAAACATCCATCCGTTTTTGCCTGTCTTTATTCCTGTTTTTTCTGGGCGGTATTGATGCCAAAAGGCATGTACAGCGGACAAACGCTGACCATCGAGGTCAGCACAAATACCGCTGCCAGTACTCCCAGTACGATGGCGACCGTCCCTGAGATCACATTTGTAAAATACAATACGGCGATCAGCACTGCTGCTACCATGCGGATGGCCTTGTCTGTGGTTCCAACATTCTTTTTCATATTCTCAAACTTTTAATTAATAATTGGTTTAGCTGTGATTAAAATGACTCCTACTTATTACAAGAATACGA
>JBEBWT010000051.1:0-11376 GCA_040392005.1 Parapedobacter defluvii
GGAAAACACAAGATGAATTTTTGATGCTGAGCTATGAATAAGTTATTTTCTGTTTTTTTGTTCATACTTTTTCTGATTGTTTCAGGTTGCGGGCAGGATAAAAAGGAATTTACGATCGAAGGAGTTTTGCAGCATACCGGCAATGTACAGACTGTCGTGCTTTATGAAGGAGAACGAAAGCTGGATTCGGCTTTTCTGACGGAAAACGGCCGCTTCAAATTGCAGAGGACAGCCGGGCAACCCCGTTTGTTCAGGCTGGTAGCCGGAAAGCAGCAGTATCCGGTCATCCTGCAGAATGGAGATAGGCTTCATTTTAAAGCCGATTTGCAGGATGAAAATGGAAATTATGAAATTTCGGGCTCTGAATTAAGCGAGAAAATCAGGGGATTTGCCGCTATCCAGCGGGAAAAAACCAGATTTGAGGATCAGATGGATCAGGATTTTGTCGCTCTTTCCGGCAGACTGGATCATCAGGCTGTACTTGCCCTAAGGGAGGAGTTTATACTCCGCTACATGACCTATATGCGGGATTACAGAGAAAAAACCATCGCCTTTGCCGAAGCAAATGAAAACCTGGCCGGGTTTTATGCCATGACCACCCTGGACCGGGAATTTGCGGAAGCCGAGTTGATCGCTTATGCCGATAAAATTGAAGGTAAATATGATGATAATGTAGTGGTCAGGCAATTTTTGCAGGATATTGCGGAATTTAAACGGTTGGCCGTCGGACAGCCGGCACCAGTATTTGAGTCACTGACTGCCAACAACCGGACGGTCAGTCTGGCCGATTTCCGGGGCAAATATACCCTGCTTGATTTCTGGGCTTCCTGGTGCGTGCCCTGCCGGGAAGAAAATCCAAATATTGTCCGCCAGTACCACCAATATAAAGACAGGGGATTTACCGTATTCGGGGTTTCACTTGATGGGAATCCCGGTTCCTGGCTGAAAGCGGTCGAAGACGATGGGCTGGAATGGACCCAGGTAGCTGATTTGCAGGCATGGAAATCGGAAGTGGTAGCGCTGTACAATATCAAAGCGATTCCGGCAAGTTTCCTGCTGGACCCGGAAGGCATCATCATTGCCAAGAACCTGCGAGGCACTGAGCTTGAAGAATTTTTGAAGAAAACCTTTGAAGAATAAAAACATAATGTTAATCTATATTGCTCATTAACAATTTATTAATATTAGATTAACCATCAGTTACCATTAAGGTTATACTTTAGCAAAAAAATAATAGGGGATATGAGTAATCAGAAGCAGAAAATATTGGTGGTCGATGATGAGGCGGATATTGTGGAATTGATAGCCTATAATCTCAAACGGGAAGGATACCAGGTTTATACGGCTTCAAACGGCCAGGAAGCAGTAACCGTGGCAAAGAAGGTCATGCCGGATCTGATCATTCTGGATGTGATGATGCCCAAAATGGATGGGATCGAAGCCTGCCGGATCATGCGGGCCATGCCCGAATTTAAAAGCACTTTTATGGTATTCCTGACAGCCAGGAGTGAAGAATATTCTGAAATCGCCGGGTTCAATGTGGGGGCCGATGATTATATTGCCAAACCCATCAAACCCCGCGCCCTGCTGAGCCGGATCAATGCCATTCTGCGCAGGAACGCCCAGCAGGAAGACCAGGTTGAAAACAAGCTGGAGATTGCCGATCTGGTGATCGACCGGGAAGCTTTTCTGGTATTCCGGAACGGCGAAAAGATTGTGCTGGCCAAAAAAGAATTTGAACTGTTGTTTCTCCTGGCCTCCAAACCCGGTAAGGTCTATACCCGCGAGGTCATTCTGAAAAACATCTGGGAAGATTCAGTGGTCGTGACCAACCGGACCATTGATGTGCATATCCGCAAACTGAGGGAAAAAATCGGCGAAAACTATGTGGCGACCGTCAAGGGTGTGGGCTACAAATTTGAAGTAACCGAATAAGGGCTTGTTGATTGCAAGGCACTTTTATTGCAATTAACAAGAAATTTGTCTAAATTTGCTCGCTCAATCCATACCATGAGCGAAGCAATAAAACATGAGTGCGGTATCGCACTGATCCGCCTTCTGAAACCCCTTTCTTATTATCAGGAAAAATACGGCACGGCCATATATGGCATAAATAAGTTATATTTATTGATGGAAAAGCAGCATAACCGGGGCCAGGATGGAGCCGGGATTGCAACCATCAAATTTGATGTCAAGCCGGGTAACCGCTATATCAGCCGGTACCGGTCGATGGCGCCGAATGCGGTAGCCGATATTTTTGAATACGTTCAGAAAAAATTCTCTGCTGTTCAAAGAGCTTATCCCGAAAATTACAAAAACAGTCAGTGGCTGAAAGATCATGTGAGCTTTACCGGTGAGGTATTGCTGGGCCATTTGCGTTATGGTACCCACGGTAAAAACAGCATTGAAAGCTGCCACCCTTTTCTGCGGCAGAACAATTGGCGGACCCGGAACCTTGTGATCGCCGGTAATTTCAATATGACCAATGTGGACGAGTTGCTGGAACAATTGTACGAGCTGGGCCAGCATCCCAAAGAACAGGCGGACACGGTCACGGTACTGGAAAAGATCGGACATTTTCTGGATTCGGAAAATCAGGTCCTGTTCGATCAGTTCAAAAAGGAGGATCACAGCAATATTGAGATCAGCTCCCTGATTGCCAAAAATCTGGATGTTGCCAAAATATTAAAACGTTCGGCCAAGACCTGGGACGGGGGCTATACCATCGCCGGGATTTTCGGGCACGGGGACGCTTTTGTCATGCGGGACCCCGCCGGTATCCGGCCTGCCTATTATTATCAGGACGACGAAGTGCTGGTGGTGGCATCCGAAAGACCGGCTATTCAGACAGCATTCAATGTCAAATATGAAGCGATCAAGGAGATCAAGCCCGGTCACGCACTGATTGCGAAAAAGGATGGGCGGATCACTCAGGAGGAATTCCGGGAACCGGTGGAACTGCGGGCCTGCTCCTTTGAACGGATTTATTTTTCCAGGGGTAGCGATGCGGAAATCTATCAGGAACGCAAGCAATTGGGCAAACTGCTTTGCCCCCAGGTACTGAAGGCCATTGATTATAATATTAAGGATACCGTATTTTCCTATATTCCCAATACGGCGGAAGTGGCTTTTTATGGCATGGAAGAGGGAGTAAGTGCCTATGTCCGCGACCTGCAAAAGGAAACGCTGCTCCACCGGACCGATAAAATTTCGGATGAGGAGCTGAATGAAATGTTGAGCATTACTCCCCGTTTTGAGAAACTCAATATCAAGGATGCCAAGCTCCGCACGTTTATCACGCAGGATGCGGATCGCCAGGATATGGTGCAGCACGTATATGATACGACCTATGGCATCGTCCGGGACCATCAGGATACGATTGTGGCGATGGATGATTCTATTGTGCGGGGCACTACCCTCAAACAGAGCATTCTGACCATTCTGGACCGGCTCAACCCAAAGAAGATTATTGTGGTTTCTTCCGCACCCCAGATCCGGTATCCGGATTGCTATGGGATCGATATGTCGCGTATGGGGGAATTTGTAGCTTTTGAGGCCGCCGTATCTTTGCTGTATAAGCATGATAAGGGACATATTGTGGAAGAAGTCTATCAGAAATGTATTGCTTCCCTCTCTCTGCCCAAAGAGGAGGTACCCAATTATGTAAAGGAAATCTATGCACCCTTTACGGACGAAGATATTTCGGCCGAGATTTCAGCGATCATCCGGGGTGCCCACATCAAAGCCGAGGTGGAGGTGATTTATCAGACACTGGAAAATTTGCATAAAGCCTGTCCCGGACATAAAGGAGATTGGTATTTCTCCGGCGATTACCCGACTCCGGGTGGTAATCGGGTAGTAAACAGGGCCTATATGAACTGGGTGGAGGGCAAGAATGTCCGGGCCTATTTCAGTGCCTGATTGATCGGAACCGATGGGTGTACCAGTAAAGCGGTGCACCGGTATATTGGTATGCCGGCAAAGTGGTAGAATAGTGAAAATTTGTGCTTATGCGTAGTATTACTGATCATATCCTTCAGGCTTTTGAAATCCCATTGAGTAATCCGGTGCTTGTTTTTGCCCTGATTCTGTTTATTATCCTGCTTTCTCCCATTCTCCTGCGACGGATCAAGATTCCGGGCATCATCGGACTGATCCTGTCCGGGGTGCTGATCGGCCCCCACGGCCTGCATCTGCTGGAACGAAACTCTGCGGTTGATTTATTTTCTACGATCGGTTTATTGTATATTATGTTCATTGCCGGCCTGGAGCTGGATATGAACGAATTCCGGAAAACCCGCCATAAAAGTGTGATATTTGGTTTTTTTACCTTTATCATCCCCATTGCGATCGGGTTTCCGGTATGCCACTATGTGCTGGGATATGATGTGTTGGCGAGTACGCTGATCTCCAGTATGTTTGCGACCCATACACTGGTGGCCTATCCGGTAGTAAACAGTTATGGGATTTCAAAGAATGAAGCGGTGGCCATTAGCATCGGCGGAACGATCCTGACCGACACGGCTGTGCTGATCATTCTTGCGATCATTATCGGGGCTTCCCAGGGACAGCTTGATCAGCAGTTCTGGATGACACTGGGTATTTCGATGGCCATTTTTCTGCTGATCATGTTTGCGATCATACCCCGTGTGGCCAAATGGTTCTTCCAGCGGGTGGAGGGAGAAAAGACCGCCCATTATATTTTTGTACTTTTTGTAGTGTTTCTGGCCGCTTTTATGGCGGAATTATCCGGATTGGAGCATATCATCGGTGCCTTTGTCGCCGGTCTTGCCCTGAATAAACTGATCCCTCATTCTTCCGCCCTGATGAACCGGATCGAATTTATCGGGAATGCCTTGTTCATTCCTTTCTTTCTGATCAGCGTGGGTATGATTGTGGACGTAAGTGTATTGTTAAAGGGACCCCTGGCTCTTTATATCGCGGCTGTTCTCACGACTGTGGCGATTTTCAGCAAATGGCTGGCCGCCTGGTTTACGCAAAAGAGTTTTGGATATTCCAATGCGCAGCGGCAGGTGATATTTGGTCTGAGTGGGTCACACGCAGCAGCAACCCTTGCTGTGATTATGGTGGGATATAACTACGGGATCATTGATGAAAATGTCCTTAATGGCACCATTATTTTAATATTGGTGACCTGCATGGTGGCTACTCTGGTGACGGAGGATGCTTCCAAAAAAATCGTGCTGGCCGGGGATCAGGACGAAGTGATTGATGACAGCAAGGTGAAAAAAGAAGAACAATTGGTACTGCCCATTGCCAACCTGAACAATATGGAGCCCCTGCTGGATTTCGCCACCCTGATCAAAAGCAAACAATCCCCTATGCCACTCACCATATTGACCGTGGTCCCCAATAATGAGATGGCACAACAGAATCTCAAAAAAGCAAGGAAAAATCTGGATTCCACGGCAAAATATGCTTCCGGAAGTGAGATTGCCGTGAATATGATGGCGACCATTGATTTTAATATTGCCAATGGGATAAGTCGGGCCGCCCGGGATGTCAATGCGGATGGAATCATCCTTGGCTGGCCCAGCAAGGCCGGTATCATTGAAAAGATGGTGGGTGAAAAGACGGAAAGTATTCTCAACCGCACCGACGCAAATCTGTTTATGTGCGATACCCCCCGATCCCTGGTGACCCACAAACGGATTACTGTATTCTGTCCACCGCTGGCTGAATCCGAGCTGGGCTTTGAATTCTGGCTGGAAAAAGTGTTCCGTTTATCCAGGGAACTGACCATTGGGGTCTATTTTATTTGTGCGCATCGCACCCGGGAAGCCATACAGTTGTACATTGAGGAGAACAAGCTGTCAGCACGGATCCAGTTTGCTGATTTCGAAGACTGGGATGAACTCTCCGGTTTGAAGGGACATACCCAGGAAGGTGACCTGATCGTCTTTGTTTCCGCAAGGGTAGGTGAGGTGTCCCACAGGAGTTCCCTGACCGGGCTGCCCCTGAAACTTGCCAGAAATTATGAAAAATATAACCGGATCCTGGTTTATCCATCCCGAAGACCCGGTTATATGTCCGATGAGTATTGAGTTCGGTTTAAGACTTTACAAAAGCTGGTTTTAGTGGAAACGCCATCTACTAAGAATAGACCCAGTACATCTTGATGGATCCCTACGCCGTCAATTCCACACCTGCCCTCAATTCACGGGCTGCCTCTACCATAGCAATGAGGGCTTTCCGGGTTTCTTCCCAATGGCGGGTTTTCAGCCCACAGTCCGGATTGACCCATAATTGCCCGGAAGGGATCACGGCTTGTGCCTTTTTCAGCAAAGCGATAATCTCCTCTTTTGAAGGTACCCGCGGAGAGTGGATATCATATACCCCTGGCCCTATATCATTCGGATAGTTGAATCCTGCAAAAGCATCCAGCAATTCCATCTGGGAACGGGAACATTCGATCGTGATCACATCGGCATCCATATCCGCAATGTGCTTGATGATATCGTTGAATTCGGAATAACACATGTGAGTATGGATCTGGGTCGCATCTTCTACACTGCTGGACGCAATCCGGAAGGCTTCGATCGCCCATTCCAGGTAAGCCGTCCAGTCCGCTTTGCGCAGGGGCAGCCCTTCCCGGATGGCGGGCTCATCGATCTGAATAATACGGATCCCCGCCTTTTCCAGATCTGAAACCTCATCCCGGATCGCCAGCGCGATTTGCTGGCATGTGACCGCCCGCGGCTGGTCATCCCGCACAAATGACCATTGCAGGATGGTGACCGGTCCGGTTAGCATGCCTTTCACATACTTGCTGGTGAGGGACTGGGCATATTTCGACCAATACACGGTCATGGCTTCCGGCCGGCTGACATCTCCGAATACAATCGGCGGCTTGACACAGCGGCTGCCATAGCTCTGCACCCAGCCGTTGGCGGTGAACGTAAAGCCTTTCAACTGCTCTCCAAAATACTCCACCATGTCATTCCGTTCAAATTCACCATGTACGAGTACGTCCAGGCCGGTTTCTTCCTGCCAGCGGATCGTCCGCTCGGTCTCCTCCTTCAACAGGCGATCATATTCAGTTTCTGTCAGCAGGCCCTTTTTGAATTTTGACCGCCAACTGCGTACCTCGGTGGTCTGGGGAAAGGAACCAATGGTGGTGGTGGAAAAAAGAGGCAGGCCCAGCGCCTGCTGTTGAAGGCTTTTGCGGATAGAAAATCCGTTTTTTCTTTTTCCATCCGCCCTGGTCAATGCCTTCACCCTTTGCTTGACTTCCGGATCATGGATCAGAGAGGAGGTACGGCGGCTGGCGATGGCCTCTTTATTCGCTTCGAATGCCTGCAAAGTGGCCTCATCCGCATTTCCGGCAGCCAGTTTTTTCAGGATCACCAATTCATCCACTTTTTGACGGGCAAACGCCAGCCATTGCTTGATTTCGGGTGACAGGGTCTGCTCATTGGTCTCCAGCTCTAGGTCACAGGGGGAGTGCAGTAAGGAACAGGAAGTCCCGATCAGCACCCGGTCCGCTCCCAGTTTTTCCGTAGCCCGGCGGATGCCTGCCAGCGAACTTTCCAGGTCATTCTTCCAGATATTCCGGCCATCGACCAGGCCCAGTGACAATTTTAACCCGGCGGGAATCTGTTGTAACAGACTTTCCAACTGTTCAGGTGCCCGCACCAGATCCACATGCAGAGTATCCACCGGCAATCCGACCGCCAATGACAGATTATCCTTCAAGCCATCGAAATAGGTGGTCAGCAGGATTTTCAGTCCGGGCAACTGCCGCTGAAATTCCTGATACACCAGTTTGTAGGCCGCTTTTTCTTTTTCTCCCAGATCCAGCGCCAGAAAAGGCTCATCAATCTGTATTTCCCGTGCCCCCAGCTCCTGCAAGCCTTTCAGCACTTCCAGATAAACGGGAAACAGCTTGTCGATCAGATCCAGTTTGTTGAACCCGGCTTCCTTTTCCTTGCCCAGCAGGAGATAGGAAACCGGACCGATGAGTACCGGTTTGGTTTGGATACCCAGTGCTTTTGCCTCCGCAAATTCATTGAAGATCTTTTTTGAATACAGGCTGAATTGCTGGTTTTTATAAAATTCGGGCACGATATAGTGATAATTGGTATCAAACCATTTGGTCATCTCCATCGCAATGATATCAAATCCCTCTTTCTGATAACCACGGGCGGTGGCAAAGTACAGATCCAGTTCAGTCACGCCTTCTTTGTCCGCCAGCGGACGGTATCTTTCCGGGATCGCCCCCAGGGTGAAACTCAGGTCCAGCACCTGATCGTAAAATGAAAAATCATTGCTGGGAATCAGGTCTATCCCGGCCTCCTGCTGGAGCTTCCAGTTGTCTTTTCTGATCTTGCCGGCTGTCTCCAAAAGTTCGGAATGGCTGATTTTTCCTGCCCAATACTGTTCGTTCGCTTTTTTTAATTCTCTGTTGTTTCCGATGCGGGGATAACCCAGGATGTTTGTTTGCATTGTTCTTATTTTAATTGATATGTGATGAATAATTATATTTTATACTTGTCTATATACTTGTGTTTTCCGTTTTTATAACGTGTTCTCCACTATTTTTTTGATGTTATCGGGTTTACCCATCGAGTAATAATGGAGCAGCGGCACCCCGGCTTTGACCAATTCGCGCGATTGCTGGGTGGACCATTCGATCCCGATTTCCCTTACTGCGGCATCGTCCTTTGCCTTCCACACTTCTGCCACCAGTGCGTCCGGCAGGTCCACCTTGAATCGATGGGCCAGCAGGCTGAGCTGGTTGCGGTTTACCAACGGTTTCAGGCCGGGTAGTATGGGTACCGTAATTCCGGCTTCCCGGCATTTATTGACAAAATGAAAGTATTTTTGATTGTCAAAAAACATCTGGGTAATAATATAATCGGCTCCTGCCGCCACTTTTTCTTTCAGATAATACAGGTCGCTGTCGAAATTCGGCGCTTCCTGATGCTTCTCCGGGTAACCGGCCACACCGACACAGAAATTGGTACTGGAAGTGTTTTTCAGTTCCGGGTCCAGGTAAACCCCTTTGTTCAGATCCCGGATCTGTCTGACCAGATCCGCCGCATAATGATTGCCATGGGGCTCCGGTCTGAAATAGGTTTCGTTCTTGACCGCATCGCCCCGCAGTGCGACCACATTGTCAATGTCCAGAAAGTCGAGATCGATCAGAAAATTCTCGGTTTCTTCCCGGCTAAATCCCCCACACAGTATATGCGGAACGGCATCGATCTTGAACCGGTTCTGGATGGCGGCACAGATGCCCACGGTACCCGGACGTTTGCGGATGGTTTTTTTTTCCCAGAGACCGTTCCCTACTTCCCTGTAATTGTACTCTTCCCGATGGTAGGTTACATCAATAAACGGAGGGTTGAAATCAAGCAGGGGTTCCACCGAATCATAAATGCTCTGGATGTTCTGCCCCTTCAGGGGAGGGATGATCTCAAATGAGATCAGGGTCTTGCCACCTGCCTTTTCAATATGTTCTATCACTTTCATCTATGCGTGTCTATTATTTTTCAATGCCTGATCCAGATCGGCAATCAGGTCCTTTACATTTTCAAGCCCTACCGATAAGCGGATCAGATCGTCATAGATGCCGATGGCCTGACGTTCTGCCGCAGACAATCTGCCGTGGGTGGTGGTGGCAGGGTGCGTGACGATGCTTCGGGTATCACCCAGATTGGCCGAACGGCTGCATAGTTTGACCGAGTCAATAAAGCGATTGGCTCCGGCCAGACCGCCGCTGACACGGAATGCAATCATATTCCCGCCTTGTTTGAGGTGCCTTTTGGCCAGTTCGTACTGGGGATGGCTCGGTAAATGGGGGTATTTGATTGCTTCCACAGCCGGATGATTTTCCAGAAACCGGGCGGTTGTGAGGGCATTTTCACAATGCCGGTCCACCCGCACATGCAGGGTCTCAAGACTTTTGGACAGAATCCAGGCACTGAATGGGGCGAGCGAGGTCCCGATCGTCCTGGCGAACAGGTAAATCTGATGGATCAGCTCTTTTTTCCCCAGCGCAACCCCGGCGCAGACCCTTCCCTGTCCGTCGATCAGCTTGGTGGCTGAATGAACGACCAGATCGGCCCCCCAGGTCAGCGGAGTCTGCAAATACGGAGTAGCAAAACTGTTGTCCACAATAAAGAGGAGTCCGTGTCGTTTGGCAACCCGGCTGATCAATTCCAGATCCACCAGATCGACCCCCGGATTGGTCGGACTTTCCAGAAAGATCACTTTTGTATTTGGCAGGACCAGTTGTTCGATCTCCTCCTCCGTGGCGTAGAAATCAAAATAGCTGGTATGGATGCCGCGATCAGGGAAAATATTGTTAAAAATGCTCAGCGTTGATCCAAATATGCAGGAACAGGACAGAATATGGTCCCCGGCTTTGAGTAGGGCCGCAAAACTGCAATAAATGGCAGCCATTCCGGTAGAAAAACTGTATCCGGCCTCGGCCTGCTCCAGCAGACAAAGTTTATCGACCAGCTCCTGCGGATTGGGATTGTTGAAGCGGGAATAGGAATATTGGTCGGTTTCTTCGGCAAATACCGCCCGCATGCTTTCCGCATCTTCAAAGGTAAAACTGGAAGTCAGGTAAATGGGGGAGGAATGTTCGTTGAATGGAGATTTTTCGAGTTGTGTCCGGATCGCCTGGGTCTCAAAACACTGTTCGTTTATGTTCATTTGTGTGTGTTTTTATTTTATTCTAAAAAATGTTTAACAACAGCTTTCCCTGAGTTGTACGGTGGCGTCGGGGAATGATGCCGTTGCTTGTTGCAATTCCTGTCCCAGCCCTTGCTCCAGTCCCTCTTCCAATGCCTGCTCCAGATCCCGGATCAGGTCCTGCACATCCTCCAGCCCAACCGAAATACGGATCAGGCTGTCAGAAATACCCGATTGCTGCCGCTGGCATTCCGGAAGTGCTTTGTGGGACATCTCGCAGGGCAGGCTTACCAGACTTTTGATGCCGCCCAGACTTTCGGCCAGCTTGAATTGTTGCAAACGTTGGATAATGGCCAGCGCATTTTCCGAGCTGTCCTCATGCAGATCAAAGCTGATAATAGCACCCGCATATTTTTGTTGCTGTCCTGCCAGCGCATAGCCGGGATGGGAGGGGAGGCCGGGATAATACACCCGCCGGACCAGCTCATGTTCCTCCAGAAATTTTGCAATTTTTTGTGCATGATCGCAATGGGCCTGATACCGGTATTGCAGCGTTTCAATGCCCCTGATGGTGAGAAAGCTGTCAAACGGCCCCAGTACCGCCCCACAGGCATTCTGGTAAAACTTGATTTCCTGCGCCAGTTCTTCGGTTTTTGCCACGACCAGGCCGGCGATCACATCGCTGTGACCGGCCAGGTATTTGGTGACCGA
>JBEBWT010000052.1:0-10287 GCA_040392005.1 Parapedobacter defluvii
GGGAATGGCATCCACGGCTGGAAAAGTGACCACCTTACCGTTACCGGAAATCAGATCATCGGGCACCGGGACGGGATCTATCTTGAATTTGTCACCAACTCGGTGATGGACCATAATCTTGCCAAAAACAATGTGCGTTATGGGCTGCATTTTATGTTTTCCCATGAAAACAGTTATTCTTACAACACGTTTTCGGGTAACGGCGCCGGGGTGGCCGTTATGTACACCCGCAACGTGCGCATGGAACATAATATATTTGATGAAAACTGGGGGGATGCCGCCTATGGACTCCTGCTAAAGGACATTATGGACAGCCACATTGAAAATAATGTATTCAGGAGTAATACGACCGGCATTTATATGGAAGGCTCCAACCGGATAAAATTGGAAAGAAATTTGTTTGAAGCCAATGGGTGGGCCATGAAAATACAGGGCAGTTGTGAAAACAATGAAATCAGGCAGAATAATTTTATTCAGAACACCTTTGATATTGCTACCAACAGTACCCGTTCCTTCAACACTTTTGCCGGGAATTACTGGGACAAATACGAGGGCTATGATCTGGACAAAGATCAGGTGGGCGACATTCCCTACCGGCCCGTCAGTCTGTATTCGGTGATTGTGGAAAGGTATCCTACTGCCATGATTCTTTTTCGCAGTTTTATGGTTACCTTGCTGGACAGAACGGAGCGATTGATTCCCAGCCTGACTCCGGAGGATCTCAAAGATGATGTGCCCATAATGAAACCCTTGAAACTATGATTCAGATAGACCACATATCAAAAAAATTCGGAAAGCTGAAAGCACTGAACAATGTCAATCTCTCCTTTGAAAAGGGAGAATGTCTGGCCCTGATCGGTCCGAATGGCTGTGGAAAGACAACCCTGATCAAAGCCATCCTCGGAATGGTGATCCCGACGGAGGGAAAGATCGTGATTGATGGCAAAGACATCAAAAATGATTGGTCCTACCGGGAAAATATTGGGTATATGCCCCAGATCGGAAGGTATCCGGAGAATATGACCATCGGTCAGATACTGGACATGATGAAGGATATCCGCAAAGTCCCGGACGGGCTTCTGGACCGCGAAGTGGCCGAACTTTTTGAAATCGACGGAATGCTGGACAAAAAAATGAGTACCCTGTCAGGGGGTACCCGGCAAAAGGTCAGTGCCTGTCTGGCCTTTATGTTCAATCCCCAGGTTTTGATTCTGGACGAGCCCACTGCCGGCCTGGACCCGGTATCGGTGGAATTATTAAAAGAAAAAATCCTGCGGGAGAAAGCCAAAAACAAACTGATCATCATCACTTCCCATGTATTGAGTGAGCTGGATGATCTGGTCACCCAGGTGGTGTATATGTTTGAGGGCCGGGTGGCCTTCCACAAAAGCATTGAGCAACTGAAAATGGATACAGGCGAAAGCAAACTTTCAAAAGCGATCGCGCACGTCATGATGAACCGGCAAAATCAATTGCATTATCAGGAATAATTGGTACAATACCAAAATGTGAATACCATGAACAAAATGATCAAATATATACTGGCGGACATTCTGAAAAATAAGATTGTCATTGCCTATACCCTGGTACTGTTCGTGCTGTCTTTCAGTATCTTCACTTTTGAGGACAGTGCGACAAAAGGGGTGTTGAGCCTGTTGAATCTGCTTTTGTTTATTGTGCCGCTGGTGAGTGTGATTTTTTCTACCATTTATCTTTATAACAGCAGTGAATTTATTGAATTACTGGTCAGCCAGCCGCTCAAAAGACGATCCATCTGGATGAGCGTGTTTTTCGGACTGGCTACTGCCCTGTGCCTTGCATTTTTGGTCGGGGTCGGCATCCCTGTTTTGTTATATGCTGCCTTTACCCCCGGTTTTATCCTGCTTGGGTGTGGCCTCATCCTGTCGGTAATCTTTGTCGCCATTGCGCTCTGGGCCGGGGTCCGGATCCGGGACAAGGCGAAGGGTATCGGGCTGGCCATTATGCTTTGGCTTTACTTTGCCTTGCTATTCGATGCACTGGTGCTGTTCATGCTGTTTCAGTTTGCGGATTACCCCATCGAAAAGGGCATGGTAGCAGTTTCCATGCTCAACCCCATTGACATCAGCCGGATCCTGATCCTGCTGCAGGTGGATATTTCGGCCATGATGGGTTATACAGGAGCCATCTTCCGCAACTTTTTCGGAACCGGCCTGGGTATGTCCATCACCGCACTTGTATTGTTGTTATGGGCTTTGATCCCTACCTGGTTCTCCGTCCGTCATTTTAAGACCAAGGATTTATAGGCAGCGGGGAATCACCGGCGGCGCATCAAAATTGATTATTGAAAATTGACCACTAAAGAGTTTATTTTAACATTTATATGATAATAAAAGACAAAATTGTCCTTATTTTTATAGCAGTAAAATTTATTTATTTTTTTAACCCGGATTCCGTGTTGGGGATCTGGATTTAACCCACTACACCATGATCAAAACTGATATTCTTGACGTCACCCGCATCGAGCCGCGGCTGAAACACCCCACTATCTTTGAGCATTTTGATGCCCTTGAAGCCGGAGAAGCATTTACCATTTCCAATGACCACGATCCAAGACCGCTTTACTATCAATTGCTGGGCGAACGAGGCAATATCTTTACCTGGGAATACCAGGAATCCGGTCCGCAACGCTGGCAGGTCCGTATTGCGAAGAACGGCACAGTCAAAAACGGCACGGCCCAACATGAAGAAACCGTCGGCGAAATTGCTGCAAAGGATATCCGCAAAGCGGAGGCTTTCAAAAAACTGGGAATCGATTTTTGCTGCGGTGGTAAAAAAACCGTGAGCGAGGCCATCGCCGAAGCAGGGATCAGCAGGGAGCAACTGGAGGCAGAACTGGAAAAAGCAGCCGGCAGGCAGATTGGTGGCGTAGCCCACAACTTCGATGCCTGGGGCCTGGGCTTCCTTTCCGATTATATTTTCAATGTCCATCATCAATATATTCGTGAAAACGGGCCAATCCTTGAACAACTGGCAGAAAAGGTAGCCCACAGACACGGAGGCCAGCATCCGGAATTGAATGATCTGGTTGGTGTAGTCCAAAACCTGATGGCCGAACTATATAGCCATATCCAAAAAGAAGAACAGATACTTTTCCCGCTGGTCAAGCAATTGGAGCAGGAAGGTGGTCCGGCACAAATGGGTGTAAACGGACCGATCGAACGCATGGAAGCGGAACATGAAGGTGCGGGTGATGAACTGAGGACGTTGCGTCAATTGACCAGGGACTACACCCTCCCGGCAGGTGCCTGCAACTCCTATACCTATCTTTTCCAGAAACTGGAGGAGTTTGAAAGTGATTTGTTCCAGCACATCCATCTGGAGAATAATATTCTTTTCCCCAAAGCAATAGAATTGGAGAAATCAAAAATGGCCGGATAAGATTCCGTCCTGCTGGACAATCATTTTGTTGGTGATTCCGCTGCCCGGCCCCGGTCTGAATCCGTTTCCGGAGAAAAGACCGGGCTGGCTGCGGGGAAAGGATAAAAACTTACAATCCAGAATGGAAATCGCACTGAATAGTCCACATGCCGCTGAGCTGTTGAAGGCAAGAACTGCATTGCTCACGGTCATTGATCCCGAACTCCTGATCAATGTCATCGATCTGGGTTTGGTTTATGAGGTTCGCTTTCCATCCGAAGGAGTGATCGGGGTCCTGATGACCCTGACCACCTCCCATTGTCCGATGGGAGATGCCATTACTACCTGGGTCCACAGTGCCCTGACAAAAGCCTTTCCGGAGTATCAGGTACAGATCGAATTGGTCTGGGATCCACCCTGGAGCTTTGAGATGATTTCAGAAGAGGGTAAAAGACAACTGGACCTTAACCTGTAAAATGCACTGATCTATTGCTTTATCCGAACAAAAAAAGTATATTAGCTACTCAATGAACAAGAGAGAAAAATATATCCGCAAGCCCGCCCGCCTGCTCCTGTTGGTTCTGGCGGTACTCTCTCTATTACAACCCTTTCAAAAGGATTTTATCATTGCCGGTTTTTTTCTCAACCGCAGTTTTATTGCCGAAAATCTTTGTGAAAATCTGGACCGGCCCGAATTGCACTGCGAGGGAATCTGTCAGTTGAAAAAAAGTTTGCAGGCAGCCAAAGAACAGCAACAGGAAGAAATCATCCAGCGATTAAGCCTGGCAATCCAATTTGTCGAAAGCCCGAAAGAACTGCTGAGCACCCTTGTTCCAGTGGAATTCATCCCGGTTTATCCGGTGCTGGAACATCCGCGCCCGATGGATCCCGAACTTTCGGACATTTTCAAACCACCGGTCGTTTCCTGACCCTCTACCCCTTCATCCATATTCACATACATCCGGAAACGGAAATCCGGGGATTTTCCCAGGGTTCCTGTACGGATAATCCCAGATTCTGCGCTGAGAATCCGGGAAATGGATGATCCATAAATAATTATTGGCACAAACAAGTCCCCGAACGGACTAATAACACATCTTACAACAACATATTATATTATGAAAACCCAACATCTATTTTTTAGTGCTGTTACCCTTCTTTTTTTACTGGTTTCCTGCGGCAAGGACAGCCCTGAACCCATTACTATCGATAAAATCAAAATTGCGGAAGCCAGCAAGGGCGATCTCAAAGTCACGCTTTATGCAGATAAGGACAAGTTATCCGTGGGTTTCAATCAGTTGTATATTGCCGCTGAGGATGCGCAGGGCAAGATCGGAGGTGCGGGAACCAATGTGACTGTCCATACACTGATGGATATGCACACCATGGAACACAGCAGCCCGGTGGTCCAGCCCATATATGATCTGACACTGGGATTATACCTGGGAGGTGCCGTTTTCACCATGCCTTCCGGGGATATGGGATCCTGGAAACTGTCGGTGGAAGTAAAAGGGACAAGTGTAGATCTTGATCTGGATATCCATCCGGCTCCCGCCAATACAAAACCGGTGGGTTCCTATATGGGGACGGACGGGAAACGCTATGTGATCTCACTGGTGGAGCCCCGGACACCGAAAACCGGCATCAATGATCTGCTGATCCTGATCAATGAGCAGGAAAATATGCATAGTTTTCCTGCCGTGGATCAGTTGAATATAGAACTGGAACCGGAAATGCCTTCCATGGGACACGGATCGCCCAACAACCAGGATCCGGTAGGTATGGGCAAGGGTTTCTATAAGGGCAAGGTCAATTTTACCATGACCGGTGACTGGCGCCTGCATTTCAAATTGAAGCAGGGTGAATCCGTGCTGGTAGAGGATGCTTTTCTGGATCTGATCTTTTAAATATTGATGATGATGGAGACAATACCAACCGCCTGTGCCCACCGGATTTACAGGGGATCTGCGGTGCTGATATGGATACTGCCCCTGCTGTTGATGGGAAAAGTGGGGATGGCGCAGCAGACCACCCAAAACGAAGAAGCCCTGGTCAGGGAGATCCAGATCCAGGAAGTCGTTGTGCAGAAACAAGTGGATATGGCCACCCGCATCCAGCGGGACCAGCGGGCCAGTCTGCAGATGCCCACGGATAAGGTGATGGAGCATATTCCCGGAATACAAATGATAAAAAGAGGCAATTATGCCTGGGAACCCACTATCCGGAGCCTCAATGCCGGTCAGATCAATGTGACCATTGACGGTATGCACATCTTCGGTGCCTGCACGGATCGGATGGATCCTGTCAGTTCCTATATCGAGCCCAATAACCTCAAAAGTATCAGCCTCAATCTGAGTCCGGATTATGGTAATTATGGAGGCAGTATAGGCGGTGGAATCGATTTCAAGCTCAGGGAGGCCGGGTTCAGTGAGACCCCCACTTTCAGGGGCACATTGGCTTCCAGCTTTGAGACCAATGGTGCGGGTGTGCAGACACTGGGGTCCCTGGAGTACCTCGGTCCCCGGCTCGCCGTGCAGGCGAACGCCCTGTTCAGGCAGACAGCCAATTATCGGGCAGCCAAGCGGCAGGAAGTCCTCTTTTCGCAGTACAGCAAATGGAATGCGGCTCTGTCGGCCGCTTACAGACTGACGGAGTCGCATGATCTTCAACTGAGTTATATTCAGGACGAAGGCAGGGATATCGGGTATCCGGCATTGACCATGGATGTCGCCTTTGCCAATGCAAAGATTGCCTCCCTGACCCACCATTATCATAGCTCTCCCCATCACGGAGAGCTGGGCCATTCGCCAAGGGGGCTGGTACATTGGCGCAATAAAATCTATACCAATTTCATTGACCACGCCATGGATGATACCAAACGCCCGGCAGAGCAGGTGCCAATGCATATGGATATGCCCGGACAGTCCCGGACAAGTGGGTTCTTTTCCGAAGCCCGGTTTCTATTACCTTTGGATCACATACTGGACCTCAGGCTCAGTGGCTATCAGAATCAGCTCTCAGCGGATATGACCATGTATCCCAGTGCCGGCACCTCCATGTATATGTTTACCATTCCGGATGCTGAACGCAATCATCTGAGCCTGGATCTGTCTGACAGGATCAGTTTTGGCAATCGCCTTCATCTATCCGTCAATACTACCCTTACTTACAGTGGGTCGCGCCTTTTCAGCGAGGCAGGGAGAGCCCAACTGTCGGGCATGCTCAACGGGGAGGATCCGGATCGGGTGGATTTGTTGTGGAACCTCAATCTGAGGGCCGGATACAGACTCAGTAGTGACTGGAATCTGTCCGCCTATCTGGGACGGACCAGCCGCAGCGCATCTTTGCAGGAATATTATGCCTTCTATATATTTAATAGGCTGGATGGATATGATTATTTGGGCAGCCACAGGCTGAATCAGGAAAAAGCCTTCAATTCCAATTTGGCCATCAATTTTCAACAGGGCCCTTTGCAGGCAGAAGCCAATGCCTTTGCTTATTTTTTCACTGATTACATTGCCGGACGGATCCTGCCGGAATATAGTGTGATGACCATCGGTGCCAATGGAGTGAAACAATACCAAAATATTGGAAATGCCAGGTTGATTGGAGGAGAACTATCCATAGGTATCCGAATAGATGAAAATTTGAGGTTCAGAAGCAGCAATACCTATACCCGGGGCACTGATCAGGACGGGTATGCCCTGCCTCTGATCAGTCCCTTCCAAACAGTGAATACGCTTTACTGGTCGCTGAGCGGCTATCATTTGGATGCTGAATTCCAGTACGATGCCCCGCAGCAACATGTGAGTCTGCAAGCCTATGGGGAATTGCCAACTCCTGAAGTTGCTCTGCTACATATTGGTGGAAGAAAGAGCTTTCAAATCGGACATACGTTATTGACCGCTTCAATAAGAATTGAAAATGTGATGGATAGACAATATTACAGGCATCAGGACCTCATGAAAATTGCCCGACCCGGCAGGAATGTGATCACGGGCGTCACCTTCGCCTTCTGATTTGCTGCTTAGTTGTTAATTATGAAAAAAGGCCATCCCTCTATGCAAGGGATGGCCTCACTCCATCCAAACCAATGCTACATCAATACTATTGTACCCGTATAAACGTATAGGTCAGGATACTCACGCCGGGTGTACCCAAGGTAACTTTCAATTCGTTGTTCTTCAACGTGAACGGAACCTGGGCATCACTTTCCCCGGTGATTTTCAATGTCAGATTCGATCCGCTGACTTCGTAGCGGCCCTCGCGCTCTTCGGTGACGGGCAACGGTGTCACCAACCTCAACTCCATCGTAAAGGTGCTGTCACTTTTGAACGTCGCTTCCGCGAAATTCGGCGAATCCAGGCTGATGGTCGTTTCACTGGCCACATCCTCTCCATTTTCCTCATAAATCACCACCTTAGCCTCTTCTCCCCTCCATGTACCCACCATGCTTTCCTGCGGGGTGAGATCCGAATCTTTCTTACAACCTGCCGTAGCGACGGCGGCTATACACATAAACATAAATAACCGTTTCATAGTAGATAATTTTAATTAACACTCATCAAACACTTCTATAATCAGGTTAATACATGCAAAAACGATACCGCAGATGAAAACTCCATGCAGGGAAATAGATTCTGCATTTTCGAGTTATCCACAAAAAGCTGAAAATGTGGATAAATAGTCTGGTTTTCAGATAGTCATATTTGCGTAAATGTGCGCTACGTCATATTCCTGAGCAGCCTTCGGGGTTAAATTTGTAGAAGTGCGGCCCTATCCTTAGCGGACATCCGGGTGGCATTTTCTAACAAATCATCAGGAAATTATGGAAAAATACGTGATCAAAAGAAACGGGGAATACCTGCCCCTGGAGACCTGGAAAATCGGGGATGCTATCGAAAAAGGATTCGGGAGTGTATCCCGGCCGGTGGACCCAAAAGTTTTTGCACAGGTACTGGAATTGCTGGAACCAAAGGACACCTGGGCGGTCGAAGAAATCCAGGACCTGATCGAAAAGATCCTTTATGAATATGGGCATTTTGAGGTGATGCGATCCTTTATGCTGTACCGTCATACCCGTAAACTGCAAAGGGAACACCTTGACGGTTTCAACGAGGACACCACCTACGTGGACAGTACGCAGACCATTGAGGAATACATCAGCCAGACGGACTGGCGGATCAATGCCAATGCCAATACTTCGTACAGCAATGCCGGGCTGGTGAACAATACGGCCGGAAAGATCATTGCCAATTTCTGGCTGGACCGGGTGTACAACAAGGAGGAAGGGTACGCCCACCGCAACGGAGACATCCACATCCATGATCTGGACTGCCTGACCGGCTACTGTGCAGGCTGGAGCCTGCGGGTGCTGCTGGATGAAGGGTTCAACGGGGTCCGGGGCCGGGTGGAAAGCCGCCCTCCCTCCCATTTCAGGGAAGCATTGGGCCAGATGGCCAATTTTCTTGGGATTTTGCAAAGCGAATGGGCCGGGGCGCAGGCATTCAGCTCCTTTGATACCTATCTGGCACCCTATGTTTTCAAAGATCAGCTCGGTTATGTGGATATCCTGAAAGCGGTGCGTGGCTTTGTCTATAATGTTAATGTGCCGGCCCGCTGGGGACAATCACCCTTTACCAATATTACCCTGGACTGGACTGTGCCGGAAGATCTGCGGGAGCAGATCCCGACCAGAGGCGGGTTGCACCTGTTCAGGGGATTGGATGATCCGGCTCTGCTGGCGCTGGCCCGTGAGCGGGGTGTGTCGGGGCTTGAAGATCTCTGTTACGCCCATTTCAAGCCGGAAATGGATCTGATCAACAAGGCTTATTATACCGTCATGACCGAAGGGGATGCCAATGGCCAACCTTTTACCTTTCCCATACCGACCGTGAATATTACCGAGGATTTTGACTGGGAAAGTGAAAATGCGCTGTTGCTGTTTGAAAATACGGCCAAGATCGGTTCTTCCTATTTCCAGAATTTTGTGGGCAGCCAGTATGTGCTGGATGAGGCAGGCAATCGGGTAGAAAATCCAGAGGCCTACAAGCCCAATGCCGTGCGCAGCATGTGCTGCCGCCTGCAACTGGATCTGCGGGAACTGCTCAAACGGGGCAATGGCCTGTTCGGCAGTGCGGAAATGACCGGCAGCATCGGCGTGGTGACCATCAATATGGCCCGTCTGGGCTATCTGTACCGGGGCAATGAAAAGGGTCTTTATGAGCGGCTGGATCAATTGATGGACATCGCTCAGTCCACGCTGGAGAAAAAGCGGGTGTTCATCCAGGAAATGTATGACCGGGGCCTGTTTCCCTATACCAAGCGGTACCTTCCCCATTTCCGCAACCACTTTTCCACCATCGGGGTGAATGGCATGAACGAGATGATCCGCAATTTCACCGATGACCGGGATACCATTATTTCCGACAGGGGCCGCATCTTTGTGTCCAATATGCTGGAATACATCCGGGATCGCATAAAAACCTATCAGGAAAGCACCGGAAATCTGTATAATCTGGAGGCTACTCCGGCAGAAGGTACCACCTACCGTTTCGCCAAAGAAGACAAAAAACGTTTTCCGGAAATTTTACAGGCCGGTCAGGGAGAAAACATCTATTATACCAACAGTTCACAGATCCCGGTGGACCATACGGATGATCCCTTTGAGGCCCTGCTGCTCCAGGACGATCTGCAATGCAAATACACCGGCGGTACGGTGCTGCATCTGTATATGGGGGAACGTTTGAGCTCGCCGGAATCCTGCCGGAATTTTGTCCGGACGGTGATCAGCAATTTCAAATTGCCCTACATCACCGTGACCCCGGTATTCAGCATCTGTCCGGTACACGGCTACCTAAATGGGGAACATGAATACTGTCCGAAATG
>JBEBWT010000053.1:0-10282 GCA_040392005.1 Parapedobacter defluvii
GATGTGCTGATGGGCAATGCCAACTTATTGGTGGAGCGGGATGGCCGGACCGAAAATATTCATGTGCCGGCGGATTTTCTCAATAAGGTGGCAGATTACTCGCGGAATGAGTTTGTGACCGAACGGGTATTGGCGATGTCCATTGCCAGTATAAATGAGGGGTCGGAAGCGGTCACCGCCGGATTGATACCAGGTGACAGTATTGTCAGGGTAGGGGATGCTCCCATCCGTTTCTGGGATGAGTTGCGGGGTGCTTTTGTGGAACATGCCGGTGAGGAAGTCGCACTGGGCCTGATCCGCAGCGGGCAGGATACAACCCTGATGGTGCGCATACCCGAAGAAGGGGTGATGGGTTTTTATATCAACCGGGATCCGAGTATTCCCCATGTGACCGTGAAGTATGGTTTTCTGGAATCCCTCCCCATTGGTGCGGCCAAAGCCTGGAGTACGGTTGCCGATAATGCAAAAGGTATAGGAAAGATTTTCAAAGGAGAGGTGCGGGCCGATAAAGCCCTTTCCGGCCCTATCGGGATAGCCCAATTATTTGGTGACCAGATTGACTGGATCCGATTCTGGACATTGGTCGGATTGCTTTCCATGGTATTGGCCCTGATGAATCTGCTGCCGATCCCGGCACTGGATGGCGGGCACGTTGTCTTTTTGCTTATCGAAATGATCCAGGGCAAACCGTTGAGTGATAAATTCCTCGAAACCGCCCAGATGGTCGGGTTTTTTATCCTCGTGGGACTGATGATCTTTGTATTTGGTAATGATATATTGAAACTGATCGTGAAATAAATTCTTAGGTTTTCCGGTTTTTCAGGTATTGCTTTTCGCAAAAGCACTGATTCCCCAAATTTGCATGAATTTGGGGAATTAGTGTTTTGCCGATTCGCATATGCTGTTTATAAGTAAGCGATATACCGCCCGGCCTGCCGTCCGGAAAAAATGCAGCCACCCAGAAAAGTGCCTTCCAGTGCGCGGTAGCCATGCATTCCCCCACCGCCAAAGCCGGCCGCTTCTCCGGCTGCGTATAAACCGGGGATCAAGTGGCCCGCAGCATCAAATACCTGCCCGTTGAGGTCGGTTTGCAAGCCTCCCAGTGTCTTTCGGGTGAGCAGGTTGAGCCGCACCGCAATCAGAGGTCCGTTTTTGGGGTCCAGTATTTTGTGGGGTTTGGCTGTACGGATCAATCGGTCACCCAGGTACTTCCGGGTGCTGCGCAGGTAGTTGATCTGGGTGTCTTTTGAAAATTTGTTATCCAGTTCCCGGTCCCGGTGGCTGATCGTTTCCAGGATTTTCTCATAATCGAGCAGATTTTCTCCACTGAGTGCATTCATCTGCCGTACCAAATCTTCCAGATTGCCGGCCACAATAAAATCCTGCCCCTTTTCCTTGAAAGCTTCCACCGGCCCCGGTGCCCGGGTGTTTCCGAGCCGGCTCAACAACAAACGATAATCCCGGTTGGTCAGATCCGGATTCTGCTCCGAGCCTGAAAGGGCAAATTCCTTTTTGATAATCTTCTGGGTCAGTATGAACCAGGAATATTCGTGACCGGTCTGCATCAGGTGCTGCAAGGTGCCCAGCGTGTCAAAACCCGGCAGGAACGGGGCCGGCAGGCGGCGTCCTTTGGCATCCAGCCAGATCGAAGAAGGTCCGGGCAGGATGCGGATGGCATGATCGGTCCATATGGGATTCCAGTTATGGACGCCCTCGGTATAATGCCACATGCGGTCCCGGTTGATCAAATTGGCACCCGCCTGCTCCGCAATCCCCAGCATCCGGCCATCCACATAATCCGGCACTCCGCAGATCATTTTTTCCGGCGCTTTTCCCAGACGGGCCGGCCAGTTTTTCCGGACCAGTTCCGCATTGGCCCCGATGCCGCCGGAAGCAATGATTGTATTCGGAGCCTTGTATTCAAATTCACCGGTCACGGTGCGGTTGGTTTTCTCTCCTCTGCTTTTATGATCATCCGCGAGCAGTTCTCCCTGAACCCCCTCGACCCGGTCCCCCTGGCGGATCAGGCCGGTCACCCGGTGTCTCCACCCAAATCGCAACAACCCTTTTTCCTCCGCCTCCCTTGCTTTCCGGACAAAAGGGGCTACAACACCCGTCCCCGTCCCCCAGGAAACATGGAATCTCGGCACCGAATTGCCATGGCCACTGGCCGATCCGTCCCCCCGCTCGGCCCAGCCCACCACCGGGAAAAAAGAGATCCCCAGTTCCCGGACGTAGCGGTATTTCTCACCGGCCGCAAATTGCAGATAGGCTTCGGCCCATTTCCGGGGCCAATGGTCTTCCTCCCGGTCAAAACCCGCAGTCCCCATCCAATCCTGCCGGGCCAGCTCATATGAATCCCGGATGCCCATCCGCCGTTGCTGAGGCGTATCGATCATAAACAAACCGCCCAGCGACCAGAAAGCCTGCCCCCCGAGATTGGCTTCGGTCTCCTGATCCAACAGCAGCACTCTTTTTCCGGCATTGGTCAATTCATAGGCAGCGACCAGCCCGGCCAGTCCGTGACCGATAATGATCGCATCGGGTTGAAAATTGGTTTTCATGTTATAAATATAACAGAAATAAAAATAGGTTTTTGCTTATTCCTGAAATCTCGACAACACATTCCCTGTATAGGAGCTGCTGATCGGGATGGTCTGTCCGGCAAGAATCAACTGGTGTCTTTCAATCCGTTGAACCTGGTCACTATTAATGATAAAGGATCGGTGTACCTGGATAAAACGTGCCGGAGGTAGTGTTTCCAACGCTTCCTTCATCGTGGAGCGGGTCAGAATCTGCTTATTTTTCAACACATATTTTAAGTAATTGCCTGTGGCTTCAATAAACAGAATTTCATCCAAATGTATTTTGATCAGAGTATAACCATCCTTGATAAAGATGTGGTCGCTCAGGAGTTCCCTGTTTTTCTGTATAGTTTCATGGACCTTGTTGCAAGCCCTCAGAAAGCGCGGAAAGGTGATGGGTTTGAGGAGGTAATCAGTAGCCTCAAGGTCAAAACCAGTGACGGCATGTTCTGAATAGGCAGTGGTGAATATGAGACTGGGCTTTTTAACCAAACTATTATAGAATTCAATCCCTGAAATATCCGGCATTTTTATATCCAGAAAAAGGAGATCGGTTTCATGCTGGTTCAAATATTCCAAAGCGGTTATTGCATTCACAAATTTGGCTTCAAGTTGTAAAAAAGGCACTTTTTCTGCGTGCATTCCGATAATATCCAATGCAACAGGCTCATCATCTACGGCAATAGCTTTGATCATGATTCAGGGTTTAAGGGGATGGTCAAAAAAACAAAAAATTCAGAAAGTGTTTTCTCCAGGCGCAACTGATACCGGTCCTTGTAAGCAAGTTGCAAGCGGCTTTTTACATTTTCAAGACCGATTCCCGATTGGGCATGTTCCAGATCCCCTTCGGTATTATTATGATGAACACTGTTATAGACATTGAATGTTAAAACCCCATGCTGAATAGCTATCTGAATGCGTATCCATGAGGGATTATTCAGGCTGATCCCATGCTTAAAGGCATTTTCAACAAAAGGAATCAATAACATGGGGGCAATATATAACTTATCCAATGCATGCTCTGGAATATTGTGACTGATTTTTATGGTGGGAATATCTGCAATACGCAGGCGCTGCAGTTCAATGTATTTTTTTAAATAATCCAGTTCGCGTGAAAGCAGAATGCTGTCCTGTTGGTTTTCATGGATCATAAAACGCATCATATCACTGAGTTTTTCAATCCCCGCAGCAGTCCTGACCGCATTTTCCTGCAAAGAAATCCCGTATAATGTATTCATGACATTGAAAAGAAAATGGGGATTGACCTGTGACTGTAAAAGCCGGAGATCGGCCGATGTATGCCCCAGTTCCCTGCTCAGATCGAGCATCTGTTTTTTTTGACGGCTCTGATGGAAATAAAACTGATAGACCATGGGGGTAAGGATAATGCCCAATATCAGACAAACAATAATATTAAGTCCGTCAAACGAATCGTACCGGTCCCCGAATCTGCTCACGATTATTTGCATCAAACTGGCAAATAGAATAGTATTGATCAGAATTGTCATGACCGATAAGAAGATACTGAGGAATTTCGATAGATGGTCCCGATCCAGCAAAGGAAGCAACAAGTAGTGGTGTATCGCAAATATGCTGTAAATAAAAGGAATGGAAATCCCCGTCAGTACGGCAAAAACAACATTCAGTTGGAACAGGAAGATGACGATGGCAAACCCGATCGCAAAGGAAACCAGGAATTCTCTGACTATTTTGACAGAAAATGGATCAATGGAGGTTTTGCGGATCAATAGTTTAATACCGATCCTCAACAGAGTATAAACCACAAGAAATGAAAAAATCAGTCCACTGAGTACGATCGGAGGTATGGAATTGTGAGAGGGGATGGGCAACCAATAATGAATGCCGAGAAGCAGGAACGAATGGATAAAAAAAGTAAGCATCAGCCATATAGTTCCTTTTAGCATCGTTTGCGTGGTGGAAAAAAAGGGGGTGATCAGAAAGATATACGTGCTGATTATAGCATATACCGATAATAGCTGGAGGTGGTATGAAGTCTGTAATTCTACCTTGGTCTCCTGCTCAACGATCATAAGGAGAAATAAATATATTCCACTCAAAAGGAGAAATTCTACCCATCTTATTTTCATGTCTTCGGACTTTTTAATTCGTATAGGACGAAAATAGGGAATGTTACGCTATGTTACAGGGTCATTCGTCACATAATTTCAGGGTTTCGTCACATAGTTTTGTTTTAGAACCGGAGGGCGGATACATTTGGTGCAATGATTTGTTTAACTATATTTTAATGAACATCCATATGAACCTTTTGCTGAAATCTTACCTTTTTATTTTTTTTCTGAGCATATCACTGGCTGTCTCCGGGCAAAAAAGTCCGTTTCAATGTATAATTATTGGTGAAGTGCTGGACAGACCTGACAGTAAAGAACTGTTATTGACAAAGGAAAATGCGGACCCGAGAGTCAATGCTGTTTCTATTCCTGTCATCGATGGACGGTTCCAGTATAGTTTTAATGCGGAGCAAGTAGAAAGTTATGCCCTGATTTTCAATGATGAACTGGAAAAGGGAGCCTTCCGGCCCATTCTCTTTTTTGCAGAATCCGACACACTTTATTTTTCATTGTATCCTCAAAATCAATACGATAGAAACAATATTCAAGGAGGTGTATTGAACCGGGCTCTAAAAGCCTATACTCAAAAACAAGATGAGTTGTTCGGATTGACTGAGCTTGGCAGAAAAAAAGAAGCATTGATGAAAGAAAACCGGTATCTGACGGAAGAAGCACAATCGCTATTAACTGCTATGGAGCAGGCAGAGAACCGCTCAATCAGAGATAGCCTGAGCCAGATCGGCAGGAAAATGTCCTTGGAGAAAAGGGATCTGACCCCTGAAGCCCTTGCTTTGGAAGAGCTGTTTCGTCAAAGGTTCGTGGAATGGGTAGCCTGGAAAACAGAGCAGGTGCTTTCAAATCCTTCCCTGATCACTTACAGAGAATTATTGACCTTGATACGTATGTCCGAGGCTCCTTACCCGGACCCATTGCCCATTGCAGTACTGGACCTACTGGCCAGTTATGAAAAGGACTACCGGCCGGCATTTGAAGGCCATCCTTATACGGAACAAATGGAAAACTATCTGCAAGCCCGGGATATGATCAAAATAGGTGGGAAATACATTGATTTTGTTGCCCCTGATTTTGCCGGGGACACAATCAGGCTTTCCGAACATATCCGGGGAAAATTTGCCCTGATCAATCTTTGGGCTTCCTGGTGCGGGCCTTGCAGGACAAAGGGGATCGGGATGATTCCCTTGTATGAGGAGTTTAAAGATAGGGGGTTTGAGGTGCTTGGGATTGCCCGTGAGCGAAATAAAGAAGCGGGGATCAACGCTTCGGAAATGGATAGGTACCCCTGGCTCAATTTGTTGGAAATCAACGATAATCAAAAGATTTGGGAGAAATATAAGCTGGGGAATTCAGGAGGAGGAATGTTCCTGGTCGATCGGGAGGGGACCATACTGGCTGTATCACCTACTCCGGAAGAGGTCAGGGCAATTTTGACAGCACAACTTCCGGGCAGTCACTGACAGTTTAGACTAACAATTCAGATCGGACAATCCGGATTGTTAGTGATGTACTTCTAAGGTCCGTCAGATCGTACGCTGATCTATAATCATGCTGATCAGCGCAGCGGCCAGTCTGGCAGTACGCTGGTCCTGATCCAGTGAGGGATTGAGTTCGGCAAAATCCACCGAACGCAATTTACCACTTTGTAAAATCAGATTCAAGATGATGAAAAAATAGGCATCCGGTATCAGGCCCAATGCCGTTGGGGCGCTGACGCCCGGAGCATAGGCCGATGCAAAGACATCCAGATCAATAGTAAGGTAAAGATCGTCAATTTTGGCCAAGAATTCCTGAATCGTACGGATGTGCTGATCCTGTTTTTTTTCGCTGAATTCGTCTGCCGGAATAAATTGAGTATTGGAACGCGCGGCCCGGTCGAAAAGGGCTTTGGTATTGCCCATGCGCTGAATGCCGATGGCGAGGTAATTAAATGCCGGATGGAGATCGTTGTCCGGCTTCGGGGACTTGTTCATTTCGGCGGAGGCTGGCCTGTTCATCTCGGCTAAATGGAGATTTTTCAGATCTTGTTCGATCTGCCAGAAGCCGGTGCCGGAGCTGGTGCCGTTTTCTCCGGGTTCCCTGTTGTCAAAATGTGCATCAAAATTGATGATGCCCAGGTTACTGCTGCCCCATTTTTTGATACCCAGAAAGTGTCCATAAGTAACCTCGTGTCCGCCTCCCAGTACAAGAGGGAAACCTCCCTGGGTCAGAATTTTGCTAATGGCCAATCCCAACTGCTGCTGTGCCTCTTCCAGCTGTCCATCCGGACAAATGACATCTCCGGCGTCCCGGAGTTGCAGGCCGGGGTGGTGGATGGGCAGGTTCGACAAGGCTTTACGAATGGCCTGTGGCCCGTCTTTGGCACCAGTCCGCCCCATGTTTCTGCGTACACCTTCATCACAGGCAAACCCCAGTAGTACTATTGAGGGTTGGATCAAAACAGTTTCCATATTCAGATCCAGCGTCCGGATCACCTGATGCCAGCGGAGATGTTCGGCTCTATCGCCATCTATTCGTCCCTGCCAGTCCTCTCTGTGACCTGTCCTGTAAAAAGCCGGATTTAGATTTGTTTCCCTTTTTTCCATACCCTGGTCGGTTTGAGTGTGCCCTGATTATAGAAAATATCCCGGTAATCCGTGGTGGGGTAGGCCTGCAGGTCAGCCAACTGACCGGCTTCGATCCGTCCCCGGTCGTTCAGGCCCAATGCTTTGGCAGCCCGGAAGGTTAGGCCGGCAAGTGTTTCTGCCAGGGACAATTTTTCGTAAGCTCCGAGGATTGCCGCCTGGGTGAGCAGGTCACCCATGGGAGCGGAGCCTGGATTCCAGTCGGAGGCAATGGCGAGGCAAGCTCCGGCATCAAGTAATCTGCGTGCCGGAGTGAAACCCATTCCCAGGCCCAGGGATGCACCTGGTAAGGCCACCGCTACGGTATCGGACTGGGCCAGCAGGTGAATTTCCTGATCTGTGCTGGCTTCCAGGTGGTCAGCGGATAAGGCCCCCATTTCTACGGCAAGAGCCGATCCCCCGGTACTGAATTGATCTGCATGTACGGTCAGGTCAAAACCGAGCGCTTTGGCCTGCCGGAGAAAATTCCGGCTGCCCGGCACGTCAAAAGCAGATTCTTCCACAAAAATATCGACTCGATTGCTCAAACGCTCCCTGCGGATCACCGGCAATAGTGTTTGCAGGACCATGTCCAGGTACTCCGCCTGACTCCCTTCAAAATCACGTGGTTTCATGTGGGCGGACAGGCAGGTGGAGACCAAATCGGCCAGGGTGGAGGCTTGCGCCTGAGCGATGGCCAGGAGCATTTTGAGTTCGTTCGACTCATTCAGTCCATAACCGCTTTTGATTTCGATCGTGGTAGTTCCCTGATTCAACAGACGGTTTGCCCTCTGGACTGTCAGTTCGGTCAGATCTGTCAGGCTGGCTTCACGGGTACGGGTCACCGAATCCCAGATGCCTCCTCCAGCTTTGGCGATTTCCAGATAGGATTTGCCCGCCACCCGCAGGGCATAATCCCTGGCCCGGTTCCCGGCAAAGCAAATATGGGTATGGGCATCTACAAATCCCGGGATGAGGGTGCTGTTTTTTTCAACCGCTTCGGATTCTTCTACCACTGCACCCGGATAGGATTTGATCAGACGCTCAAATCCGTCCACAGCAATAATATGTCCCTCCTGTACGGCTACTCCACCATCGGGAATTATTTCCAGGGTTTCATCCGAAAGACTCCCTTTTAAAGGCATTCCGCGTAGCGGCAGTACCTGGGCAAAAGGCCCTAAAATTTTGATGTGATTCATCCTTTTTCTTTATCAGACTAATATGAGAACCGTATTAGATCGGAATCTAAAGGTTATCATGTGATCAATATAAGTAATATTACCCTTCATCTAAAACAATCAGCACAACTATTCCATTAAAATTTAAAATTAGTTTATTTTCCCATTATTTTAAAGTCATGGCTGGGCAAAGTTAAATGTGGTGCAAGAGCGTTGGCTTTGTGTATCAGCTCGCACCTCTTTTAATTTTGCGTAGGAGTGGTGATTTTTCGGTTTTATATTGGTCGGTTGATATCACTAAGTTGAATTATTTATTGAAATTTCTCACCTTTCGCCAACATTTCAATAATTTTTTTCATACGCTTTTCTCTTGTTTCTTGTTTTTTTGCTGTCTGAAGTCGAAACCCAATGGAAAAAAGATTCGTCTTATTGAGACCCTTAAAAAATTCTTCCGCTTTTTTGTTTTTGCTAAGTTCTTTTAGAAAGTCTTCAGGTATAGTCATTTTGCTTGGGGAATCGTACGCTTTTTCCCATCTACCGTCCGCTTTAGCTTTCTCTACCGCATTTAATCCAGCAGGTTTCATTTTAGCTTCATGGATTAATCTTTCAACGTGTCCAACATTTACTTTAGACCAAATACTTTTTGCCGTTCTAGGACAAAACTTTTGCAACCAGGCTTGTTCGTCATACGATTGTTTTTGACCGTCAATCCACCCGTAGCAAAGAGCCACATCAAGTGCTTCTGCATAGCTGATTGTCTTTTTCCCGGAATCTTTTTTGAATATTTTTATCCAAAGTCCACTTGAATTTTCGTGATTTTTTTCAAGCCAAGTTTCAAACATTTGGGCTGTTTTGAATTCTATTGTTGGAATAGTATTTAATTTGGTCATATTACTATCTTGTTTACGTTCCACAGGCTTGCCACTAACGTGCCACGTATTGGCGATGGGCGGGCTTTTACCACAAAACTTCCTTACGAAGCCGAAACTTCAAATTTACGAAAAACTGTCATACGAATCACGTCACCCCACCTGACGCAAAACCGATGTTACAGGCAGTGTTTTCTGTTGCTGGTTAGTTGTCTGCACGTTTGTAATGAAGCTGTGTTAGTCCTGTGTCAAATGTTTTTGTTGTTACAAGTTTAAGTTTTTGTTCGGGTCTGCCGTCTTTAAAAAGTCTTGTCCCGTTGCCAAGCAATACAGGAATAACAGAAATAATTAGTTCGTCAATCAGGTTGTTTTTCAAAAGCTCGTTCACTATTTCTGCACCACCGTCACAATAAATGTTTTTCCCGTTTTTGCTTTTTAATTGTTCCACCAATTCTGTCAAACTGCCTGTGTAAAATGTTGTCCTGCCAACACTTGGTTTTTCGGTTCTTGTGATAACGTAAACATCTCTTTCGCCATTGTCGTAATGAGAATTTCCAATTTCTCGAAGCACCCAATCGTAAGTTTTTCGACCGAGAATTATCGTGTCAATGGTTGCGGTAAATTCGGCATAACCATAATCTTCGCCTTCTTTTTCCACTAATTTCAAAAAACTTAAGTCGTCATTCGGTTGTGCGATGTAACCGTCTAAACTTGTCGCTATGAATAAAGCAACTTTTCTGTTATTTTCCATTTTTTTCGTGTTGTTAATCGTTACAGTTGTGTTAGGTGATTGTCTGTCCGTTATAATTTTTTCTAAAAGTCAGCGAAGGACTGTCCACCGATGACTTTACAAACTGTCGGGTTGAGCGGTCGTCTAACATTGCCTGTAACGGGAAACGGCTTTGCGAGGTAGCGGATCTATATTACTAACTTTGAAACGAA
>JBEBWT010000054.1:0-9891 GCA_040392005.1 Parapedobacter defluvii
ATGATAGTATAAGGGCTACTACCAAAAGATACTTGTGATATTTTGAAAGAATATTTTTCATTTTCTCAAAATGTTAGCTAACTTATTTATACCCCTCGTAAAATGTCGCCAATCTATCCTGAAACGGTTGGCTTTGCGTCACTGGGGGGCTCAAATCTAAGCCGCATACAAGATAATAGTTTTTTTCAAAAATCCATACTTTACAAATCCTCAAACGGACTTTTGATCCGCTGCAAAGACTTCGTACTCACATGCGTATATATTTCAGTTGTACGACTACTACTGTGTCCCAACAGCTCTTGGATATAGCGCAGATCTGTTCCGTTTTCCAAAAGGTGGGTAGCATAACTATGCCTAAGCCAATGCAGTGTAGCGGGACGTTTGATCCCGGCCTTTACCAACGCTTGTTTCAGCACATTTTCCAAACTCTTTTCACTATAACGTACCCCCTTTTTCTGACCTTCGAATAACCAGGTCAATGGCCGGTATGCTTTATAATAATCCCTCAATTGTTCAACTAGTTTTCCGGGTATTGGGGTGATCCGATCTTTTCTTCCCTTAGCCTGTTTGATCAGTAACACACCTCGCTTGCTGTCTATATCTGTTGGCTTCAGGTTGAGTAACTCACTTCTCCGCAGTCCACATGCGTAGATCAGGCTGAGCATAGCCCGGTGCTTGAGGTTGCCATGGGATTCCAATATAGCTTTAATTTCTTCTTTTCCAAGTACATTGGGTAGTGTTTTTCGTCTTTTCGGGCGATGGATCAGATCCGTTTCAATTTGCTTTTTCCAGATTGTTCGGTAGAATAGTTTGATGGCATTCACCATTTGGTTTTGGTACGATGCGGATAGTTTTTTTTGTAAAATATATTCGTTGTTGAATACAATTACATCATTATTGTCAATTTCTTCGATTTTCTTATGTGGAAAGAAGCTGAGGAATACCCGTATTGCATCGGTGTAGGTTTTGATGGTATTTTCGCTGTACCGCCTACTCCGCAGCCATTGTGTGAATACTTCGATTTGTTTTTGAGCGTTATGCATTATTTTTTTTTGTTAAATTTAAACAAAAAATTAATCAAAAAGATATAATAATGCGTTCAGAGTAATTTATAAGTGATTTAAACTTTTATTAGCATAAGGGCAAAGACCAGAAAGTGGCAGTTTAGCCAATATCTGTCAAGTTGGTCAAACCAGATAAGAAGTGTTCTGAAACCGCCTACTCCGCAGCCATTGTGTATATAATTTCCCCCGAAATTCGGGCAGCGTTACACAATCCAGGAACTGGGTCGAATTGACCTCCCCCCTTTATTTCAAACTAAGATATCAAATTTTTCACCCCATTCAGTGGCTTTTTCATAACCAGCGTCGTGGTGGCGGTAAATACCCATTGCCGGATCATTGTGAAGCACCCGGTGCAGGCATTCTTCCGCACGGTCCGACCCGTCTGCCAGTACGACCATCCCCGCATGCTGGGAATAGCCCATGCCGACCCCTCCCCCGTGGTGGAAGGAAACCCAGGTCGCCCCGCCGGCCGTATTGCTCATGAGGTTGAGCAGGGGCCAGTCGGATACGGCATCTGAACCATCTTTCATCGATTCGGTTTCCCGGTTAGGCGAGGCAACTGATCCACAGTCCAGGTGATCCCGGCCTATGACGATCGGCCCTTTTACCTTACCTGAACGCACCAGCTCATTGAATAGCAGGCCCGCCTTTTCACGTTCCCCCAGTCCCAGCCAGCAGATACGTGCAGGCAGACCCTGGAAGGCAATTTTCTCTCTTGCCTGATGCAGCCAGTTGTGCAGGGGGAGATTGTCGGGGAATAATTCCATCAAGGCCCGGTCTGTCGTGTATATATCTTCCGGATCACCCGATAGGGCTACCCAGCGGAAGGGCCCCTTGCCTTCACAGAACAGGGGACGGATGAAAGCCGGGGTGAATCCGGGAAAATCAAAAGCATTCGGTTCACCGCCTTCCCGGGCAAATTCCCTGAGATTGTTGCCATAATCAAAGGTGACTGATCCCCTGGATTGCAGTTGCAGCATCAGCCCCACATGGCGGGCCATGCTTTTGAGCGACCGCTCCTTGTAAGCGACCGGATCTGTGCGGCGTAGTTCTGCAGCATCCGCAAGGCTCAAGCCGTTCGGTACATAACCATTCAGAGGATCGTGTGCCGAGGTCTGGTCGGTGAGTATTTCGGGAGTGATCCCATCCTGTAGCAAACGTTGCAGCAGATCCCCGGCATCGCTTACCAGTCCAATAGAGAGGGGAGTGCCGCTGGCCTGGGCTTCTTGCGCCCAGCTTATCGCTTCTTCGTAGGAAGTAGTCATGCGGTCAATATATCGGGTGTCGAGGCGTTTCTGTATGCGCGAAGGATCAACATCGGCTCCAATGAACACTGCTCCTGCCATGGTAGCAGCAAGAGGCTGGGCACCGCCCATGCCACCCAGACCGGCAGTCACCACCAATTTGCCCCGCAGATCACCGTCAAAGTGCTGACGTCCGCATTCCACAAAGGTTTCATAAGTCCCTTGCAAGATTCCCTGCGTACCGATATAAATCCAGCTTCCGGCGGTCATTTGACCGTACATCATCAGACCCTTGCTCCGCAATTCGTTGAAATGCTCCCAGGTAGCCCATTTTGGGACCAGATTGCTGTTGGCGATCAGCACCCGCGGGGACTGGGGGTGGGTCCGGACTACGCCTACCGGTTTGCCGGACTGCACCAGCAGGGAATGCTCCTCATCCAGTTCCAGCAGTATTTCGATGATGCGTCTCAAAGCCTGTGGGTTGCGGGCGGCTTGCCCGATACCTCCGTAAACCACCAGTTCATCGGGGTTTTCGGCCACATCTGCGTGAAGATTGTTGAGCAACATGCGGATGGCTGCTTCGCATGGCCAGTTTTTGGCATGTAAAGTATTCCCCACGGGGGCAAAATAATGGGGATGCGATGCGTATTTCTCAATAAATGCTTTTGTATTCATGCTAAGGTATTTTATTTATGATTGAATGTTGTATTGGTCAGTTGATAACCGTGTTTTTCGGCAGCTTCCTCCGCTGCGGCCAGCAAGTCTCCTTTTTTGATTAATTGGTGTATTTTCTGAATGTCCTTTGCAAAGACCCGGTCCTCTGTGGCAAAAGTGACATGCTTTCTGACCAGTGTGTGGCAGGCTTCCAGTACCGGGGAGGTTTTTAGAGGACGTTTGAAATCCAGAGCCTGGGCGGCATACAGCAACTCAATGGCCTGGATATACTCCAGGTTGTCAATGACCCGGTTGAGTTTGCGACCACCGATAGAACCCATAGATACGTGGTCTTCCTGACCCAGAGAGGTTGGGATGCTGTCCGCACTGGCAGGGAAGCAAAGGCCCTTGTTTTCGGAAACCAGTGCCGCTGCGGTGTATTGTGGGATCATAAAGCCCGAATTGAGCCCAGCATCTTCGATCAGCAGTTTTGGCAGTCCATAACGGCCTTCGATCAGCAGGTAGCAGCGGCGATCCGCAATGTTTCCCAGTTCAGCAGCGGCGACCGTGGCATAATCTATCGCAATGGCCAGGGGCTGCCCGTGAAAATTTCCTCCGCTGATGGTGTCATGCGGTCCAAGTACAATAGGATTGTCAGTTACAGAATTAATTTCGATTTCGGTAAGCTCCTTTAAATGCAGCCAGGCTGTGCGTGAAGCGCCATGGACCTGAGGCATACAACGCAATGAATATGGATCCTGCACCCGGCCACAATCAGGATGAGAATTGGCCAATTCGGAATGGCGGAGCAGCTCCCAAAGCCGGTGGGCAACCAGTTGATTGCCTGGAAAGGGGCGGATGGCATGCAGACGAGGATCAAAAGGTTTGTAGGAACCTGTCATTCCCTCCAGGGAAAGCGCACCGATCAGGTCGGCTGTGTCCAGGGCATGATGCAAACGAACCAGTGCATGTACTGCATGGGCTGCAATAAACTGGGTGCCGTTGATCAGCCCCAGGCCTTCTTTTGGGCCCAGGCGCAGCGGCTCCAGACCGGCGGCCTGTAAAGCTGCCGAAGCTTCCATTTGCTGTCCCTGAAAATATACTTCACCCAAGCCGATCAGCGGCAGGAATAGGTGGGAGAGAGGGGCAAGGTCACCGGAAGCCCCCACTGAACCTTGCTCAGGTACCAGCGGGATCATATCATGGTCTATCATCCAGCAAATTCTTTCCACAGTCTCCAACCGGATGCCCGAATAGCCCTGTGCCAGTGCCTGGACCTTGATGATCATCATGGTTTTGGAGATTTCCGGGGCAATGGGCCTGCCCACACCCACTGCATGGCTCATAAGCAAATTGTGTTGCAGCTTTGAAGTGTCTTCCGCCGAAATTATGGTATCACATAATGGCCCGAAGCCCGTATTGATTCCATAAACAACATCTCCTTGATCCACAATTCCCTCCACATGGGAAGCCGACTGCCGTATTTTTGTAATGACCTCCGGACCCAATTGCCCCCTGATCTTCCCTTCGGTCAATGCGCTGGCGCTGCCGATGGTCAGCGTGTCCCTGCCATAATTGAATGTATTTTCCATATTTTATTCTTGCTTATTCATTATTTCTTCATGCATGCGGCTGGACAGACTTTCGCTGCTAAATTCGGTTTCAAGCGCCGTAATACTACTGAGCAGTCCTGCAATTTCCCTGTTTCTGCAAGCCATCTCTTCCATGACGCTTGTCAGGCCCTGCCAGACCGGACGGACTTTTTCCAACAATTGAATGCCTTCCGGAGTGAAACGGATCAGTTGTTTGCGGGCATCACCCTCCGCAGGGCTGCTCTGCACGAGTCCTCTTTTTTTGAGATTGCTGACCAGTTGGCTGACCGCAGAATGGGATACCTGTATGCGATCCGCCAATTCCCGGATGGACACTTCTTGTTTCTCCGACAGCATATAGAACAGAGGAAACCAACTGGCGTCAAAATCCAGTTGCTCCTCCTGATACACCCTGTTGATCTCTGCCAGTAAATATTCGCTGAGTCGTCGCATCCGGCTGCCAACGATCAAATAACCCAATGATTGGTAAAAGTCCATTTTTCTAATTCAGGTATATCGTTAAATATATATAAGCGCTTATACAATATTCGGAAATTGTTTTTTGAATTGCAAATTTTCAGAAAGAATAGTTTCCCGGCAGGGATTGTCTTTTCAGAATGCTTAGTTTTGTCCGATCCCCGGAAGTAATAAAACCGGAAGGAAAGGGGATTTTGTTTCAGGACAATGGAAAAATTAGATCAGGCCTCGCCCCGTTCCGGCAGGGAAATATTCCGGTTCAAGCAGTTTGAAGTCGATCAGACGGATTGTGCGATGAAAATCAATACGGATGGAGTTTTGCTTGGCGCAATGGCCGTTGGTGCGAATGGATCGGCAGGGGCAGTCAAGCTGGAGGAGAGGGCGGCTATTAAGCAAATTTTAGGTGCGACTACGCAAGTCCAGGAAAAAGAAACGCTGCGCTTCCTGGACATAGGTACCGGTACGGGAGTGATCGCACTGATGCTGGCACAGCGTTTTCCCCCGGCCCGGATCGATGCCATTGAGATCGATGCTCCGGCAGCCGTTAGGGCCGATCGAAATTTCATACAATCCCCCTTTTCAGACCGCTTGAGGGTCTATCATACAGCTCTGGTAGATTTTGCCCCGGTGGACACTTACGACCTGATCGTTTCCAACCCCCCATATTTTCTGGATTCCCTGAAGAATCCAAATCCCAGAAAGCAAGTGGCCCGGCATGCGGACCCGGATTTTTTCGATCAGCTACTGGACCGCACCCAGCAATGGCTGAAACCGGCAGGCAGCCTTCAACTCATTCTGCCTTCTGATGTGAGTGACTTTGTAGAAAGCCGGGTCTCTAAAAGTTTGAGTGACGTTATAGAAAATCGTACGCCCACTTCCAGCGTACTTTATGCCACCTCAAAAACAGCTATCTACTCATTCATCACCGATGGCCGTCCGATCAGGATCCTGCTAACCCTCCGTAAAGCCAGCATCCAGGATCGACACTTACCTTTAGATCCGCCGGCCTCTACGGAAAATTTCGTTATCTATTCCGATAGGGGAGTTTACAGTCAGGCCTACCGCCAGCTCCTAACGGATTTTTTTCTGGCATTTTAACCCGTCAGGGAAATCGATAATCTGCCAAACAAAATCGGATCGATCAAAAAAAATCAATAATTTAGCCACACGATGATCAAAATAGGACTTTTATCTGATACCCACAGCCATCTGGATGATGGAATCCTGAAACACCTGGAACCCTGTGATGAAATATGGCATGCCGGTGATTTCGGTACCCTGGAGGTGGCCGACCGGCTGGCTGCACTCAAACCGCTCCGGGGTGTTTATGGTAATATAGATGGGCAGGATATCAGAAAAGTCTATCCGGAACATCTGCGCTTTCACTGTGAACAGGTCGATGTCTGGATGACGCATATAGGCGGTTACCCTGGCAGGTACCATCCGGCCATCAAAAACGAGATCCTCAGACATCCTCCCCAGCTCTTTATCTGTGGTCATTCCCACATTCTGAAAGTCATGTATGACCAAAAGTTACAATGTCTCCACCTCAACCCGGGAGCGGCAGGAAAATATGGCTGGCACCAGGTCCGGACGCTTTTACGATTTAGCATAGACGGAAACCGTATTGATGGAATGGAAGTCATCGAACTCGCCAAAAGATAAAAGAATAATTACACTAAGTATTTCCAAAATTTGTTGTTTCTGTTGCTGATTTGCGTAATTTTGCCCAATCAACGGACGAAGTTTTTAGTGTTTAAAATACACTAAGTATTCGGACGGAAAGCAAAGCACACATGACAAAAGTTACCACACTCGGCCAGTTTATTATTGAGAAGCAAGCGGATTTTCCCTATGCCAAAGGAGAGCTCTCCCGGTTGCTGCGGGATATAGGGATCGCTGCCAAAATTGTAAACAGGGAAGTCAATAAGGCAGGGCTGATGGATATTCTCGGCGACAATGGAACCGTCAATATTCAAGGCGAATACCAGAAGAAACTGGATGTATATGCCGATGAGCAATTTATCTCGGCCCTGCGCAGTGGTGGGGAATGCTGCGTGGTGGCTTCCGAAGAACATGATGATTGCATTATGATCCATTCCGAGATTTCCAGGAACGCAAAGTATATTGTCTGTATCGATCCGCTGGACGGCTCTTCCAATATAGATGTCAATGTTTCCATCGGGACGATTTTTTCAATTTACCGCCGTACTTCTGCTTCGGACAGGGAGGTCGGCATGGATGAAATTTTACAGCAGGGCGTGAATCAGGTGGCTGCCGGTTATGTGATTTATGGATCTTCGACCATGATGGTTTATACCACCGGCAAGGGGGTCAATGGTTTTACGCTGGACCCTTCCATTGGTGAATTCTGCCTTTCCCACCCCAATATGCGGATTCCGGATACGGGCGTCATTTATTCCATCAATGAAGGGAATTATATTAAATTTCCACAAGGGGTCAAGGATTATATCAAGTATTGCCAGGTAGAGGACAAGGCCACCCAGCGCCCCTATGTTTCCCGTTATATTGGTTCCATGGTCGCCGATATCCATCGCAATCTGATCAAAGGGGGAATTTTTCTTTACCCTACTTCTTCTTCCCATCCCAACGGCAAATTGAGGTTGATGTATGAATGCAATCCGCTGGCTTTTATTGTGGAACAGGCTGGGGGTAAGGCAAGTGACGGCAAGCACAGGATTCTGGAGCTGCAACCGGAAGATCTGCATCAGCGCACACCTATTTTTATAGGGAATAAGGAAATGGTGGATCAGGTGGAAGAATTTATCAGTCTGGCCGAAGGAAATCAAGTGTCAAAGGCCATCACGGACTTCCAGCAGAAAACTCTTCAACTTCTCTAAGGAAGCAATGACCCGCTGGTTCTCACGGGCCTCCTGCTGATTTTCCTTTAGAAAATCTTTGGCACCCTGTAAAGTGTATCCTTTCTCCTTTACAAGATTGAAGATGATTTTCAGGCTCTCAATGTCTTCGGGACGGAACAGCCGGTTTCCCTTTTTATTCTTTTTGGGCTGCAGAATTTCAAACTCCTTTTCATAAAACCGGATCTGCGAGGCATTGGCATCAAACATGGCAGTCACCTCACCCATGGTGTAATAGCGTTTGGTTATTTCCCTTTCTTTGTAAGGCATAATGTACAAACTTAAAGAATAATTTCTGAAAATCAGTAATTCACTTATATTTGCAAGCAGCTAATTTAGTGCCAATTTTAAACGCTTACTCAATGGATATCTATCAGGGCATTGCCATCGGACTTTACTTTTTATTAATGATCTCCATCGGTTATTATTCCTATAAAAAATCAACCAGTAATGTAAACGAGTTTCTTTTGGGCGGTAGGCGTCTGGGACCAGTAGTGACTGCGCTCTCTGCGGGAGCAGCGGATATGAGCGGCTGGCTTTTGATGGGTGTTCCGGGAGCGATGTACGCCAGTGGTATTTCTTCCAGTTGGATCGCCATTGGCCTGACCATCGGAGCTTTCTTCAATTATCTGCTGGTGGCACCCCGGCTGCGGGTTTATACAGAAAAGGCCAGCAATGCCATTACGATCCCTGATTATTTTGAGAAACGTTTCCGGGATCATTCCAGAGTTCTGCGTTTTATCTCGGCGATGGTGATCCTGGTATTCTTCACCCTCTATACCTCAGCCGGAATGGTTTCAGGTGGAAGGCTCTTCGAATCGGCCTTTGATATGTCTTATAGTACCGGGCTTTTAATGACAAGCTCTGTTGTTGTTTTTTACACATTTCTGGGCGGTTTTCTGGCGGTGAGCCTGACGGATTTCGTACAAGGAGCCATCATGGTATTGGCACTGGTTATTGTGCCAATAGTTGTATTGACCAATGTGGGAGGCGTTTCTGAATCCATTGACCTGATCCAGTCCAGGGATCCCTTGTTGCTTAATCTTTGGGAAGGGACGACTATTGCTGGTGTTTTATCCTTGCTTGCCTGGGGGTTGGGGTATTTCGGGCAGCCACATATCCTGGTGCGCTTTATGGCCATTGAGCGGGTCGGGCAATTGCATTCAGCCCGTCGCATCGGCATCTCCTGGATGGTGTTTACCATGTGCGGCGCCATGATGGTGGGTCTGATCGGTATTGCTTATATGGTCAAGAATGGCCAAAGTATTGAAGACCCGGAGACGATCTTTATCTATTTTTCACAGGTGCTGTTTCATCCATTTATCGGAGGATTTTTGCTTTCTGCTATTCTGGCTGCCGTCATGAGCACCATCTCCTCTCAATTGCTGGTGACCTCCAGCTCCGTGACAGAAGATTTTTATAAAGCTTTCCTGCGCCGGAATGCCTCCGGCAAGGAGCTGCTGCTGATCAGCCGGCTTTCGGTGCTGATCGTCGCCCTCATTGCCATCCTGCTGTCCCTGAATCCGAAAGACACCATCCTCGATCTGGTCGGGCATGCCTGGGCCGGCTTTGGCTCTGCATTCGGCCCGGTGATCCTGCTTTCACTGCTCTGGAAACGCACCACACGAAACGGTTCTATCGCCGGTATGTTGGTCGGAGGCCTTACAGTACTTCTATGGGCTTATATTCCCCATTCCTATCAGGATTGGTACTCCATGATCCCCGGTTTTATTCTGTCCTTCATTTCCGTTATTGTGGTTTCGCTGCTGGACAAAAAGCCGGATGAGCGGATCACAAAGGAGTTTGATGAAGTCAGTGCGGAAATTAAGGCGGACTACTAAGGACCCTCAGATATAATCATTGAAATCAGGTCAATAAAAAATCCGGGCCAGCAACTAAGCTAACCCGGATTCCTTAAAGTTTTTGATCTTCGTTCTTACCAGCGGCTCTTGCTCTCTTTTCGTTCTTTGCGTTTCCCGGA
>JBEBWT010000055.1:0-9751 GCA_040392005.1 Parapedobacter defluvii
CCAGCCACCATTTCAGCACCCATGCGACCAAAAAAACCAGGACCAAAAAAACAATCTCAATCAGCCATACCTTTTGGATATTCTTAAAAAATACTCTGAAATATTGATCAGCGGACACCAAAATAACCAATAACAAGACGACATAGAATCCTTTTGACCAGGCGAAATCCTCATACCAGATTTGCCAGAGCAGCCAGGTCAGCAATCCCGCCATCGCCAGGTTGAGGGGAGTGATTCTCAGTTTTTTCATCTGCCCTTCCTTTGCTGTGCCCGTTTCGCCCGATGTGCGCCGGTCGCCCCTGCCACACCCGTACGCCTTCCTGCCGGAATACTTTTCTTTTTACCACTTGCTTTCTTTCCGGAAGCGGTGCCCGGTCTTTTTTTCTTTTCGTGAAATGCTCCTTTGAAATCCGGATTATCCTTACGTTTCTGATGGTCGATCTCCCGGGCGATCATCTGCCCTTCCTTAAATCCGGTTTCCTCTACAAAAACCTCTCCCGGAATATCCAAAACCGGAATTTGCTGACGAATCAATTTCTCAATGGTCCGTACATAGTACGCCTCCGCCGGATTGCAGAAGGTGATCGCATCCCCGGTATTCATGGCACGGCCCGTCCGTCCAATCCGGTGCACGTAATCCGAAATCACAATCGGTACATCAAAATTAATTACATGACTGACATGGGTGATATCCAATCCCCGGGCTGCCACATCCGTGGCCACCAAAAGCCGGACATCCCCGGCTTTGAAAGCACTCATTGAATTGATTCTGGTATTCTGACCCTTATTGGCATGTATGACCCGGACCTGTTCCTGTCCAAAAGTACGTTCGAGGAAATTGAAAACCTGATCCGCCGTGGTTCGGGTACGGCAAAATACAATACACCGTTCAAATGTTTCAGTATCCTGCAAAAGATACCTCAGCAGATTGATCTTGGTCTTATGGTTTGGCACATAATATAGACTCTGACTGACCGTCGCAGCAGGAGTAGCTTGCTCAGAAGCCTCGACCACAGTCGGAAATTCCAGAAAATCTCCGGCAATTTTATGTACCAACTCACTCATGGTAGCAGAAAACAGGAGATTTTGCCTTTTTCTGGGCACCACCTCAAGAATACGGTGTAGCTTGCCAATGAAGCCCATATCCATCATCTTGTCTGCCTCGTCCATGATCAGGATTTTCAGGGATTTGGTCACAATATGCCCTTCCAGATAGAGATCCAGAAATCTGCCGGGCGTGGAAACAATGATGTCCACCCCCTGTTGCAGGGTCTCAATCTGGGTCTTGGGACCTATCCCTCCGTACAGCACGACCGAACGGAGATCCAGGTATTTGCCCAGCAGAACAATATGCTCATTGATCTGCATGGCCAGCTCCCTGGTCGGAGCCAGTACCAGTGCCCTCGGAGACTCTCCTTGCGCATAGCCCAATTGACGGAGCAGTGGCAAGACAAATGCTGCTGTCTTCCCGGTACCCGTCTGGGCAATTCCCATCACATCCTGCCCTCCCAGGATGGCGGGTATGGCTTTCTGCTGGATGGGCGTTGCCTTTTCATATCCGGCATCCGCGACCGCATCCAGAAGCTGCCTGTTAAAATTGAAATGATGGAATCCCTGTTCTGACATACGACAAAGATACTAAAAACAGACAGAACCGCTTCCATCTTTTACACTACCTGAGGATCTCGATCTTGTCTTCCTCCCTGAATGTATAACCATACTCATAGCAAAAGCGGTACTGCTTTCCTCCGCTCCCTTCACGTAAATGCGTAAAGTAATCAAAGTCAAAGCCTGAATCCACCAATAGAACGCGGTGAATATTTGACCTGCCCGCACGAAACTGCGATTCCAGAATCCTGCGATTTCTCTTCATAATTTTGTCAATTCGCCTCAAATGAACAGTCTGCTCACGATAAATGCTGTTATGGTAGTTACTTCGGCAGGTCGGATCACAAAACTTTTTATCTGTACGACCCGAAAGCCCTGTCCCACATTCAAGGCACTTTTTGTTTCCGTACATGGTTCCTCCATTTAATAAATTCTTAATTTTTTACTTCATTATATAATTGGTTTATATTAATATTATTTGCAATTTTAAACATAAAAATAATATAAAAGAAATGTTTTAATAATTTTTTTTCACAAAACAATACTTTTCATTCTTCACTGCTATTCTCGCAAAAACTGCAACCAAACTGCAAGTAATTTTTTTAGATTTGACAAGCCATGCGAATATTGATCATTCACAATCATTATCAGGATCCGGGAGGAGAGGATATTGTGTTGCAGCAAGAATTTTCCCTACTTGCCGACAGCGAAACCGTGGAAACGTTCATCACCAAAAACAGCAGGGGCATAGCCGGTCTTCTGCAATTCCTGGCCTATCCCTTCAATATGCGGGCAAGCCGGAAACTGGATAAAGTACTCCGGAAATTTAACCCGGATGTGGTGCATCTGCACAATATACATTATGCCACCGGACCGCAATTGATCCGGCTCCTGCACAAAAGAAAAATCCCGATGGTCATGACGCTGCACAATTACAGACTGGTCTGCCCTTCAGCGACCCTTTTTTATCGGGGAAAATTATTCCCGGATAGTATAAACAGCAGATTTCCCTGGAAGGCAGTCAGACTGGGTGTACATCAGGGATCCATATTCAAAACTTTCTGGATCGCCTTCACCTATTATCTCCATAAAAAACTGGGCACCTGGAAGATGGTGGACAAGTATCTGGTACTGACAGAGTTTGCCAGAAAAGTACTTACCGGCTCCAAAGCCGGAATTCCAGTGGATAAATTAATCGTCAAACCCAATTTTATCCGGGATTCCGAAGAAAACAAAGCGCAGACCACCAGGGAGGAATATTTTCTGTTTATCGGCCGCTTATCACAGGAAAAAGGAATCGGGACCCTGATCGAAGCTTTTCAAAACAGCGGGATACAACTCCGGATCGCCGGAGATGGCCCGATGAAAGATTATGTCGTGCAAAAATGCAATACAGAGCCAAACCTGCACTATATGGGGGCCTTGAAGCCTGAACAAGTACGGGAGCAGATGAAACAATGTACGGCCCTGATCTTCCCGTCTGAATGGTACGAAGGGATGCCCATGACACTGATAGAAGCCTTTGCAACCGGCACGGCCGTACTGGTCAGCAGGTTAGGGGCCATGTCCGCAATGGTGCAGGACAACTGGGACGGATTTCTTTTCACCGCAGGAGATTCCAGCGATCTGAGGGCCTGTGTAGCGAAGTGGCAGGGACTGGACACCCAATCAAAAGACAGGATCCGCCGCAATGCACGGAAAAATTATGAGGAACATTACACCGCAGAGACCAATAAACAACAATTAATGGAGATTTACAGAGACTTGCTGAAGGGCCTCTGATTATTTTCTGGCACCCTGATATAAATTAAAATTATTTTCGCTCCATTCCAATTGCTTTGCATATTATTGTAAAACGAGAAGATTAAATCTAACCACAATAAAATGAACAAGAACACCACGAATTCCAATTCGACCATGGGCCCAATGATCATTATCGGGGCCTTATTCTTTATTTTTGGATTTGTCACCTGGCTGAACGGACCATTGATCATTTATGCCAAACTGGCTTTCAATCTGGACACGTATGCCAAAGCATTTATGGTGACCACAGCCTTTTATATGGCTTATTTCTTTCTGGCGCTCCCCTCCTCCTGGATTCTGGAAAAAACCGGTATGAAAAGGGGTATGGCTCTGGGGCTGCTGGTCATGGCCATCGGGACCTTTATTTTCGGGACCTTTGCGACCCAGCGGAATTACAATATCTCGCTGGTCGGACTGTTTGTGATCGGATCCGGTCTGTCATTGCTCCAGACCGCATCCAACCCCTACGTCACCATCCTCGGCCCCATTGAATCGGCCGCCCGCAGGATCAGCATCATGGGGATCTGCAACAAGCTGGCCGGCATCCTGAGCCCGATTATTATTTCAGCACTTATTTTCTCCGGAGCCAAAGACCTGGATCTGGAATCCCAGGTCGCCCAGGCGGCCACACAGGCTGAAAAAGACGCCATTCTGGACGCGTTCGCTTCCCAGATTTACATGCCATATATGGTCATGGCCGTTATTCTGGTGTTGCTGGCCGGATGGATCGTCAAATCCGCACTGCCGGATATAGACCCTTCGACGGCCAATGAGCAACCAGTGGGCGATGCCAACCTCAGTAAAGAAAAGACCAGCATCCTGCAATTCCCGCATTTGTTGCTGGGAGCCCTGTGTATCTTTCTTTATGTGGGTGTAGAGGTAATGGCAGGAGATGCGATCGGTGTATATGCCCAGGGATTCCATATTCCTGCCTCTGAAACCACGATCTATACCTCATTTACACTGGGTGCTATGCTGGTCGGGTACATCATCGGTCTGATCACTATACCAAAAATCATGACGCAGGAACAGGCCCTGAAAATATCTGCCATTCTGGGGATCGTATTCTCTCTGGGAGCCTATTTCACCAGTGGTTATGTTTCCGTTGCGTTCGTGGCCCTGCTGGGTCTGGCAAATGCACTGATGTGGCCGGCCATCTGGCCACTGGCCATTTCTGGACTGGGCCGTTTCACTGAAAAAGGTTCTGCCCTGCTGGTCATGGGTATTGCAGGTGGAGCAGTCATTCCGCAATTATTCGGGTCACTGAAGGATCATTTCAATTTCCAGTTGGTATTCCTGATCCTGATGGGCATCTGTTACCTGTATATTTTCTATTACTCCCGGTCCGGATATAAGGTCGGGAAATCAGCAAAATAAACCCTTTTATCAATAATGAAATCAAATCAAACGAATCTTTCATTAATCTCAATATCATGAAAAAATCACTTATTATCGCTGCCCTTGCTGTCGCAACCGTTTTTAGTACCAATAACGCTTCCGCACAGATCAAATTGCCCCCGGCAAGCAGCGCACAAACCATTACCCAGGGCCTGGGTATCTCAAAAGCTACCCTGACATACAGCCGCCCAAACATGAACGGCCGCAAAATTTTTGGCGGTCTGGTCCCACTGGGGGAAGTATGGCGCACGGGTGCCAACACTGTTTCAGCACTTACTATCGAAACCAGCCTGCAAATCGCTGGAAATGAACTGCCAGCCGGCACCTACGGTATCCTGACCATTCCGGGCGAAAACGAGTGGACAGTTATTCTCAGTAGCAACAGCAAACAATGGGGTGCCTACACCTACAAACAGGAAGAAGATGTATTCCGCTTTACGGTCAAACCGGAACACCTGAGCAAAGCCGTCGAGACCTTTACGATGGGTTTCTCGGATGTAGGCCCCGAAAGTGCGGTTTTCAATATCGCCTGGGAAAACACAAAAGTCAGCTTCCCGATTGCTTACAACCAAAGTAAGGAAATCCTGGCATCCATTGACGAAGCGATGGCCGGATCCGGCAACAAGCCCTATTTCGCTGCCGCGCAATACTATTACAACAATGGTCACGACATCAACAAGGCGGTAACGTGGATCAATGAAGCAGCAAAAAGCAGTGAGGCTCCGCATATCCTCTACTGGCAGGCCCGCATCCTGCTGAAATCAGGGGATAAAGCCGGTGCTGTTGCTGCTGCACAAAAAGGCGTGGAAGCCGCTACCAAAGCCAATAACAGTGAATACGTCAATCTCAACAGTCAGGTGCTGGCAGAGGCCCAACGTTAAACAGGTGCTGGCAGAAGCCCGGAAATAAAAAAAGTAATATATACTAAACACCATGTCACAGATTCCCCAAATTCGCATGAATTTGGGGAATCTGTGTTTTCGACGATGCACAAAAAATCAGATTTCAGCCGCGAGCAGCTCTTCGAGTTTCTCGTGGCTGATATTCATCCAGATCTGACCGTCTTTGGCAAAGGAGATCTCCCCGTTCTCTTCGGATACCACCACTGTGATAGCATCACTGACTTCGGTCACCCCGATCGCTGCCCTGTGCCGTAGACCGAAATGTAAAGGCAGATCCTCATTTTCCGACAGGGGAAGCACACAACTGGCAGTCACCACCCTGGAATCAACGATAACCACCGCTCCGTCATGCAGGGGGCTGTTTTTATTGAAGATACTCTCCAGCAGCCGCTTGGACAGCTTGGCATCCAGTTCTTCTCCGCTGCTTTGATAATAATCCTCATCGGCATATTTCGCGAAGACCAGCAGTGCACCGGTACGTGACTTGGACATACTGCGGCAGGCATCGATCACAGATTTGATAATGGCCTGGTTGTCCCGTTCCACCATTTTCTTACTCACAAAAATCGACCAAAAGCTGCTTTTGCGGCGAATGGGAATATTGCGTCCGATATGTATCAGGAAACGCCGTATTTCCTGCTGGAAAACCACAACGAGTGCGATCGCACCCACACTGATAAATCCACCGAAAATCTGCGACAGCAGGTGCATATTAAATTGCCTGACCAATATGGAAATCAGGTAAATAATCCCCAGGCCGATCAGGATATTGACCGCAATGGTCCCCCGGATCAGCGTATAGACATAATACAATATGATTGCCACCAGGAAGATATCCACGATGTCCAGCAACCGGATATTAAAACTGCTGATATCAAGTCCGCTCATAGCAGGGGCAATTTAAACATTTTTCAGCGAAGTCATGAAATTGTTTTCGTAACTTGGTCGTTCTGGACAATACATATCAATGACAAGACTTTCCGTAAATATCAATAAAATTGCCACCCTGCGCAATTCCCGTGGAGGCAATAATCCCGATCTGCTGCAAGCGGCCCTGGCCTGCGAACGTTTCGGCGCACAGGGAATCACCGTACATCCCCGGCCCGATGAACGCCATATACGTTATGATGACGTATATCTGCTCAGGGAAAACATCCGTACCGAACTCAATATTGAGGGCAATTGCCGGGAACAGAAGTTTGTAGATCTGGTCCTCGCCACCCGTCCGGATCAGGTCACGCTGGTACCGGATGAAGCAGGACAGCTCACATCCAATCATGGATGGAATACCCTTACGCAACGGGAATATCTGACCGATATGTGCCGCTTATTCAGGGAAGCTGGTATCCGGGTTTCCGTTTTCGTTGATCCCGATCCACGTATGGTCGAGGGTGCTGCCCGCATAGACTCGGACCGCGTGGAACTCTACACCGAGGATTATGCCCGCCATTTCCATACAGACCGGGTGAAAGCGATCAAACCGTATATTGAAGCAGCAGAAGTAGCAGCAGCAGCAGGAATTGGCCTCAATGCCGGACATGACCTGGATCGTGAAAACCTTCGTTATTTTCAGGAAAATATCCCCGGATTGCTGGAAGTAAGCATCGGTCATGCATTGATCTCTGACGCACTCTATCTGGGCCTGGAAGAAACGATCAGGCAATACCTGGCCCAGTTGCATTGATCGGCCCGGTCACATTAGCCATCCTGTCTCATAATTAATTAAAAAAAATCCTACTGATTATCAGGTTTTTATATTCATTTTTTTGAAATAACTAATAAATTAGTTGTATAATTAATTCTTTAGTTATACGTTTGTCCCATAGAATGTGTATCTGCACCGACCCGGCCGGAGGTACAGGCACCGAAAATTGCTAACCATTAAAATGACCACTTTATGAAAGAACTCAAAGAACTGACCCGCGCCGAAGAGCAGATTATGCAGGAGCTGTGGGAGCTTGAAAAAGCTTTTGTAAGGGATATTATCGATCGCCTTCCCGAACCAAAACCCGCTTACAATACGGTTTCTACCATTATCCGGATTCTGGAAACCAAAGGCTTTGTGCAACACGAATCCTTTGGAAAAAGCCACCGCTACTACCCGGTGATTTCCAAAGAAGAATACCGCAGTTTTGCCACTGGCAAACTCCTCTCCGGGTATTTTGACAATTCAGTGGAAAGTATCCTCTCCTATTTCCTGGAAGAAAGGAAACTCGACCTCAAAGATGCCGATGCTTTATTGAACATGATTAAGGACGCCAAAAACAAAAAGCCATGATGATCTATATCTTACTGGCCAATCTCTATCTGGCCATCTTCTATACATTTTATTATCTCTTTTTGAGAAAGGAGACATTTTTCAGTCTGAACAGATATTACCTGCTTTCAGCACTCCTGCTATCCTTTTTGTTACCCTTGGCGAATGTTCCGGAAATCGGAAAGTCTGCCAGGCTCTCCCTGGAACAATATGCAGGAGAATTTGCAACACAATATGGGAAATATCTGGAGCTGGATCCGGGGGCACAGGAACAGTCCCTGCAACTGATCGGCGATCAGGCAGCAACAAACACTTCACCCGAGGGGCTGATGACCGTAAGTTCGCAGACCGATCTGAGCCAGTTCTACGGGACCCGCTCTGCTGATCTATCGGGGTCGGGTGTACCCTCTTGGTGGCAGCCAGCTTTCATCTTGCAGATTTATATCATTGGCTGCCTGCTTGCATTCTTCCTGTTCCTGATCCGTCTCGGTTTTACAGTAGCGGCGATCCGGAACCGGAACAAACCAAAAGCATTTTCTTTCTTCCATCTGGTCTGTGTCAGCAAGGACATAGAAGGATACGAAGATGTATTGCGACATGAACATGCCCATGCCCGTGAATGGCACAGTCTGGATATCATGCTGATACAGATCGCACGCATATTCAACTGGTTCAATCCTTTTGTCTATGCTATGGAACGTTCTTTCAAACTCCAGCACGAATACCAGGCCGACAGGATGGCCGCAGACCAGAATCAGGTAGCTTATGCCGAATTGTTGCTGGCCACTGCCATGAACGTCCCGGTCCATTCCCTGAACAACCAGTTTATTAACCCGTCTTTACTTAAATCAAGAATCATGATGTTACTGAAAAATAAAACACCCAAAAAGAATCTGGCGAAGTTTGCACTGGTGCTGCCGGTAGTGCTGGGGATGGTCATTTTCTCTTCAGCCTGCAATCCATCAAACAAGAGCGCAGAAGACCCGGAAGCCTCTGACGTGACCGAGGTCCGGAAAGCGGAATCCGATCCGGTCACAGAGGAAAATCAGGAGGCAGATTCAAGCCATGTGAATCTTCCCCCACCGGTTGAACCCCCGCCTCCTTCGGTAAAACCTGCTCCTCCTAAAATGAAACCTGTAACAGAGAAAAAAGATCAGGTGAGAATGCCGGAATATGCGGTGGTTCCGACCCCGAAGAAAAAAGACAGGACTGCAGGTTCAGACCTGGATCCGGAAAAAGCCATACGGATCGAAAAAACCTTCACTCAACGATCTGATCTGGCTGCTGAGAATGCCATTCGCATCGGAGATCCCCTTGGAGACGAAAAAGTACTCTTTCTGTATGAGGAGATCGAGATCCAACCCAAGATCATTGGTGTAGGAGACCAGACATTTGTAGCATTCAGTAATTGGTTTCATCAAAATCTCAATGTACCACAGGCGGTAATTGATAACCAGTTCAGAGGTACTGTCAAGGCCACCTTTATCATTGATGAAAATGGGAAACTGACCAATATCGAAATTCAGGATGATCCGGGATATGGCCTTGCGGAAGCGATCACCCGGACCCTGGAAAAGAGTCCGGACTGGCTCGCTGGTGTTCAAAATGGAAAAAAAGTACGAACAAAGATCACCCTACCGGTACGATTTGACACAACCCGGCGATAATAAAGCCGTTTAAGGCGATTTCCTGAATAAATGGCCGGTCCGGAGCTATACATCACTGGCAGCCAGTCAGCAGCTATCAGCCGTCAGCCAAAATGCAGCCGGCCGGCCATAAAAAA
>JBEBWT010000056.1:0-9669 GCA_040392005.1 Parapedobacter defluvii
GCGCAGGATAGCCTGGCTGATAGTCTGAATTATGAATTGCAACGGCAAAAAGTCAATCAATTGCTGGATCAGCGCACCGCACGCTTCGGCCATTTTGACGAAAGCCTAAAAAAGCGTACTGGCATATTCGGGCTGAAAACCAAAAAAGACATGCAGGCCTCCATTGACATTCTGGAGACCATTGTCCAGACAGATAACGCAATCTTTGCCGAAACCAAAAAACTACTGGACTTCAAAGATCAAATGCTTGATTTCAAAGAATTTGAAAAAGAAAAGGTAGCGGAGCTCGCACGGGATTATGATCAGCGGATCAATGGCTATATTTCGACCATCAGCAAACTGCAACAGGAACAGGATCGGCTCAAAGCCGAAATACGGGAGCTACAAAATAGGAAAAATACTTCCAACGGACTGACCTTTCTGTTCATTGTTCTATTGGCCGGAGGCGGATTTTTCCTCTGGTACCGGAAAAGCAAATTAAACGCACAGAAAACGCATAATAATTAGCATAAAACGTACAATATTCAGCATACATTCATTAGAGCATTATTTTATGGCAAGATCGAGGTTAAACAGTGGGGCACAGGTGAAGGAGGAATTGCCGAAAAGGCGGATTGATAAGCAATCCATGCAACAGGTCAGGCGATTGATGGTCTATCTGAAGCCATATCGCACCAAATTTCTGATCGGTCTGGTCTTTTTGTTCCTTTCCAGTCTGATTTCCCTGTCTTTCCCTGCCTTGCTGGGCGCCATGATCGATGCCTCCCAGGGGCGGCAGACCTATCCCTGGCTGGAGGCCAGCCTCTGGTCCATCGGATCCCTGTCTTTTGGCTTGCTGTTTTCACTGGCCATTGCCTCCTTTTTCCGGATCAGGCTGTTTGTGGAAGTCGCCGAAAAATCACTGGCCGATATACGGAAAGACTCCTACTTCAAACTGATCACCCTTCCGCTGGATTTTTTTGCCAACAGGCGGGTCGGCGAACTCAATAGCAGACTGTCGGCCGACCTGGCACAGATCCAGGAAACCATGACCACCACTCTGGCAGAGATGATCCGGCAGATCATTCTGCTCTGCGGTGGCCTGACCCTGTTGTTTATGGTTTCTGGTAAACTGACCCTGCTCAACCTGGCCATTCTCCCACTATTGATCGTGGCTGCCGTATTTTTCGGCCGCTTTATCCGAAACCTGTCCCGTGCCACTCAGGACAAGCTGGCCGAATCCAACACCGTCCTGCAGGAGACCTTGCAGGGTATCAGCAATGTCAAGGCATTTTCCAATGAAGGTTACGAAGCCGGGCGCTATGCAAATACCCTGCAATCGGTGGTCCGACTGGCCATCAAGGGAGCCACTTTTCGTGGAATGTTTGCTTCTTTCATCATTTTCTGCCTGTTTGGGGCAGTCGTGGCCGTAATCTGGTTCGGCTCCACCCTGGTGCTGGCCGGAGAAATCAGCGTGGGCGACCTAACCACCTATATTCTATACTCCATCTTTGTCGCAGGCTCAATGGGCAGTTTTCCGGAGCTCTATGCTAATGTGCAGAAAGCGGTCGGCGCCAGCGAGCGGGTACTCGAAATCCTGGATGAAACCGGTGAAGACATCAGTCTGGAAGCCGCCGGTCACACGATACAAAACCCCATAAAGGGCAATCTCCGGTTCGATCAGGTCGGCTTTCACTATCCCAGCCGGCCGGAAACCAGGGTACTGGACGGAGTTTCTTTCCAAGTGAAGGCCGGACAAAAACTGGCCCTGGTGGGGCCTAGCGGGGCCGGCAAATCCACCATCGCCTCCCTGATCCTCCAGTTTTATCCAACCACCGAAGGTCAGATCTATTTCGATGACAAAAACTCCACTGATTTTCCCCTGATGGATCTCCGCCGGCAGATCGCCATCGTTCCGCAGGATGTCCTGCTCTTCGGTGGCTCCATTCGGGAAAACATCGGCTACGGAAAACTGGACGCCTCGCAGGAAGAAATCATCGCCGCAGCCAGAAAAGCCAATGCCCATGACTTTATCCGGGAGTTCCCCGAAGGATACGACACCCTGGTAGGAGAACGGGGCGTCAAACTATCCGGGGGACAAAGGCAACGCATTGCCATCGCGCGGGCACTGCTCAAAGATCCGGCCATCCTGATCCTGGATGAAGCCACTTCTTCCCTCGACTCTGAATCCGAACGTCTGGTGCAGCAGGCATTGGAGGAGCTGATGCGCAACCGTACCTCTATTATCATCGCGCACCGGCTTTCCACCGTACGGGAAGCCGACAAAATCATGGTCATCGAGGCCGGGCGGACGGTCGCATTCGGTGCCCACGATGAATTGATGCAGGACGAAGAAGGCCTATACCGCTATCTGGTCGGGTTGCAAACCACAAACCCCGCGAAATAACTATATTTGGACCATGAAAACATTTGAGCAGGTCAGGCATCTATTGTACAAAGACATGGTGCTGGAATGGCGTTCCAAATATGCCATCAACGGCATTCTGCTGTATGTGGTTTCCACCATTTTCGTTTGTTATCAGGCCTTCCGCTCCATCGAACCCACTACGTGGAATGTATTGTTCTGGATCATTCTGCTGTTTGCCTCCATCAATGCCATCAGCAAAAGTTTCATTCAGGAAAGTCCGGCACGGCAACTCTATTATTACAGCCTGGTCAATGCAAAAGCGGTCATTCTGTCCAAAATGATCTACAATAGCCTCCTGATGGTCTTGCTGGCCGGACTGGCCCTAATTGTTTATACCCTCATCTTTGGCAACCCGCTGGCCGATCCCCTATTATATATGATCGCTGTCCTGCTGGGAGCCATCAGCTTTGCCTCGGTCTTTACCATGGTCGCCGGCATCAGTGCCAAAGCCGGGCACAACACTACCCTGATGTCGGTATTGAGTTTCCCGATCATCATTCCCCTGCTCATTATCCTGATCGAATTGTCCGCCAATGCCATGAACGGCAGCCCGCGGGCAGAAAGTTACCCTGAATTGCTGGTGCTTTTCGCAATAAATATCATTTCGGTAGCTATTTCTTTATTGTTATTTCCTTACCTTTGGAGGGAATGATAAATCCCATATTATGACTAAATATTGGTGGAAAGCATTGAGCATTTTGCTGATCCTTTACAGCCTGATCGCTGGTTTACTGGGGCCGGTACCCACATTACCCATTATCAACGAAACCATCCGCAACCTTTATTACCACTTGCCCATGTGGTTTGCCATGTTTACCCTGTATTTTGTTTCAGTCATTTACAGTGTACGCTATCTGTCCCGGGGCAAAACCGAACATGACCTCATTGCGGTAGAAAGTGTCAATGTAGGCATACTTTTCTGCTTTCTGGGGTTGGGGAGCGGCATGATCTGGGGAAATTTTTCCTGGGGCGATCCCTGGCCGAATGATCCCAAACTCAACGGATCGGCCATTGCGACCCTGATGTACCTGGCCTATCTGGTATTGAGAAATGCGTTGGAAGAAGAACAGAAACGGGGCAAGATCTCCGCGATTTACAATATTTTTGCTTTTCCGGTCATGATCGTCCTGATGTATATTTTACCAAAAACCACGGATTCCCTGCATCCGGGCAGTGGCGGCAATTCCGGTTTTGGTGAATTTGACATGGATGGCGCCATGAGAGCGGTCTTATACCCGGCCGCATTGGGTTGGATCCTGATGGGACTCTGGCTGGCCCAGATACGCTATCGCATCCGCAAACTGCAAATTCATTTATCTTAAATTTTACACTGCGTATTTTTAACTTTTATTTTGAAATGATGAAAAAATTGGCGACCTTACTCCTGCTTATATTAATAAATCAATTGAACGTATTGGCGCAATCATCAGACGCCGTTGAGATGGCTACCGGGCTCCGGAGCTCAGGGAAGATTTATGTGGTGGTTTTGGTGATCGTACTGATTTTTATCGGCCTGGCGGCTTATCTGATCTCAATTGACAGGAAGTTGAATAAGCTGGAAAAAAGAAAATAAGCTTTCATTAAATACAATACTTTAAATAACCATAAATTATGTCTAATTCGATCATTGCTGATGTGGAACAACCACATTTTTTCGACGATTTTTCGCAGTTTTTTGATAATGCAGCACGATTTACCAAGCATCCCAAAGGATTATTGGAGCAAATCAAGACCTGCAACAGTGTTTACAGGTTCAGTTTCCCGCTCAGGAGGGGGGACGATTTTGAAGTAATCAATGCCTGGCGTGTCGAGCACTCACACCATATGCAACCTACAAAAGGTGGTATCCGTTTCAGCGAAATGGTCAATGAGGATGAGGTGATGGCACTGGCAGCACTGATGACGTTCAAATGTGCGATCGTCAATGTACCTTTTGGCGGTGCGAAAGGTGGGGTGGCCATCAATCCAAAGAATTATACCCTTGAGGAACTGGAAAGAATCACCAGACGATATACTGTTGAATTGATCCGCAAAAATTTCATTGGTCCGGCCATTGACGTTCCTGCACCCGATTACGGGACCGGTGAGCGGGAAATGAGCTGGATTGCCGACACTTATGCTACGATGAATCCGGGACAACTAGATGCGCTTGCCTGTGTCACAGGTAAGCCGCTTTCCCTGCACGGAATTGCAGGTCGGAGAGCCGCTACCGGCAGAGGGGTCGCCATCGCTGTCCGCGAATGCGTGGATATTGCTGAAGACATGAAGCTTCTGGGCCTGGAACCGGGCCTGGCGGGCAAGAAAATCATTGTGCAGGGTATGGGAAATGTAGGTTATAATGCGGCCCGGATCCTGAGTGAGTTTGGAGCGACCATTGTCGGTGTCTGTGAGTGGGATGCTGCGCTATATAATCCGGATGGACTGGATGTCAATGAGATCCTGGAACACAGAAACCAGACCGGCAGTATCAAGGGCTATGCAAAAGCCACCCAGGAATTTTCGGACCCATCAGTCGGATTGGAACAACCCTGTGATATCCTGGTACCGGCAGCACTTGAAAACCAGATCACGGAGAAAAATATCAACCGGATCCAGGCTAAGATCATCGCTGAGGGTGCGAATGGACCAACTACTCCGGGTGCAGAAAAAATATTCACTGAAAAGGGAGGTATGATCATTCCGGATATGTACTGCAATTCAGGTGGGGTGACGGTATCCTATTTTGAGTGGCTCAAAAACCTTTCCCACGTGGCCTTTGGCCGGATGGGCAAACGTTACGAGGAATCCTCTACCCTGCAATTGGTTAATACCATCGAAGCGCATACTGGTGTTTCACTGACCGCAGACCAACGCAAAAACCTGATCAAAGGAGCTTCCGAACTGGAATTGGTCAATTCGGGTCTGGAAGACACGATGATCAGTTCCTTTCATGAAATCAGGGAGATCAAAAATTCCAAAAAAGAGATCGAAACCCTCCGGACTGCGGCACTGATCACGGCCATCAACAAAATCGCAGTTTCTTATCAGAATCTGGGTATATGGCCATAATCCTGAGCGTTTGACCTGAATCAATGGAGCGTTATACCTTTGGGATTGATTTCGGGACTGACTCAGTCAGAGCAGTACTGGTAAATACACGCAACGGCCAGGAAATGGCCATCGCGGTCAAGGAATATCCCCGCTGGAAAGCGGGGATGTTTTGTAATCCCCAGGCCGATCAGTACCGTCAGCATCCCCTGGATTATCTGGAAAGCATGGAAGCAGTCATCTGCCAATGTGTGGATGCGGTCGGTCCTGAGGTTGCTGCTCAGGTCGTAGGTCTGTCGGTCGATACCACTGCTTCCACGCCGGTGGCCGTGGACCGGACAGGAACACCCCTTTCTCTCCTACCCGGATTTGCGGAAAACCCGAATGCCATGTTTGTCTTGTGGAAAGATCATACTGCAAACACGGAGGCCGGTGAAATCAACCGCCACGCTGAAAATTTTGAAATCAATTACCTGCAATATGTAGGCGGAATCTATTCTTCGGAATGGTTCTGGTCCAAAGTACTGCATATTTACCGCCGGGACGAAGGAGTCCGGAAGGCTGCTTATACCTGGGTGGAACATTGTGACTGGATCCCTTTTGTACTGACCGGCGGCCGCGATGCCGATCAAATCAAACGGGGGGTCTGTGCCGCAGGACACAAAGCCCTCTGGGCACAGGAATTCGGGGGATTCCCCCCCAATGAATTTTTCAGCTCACTGGATCCGCTGCTGGACGGGCTGGTGGAAACAGTCCGAGGCAGGGCCGCGGAGGCTGTCGGAGACGGTTTCACAGATGGAGCAGGTCTGGACGCTTCCCAGCCGGCAGGTGGGCTGAGTGCGGAATGGGCCCGGCGATTGGGTCTGCCTGCTACTGTCAAAATAGGCATTGGTGTCATTGACTGCCACATGGGTGCAGTCGGTGGCCAGATCGAGCCGTATTATCTGAGCAAAGTCATCGGCACCTCTACCTGTGACATCCTGGTCGCCCCAGTGGAAGAGATGCGGGATCACCTGGTCCGGGGCATATGCGGGCAGGTCCGGGGTTCGGTCATCCCCGGCATGATCGGTCTGGAAGCCGGGCAGTCCGCATTCGGGGACATTTATGCCTGGTTCAAAAACTTACTGGCCTGGCCATTGCGGAATATTTTGAATGATCCGGAAAGTGCCGGCCTGGCTGCGAAGGCAGAAGAACAGATCCTAAGCAGACTCAATCAGGAAGCTGCACAAATAGAAGTGACTGAAGAGTTGGAGTGGGCGGTGGATTGGTGGAATGGCCGCCGCACACCCGATGCCGATCTGCTCCAGACCGGATCCATCCACGGACTGAGACTGGGATCGGATGCCCCCCGTCTGTTCAGAGCATTGGCCGAAGCCACAGCTTTCGGCTCCAAAAGCATTATCGAACGATTTATCAGCGAAGGCATCCCCATCAAAGGAGTGATCGCCCTCGGGGGCATCAGCCGCAAATCCGATTTTATCATGCAATTGATGGCCGATGTGATCGGAATGCCCATCCGGGTCCACCGCTCGGAACAGACCTGCGCCATCGGCGGAGCCATGTTCGCTGCCACCGTCGCCGGAGTCTATGAACGTGTGGAAGACGCAATGAAAGCCATGGGACAGGGATTTGACAAGGAATACCTGCCAGATCCGACCCGGCAGGCAATTTATCAGAAACGCTATGAGAAATACCGGCAGTACAGCCTGAACTCAAAAAAGGGTTCTGTGCCCGATTGATATCCGAAATTTCAAATTTACCATGAATAAAACAACAGGCGGATGAGCAAAAACCTTAAAATTCTCGTGACCGGCAGCAACGGGTTGCTGGGCCAGAAACTGACCGACCTCATCCTCCGGGAAAATGGTGCCGGCCAGAAACCATCCGACCCCATCCTTCAGGAAACTGGAAGAGATCAAGCGAAATACATCCATCTGATTGCGGCTTCCAGAGGCCCGAACCGGCATCCGGAACAACAGGGGTACACCTATGTGAATCTGGACCTGACGGATCGTAAAAAACTCGGAGAAGTGATCCGCCAACACAAGCCGGATTGCATCATCCATACCGCGGCTTTGACTCATGTGGATCTATGCGAAGAGGATCCCGGACTCTGCAAAAAGCTCAATGTAGATCTGCTGCAGGACCTGGTGGAGCTTTGCGAGGAATCCCGTATCCATCTGGTCCATCTCTCCACCGATTTCATTTTTGATGGTCTGGCCGGACCCTACCGGGAAGAAGATAAAGCAAACCCCCTGAGCCTTTACGGAAAGAGCAAACTGGAGAGCGAAGAATTGCTCAGGCAATCATCTTGCGACTGGACCATTATCCGGACCATTCTGGTCTATGGAATCATTGCCGATATGAGCCGGAGCAATATTGTCCTCTGGGCCAAATCTGCACTGGAAAAAGGACAGGAAATCAGGGTAGTACAGGATCAATGGCGCATGCCCACCCTGGCCGAAGATCTGGCAGCAGCCTGCCTGTCGGCCGCAAAACGCAAAGCAACCGGAGTATTCCATGTTTCCGGCAGTGAGCTGATGGCCATCACCGAAATTGTACAACAGGTTGCTGAATATTGGGGCCTGGATCAATCCCTGATTACTCCTATCAACTCAGAAACACTGAACCAGAAAGCCCGGCGCCCCCGGCGTACCGGTTTTTACCTGGATAAAGCCTATGAACAGCTTGATTACCAGCCACACTCTTTCCGGGAGGGTCTAGAGATGGTCGCCCGGCAACTCCGTATGCATTCTCCAAAGAAATAAATTGCCTAAACGCTGACTTTATAGCATCTTTGCAGAATGAAACAAAAATTCGCCCGCGAATCCAACACCATTATGAATGAATTGGTGTTGCCCAATGATACCAATACCCTGAACAACCTGATGGGTGGCCGGCTGCTCCACTGGATGGATATTGCCGCAGCCATTTCAGCGCAGAAACATTGCAACAACATTGTTGTGACGGCTTCTGTGGATAATGTTTCATTCAGACATCCCATCAAACTGGGGGCGGTGGTCAGTATTGAGGCACAGGTCACACGGGCTTTCAACACTTCGGTAGAGGTCAGGATGTCGGTATGGGCGCAAAACATTCCTTCGGGTACCCGCATCGAATCCAATACGGCCTATTATACCTTTGTAGCAATAGATCCGGACGGAAAAAAAGCGGAGGTTCCTCAGGTAATCCCTGAAACCAAAGAAGAAAAATTATGGCATGACCAGGCCCTGCAAAGAAGAGAACTACGTTTGGTACTGGCGGGCAAAATGAAACCGGAGGACGCCGGGGAGATCAAACTCCTTTTCAGATAGAATCAGATTTTTATCCCTATCTGATTCAGATAGAATCAGGTTTTTGTTCCTGTTTCCTCCTCAGCTTTTCGTCCCCATCTCCAGAATCCGGTCAAATTCTCCCTGTTTGAGAGACATGACCGACAGACGACCCTGCCTGACAAGCGCAATATCCTGCAATAGGGGATCCTGCTTGATCTGCTCCAGTGTGACCGGCTGCTCCAGCTCCTGTACCGGCACCAGATCCACTGCCACCCAGCGGACATCATCCGTAGTCGGATCCTGATAGGACGTTTTGACCACTTTAGCCACCCCTACTACTTCTTTCCCTTCATTGCTGTGGTAAAACAAAACCAGATCACCCTCTTTCATTGCTTGCAGATTATTTCTTGCCTGGTAATTGCGGACACCGTCCCAAAAGGTTCTCTTATCCGCCAGGAATTGCTGCCAGCTATATTTAAACGGTTCGGATTTGACTAAAAAATACTGCATACTGTTTTGAAGATTTTGATGAATGAGAAACCGGCGGCCCAAAGGACAATCCTTTAGGCCAAATGATTACTGAGAAGTCGTTATTTCCATTTTCTCGGCGAAATGATCACAATAATCCCGGAGATCACCGATCACGGCTTCTGCCACCGGATCCTGCGCAGATGCCCGGATGAAGGTATCCCCCAGGGTTTGCAGGGTTTCATAGAAAAACCGCTTCATCTCGTCCAGCGGCATATCTTTTGTCCACAGATCGATCCGAAGTGAATTTTTGTACTGATGATCCCAGAGTGCCAGGAACATCGCTTTGGCAGGCAGCGCCTCCGCATTATCCCCATCCGTCGATTCCCAGCTGAGCGAATGTGGAATATTTTCATCATCCAGCTCAACCGTTACTTTTATTTCTGCTTTCTTCATGCTTTTCTTAAATATGCTCTTTACTTTACTATTTCA
>JBEBWT010000057.1:0-9448 GCA_040392005.1 Parapedobacter defluvii
CCAGGACCCTGTACATGACTATGACTCTATTCCTGGCTGCGACACTGTTACCGTCCTCCGTGATCCCAGTGATGGCGCAGGGGCAGTATATGACGCAGGGGCATCAGGAGCTGGCCGATCAGGTGATCATCCGGCGGACTGATTATGGTGTACCTCACATCAAAGCTGAAAATACGGAAGCGGCCGGGTATGCGATGGGCTATCTGCAATTGGAGGATTACGGAATCCGAGTGGTGCATGGCCTGGTGCAGGCCCGGGGAGAATGGGCGAAATTCAATAAACTGGAGGGCAATGCGCTCCGGAATCAACTGGAAGCCGATGCGGCCAGCCGGCTCCGGTATCAGCGGGCTGTGGAAACTTTCCATTTGCTCAATAAGCATTCGCGGGATATTTTGAACGGCTATGCAAAAGGCATCAACCGCTATATTGAGCTTCATCCGGGTGAATTTCCGGAATGGATCCGGGCGGATTTTACCGGAATGGACGTGCATGCAAAAAATATTGGCAGTCACGGCAACGATGCCGTCAGGAAGTTTCTCAATGCATTCCGTAAGGGTGAAAATGAGTTGGGGCAGAGACTTGATCCTGCCATGCCGGATGATTTGTGGGCCGGTGTACAAAATAGCTGGGCATTGCTGGCCATGCATGGGGAAGATCCGCACCCGGATGAGGGCTCCAATGTCTGGGCTTTGGCACCCCAGCGTACCACTTCGGGCAATGCGATCCTGATGCGCAATCCGCACCTCAACTGGAATGCCGGTTATTATGAAGCGCAGATGGAAATTGCGGGTTTGTTTAATTTTTACGGGGATTTCAGGATAGGGGATCCTTTGGGGATCGTGGGTGGCTTCAATGAATACCTGGGCTGGTCCACGACCAATAATTATACGGACAATGAGGAGATTTACGGCTTTGCGGTGGACCCTGAGCATGCGGATCGGTATCTGCTGGACGGCAAATCCTATCCATTGATTTCAAAATCCGTGGAAGTCGATTATTTGCAGGATGGCCAATTACACCGGCAGACGCGTACCTTTTTGCAGACTCCCTATGGGCCGGTCATTCACCAGACTCCGGACCATATTTATGTGATCAAAGCCGTCAATGACGGAGAATACCGGGTGACCGAACAATTTATCCGGATGATGGCGGCTACCGATCTGGAAGAATGGAAAGAGGCTATGCGGATGCAGGCCAGACCCACTTCCAATTTTACCTATGCAGACCGGGATGGCCATATTTTTTATGTGTGGAACGGATCGATTCCTGCGGTTAGCCACCCTTCGGGTAAAGATACGGCTGCGGTGTATGTGAGCAGTCATTCGGAAATATGGTCAGCGCTGATTCCCTGGGATGATCTGCCCCAGTTACTGGATCCAAAGGGAGGATATGTGCGCAATGAGAATGACCCCTTCCATTTTACCAATCTGAATGAGGTCTTTGATGAGCACGATTTTCCGGACAATTTTCCAAAAGCACAATTGCGTCTGCGGAGCCAGCTTTCCCTGCAATTGATTGCCAATGAGGACCGCTTATCCCTGGAAGAGGTGATCGCACGCAAGCATGATATGAGTGCCATCCTGGCGGACCGGGTCAAGGATGATCTGATCCGGGCCGTGGAACGTTCCCGGCCTTCCGGAAAAGTCAGGCAGGCATTGAACCAATTGAAATCCTGGGACAATACGGTGGCTGCCGGTAGCCGGGGCGGGGTGGTTTTTGATATGTGGTGGAAACGCTATGTCCGTCTGGCAGCCGGGGAACAGCGGGTGGAAGCTACGCCTGAATCCGCTGGCTATGCGGCCCCTGCAACGGCCCTGTTTGCAAGGCCCTGGTCGAAGGAGGAGCCGACCAGTACCCCACAGGGGCTGGGGAGTCCGGATCTGGCCGTAGAAGCCTTTGTCTGGGCAGTAGCCGAATGCGAGAAACAATTTGGAAGCTGGGATCTGGCCTGGGGGGACGTATATAGGGCCCGGATCGGGGAACAGGATTATGCAGTGGGTGGGGTCAGTGGTGACCTGGGTGCATTCAGGGTGCTTTGGTTTGAGGATCATGCCACGGATAGCAAGAAACGGCAGGTAAGCGGGGGAGATGGCTGGGTATTTGCTGTGGAATTCGGAGCGGTTCCCCGTGCTTATTCAGTATTGGCTTACGGGGAAAGCATCAAAAGTAATTCGCCCTATTATGCGGATCAACTGAAAATGTTTACGGAGAATAAAATGAAACCGGTTTTCTATACGGAAGATGATATCCGGCAACATACCATCAGAAAATATCATCCCGGCCAACCGGACATAAAGGATTGATTGAAAAAAGAACAAGGATTGATTGAAGAAGGAACAAGGACAATAAGTCTTTATTCTTTGATCCAATTATCCTTAATCAAAAAGAAAGATGAAGAACAAGAAAATGATCGGGATTCTGGCAGGCAGCCTGCGCAAGGAATCTTTTTCCAAAAAATTGGGCAAAGCAGTAGTTTCTATGGCCCCTGAAGGATACGAATTCCGGATGATATCACTGGAAGACCTGCCGGTCTATAACCAGGATTTTGACGATCACGATCAGGTGCCTGACAGTTATGTGGCGTTCAGGAAAGAAATAGCAGCCCTGGATGGTTTTATTTTCATTACGCCCGAACACAATCGATCCATCCCGGCCGTGTTGAAAAATGCGGTGGATATCGCATCCAGACCCAAAGGTAAGAATCTGTGGAACGGCAAACCGGGGGCGGTTTTCAGCAACTCTCCCGGCCCGTTGTCGGCTTTTGGCGCCCATCACCATCTGCGTCAGTGTCTGGTCTGCCTGAATGTGTATGTGCAGGCTCAGCCGGAAGTATATCTGGCAAAGATAGGTGAAGCCTTTGAGGAAAGTGGGGATCTGAATCCTTCGGTCAAAGGGTTTGTGCAGAAAGCAGTGGATGCTTTTGTTTCCTGGGTGGAAAGATTGGGTTAAGTCAATGATTATTTGAGGTGGCCAGTAAGGAAAGCCGGTATAGAGAACAGGAGTAGTAAGATTTTACCCCATTCTACCAAAGGCCTCCAGATATTTGTCAATAAATTCCTGCTTTTCCTTTGAGCGGTACTGTTGAATATACCTGGGATGCTCCAGCACCAGCATACGGTCAAACAGCTTTTCTTCCTTATTGATTTTCTGGAGAAATCCGGCGTTTTTCTTTCCGAGGACAAATACGGTGTCGGTGTCCAGGCCTATTTGGATATGAGCTTTCAGGGATTCCACCATATAGGACCTTAGCGTTTCAAACAACTCCCTGTCATCATAATAATTGGCATTGAGCCAGTCTCCGCTTTTTGTTTTTCGCACAATGGCCAGCGGAAAGGGTGAGTTGATGTAAAAATCCCGGTAAAAGGCCGAAGCACCCCCATAGGCGTCGATCATATCATACATAAAAACAGAAGAAACCTCATGGGTGCGGGCTGAATGCATACGGATTCCGCAGGCGGTTTCCAGGCGTTTGGTGTCGGTGAAGGGCACTCCGGTGACCCCGGCCCCGTGCCGGCTGGGATTGATGCCGATCAGAAACTTCCGGGACCTGTCATCCGCATAGTATTTGTTGTAAAAGGCTTCCATCACCCGCATGGTTTCTGGATTATCCAGATAGGGGTTGAGCGCACGGAATCCCTCCGGCATTTCCCCTTTATAATGCAGATTTTGGTTGAATACGATGATTCTGGATGCCAGTGTATCTTTCATGATGTCTGTACTTCTGTGTTTGCATTATATCTGTGCTTCCGCAACTTTCTTGCCGAGTCCCATCATGGCCGGATTGAAGAATGCAAGGATACCAATGAAGGTAATCAGGGATCCCATGACGATGAATAAGGTATTGACACCGAACAGGTCTGCGGCCCAGCCCGTGGAAACCAATCCGATCACGGAGGGAATGATGGCAATGCTGAAATACAGGGAAAAGACCCGACCCATAAATTCCGGTCTGACTACTTCCTGCAATACCGTCATAAAGCAGGCATGATAGACCGAAGCGGCCATTCCGCCCAGCGTAGTGAGACCCACAAAAATGTAAAATGTATGTGCCGGTATGTATCCGGACAAGGCCAGGGATATTCCCAGTATGATCATTGTGCTGTTGATAATCAGTATTTTGGAAATGCCCGGTTTGAAAATTCCAATCAGGCTGCCTCCCAGCAGCATGCCAATGCCCCATACAATTTCGATCAGGCTCATTTCCCATTTCCCTCCCTGAAAATGATCCAGTGTGAGCAGGGGAAACAGTACCGCTACGGGCATGATGCAAAATGTAAATAAGGTGGAATACAGGAACAACCAACCCAAGCCCTTATTCCTCATGATTTCCCGGAATCCGCCTTTCAGGTCATTCCATACCTGTCCCATACTGCTTTTGGCTTTTTCTGCGATTTCCGGATTGGGAATATGTACAAACAGTAAGGAGATGACGGCGATCATGGCCCCGAAAATATCCAGCAATAGCGCATTGCCAATAGATAGGAGGGTGATTGCCAATGCTCCCAGTGCGGGCCCGGCAATGGAAGATATAGACTGGATCATTTGATTGATCCCCGCAATCCGCAGCAACTGATCTTCCGGTGCGATCATGGGGATGGCGGCCTGCATGGCGGGCATATGGAAAGCCGAGCCCACGGACCGGAGCCCCAGCATCACATAGATCAGGAGCAGACTTTCATAACCCAGGTAAAAACTGATGGACATAGCCAGGGTACAGGCAGCCACAAAAAGATCTGCAATGATCATGGTTTTCTTGCGGTCCCAGCGATCAATATAGACTCCTGCAAAGGGTCCGACGATCGCTGCGGGCAGTAATCCGGCAATCGCCCCATAGGCTAATATTTCAGCCGAATTGTGCGTGATGCTCAACCAGATGATGATGGCAAAATTGACGGCCGAACTGGTGATCAGCGAGACAAACTGCCCGATCCAGATAAATATAAACTTCCTTTTCCAGGATCTGTCCATCAATTTTAGTCTGTTAAGTGGATTTAAGCCCATTATGTAGAGGGATAAAGATAAGAAAAACCTAAAAAAATGGCAGGTTATTTCTTATCTTTGAATACTAAAAACAATTCATTCGATGGCTATGAACCGCGTAAATACTGATTTGGGACTTCTGATGATCCGCTTCGCGGCATTTCTTATGTTTTTTCATGGTTTGAGCAAACTGATCAAGGGACACGGTGGTGTCCGGCAGCACTTGGCTGACCATGGTTTGCCGGACTTTTTGTGGTTCGGTGTCCCTCTGGCCGAAGTGGTTGCCCCGATACTGATCCTTCTGGGCATCTTTACCCGGATAGGGGGGCTGCTGTATGTTTTTGTAATGGGATTTGCCATTTATTTCACCAGTTGGGACAATCTGTTTGCCATCAATGAACGCAGCGGTGCATTGTCCATCGAGGCCAATCTGCTGTTTTTGTTCTGCGGATTGTGCCTGTTTTTTGCCGGTGGCGGAAAATACGTCCTTTACAAGCCAGGTAATTACTGGTTGAGATAATTCCGAATTTCGGAATGCAGCGATAATTTTGAAATAGTTTGCCAACACACGACCGGGCAGACCGGACGGAATCACTGATTGAGCGGATCCGGAAAGCCGGGTGCTGCCTTGATCTCCTGGATTTGCAGGGTGTGCCTTGCCGTGTGGCCCGCCAGGAACATCAATGACTGATAGGCATCTGAAAGACCCGAAGGCGAAGCACTTACATGGTTGCGGAGGTCTTCCACAGGTGTGTTTCTTATAAAGTCATGAATGACCGTCCGCTGCGCTTCCATATCTTTCAGTGCAGATGCCGCATCCTGATATTTGCCTGTTGGCACCAGCACATCCGGTGCTTTATATTTTTCACTTCTGTCCGTAGCCATCCGGACGATATCCTCATCCGAAAAGGCGATTTCGGCCCGTTTCTCCGGATTGGCGGGCTGTTTCATGTTTTCCCGGATCATGTCAAAGATCATTTGTTCAGTCAGGATAATGTGCTCGAGGCATTGGCTGATGGACCATTGATCGGCCGATGGTTGAAAATCCAGTTGTGCTTTGGTCAGCCCCCTTACCTCTTGCCGGAGATTATTCTGGGTTTGCAAAAAATAGTGGAGTGCCGCTGCCTGTTCGGTCAATTCCTGACTTTCGAGCAATTCTTTCAGGTTTTGTAAACCCTGTTCGAAATCTTTTCCCACATCGAACAGCAGGTTGAACACATTCCAGGGATAGGGTGTGACGCCTTTCATGCCCCAGGTCACCCGGGTTTGGTCAGGCCCCTGTTCCTGCAAGACAAAAAACGAATTGGCCGGCATGCCCATACCGAAATCCAGCTCGGTAGATATACTGTCCGGGCTGGAAATACTGATGATTTTCTGTGAGCCTTTACCCAATTTTTTACTATCCCAACTATATTTATAGCCTACCGTGCCATCAATACCTTCTTCGGAATACTTCAGATCCGGATCCGATAATTGCCAGACGCCATAATTGTCCTGGTTCCTTACGAAACGGATATACTCAAAAACCTGGCTTTTTGGTTTTTCAATCACGATCTGTCGCTCGCTGTAAAACCCTTTGGGGGCAAGAAGTGCCACCACCAGCGGAATAGCAATGATGATAGCAATGATGATCAGAATTTTTTTAACGATTTTCATAAATTGAGTTTTTAAGGTTATTTTTTGAGATCCGCTGGTTGTTTGTGGATTATTCGGGTTTCATTGTGGATCATTCGGGTTTCATATAGTCAAAAGCCCCATCTCTCAACCGGATACCATGTTCGAGGTAAGCCTTGAGACAATCCAGAAAGTTTCCCCATCCAAAGGTATTGGACGTAAGCCATTTGAGATTTTCTTCATTCAGTTCCTTTTCCCCTTCGGAAATTTTGACCACCGTACTTCCATCGGGCTGTGCGGCCAGCCAGATATCCACCACCGTGTCCTGATCCCATACAAAAGCGATGTGTTCATTGGTTTTCAATTCGGTGACCTTTACCGGGAATGGTCCGGGGAAATCGCTGAATTCCCACGTAACTTCTTCCCCGGCTTTGATCCAGCCGGAACTTTTTGAAATAAAGTATCTGGTCAGGTGATCCGGATTTGCAATCGCATCGAACACGATCTCCACCGGTTTCCGGATCTGTAATGCTGCTTTGGCCGTGAGTGTCATCTTCTGTCAGGAGTTCGATGGAAGATTGATCATCCAGCACACACCGTACCGGTCTTTGAATGAACCAAAATAATCACCCCAGAACATATCTTCCATAGGCATTTCGATCTCTCCTCCGGCAGAAAGCCCCTGAAATATACGGTCTGCTTCTTCCCTTGAATCAGGTGTAATCGAGATATAATTATTATTGCCCACATGGAGGACATGGCCCGCACTTGGCAGACAATCCGAGGCCATCAGGTATTGCCCCTGACCGATCGGCAGGGCCACGTGCATGGCTCTGTTTTTTTCTTCTTCAGGTAAATTTTCCCCGCCCGGGCTATCGCCCATTTTCTGCACATATAATTCACCACCAAATACTGTTTGGTAAAACCGGAATGCTTCTTCCGCATTGCCGTCAAAATTCAAATAAGGATTGAGTATCATAGTCCTACAAAACTAATAACCATTTTGGAATGTGTACTTGTCTTATGACAAGAAATCTGTTCATAGCTCCTTGCGGATCCGGCTCAGCGACGAATCGGTGACGCCGAGGTAAGTGGCAATATGTTTTAAGGGTGCCTGGCGGATGATTTCGGGCTTTTCTTTCAACAGGGTCAGGTACCGCTCTTTTGTAGGAAGCGTAGCGATCTCAATGGCCCGCTGTTTGAAATGAAACAATTTGCCGGTCATCCACAGCCGTCCCCATTCCGGAAAGCCCGCAATGGAACGGAACAGGACCTGGAAATCATCGAAATTGATCTGCCAGCAAACACAATCGGTGAGGGCCTGTACGTTTTCCTGTGTGGGGATCCGCTGAAAAAGGGACAATACATCGATTACCAATTCCCCCGCTGTGAAAAAATCAGTTGTAATATCTTCCCCTTTGTAATTATGCGCAAATGAACGGATGAGTCCGCTTTCCAGAATCAGGTAGCAGTTGGCTGTTTTTCCTTCCTGCAGAATGAAATCTCCTTTCTGATAATTGACTTTTTGGTGTGCATCCACAATCTGCCGTAGTTCCGCTTCATTGATCAGAGGATGCTGATAGATTGGAAGGAGAAGTGCTGTGTTCATCACGCAAGTTGTAAAAAAATGTTTATCCACCAAAGTTTTATTCCTTAAATTTTCATTAGTTTTGAACCTTATTCTCATGAAAATCCTGAAAAAAAGCATGCAGATTCTATTGATCGTTCTGCTCCTTCTGATTGTTGGGGGCATTTTGTACCTGTGGCACCCCCGTTTTGGTGCAGCCGCCAAGGGAGACAGACTGGCCCTCATGGAAAGCAAACCGAATTTTGCCAATGGAGCCTTTACCAACCTGGAGCATACACCGGAATTGGCCGAAGGTGCCGGATATGGCGATGTGTTCAAGAGTTTTTTCCTGACGGGATCGAAGCGAAAAGTGCCCCGGCAGCGGCTCCCCGTGGTCCGGACCGATCTTCGGCAACTTCCGATCGACAGCAATTTATTTATCTGGTTCGGGCATTCTTCCTATTATCTGCAACTGGATGGAAAAAGGATCCTGGTGGACCCCGTATTTAGTAAATACGCCACCCCGGTCAGGATCAGTGTGCGGGCTTTTGATATGGAGCATAATTATACTGCGGAGGATATGCCGGAAATTGACCTGCTCGTGATCACGCATGATCATTGGGACCATCTGGATTATAATACGTTTATGAAGCTGAAGCACAAGGTCAGGCATATTTTGACGGGGCTGGGGGTAGGAGCACACCTGGAGAAATGGGGATACCCGGCCTCCCAGATCACTGAATTGTATTGGGGGGAGCAGACAAGCATCGGAGGATTTGAAATTACCTCCGCAACTGCCCGGCATTTTTCCGGACGTACATTCAAGCGCAATACCACCCTCTGGTCCTCCTTCATCCTAAAGGGGTCCAAAAAGATCTACATTGGTGGGGACAGTGGCTATGGCAAGCATTTCCGGGAAATCGGGGATCAATACGGTCCTTTTGATTACGCCTTTCTTGAAAACGGACAGTACAATCTGTTATGGAAGTATATTCACATGATGCCGGATGAAGTGCCGGTGGCTGCCCTGGATCTGAAAGCCCGTTATGTCATTCCGGTGCATGCTGCCAAATTTCCCCTGGCCAATCATTCCTGGGATGAACCGCTGATCCGGGTCAGTGAGGCTGCAAAGGCCCGGGGAGTGGATTTGCTGACCCCCATGATCGGGCAGGCAGTTTCATTGGATCATTTTACGGAACTGCCGCAGTGGTGGGTTGGTTTGGAGTGAATAATGGATCCGAAGGGAGGATAGGAATAAGCTGTGCCGGCTTAGTATTCTTAATCCTT
>JBEBWT010000058.1:0-9358 GCA_040392005.1 Parapedobacter defluvii
CCGGCAATATCATGTGCGGAACCGTGGATCGGCTCATAGAATCCGGTGCCGTCACCGACCGAGGCCGAAGCTAGCATCCCCATGGATCCGGCAATCTGCGAGGCCTCGTCCGTCAGGATATCCCCAAATAGATTGGCCGTCAGGACCACATCAAATTTCTTTGGATTCTTGACCAGTTGCATGGCCGCATTGTCGATAAACATATGCTCGGTCTCCACATCCGGGTATCTTTTGGCGATTTCCTGTACGGTCTCCCTCCACAGACGGGAAGTCTCCAGCACATTGGCCTTATCCACCGAGCATAATTTTCCCCGGCGCGTCCTTGCAGCCTCATAGGCCTTGATAGCGATCCGCTCCACCTCAAAACGGTAATAATTCATCAGATCCGAAGCGAAATTACCGTCTTCCGAACGCTTTTTCTCGCCAAAATACACATCTCCGGTCAGCTCCCTGAAAAACAAAATGTCTGTGCCGCGCAGCACTTCCGGTTTGAGGCTGGAAGCATCCAGTAATTCGTCAAACAGCAGGATCGGCCGGAGGTTGGCGTACAGTCCCAGTTCCTTGCGGATTTTGAGCAAACCCTGCTCCGGACGGACCTTTGCCGAAGGATCATTGTCATATTTGGCATGTCCGATCGCCCCAAACAGGATGGCATCACTGTTTTTCGCTTTCCGCAGGGTTTCCTCCGGCAGGGGGTTCCCGGTCGCTTCGATGGCGGTATGGCCCATGATGGCTTCATCAAATACAAACTGGTGTCCGTGCTGTTCCGCAATTTTTTCCAGCACGGCTTTACCCCATTTTGTCACTTCCTGCCCGATGCCATCCCCGGGTATGATTAAAATATTTTTATTCATCGGTAACTCCTGTTAGACTCGTATTGTTCGATTTCGCTCCTGTGGCTCAAAACATAATCAATGTCATCATAACCATTGATCAGACAGGCCTTTTTGTAGGGATTGATCTCAAAATGTTCCTGATCACCTGTGGAGAGGATGCGGATACTTTCCTTTTCCAGGTCCACCTCGATCTGTGTGGTGGGGTCCTTTTCCACTTCGCTGAATATTTTCTGCAGGAATGTCTCGCTGACCTGTACCGGCAATAAGCCATTGTTCAGGGCGTTTCCCTTGAAAATATCGGCAAAAAAACTACTCACCACTACATCGAAACCATAATCCGAAATGGCCCAGGCTGCGTGTTCCCGGCTGCTGCCGCAACCGAAGTTCTTGCCACCTACCAGTATTTTGCCCTGATACTTCGGGTTGTTCAACGGAAATTCGGTAATCGGTTCGTCACCTTCCCGGTAGCGCCAGTCCCTGAACAGATTTTTTCCAAAGCCTTCCCTTGTGGTTGCTTTGAGAAAACGTGCCGGGATGATCTGATCCGTGTCAATATTTTCGATCGTGACCGGTACCGCTCCCGAAACAATATATTTAAATGTCTTTGTAGCCATGTTTTAATCAATTATTTCTGACAAGCTCAATAGTGTCTATACCAGCTTACCTATGCCAATTCCATCTCATCTTCCAGCAATTCCCTTACGTCCGTCACCCTGCCCGTCACTGCGGCGGCAGCGGCCATCAGCGGAGAGGCGAGAAAAGTACGTGAATTCGGCCCCTGACGTCCTTCAAAATTGCGGTTTGAGGTAGAAATACAGTATTTCCCTGCCGGAATCTTGTCCTCGTTCATTCCCAGACAGGCACTGCAACCCGGTTCGCGCAGAAAAAATCCGGCTTCTTCAAAAATCCGGTCCAAACCTTCTGACCTGGCCTGTTTTTCCACCTGCTTGGAGCCCGGAACAATCCATGCGGTTACTCCTTCTGCTTTTTGCTTGCCCCTTACAAATTCGGCTACCTGCCGCAGATCCTCAATCCTCGAATTGGTACAACTACCGATGAATACATAATCCACCGGCTGACCAGCGATTTCCTGTCCGTCATCCAGGCCCATATACTCCAGGGCCTTGATATAGGACGCCTGTTCGGAAGCATCGATCTCACTGACCTTTGGCACATGCCTGGTCACTCCGATGCCCATTCCCGGGTTGGTCCCGTAAGTGACCATCGGCTCAATATCGGCTGCATTGAATTTCAATACCCGGTCAAACACAGCATCCTCATCGGAATACAGGGTCTTCCAGTAGGCGACTGCTTCTTCCCATTCCGCTCCCTGCGGGGCAAATTTGCGTCCTTTTACATAATCAAAAGTGGTCTGGTCCGGAGCGATCAATCCGCCCCTGGCACCCATTTCGATACTCATATTGCAAATAGTCATCCGACCCTCCATACTCAGCGAACGGATGGTATCGCCGGCATATTCCACAAAATATCCCGTCCCGCCGGCTGCCGAAATCTGAGAGATAATATAAAGGATAATGTCTTTCGCGCCGACTCCCCGCTGCAATTGGCCATTGACCTCGATCTTCATCCGCTTGGGCCGGGGCTGCAGCAGGCACTGGGTTGCCATGACCTGTTCCACCTGAGAGGTACCTATGCCGAACGCAATGGCACCGAAAGCACCGTGCGTGGAGGTGTGGCTGTCGCCGCAGACATAGGTGCCACCCGGCCGGGTCAGGCCCAGTTCCGGCCCTATCACATGCACGATTCCCTGAAAAGGATGTCCGAGTCCGTATAATTCCACTCCGAATTCAGCACAGTTTTTGGTCAGCATATCCACCTGCAAGCGGGACAATTCCTCTTTGATCGGCAGATGCTGATCAATGGTCGGCACGTTATGATCCGCTGTTGCTACGGTCTGTTCCGGTCGGAAAACAGGTAGTCCCCTCTTTCTCAGACCATCAAATGCCTGCGGGCTGGTGACTTCGTGAATATAATGGGTGTCAATATACACAACGTCAGGAAACCCCTCTTTGCTACTGACCACATGTGCATCCCAGATCTTGTCGAATAATGTTTTACCCATGATAAAATTAAAATTTTGTATAGCCTTTATGCAAAGCTAAGCAATTTTTGGAAGATTTTCACACAGGAGGGTAGTCAAAAATATATAGCTATTCCCAGATTCCCCGATCGAAAAAAAACGTAAAAGTATATTTTCAGGAAAAATAAATACAGCTTTTTACAAAAACGTTACTTCCGGGAAACGAATTCATTTCCCGGAAGTAACGTTTTCGCCGCAACACAAATTCCGCAAAAACCGCTCTTTTTGCGGAATTTATGACAATGCAAAATTCAACTATTAATATTGAATCTCACGTAATAAGTCTAATAAACCGGACTTACCGCTATTGGTTTTCCGGGCGGAGGCTGCGGACAGCGGCACCAGCCTGCCACAACTCACTTTCACGGAGCTCACTGAGTTCGGCTTCGAGTTTTTCCCGGTAATCCGGCTGGCTGTTGCTATCAATGGAGCGCTGGGATTCCTTGCCAGCCGCCACGCTTTCATAAAGCTCTTTGAAAACAGGTGCGGTGGCATCCCTGAATTTTTTCCACCAGTCCAGTGCCCCGCGCTGGGCCGTGGTGGAGCAGTTGGCGTACATCCAATCCATTCCGTTTTCCGCAACCAGCGGCATCAGCGACTGGGTCAGTTCCTCTACGGTTTCGTTGAAGGCTTCCGAAGGCGTATGTCCTTTGTCCCGCAGCACCTGATACTGGGCTGCGAAAATACCCTGGATTGCTCCCATCAGAGTCCCCCGTTCACCGGTCAGATCCGAATAAACTTCTCTTTTGAAATCGGTTTCAAACAGGTATCCGCTGCCGACTGCAATCCCCAGTGCAATGACCCGATCCCTTGCCTTGCCGGTCGCATCCTGATAGATGGCAAAGCTGGAATTCAGTCCGCGCCCTTCAAGAAACAGGCGCCTCAGCGAAGTGCCGGAGCCTTTTGGAGCCACCAGGAACACATCGACTCCATCCGGAGGAATGATACCCGTTTGCTCATTGAAAGTAACTCCGAATCCATGTGAGAAATACAGGGCTTTGCCGGGAGTGAGATGCTTCTGTACGGTCGGCCACAGGGCGATCTGGGCCGCATCGCTCAGCAGATAACAAATGATCGTCCCCTTTTCCAGTGCTTCTTCAATCTCAAACAGGGTTTCACCCGGTACCCAGCCGTCAGCCACTGCTTTATCCCAGGTTTTGGAATCTTTCCGCTGGCCGATAATAACCCGGATACCATTATCCTTCTGGTTCAGAGATTGTCCGGGTCCCTGTACTCCGTAACCGATCACGGCCACAGTTTCGTTTTTCAACACTTCCTGTGCCTTTGACAGGGGGAATTCGTCACGGGTCACCACGTTTTCCACGGTACCGCCAAAATTGATTTTTGCCATTTTATTTGATTTTTACTGAATTAAAATTTTCAATCGGATTAGAATTTTTACCGGTCTGCATTACTATGACGTTTCACCGGTCTGCATTTATTGCTGAGCCAGCAACAACCTGCGTTGTGCCTGTGCATAGCCCAGATGCAGATTGTCATGCATCAGGGTCGTGATCAGGACTTCTTCGATAGTTGCCAGTGTAGCTCCGTAAGTCGAGGTAGAAAAAGGTACAAAACCGTTTTCAAAAGTTCCCGCCTTATAATCATTTTCAATCTGATCAATTGACTGCACCAGCAATTCCTTCAGAAAAATGATTTCTGAAGAAGGAATGGAATAAGTCGGCCTGCTGTCTTTCCGGTAAGCGGCCTGCAAAGGAACCGGATACTCGGGTTTGACTCCTGATCGCTGATAGCAGAGGGCAGGTGTGGTGACCACAATATGCCCGAAATTCCAGGCAATATTATTGTTGAACCCCTCCGGTATCAGGTTGAGCTGTTCGGTGTTCAGGGAATCGACCAGTGATGCAAACACCTGCCTGGTCTGACGGATGCCGCTAAATATGGATTTTATCATTATTTCTATCAATTAAAGGGTATAGACACTTGCATTACATGGTAAATACTTGATCCTGCTGATCCAGATATTCATTTTCCACCACTTCCACAGCAGGTTCAGCCTCCTCAAACTCTTTCAGTTTTTTGTGGAAGCCCTCGCTGTCCTTGATGATAGCAATGCGGGCACTGCGTACAAATTCGATCAGACCATATTCCGCCAGGGCAGCAGTGAGCGCATCGATCTCTTCCCGGTGACCGGCGGTTTCAAAGACTGTATAATCGTTGCGGATGACTACTGCACTTGCCCCAAATTGTCGCAGAAGCCGTTCTACCGGGGCTTTTTCGGTCACGATAGGAGTAGAGACTTTGTACAGGGCCTGTTCCTGCCAGATCACCTCGTCATTGGTATTATAATAAGCCTTTAGTACTTCTACCTGTTTTTCAAACTGCCGGCATAATTTGCGCAATACCTCTTCGGTTTCATGGATCACGATGGTGAAACGATAAATGCCTTCAGCTTCTGAAGGCGAGCCGCTGAAACTCTCCACATTGATCTTCCTCCTGGAGAATATCGCCGATATCCGTCCGATCATTCCGATGGAATTTTCGGTATAAAGCGTGATGGTGTATTCCTGCTTTTCCATTTTGTTTTCTTGGGGTTAATCCTATTTGTTTTCTCTGAATCTTTTGAATATTCCTATTTTCTGAATCTTTTGAGCGTCCCCGTTTCAGCCGAACATTCCTATTTCAGCCTGATTTCTGATACGCTGCTGCCCTGGGGGACCATGGGGAATACATTGTTTTCCTTGCCCACCATGACTTCCAGCAGATAGGCTCCATCATGGTTGATCATGGTTTCCAATGCCTTTCTCAAATCCTCCCGCTCCGTTACACTTGCTCCGGGAATGCCATAGCCATCGGCCACCCGGACAAAATCCGGACTCGTGATATTGACAAAGGAATATCTTCTGTCGTTGAAAAGCTGTTGCCATTGCCGTACCATGCCGAGGAATTGGTTGTTGAGGATCAGTACCTTTACCTTTGCTCCGAATTGCATAATGGTACCCAGTTCCTGTATGCTCATCTGAATCCCTCCATCACCCACAATGGCGATCACCTGCTTTTCGGGAGCGCCGTACCAGGCCCCAATGGCAGCCGGCAGACCGAAACCCATGGTTCCCAGACCCCCGGAAGTCACATTGCTCCGGGTGTGATTGAATTTTGCATAACGGCAACTCACCATCTGATGCTGGCCGACATCGGTCACGATCACCGCATCCCCTCCAGTCAGCTCATTCAGGATCTCAACCACTTCACCCATAGTCAGGATCTCGGACTCCGGATGCAGTTCTGCCTGAATGACTTCCCTGATTTCTTCTTTTTCCAGGCTCCCGAAGCGCTCCAGCCATTGGGGGTGGGATTTTTTCTCTGCCAGTCTGGTCAGCAGGGGCAGCGTCTCCTTGCAATCTCCCCAGACCGGCACTGTTGCTTTGACATTTTTGTCGATTTCTGCCGGATCAATATCCAGATGCACGACTTTGGCCTGTTTGGCATATTTGTCCAACCGGCCGGTCACCCGGTCATCAAATCGCATGCCGATGGCGATCAGCACATCACAGTCATTGGTGAGTACATTGGGGGCGTAATTTCCGTGCATGCCCAGCATCCCTACATGCAGCGGATGATCGGTGGGCAAAGCGCCCAACCCCAGTGCAGTTGCCGCAGCCGGAATACCTGTCTTCTCAATAAAATCCCTGAATTCCTGCTCGGCCCTACCGAGGATCACCCCCTGCCCGAATAGGACAAAAGGTTTTTCGGCCTGATTGATGAGATCAGCAGCCTGTTGTACATATTCCTGTCTGATCAGGGGTTTGGGCCGGTAGCTACGGATATGGGAGCAGGGCTGATAGCCTGCATAATCAAATACCTGGAGTTGGGCATTTTTGGTAATATCGATCAGTACCGGTCCCGGTCTGCCGGTACGGGCAATATAAAAGGCTTTTGCCAGAGCCCCCGGAATTTCCGATGCATCGGTGACCTGATAATTCCATTTGGTGACCGGGGTGGTTATATTAATAATGTCGGTTTCCTGAAATGCGTCCGTGCCCAGCAGGTGCGCAAATACCTGTCCGGTAATGCAGACTACCGGGGTGCTGTCTATCATTGCGTCCGCCAATCCGGTGACCAGGTTGGTAGCCCCGGGTCCGCTGGTCGCAAAGACTACCCCGGTCCTGCCGGAAGTACGGGCAAAACCCTGTGCGGCATGGATGCCTCCCTGCTCATGGCGCACCAGAATATGCTGAAATTTGTCCATATAATCGTAGAGGGCATCATAAATGGGCATGATAGCTCCACCGGGATAACCAAAAATGGTCTCCACGGACTCTGCCAATAAAGCATTCAGTACGGCCTGGGACCCATTGATCTTTGTGGTTCCCCCGGGAGCGGTCTGTTGTTCCGGTACTACCAATGTGTTCATATTATTTTGTTTTTGAGGATTTCTATTCTATTTTTTTATTCATCCGTGACACAACCTGCCGCCGCGTCCGAAACCGAACGGGCATACTTATAAAGGACTCCACGGCTCACTTTCAACGCCGGCTGTTTCCAGTGCTTGCGCCTTTCGGCAATTTCTTCCGGACTGACCAGTAGTTCTATATTATTATTGACGGCATCGATCAGGATGCGGTCATTGTCCTGCACCAGCCCGATCAGCCCCCCATCATAAGCCTCAGGGGTAATGTGTCCCACCACAAAGCCATGCGTCCCCCCACTGAAACGCCCGTCGGTGATCAGGGCTACACTTTTGCCCAATCCGGTCCCGATGATGGCCGAAGTGGGTTTGAGCATTTCCGGCATACCCGGTGCTCCTTTGGGTCCCTCATTCTTGATAACCACCACATCGCCGGGCCTCACGCGGCCGCCGGACAGACCCGCAATCAGCTCCTTTTCTCCGTCAAACACCCGTGCCGGCCCCTCAAAACGTTCTCCTTCCTTGCCCGAAATCTTGGCCACACTGCCTTTTTCGGCCAGATTGCCATACAGGATCTGCAAGTGGCCGGTCGCTTTGAGCGGATCGTGCAGGGGACGGATAATGGGCTGATCAATTTCATTGATGGGCGTTACTTCCCGCAGATTTTCTTCCACGGTCCGGCCGGTGACCGTCAGGCATTCCCCGTGAAGCAGCCCCTCATTGAGCAGGTACTTCATCACCGCCGGCACTCCCCCGTATTTGTGCAGATCCTGCATCAGATAACGACCGCTGGGTTTGAAGTCTGCCAGCACCGGGGTCTGATCGCTCATGTGCTGAAAATCATCCTGCGTGATATCAACGCCCACACTCTTGCCGATCGCGATAAAGTGTAGCACAGCATTGGTGCTGCCTCCCAGGATGATGATCACCCTCAAAGCGTTTTCAAAAGCCTTCCGGGTCATAATATCAGTGGGTTTGATGTCTTTTTCCAGTAAGATCCGGATGTAGCGACCGGCTTCCAAACACTCTTGTTGTTTCTCCGGACTGACGGCCGGATTGGAGGAGGAGTAGGGGAGGCTCATGCCCAGCGCCTCGATGGCGGAGGCCATCGTATTGGCGGTGTACATACCCCCGCAGGCACCGGCGCCCGGGCAGGTATGCTTGATGATCCCCATAAAATCTTCCTCAGACAACTCGCCCGCTATTTTCTGTCCCAGTGCCTCGAAGGCAGACACGATATTCAACTCCTGCCCCTGATAATATCCCGGTGCAATGGTACCTCCATATACCATCAGTGACGGCCGGTTCAGCCGACCCATTGCCATGATCGAACCGGGCATATTTTTATCGCATCCGGGGATGGCAATCAGACCATCATAATATTGGCCACCACAGATCGCCTCAATACTGTCTGCAATAATATCCCGGCTCACCAGGGAATACCGCATGCCATCGGTCCCATTGCTCATTCCGTCACTGACCCCGATGGTATTGAAGACCAGCCCCACCGAATCATGTTGCCATACCCCTTTTTTTACTTCCTGCGCCAGATCATTGAGATGCATATTGCAGGTGTTCCCATCATAACCCATACTGGCAATCCCCACCTGCGGTTTTTGCATATCTTCATCAGTCAGCCCGATCCCGTACAGCATGGCCTGTGCGGCTGGTTGGGTCTTGTCCTGTGTGAATACTTTACTATACTTGTTCAGTTCGTTTTTTTCTGTCTTTTGCATATTTGTGGATCTCTCGCCGATCTCTTACCGATCATCTAATATTTACTTTTTCCAAGGTAAACCCTTTGTTGAAATTTGGCAATAGCCGAATCAAATATTTTAAATTAGAATATAATTCTAAATATTTTTATTTATCAGAATAATATATTGAAAAATATCAATATTTATTCAGTGTTATTGTAATGATTTGAACCAAATCCAATTTTGGTCTTTGGTTCAACACCTTCTTTTTTTTTTGTTCCGGCCGATTTTCTGCGTGAAATCCGGATTTTGACAAAGAAATTTCTGGATCAACCCAATAAAATCAGAGGCCTTT
>JBEBWT010000059.1:0-9139 GCA_040392005.1 Parapedobacter defluvii
ATAAAACCCGGCCCCGGATTTTTTGCCCAGTTTGCCTGCGGTGACCATATTGACCAGCAGCGGGCAGGGGGCATATTTGGGATTGCCGAAGCCTTCGTGCAGCACCCGTAGGATAGACAGGCAGACGTCCAGCCCGATGAAGTCGGCCAGTTGCAGGGGCCCCATCGGATGGGCCATGCCCAGTTTCATGACGGTATCGATCTCCTCCACTCCGGCGACCCCTTCATACAAAGTATAGATGGCTTCGTTGATCATGGGCATCAGGATGCGGTTGGCCACAAAACCGGGGTAGTCATTGACTTCTACCGGCACTTTGTCCATTTTTTTCGACAGATCAAAAACCAGAGCGGTAGTTTCTGCCGAGGTCGTATAGCCTTTGATGACTTCGACCAGTTTCATGACCGGCACCGGATTCATAAAATGCATGCCGATGACCTGTTCGGGGCGTCGGGTGGCTGCCGCAATTTTGGTGATGGAAATGGAAGAGGTATTGCTGGCCAGGATGGCCGCAGGCTTGCAGGCAGCATCCAGATCCCGGAACAGTTGCAGTTTCACAGCTTCATTTTCGGTAGCGGCTTCCACGACCAGATCAGCCTCTCCCACACCGGAAGCCAGCACCGTAAATGTCCGGATCCGGCCCAGCGTAGCCACTTTATCGGCTTCCTGCAATAATCCTTTTTTGACCTGACGGTCCAGATTGGCCCCGATGGTCGCCAGGGCCCGGTTGAGGGCCTCCTGCTGGATATCGATCAGTGACACTTCAAAACCATACTGGGCAAAAACGTGGGCGATCCCATTTCCCATGGTGCCCGAACCTATCACACTGACGTTACGAATATTCATATTTGGCCTATCAATTTTGATTCAAAAGCCAAAATTACGAATATTAGTCGATGGACACAAGCTTATCGATCTGTTCGTAAAGTTCTTTACCAGCGCTGGGCCGCATCATTTCATCCAGCAAAATTTTTCCGTTTTTCACCAGGATATACCGGGGGACGGTCAAACTGAAACGCTTGTTGCGCAGGTCGGCCAGTAGCGAAGCCGTTGCCCGGATATGGTACCCTTTCAGATCATAGTAACTGATCATTTCTTCCCATGTTTTTTCATCACCATCCTTATCAATGGAAATGTACAAAACCGAAATACCCCTGGAAGCTGCATATTGGTGCAGTTGATCGCTGAACCGGAATTCTTCCTTACAGGGAACGCACCAGGTCGCCCAGAGATCAACATAGACGGTCTGATCCGGAAAGTGCTTCATCATCAGCTCATCAAAATCAGCAATGGTCTCACTATTACTGACAAAACGATAGTCCCCGGATTTGTCAAACTCTTTCTCAAGCTGTACTTTTCGATGAAAAGCAATGACTTCATCAACACCGGACTTCAGGTAAGGGATATACATGCTATTGGGATAACGGCTTGTAAAATCAGTGTACACATTCGGAATAAAATCATAGAACCGCTGCTGTGAATTGATATGGTGTATCCATGAAGCCAGCAGATATTCTTGATGGGGACCATCCGGATGATGCTCCTTGATCAACCAGTATCGGCTTTGAAAATAATACTCCAGTGTTTTTTTTATACCCGGGGATAAGTTTCTACCCTCGCTTTTTGGCAGGAAAGAATCGACATAGGAATCCTGCACCAAATGGTGGTATCTCTCATAGGTATAAAACCAGGTGGATCGAACATCTCTATAATCAACCAACGCAAAGATCGATTCCCAATTCTTTCTGGCCTGATCAATGCGCTCCGGCTTATACCCGCTACTATCCGGGTGATAGACCAAAGAGGAAATTTCATTGATAAGTGCGTGGCAGAGTATTTCGGCATAATGGTTCTTCACCAGCAATTGAACGGATTCATAGAAATCAGCATCCATCTGCTGCGATCGGTGCCATTCATCAAAAGGGGCCAGTTGCCGCTCTACTTCTTCTAATACCTGTTGCCGGGTATGTTCAAAAACCGGATCCGCGGAATAATACCGATCTCCTTTTTGCTCCGCACCTCCCAGTTCAAGCCGGTTCATCGCTTCCTGTGCTTCGGGAAAAGAGCCTGCACGTAGGGTCATGGGGCGTTCCTGATTGTTTTTATCAATCAACACATCAACTTCCTCACCTGGTTTTATATAGAGCCGGTAAAGCTTGTATTCATAATTAAATGCAAACAAACCGGGACTTGTAAGTGCCTGGTCAATGATCAACTGTCCCTGATTGTCCAGTGTATCGATCCAATGGGCTATCCATAGGGTCCGCCCCTCCACAGAGGGGACTATCAGGATGGGCTTTTCCGAACCTCCGGCCACGGTGATCCGGATACGACTGGTTTGGGCAGGTAGTTCCCATGCAAGAAAAAGTAAAAAAAACAGAAAAACGACTCTCATAAAATTGGATATTAAAATTTCACAACTATTTACACTATCTATAAATCGCAACTACCTATAAGTCGTGGGGTGTGGAGAAATGTTGCAGTAAAAAGCCAGACTAAAAAACATTCAAAAACAGCAAGCCCGGAAATCCATTTTGAATTTCCGGGCTTGCCGTCCGGTTATGAACTCGCCGGTAGTCTCAGGCTACACGGGCCATTTACGGCCTGCTATGATAATTTGGTGCCTCTTTCGTGATCGCAATATTATGTGGATGGCTTTCACGCAATCCCGCTCCGGTGATTTTGACAAATTGCGCCTGCTGCAGAGCTTCGATATTGGCTGCTCCGCAATAACCCATGCTGGCACGCAATCCCCCGACATATTGGTAAACCACTTCAGCCAGCGTTCCCTTAAATGCGACCCGGCCCACAATGCCTTCCGGCACCAGTTTTTTGATATCGTCCTCCACATCCTGGAAATAACGGTCCTTGGAGCCCTGTTCCATGGCTTCTACGGAGCCCATGCCCCGGTAGGATTTGAATTTCCGACCCTCGTAAATAATGGTCTCTCCCGGAGCTTCTTCCACTCCGGCAAAGAGCGAACCGGCCATAATGGTGCTGGCTCCGGCTGCGATGGCTTTGGCAATATCACCCGTCTGCTTGATGCCACCGTCGGCGATCACCGGGATTCCGGTACCTCGCAAGGCTTTGGCACATTCATAGACTGCATACAACTGGGGTACTCCCACCCCGGCGATGATGCGGGTGGTACAGATGGAGCCGGGACCGATGCCCACTTTCACACCATCGGCTCCGGCTTCCGCCAAGGCCTTAGCGGCTGCTCCGGTGGCCACATTGCCCACGATCACTTGCAGGTCAGGGAAGGCCTGTTTGACATCTTTCAGTTTGTCGATCACGCCTTTGGAATGTCCGTGGGCGGTATCGATGGTGATCACATCCACGCCGGCAGCCACCAGTGCGGCCACCCGATCCATGGTATCAGCGGTCACGCCTACGGCCGCGCCGACCAGAAGTCTGCCCTGGCTGTCTTTGGCCGCATTCGGGTAATGCTTGTATTTCTGGATGTCTTTGAAGGTGATCAGTCCCTTCAGGACCCCTTCGGTATCGACCACCGGCAATTTTTCGATTTTATAGTTTTGAAGGATGGCTTCTGCCTGCACCAGATCCGTACCCAGCGGGGCCACGACCAGTTGCTCCTGGGTCATCACTTCGCTGATCGGCCGGGACATATCCTTTTGGAACCTCAGGTCACGGTTGGTGACGATCCCTACCAATTTGCGGGCCGCATCGACAATCGGGATCCCACCGATCCGGTTTTCCCGCATGATCTGGAAGGCATCTCCCACGATCGCATGTTCATCCAGCGTGAGCGGATCCTGGATCATACCGCTTTCCGAACGCTTGACTTTGCGCACTTCGGCTGCCTGCTCCGCAATGCCCATGTTTTTGTGCAGCATGCCCAGACCGCCGGCCTGCGCAATGGCAATGGCCAGATCTGCACCTGTCACGGTATCCATGGCTGCGGAAATCAAAGGAATGTTCAGTTTTATTTTCTTCGTCAGCCGGGTGGAAGTGTCCACATCACGGGGCAAAACTTCGGAATAAGCTGGTATTAAGAGTACGTCATCGTAGGTGAGTCCTTCAGCTACAAATTTATGGGGATCTGATTGCATAGCAAATATGTATTGAGGTTACTTATTTGCGAGGCAAAGATAACTGTTTTTTGTCTTTTTTGCAAGAATTACAAAAAAATAATTTACCTTTGCCGGTCTTGTCAGTGAACCTTAACAAAGGTGCTGAAAGCATTGGAAATTACAGAAATAACGATCACTAATTACAATTAGAAAAGAAAATGCAAGGAAAAGGGTTGATTAACTTTTTGGTGGTAATCGTCACGATTGCGTGTCTTTACTCCCTATCATTTACATTTGTCACCCGCAAGGTGGAACGTGATGCGGCAGCTTATGCCCAGGGTGACATCGCCCTGGAAAAGGCCTACCTCGATTCGATGGCAGGCGAAGTGGTTTATAACCTGGGTATTGCAAATTATACCTATCGGGAAGCCAAAGGCTACGAGATCGCACTGGGGCTGGACCTGAAAGGCGGTATCAACGTGACGATGGAGGTCTCGTTGCAGGAGTTGGTCCGCAACCTGGCCAACAACCCGAAGGATGGGAATTTCAACGCGGCCATCAAAAATGCAGAGGTCCGTACCAAAACCAGTCAGGGTACTTATGTAAGCCTGTTTGTAGAAGAATTCAAGAAACTGAGCCCCGGCACGCCGCTGGCTGCTTTCTTTGCAACAAAAGATAATGCCGGAAGTATTCAGGCAAATAGCTCCGATACCGAAGTACAACGTTTTCTGGAGCGTGAATCGATGAATGCCATCGACAACTCCTTTAAGGTATTGCGCACACGTATTGACAAATTCGGTGTGACCTCGCCAAACATCCAGTTGCAGCAGGGTACCAACCGTATTCTGATCGAATTGCCGGGTGTGACGGACGAAGAGCGTGTCCGCAAATTGTTGCAGGGTTCTGCCAAGCTGGAGTTCTGGGAGACGTATGACAATTACGAGGTCTATCCGATGCTGGATAATATCAACCGTACCCTCGCTTCCAAACTGAAAGACGAAGCAGCAACCAGCGGGACAGTGGCCGCAACAGCGGATACCACTGCTGCTGCTGCAGATACCAATGGTGGTCTGTTGGCCACTTTGGGTGCAGGTGCGGATTCAAGCAATACGGATCAGGCCCTGAATCAACTGGCCACCAGCCAAAACCCATTATTTGAAGTCCTGCAGCCCGTGACCGCTATGGGCCAACAGGGTCCGGTACTGGCAAGTGGGCCGATGGTAGGGATTGCCAATCTGCGGGATACCGCAAAGGTAAACCGCTATCTGGCAGATCCGCTGATCAAACAGGTTATTCCCGAAAATGTCAAATTGCTGTGGGCCGTCAAACCGGACCCTCAATCTCCTGAGCAACTGACTTTGTATGCGATCAAACCAGTGGGTCAGGATGGTGCGGTATTGACCGGTAGTGTCATCACCGATGCAAAGGATGAATTTGATCCGCAGACCAACCGCCCGATGGTCGAAATGACCATGAACTCGGTGGGTGCCCGCGAGTGGAGAAGGATTACGGCAGCGGCTTCTTCAGATCCGAACAATAAAAAGGCGATCGCCATTGTGCTGGACGGAGTGGTTTATTCGGCCCCGACCGTACAGGGTGAGATCCCGAACGGGATTTCCTCGATCACCGGTAACTTTACCATTGAGGATACGAAGGATTTGACCAATGTGCTGAAAGCCGGTCGTCTCCCTACTACGGCGAAAATCGTGGAGGAAGCGATCGTGGGTCCTACGCTGGGACAGGCGGCCATTGATGCCGGTATCAATTCGGCAGTGATCGGTCTGGTCGTGGTATTGGTATTTATGATTTTCTACTACAACCGTGCAGGCTGGGTAGCGAATATTGCGGTGATCTTCAACGTATTTTTCCTGATGGGGGTCATGGCTTCGCTGAATGCGGTGCTGACCCTGCCGGGTATTGCGGGTATCGTTTTGACTTTGGGTACGGCGGTGGATGCCAACGTACTGATTTATGAACGGATACGGGAGGAGCTGAATCTGGGCAAATCTGTACGGCAGGCGATTTCGGATGGTTACAAGCATGCGATGGCGTCGATCCTGGATTCCCAGATCACGACCTTCCTGGTGGGTGTGATCCTCTTTATCTTTGGTAGCGGTCCGATTCTGGGCTTTGCAACCACGCTGATGATCGGTATCATCACTTCCCTGTTTACTTCTATCTTCATCACCCGCATTATCTTTGAATGGATGCTGACCAAAGAGTGGAAGATTACAGTTTCCTTCCCCTGGAGTGCCAATACCCTGAAAAATGCAAATTACGGTTTTGTACAGAACCGCAAAAAATTCTATATCATCTCCGCCATCTTTGTATTGGTAGGGATTGGTTCCATGCTGACCAAAGGATTCAGTCTGGGGGTTGATTTCCAGGGTGGACGGACTTATACGGTTCGCTACGATCAGCCGATCGATCTGGAAATCGTTCGTGCCAATCTGAATGAGACCTTTGAATTGAATACTGAGGTTAAGATTTATGGTGCGGAAAACCAGGTGCGTGTGACCACGACCTACCACATCGACGAAACCAGTGATGAGGCGGACAAAGAAGTGCTGACCAAGCTGAATGAAGGTCTTTCCAAGATCGAGGGCAACAACTATGAGATCATGTCCTCCCAGAAGGTGGGACCAACCATCGCTAATGACATCAAGACCCGTGCGATCTATTCGGGTATTTTCTCGATCGTGGTGATCGCACTTTATATATTGATTCGTTTCCGCAGATGGCAATACTCAGTGGCCGCAGCGATTTCGACCACCCATGATGCGATCGTGATCCTGGCACTGTTCTCCCTGCTGGATGGTATCGTACCATTCTCCCTGGACATTGACCAGCACTTTGTGGCAGCGATCCTGACGGTCATCGCCTACTCGATCAACGATACGGTGGTGGTGTTTGACCGTCTGCGTGAATACCTGGGCAAACGCGAGTTTAAGAACAAGCTGATCAAGGACACGATCAATCTGGCGATCAACCGTACGCTGAGCCGTACGATCATCACCTCCCTGACGGTCATTTTCGTATTGGCCGTACTGTTCATCTTCGGTGGAGAAGTGATCCGCGGATTCTCATTCGCCATTCTGGTGGGTATTATCGTGGCTACTTATTCTTCTATTTTCATTGCGGCACCGATGGTGGTGGATCTGCAACCTGAAAATCTGGAAGAGGAGCCGGCTGCTGACGAAGAATCGGTGAAGGGCAAAAAGCTGAAAGCGCAAAAAGCGTAAGGCGGCAGCCCCTATAAAATTTTGATCCCCGGAAAGCATGGGTTTTCCGGGGATTTTCTTGTTTCGACTACATTCAGCAGCATTATTACAAAGAAATCAGGACTGACTTTGGTCAATTCCAAATTATAATTCTATTTTTGCTTCCGACACATAACTAATCTGGTTATACCTTCTTTTTTTGTATAAACTATAATTTCAATGAAGTTACACACGAAGATTTTTATCGGGATGATTGTTGGTATTGTCTCGGGGCTGGTGGTAAAGAGTATGGATTTGCCCGAGGATACCCTTTCCTCTATCATCAGTTGGGTAGATCCGGTCGGACGGATTTTCATGAATATGATTTTTATGATGGTGATCCCGTTGATCCTGTCCGCATTAATATTGGGAGTGGCCGAGATCGGTGACCTGAAAAAACTGGGGCGGATGGGCTTTAAACTCATGGTCTATACGGTAGTCGTGAGTTTTATTGCGGTGATGATCGGGATAACGATGGTCAATACTTTCAATCCCGGCAAAAAGATCTCCGAAGAAACCCGCGAATACCTGATCACAGAATTCAGCGATAATGCACAAAGAGCGCAGGGATATTCAGAGGCTGCCAAAGAAAGGACAGTCGGCGATATTCTGGTACAGATCGTCCCCAAAAACCCACTTGAAGAAATGGCGAAAGCTTTTGAACCGGGCCATACCGGTGGCGGGTTGTTGTCGGTGATGTTTTTTGCGTTGATCTTTGGTATCGCAATGGCGGCCGTCGGTCCCGAAAAGACGGTGGCCGTCAAGGAGTTCCTGGAGGGGCTCTACGAGATAGTCATCAAGGTAATCGGCTATGCCATGTCTTTGGCTCCTTATGGTGTAGCTGCTTTATTGTTCAATATGGTGGTCAATGTAGGGGCTGATTTCCTGATCTCCCTGTTGTGGTATGTAGTGATTGTACTGGCGGCACTGGCGATCCATCAATTTGTGGTCTATGCCATCATTCTGAAATATTTTGCAAAACGCAAACCTTACAAGTTCATGAAGGATATGAGCGAAGTGACTTTGACGGCCTTTTCTACCAGTTCCAGTAATGCAACGCTTCCCACGGCCATCCGGGTCAGTATTGAAAAGCTCAAAATTCCCAAACCGATCGCCCATTTTGTACTCACGGTGGGCAGTACGGGCAATCAAAACGGAACCGCGCTTTTTGAGGGAATTACGGTGCTGTTTCTGGCTCAGTGTTTCAATGTGGAACTTTCCCTGGCCTCCCAGATTACGGTGGTTTTATTGTGTATTCTGGCCGGAGTCGGTACTGCCGGTGTCCCCGGTGGTTCACTGCCCGTCATCGTCACCATTCTGGTTTCCATCGGTGTCCCCGGCGAATCCATCGCTTTGATCTATGGTGTCGATCGGATTCTGGATATGGCCCGTACCACCCTGAATGTAAATGGTGATATCACCGCAGCGGCATATATACAGCATACGGAGGAGAAAGCCGGCAGTTTTGAGCATTAAGTGGTATGAAGTATTAAAAATTCAGGCTGTGTCTCGCGCGCACGGGTCCGCTCCGCCAAGGCCTGAATTTTTAATACTTCATGCAAAGAGGTTTAAGGGGATTTTCCGGGCGATGGGTTTTTAAAAATGTGAAGCCGGTGAGCTTTCCGATTTTTAAAGCAACGTGAGTTTGGTTTTAATATCCTTTCTATTAGAAACGCTTTTCCCAAAATTTCGATGAAAATTGGGTTTAGTGTGATACAAGCAAATGTTCAGTAGTTTTCTTTGATTATCAAAATTTCTTATCCCGGACTCACGTTAAAGTAAAAAGCCTTGCCTTAGCGGAGCGGGCGCGTGCGAGCGAGACACAGCCCAAATGAACAACCACACGCC
>JBEBWT010000060.1:0-9123 GCA_040392005.1 Parapedobacter defluvii
CTTTTCCGTATCCGCAAAATTTATTTCAAATATTTTTTCTAACCTAAATCTGCCTCAAGTGCTCATTACTGTGCCGCAACCGGAGAACAAAAAATATTCGCAAAACGGACAACAAAGATACGGAATCTCCGCTAACCATGCAAACTAAAAAGTCAAAAAAAACAAAGAACTATTCTCCGCACCGCACACCCATCATTCCTTTCAACACTATCCCTTGCGGCAACGGTCGGCAAAGGTAGGAACTTTAATCAAACCTCCAAACAACCCCTAAAGTTTATTTTAACCAAAGAGTGTAAAACACTAACAGACAACAAGAAAAAAATCGGATCAGTCTCCGCTGGCAGCTCTTGCCCTTCGTCCGGCCTCCAGGATCGGCAGATTTCCTTCGGTAGGGATGTAAATGACGGTCTTGTCATTCAGATTATTCTGCTGGCGCACCCACAAATATTGAATATAGGATTCCGAAAGGCTACCATTCTCAATCTGAATGGCTTGGGCAGCACCCTTGGCCCGTTCCACTTCGGCTTCGGCATTCAGTTTCTCGGCTTCCAGATTGGCCTTGGCTTCTTCAATTTTGATCCGGCGATTTTGCTCTGCTTTGGCAAATTCGGCTTTACCTTCCATCTCCTGTTGCCAGACCCGGTATTTCGGGCAACCCCAAAATCCCAGCAATACAATAAAAATAAACATCCAGGCAGCAAAAGTGCCCATTGCGATCGGTGAAGTTCTCATAATTATTAACAATATATCTTACTAAGATAAGAAAAAAAACTGGAAAATCCAAATAAAAACCGATACCGCCCGTCATAGATTCCCCGTCAGGGGGCAACCCGGCTTACCACAGAAGCTGCTAATTCCCCGTCAGGGGCAAATCAACCGCAGAACGATCGAGCAACTCCCCCTCACTATCCAGCAAAAATGACAGTGGATTTTCAGGATCCTTGATGATTTCAAACAGCGTATAGCCCCAGGGCTTCCAGAAATTCTCCAGTACCTGACCATAGGTTTTCCCTTGCCAGGCATCAAAAACCGGCTTCATCCGCACGTCTCCCAAGGGCATGGGCTCTATATAAATACGATCCGGAAGGGGCATCACCGAGTATTCCGGCAAGCGGTTGAACAGATAGGCGGAGTAAAAAAACCGGCCGCAGAGCTCTTCAAACTGGATGGGATGCAGGATCCTGCCCGCCAACTTCTCCAGGTATTCCTGATGGTAGATGGCATTGGCTCCATTATCCTGCAAGCTGGCGATGATGCCAAAATCATTCATCCGCATAGAAAAAACAAGGGTATTGATCTCGTCCCGGTAAGTAAACGTATTTTCCGGGTTGTCCACTTTCACTACCTGAATATTGAAGGGCTTCAATCCGTCGAACTGCATGGGCCGGATCAGGGATTGCAGCATCAGGTGCAGGTTTCTGAACTTATGCACCAGTACCTGGGAAAAATTGAGCGGCTCCCCCACCATGGCCTGCTGCCTGACACCGGCCTGAATTTCATTGAAGATCATCCCATAGACCAGCTTGGCGATCCACTGAAACAATTCGGTGTGATCCAGCTGCACCACTGCCGAATAACCTGTGGTAAATGCCTGCCGGATGTGCTCCTCCAACAGATCGATCCGGTCGGATACCGCTGCCGCACAAGGCAACCGGAGTTGTTTATAGGTGGCGATCCGCTCGTCCAGCATTTGTATGGGGCGCTCCGCCAGGTCATATTGCTGCATGATCCAGGTCGGGACCACCTGAATCTCCTCATCCGCTGAATTCAGTTTTTTTCCACTCAGAAAACAGGTGCGGGCATCAAAGGTAAAATCCTGAAAAGGGTCGTATAGTGTCATGTATTTTTTTAGTCTAATGTGGGAAATGAAATCCCCTTGATCTTGCGGAACAGTTCCACTGCATAGAGATCCGTCATGCCCGAAACAAAATCGAGTACCGAGCGGATCCGGGAGTAAACAGACTCCTCCTCTGTATAAAACTGCGAAGGAATCAGGGCCAGCAGCTTCCGGTCATAGGGTGACTTGTCCTGATTGAGATAAGCCGGGATAAACTCTTCGAGCAATCCGTCCATCACCTTGTAACCGGCCACTTCTATCTGAATCACCGAAGGGGCATTATAAATCTTTGCTACTGAAATCAGGGCAATTTCCTTCATGGCCGACTGCAAATGTGCAGGAATAGCATCCATCAATGCACGCTCAAAGCGGCCGGCCAGAATCGCTTCCTGTTCTTCCACAAAAATAGCAGAACAGGCCTGGATCAGGGTATTGATGGCTTTGGCACGGAGCAGGCTGACCCGGCTGTCCAGATCGGCCAGCGCGTCCAGTCTGGCACGCATTCCATCCCCGCAGAGTGGAAGCAACAACTGCTCGACCTGCTGATAACTGAGGATTCCCAGCCGGTGGGCATCCTCCAGGTCAATGATATTATAACAGATATCGTCGGCAGCCTCCACCAGATAGACCAGGGGATGCCGTTTGTAGGCCGAGGGGCTCTGTGGATCTTTCAGCAGGCCCAGTTCGGCGGCCACTTTTTCATAAGCCTGCTTTTCGGAATCAAAATACCCGTACTTTTTGAGATGATGAAAACCCTTTTTGTGGCCGTCGATGGCAGCACAGGGATACTTGACGATGGCGGCAAGGGTGGCATAGGTCAATGCAAAACCGGTGGGATCCTTTCCTTCGAAAGCATGGGTCAATACCCTGAGTGCATTGGCATTGCCTTCAAAGTGGATCAGATCGGCCCATTCTTCCGGACTGACCTGCGATTGGTATTGCTGTCCCTGGCCCCGTATAAAATAGTTTGATATAGCGGATTCCCCGGAATGACCAAAGGCCGGATTGCCCAGATCATGGGAAAGGCAGGCTGCCGAAACAATATTGCCCACTTCCTGCAGGGCCGGAATCTCCTGATCCACTGCTGGATGGAGTTTTTTGTATTCATTGTAAAAAATCCGCCCAAGGGATCTTCCCACCGAAGCCACCTCCAGACTATGGGTCAATCGGTTGTGCACAAACACACTGCCCGGCAAGGGGAAAACCTGTGTTTTATTCTGCAAGCGGCGGAACGGTGAAGAGAAGATCAAACGATCATAATCCCGCTGAAATTCGGACCGGGCTTCATCCTGATTTTCCAGATACCTCGATTCATAACCCCAACGTTTGGCAGAAAGAAGCTTTTTCCAATTCATCTCCATCAACTATAATTTTTATCCACAACAAAGTTAATATAATTGTCCTTTAAATAAACAGAAAGCAGTATATTTAGGGGTTGATGCCGGGCCGGGAGAAAAGTAAAGCGCCGGGTGGCGCTCACGCAACAGGAAGCACAAAATGAAGAAAAAAACACACAGCATCCCTGAAAGTAGAAATTTTGAAACAACACTGAATGCAAAAAACACGCATCTGTTCGTGTTGGAAAATAAGCGGGGCATGCAGATCACCCTTACAGATTATGGCGCAAGGCTGGTCAGTGTACTGGTCCCGGACAAACAGGGAAATCTGCGGGATGTCGTATTGGGATTTGATCATATAGATGCTTATATCAAAGCGGATGAACCCTATTATGGAGCCACCATCGGCCGGTTTGCCAACCGCATCCGGGGCGGACAGTTCACGCTGGCGGATGGCAGCCATTATCAGACCACTCCCAATCAGGGTAAGGATACACTCCACGGAGGGGCCTATGGATTCCACAAACGGGTCTGGGATCGCCGCGTCAATAGCATTGAGCAGGAAATCAGTTTTTTTCTGGTTTCTCCGGATGGTGAAGAAGGGTTTCCGGGAACCTTATCAACCTGTGTCACGTACCGTTTGACGGACGATAATGAAATACAAATCTCTTATAGGGCGGAAACCACCAAGACTACGGTGATAAACCTGACCAACCATGCTTATTTCAATCTGAACGGAGAGGACAATGAAACAGTACTGGATCATCATCTCCAAATATTCGCCACCCACTACCTCCCTACCGATCAGGATCAATTGCCCCTGGGGGTGGTGGCACCGGTAGAGCAAACTCCTTTTGATTTTTTGCAGCCCAAGCCAATCGGCCGGGACCTTGCGGCAGAAAATGAACAACTGCGGATCGGGCTGGGTTATGACCATTGTTTCGTGCTCGATCAGCAGGTCAGCAAATCAGAAAATGGCTTGAAAATTTACCGGGCCGCAATGGCAAAAGCACCCGATTCGGGAATACGTCTGGATGTATGGACGAGCGAACCCGCCATGCAACTTTATACGACCAATGTTTTTTCCGGTAAGGATCGGGGGAAAAGCGGGGTATATTATGTAAAGAACTGTGGATTTGCTTTGGAAACCCAGCATTTTCCGGATGCACCCAATCTCCCCATCGGCCCGGGGACCGTTCTGCAGCCGGATGAAATCTTCATGTCGGAAACCCGCTATTGTTTTTCAGTAGAAAAATAGCGCTTAAAATTTAAACCTGAAGTAGGCAGAGCCCATGCGATCCGGCTTTATTCCGGCTTTATTCTTCCAATAATTTATTCAGTGCTTCCTTTACCTTTTCAAAGCCGAAGCCCTGCCGGGCTGAAGCGAAAGTCTGTTCGATCCGGTCATTGCACAGATTGGCAATGCTGCCCTCATGGGTGTGATGGATCTCTTTGGCCGGGCTGAAACGTCCTTCCTCGATCGCAATACCAACATTCCGATAGGCCACCCGAAAAGGCACCCCTTTCAGCACTTCATTATTGACCACTTCCACAGAGAACAAATAATCATATTTCGGATCATCCAGTATGCCTTCTTTGATCGCTATATGCTGCAGCATAAAATCCGCAATTTCCAGGCATTCATTGAGTGAAGTCATGGCCGGAAAGAGGTTTTCTTTGAGCAATTGCAGATCCCGGTGGTAGCCGGAAGGAAGATTGGTGGTCAGCAGGACGATCTCATTGGGCAGCGCCTGAATGCGGTTGCAACGCCCACGGATCAGTTCAAAGACATCGGGATTCTTTTTATGCGGCATAATGCTCGATCCGGTGGTCAGATGGTCCGGAAAAGAGATAAAGCCAAAGTTCTGATTGATATAGAGGCAGACATCCATTGCAAACTTACCCAGGGTCGCGGCCACGGATGAGAGCGCCTGTGCGAGAATACGCTCGGTTTTGCCTCTGCCCATCTGCGCATAGACCACATTATAATGGAGATCATCAAAGCCCAGCAGCCGGGTAGTCAGGCTGCGGTCCAGCGGAAAAGACGATCCGTAACCCGCTGCTGAGCCCAGAGGATTTTTGTTGCAGATCTTCCAGGCAGCCTGCAAGACCAGCAGATCATCGGCCAGACTTTCAGCATAAGCCCCGAACCACAGGCCAAAAGAGGAGGGCATAGCAATCTGCAGATGGGTGTATCCCGGCATCAGGACGGTCTTATGTTGTTCACTCAGCGCAATCAGTCGCTGAAAAAGGGTTTCAATATTACCTACCGTCTTTTCGATCTCCATCCGGAAAAAAAGTTTGAGATCGACCAGCACCTGATCGTTTCTGGAGCGGCCACTGTGGATTTTTTTTCCTGCCTCTCCGATGCGTTCAGTCAGCAGCCACTCTACCTGCGAATGTACATCCTCCACCCCATCGCTGATTTCAAAAACCCCATCCAGAATTTCTGTGTGGATTTTTTTTAGTCCCGATTGTACTGCTTCATAATCAGGCCGATCCAGCAGGCCGATCTGATGCAGCATGGCAGTATGGGCCAGGGATCCCAGCACATCTGCCCTGGCGAGCAGCAAATCAAGCTCCCGGTCGTTTCCTACCGTAAAATCATCCACCAACCGGTTTACATCTGTATTTTTCTGCCAAATCTTCATTGTTTCAAATTAATTTCGCCTGTCGGGTTCAAAGGTACAAATTATGGGTACAATATAATATTATTGATAAAAAGCAGAAAATAATGTAGAAAAAGAATAACTTGGCGCCTTTAATAAACCGTTGGCATCATTAATAAACCAATTGAACATGAAAAATAGAATGAAACTCGTTTTCTTTCTGGCGATCAGCATGGCCTTGAGTCTGCCTGCCGTGGCCCAGGAAAAACCTGCCATTACCTGGAAAGACATTCCTTCCTGGCAGTACATCCGTACCTTTAATAGTAGCATTTCTCCGGACGGCCAGTGGCTGACCTGGGTCTCCGGCCCCACAAAGGGCGATCTGACCCTGACAGTCAAACACACCAGGGATACCCTGCAATACACGTATCCGATAGGTGCAACCGGCACCACGGCCATATTTTCAAAAAGCGGGCGGCACCTGGCTTTCAGGGAAAGCGCAAAGGATGCAGAAGTAGAAGCAGCCAAAAAATCCAAGAAACCACTCTACACCAAGCTGCAGATCGTGTCGCTGGCCGACACGCAACAGGTGACCTTTGACCGCATTGCCAACTTTGCTTTCTCAGGTGACCGATCGGACTGGATCGCGATCGGATTGGTCCCTGCTGAAGGGGCTCCCCGTGGGGAAAACAGTCCAAAAGGCAATGATCTGCTCCTTTATAATCTGACAGACAAAACCACGTTCAACATTGGTAATGTTGCGGAATATTCTTTTAACAAGGCAGGCAATCTCCTGGCTTATACCATCGATGCCAATGGCCAGAATGGCAACGGGATCCTGATCCGGGACATGGCAACCGGCATCACGACCGCACTGGACAATGACAAGGCGCAGTACAGCCGCATCAACTGGAATGAGGAAGGCACGGCATTTGCCCTGCTGAAAGCCAATAAAAACGACAAATACAAATCCGAAGTTTACAGTGTGATCGGTGTCAGCAAGATCAATGGCCCCCAAAGCAGCAAAGTAGTTTATTCCGGACTGGATGATGCGAATTTTCCTGCGGGTCAGGGAATCAGCGGCAACGGTCAGGTATATTGGTCAGATGATCTGAGCACGTTGTTCTTTGGCATTGCCGAACTGGAAAAGAAAGAGGAAAAGAAGGCTCCGGATGCCAGCAAAGCTGACAGTACAAAAAACGACAGCACAAAAACGGATAGCACCACCCTGGCCGGAAACAGAAGACCGGGTGGGCCTGGTGCACAGGGGGGACCCGCAGCCGGAGGTGCGCAAAGACCGGGAGCCGGCGGAGCAGCGGCCGACATCGAAAAACCGGACATGATCATCTGGAACTGGCAGGACAAACGCCTTCAGTCTGCGCAGCAGACACAACAAAACCGGGACAAGAATTTCAACCTGACCAGTGCCTATCATGTAGCGTCCAAACGCTTTATTGCGCTGGCCGATGATTCAACCCTGAGAATGGTCAGTGTAGGCCCAAAACAATTATATGCGCTGGGCTATGATTATACAGCTTATGAAATGGATAATAACCTGAGCGGGCAAAGCTATGTTGATGTCCATCTGATTGATTTGAAATCAGGAGAAAAAACATTGTTACTGGAAAACCAATACCAATCGGCTTCCCGGACCCTGTCTTTCTCTCCCAATGGTCAGACATTGGCCTATTATAGGGATGGAGTCTATTATGCCATCGACCTGGTCAGTAAAAAACACCATCCGCTCACTGCGGGTATCGCTTCGGTATTTGTGGATGATGAAGACGATCACAATGTAGAAAAACCCGCCACTCCATTTGTAGGATGGTCGGATGATTCGCGCTTTGTATTGATCCGCGACAATTACGATCTGTGGAAAATCACTGTTGATGGGAAAAAAGCCGTTTCCCTTTCTCCGAACTGGAAAAAAGACCGGATCCGTGTAAGCGGCAATTACCGGATCTATCCGGATGACAAGGGGCTGGATTTCAAAAAGGATCAGTACTTTGGTATTTTCAATGAAACCAACAAACAAGCCGGTGTGGCCCTTCTGGATGCCGGAAAAGAACAGCTCCGCACCCTCTTCCTGGATGACTATACTTATGGTGGTCTTCGCAAGGCTGAAAACGCAGGTACTTTTGTGTTTACCAAAGAAACCAGCACAGATGCGCCCGAAATCTATGTGGCACAGTCCAGAGAGCTGAATGCCAGCAAGCAGACTTCCAATACCCCCGATCAGGAAAAATATGCCTGGTCAGCCGGTGTAAAACTGATCGAATATGTCAGTGATCATGGGGACACCTTGCAGGCCGCTTTGTACCTGCCTGCCGATTATGAACCGGGCAAGAGCTATCCGACCATTACCTATATCTATGAGCGGCTCACCCAGGGATTGAACGGCTATGCCAATCCTTCCTTTCCGGGTGGGGGCTTCAACCGTGCGGTATATACCAGCAATGGATATGCCGTCCTGATGCCGGATATCAAATACCAACTCAACGAACCGGGTAATTCGGCCGTAGCTTGTGTGGTACCTGCCGTGAAGGCGGCCATTGCCACCGGTATCGTGGATGGAGAAAATGTAGCGATCCACGGACATTCCTGGGGAGGATACCAGACTTCATTCCTCATTACCCAGACCAATATTTTCAAAGCGGCCGCAGCCGGCGCTCCCCTAACCAATATGATCAGCATGTACAGCCTGATCTACTGGAACAGCGGCAGCACCAACCAGTCCATCTTTGAATCCAGCCAGGGAAGGCTGACCACCGGTTACTGGGACAATTGGGATGCCTACAAACGCAATTCACCGATCTATTACATCAAAAATGTGCAAACGCCGCTGTTGCTGCTGCACAATGATAAGGACGGAGCAGTGGATTACACCCAGGGGATCGAGTACTATAATGGATTGAGACGTTTGGGCAAACCGGTGACCATGATCACCTATAAGGGTGAGAATCACGGAATCGTCAAGGAGGCCAACCGAAAAGATTATGCGGTCCGCATGCTTGAATTCATGGATCATTACCTGAAAGGCAAACCGGCACCCGACTGGTGGGAAAAAGGCATTGATCTGCTGGATATGAAAAAGCACCTGGACGAACGGGCTTTCTAAGCAGAAATCAGTCCGTCAGGGCAAAAGTGAGTGTCCACTTACTTATTTTTAAAATAAGCCTTGACGGTACTGATTAATATTCCTACGTTTGTGACCACAAGGGAGAATGGTTAGGGATTTTTAAGGCCCTGCATATTTTACTCGATGTTATAAACAGGAATTTGATGGACCGGCAAGTCCCAAAACTGGACAAGAAACCAACTAACCAATTATAAACCACAT
>JBEBWT010000061.1:0-8616 GCA_040392005.1 Parapedobacter defluvii
TTAATAATTGGTTTAGCTGTGATTAAAATGACTCCTACTTATTACAAGAATACGATAACATCCGCTGAATTTCGGTAACTTTGGTTACAGAGCGAAGTTTCCGGCCCGGCAAAAGCAATATTTTTTGCTTTTTACCCGCAGGGGCCGTACATTTACCTTATGTATTTTTTCAGGAAAAAGGACCCGGCGAGGCCCACCAGTTTCAATTTAAGGGTGATGCATGTATTTAATGCCGTGGCCATCATTCTGTTTCTGGCAGCAATCCTGTACAAAGTAATCACCCATTTCTTTTAAGATCATTTCAGATATTTATGGCAAAACAGATTATCATTACCGAACAAGCGCCGGCTCCCATTGGACCTTACAACCAGGCGGTCCTGGCAGGCAATACCCTGTATGTCTCCGGACAGATCCCGATGGATCCGCAGACCGGTGAGTTGGTGCAGGGTTCCATTGCGGCAGAAGCAGAACAGGTCCTCAAAAACCTTGACGCTGTATTGAACGCTGCCGGTTATGGCTTTGGAGATGTAGTCAAAACCACCATCTTTCTGAGGGATATGGCTGATTTTGCAGTGGTCAATGAGGTTTATGGCCGTCATTTCGGAGAGGACGCCCCTGCCCGGGAAACCGTTGCGGTAGCCGGTCTGCCAAAAAATGTGAATGTGGAGATTTCAGTGATTGCCTGGAAAGGCTGATGCTGCCTGAGTGACTGATCCAAAACACGCTCATGAACCGCCGGGGAGTATGCGGTACTTCTCCTCGGCCTTCCTTGCGGCTGCGCTGTGGGGCTTCATGTCTATTCCCCTGCGGTCCATCCGGGAATGGTCTTCCTTTGATATTCTTTACTTCCGGATTCTGGTTTCCGGCCTCCTGATCTGGCTGTTTATTTTTGTTTTCAGAAAAAAACAATGGCGGGCGGACAGAATCTATATCCGGTCTTTGGCCAATGCGGAAAAAAAGAGGTTGTTCTGGCTGATGGTGCTGGCCTCATTTCTGATTATGGGAAACTGGTTTACCTATATCTATGCCGTCAATCACATCTCGGTGCAGTCTGCTGCCTTTGCCTATATGGTCTGTCCGCTGCTCACCACACTGGCCGGTTACCTGATCCTCCGGGAGGGGTTGTCCCGCCTGAAAAAGATCGGGCTGGTCATCGCATTGGTCAGTGTGTTGATGCTGGCCCAGGGATCATTGATTGAGGTGATCTGGTCGGTGGCTGTGGCACTGTTATACGCTTTGTATCTGGTCGTACAACGGGTGATCCAATATGTGGACAAGCTCAATCTCCTGGCTGTTCAGATCACACTGTGCAGCCTGGTGACCATCCCTTTATTGCTGATGGGCGGGAGCGGGCTGCCGGAAGCCACCGTTTTTTGGTGGAATATCACGGTGATTGCCGTACTATTTACCATTATTCCCCTGTATATGAGTATGTATGCCCTGAATGGTATTTCCTCTTCCACCGCCGGCATCCTGATTTATATCAACCCCATTATCGCATTTGCGGTTGCGATTTTCTATTTCCACGAACCGGTCAGTCTGACGAGGCTGACGGCCTATGGTATTCTGCTGATTTCCATTGTGCTATTCAATTGGGAGTTTGTCCGGGGCATGCTGCGTGACAAAATTTTAGTAAATTAGCACCATCGTGCAATACGCAGTTGTGGAATAAAAGGCAAGCAATGTGGCAGAATTGAGTACCATCACTCCGATCGAATACCTCAAAGGTGTGGGACCGGCCCGGGCCGACCTGCTCAAACAGGAGCTGGGAATCTTCACTTTTGGGGATTTGCTACGCCATTACCCCTTCCGGTATATTGACCGCACCCAGTTTCACCGCCTGTCGGAAGTACGGCCCGAAATGGATGCCGCACAGGTCATCGGCCGCCTGGTACACCTTGAAGAATTGGGTGAACGCAAAGGCCGGAGACTGGTCGGCCAGTTTGTGGATGACACCGGTCAGGTTGAGCTGGTCTGGTTTCAGAGCATCCCCTGGCTCAAAAAAAACCTCATGGTGGGGACGGCTTATGTGTTGTATGGCAAGCCGACCCTTTTCAATTCCCAATTGTCCTTTACCCATCCTGAAATGGAGCGATATGACTCTTCGGCAGGAATAATGGGGTCAGCAACAGCAGTGGGGTCAGGATCGATACCTGTGGGTATCACCGGCAGCGCCAGCCTGCAACCGGTTTATAGTTCCACCGAAAAAATGAAGAAGGCAGGCCTGGACAGCCGGGGTTTCCAAAAACTAATGACCCATCTGCTGGAGGCCATTGGATCAAAGGTTGTGGAAGAATTACCCGAATATCTGCTTGCGAAACATCAGCTCATCGGCATGCAGCAAGCCTGTCGTGGGATCCACTTCCCCCAGCATCAGCAGGAACTGGCCCAGGCCGTCAGGCGGCTGAAATTTGACGAATTGTTTTTCATTCAGCTCAAACTGCTGAAAAACAAAATGCTGCAAACAGTTCGTTTCAAGGGGCACCGTTTTGAGGAAGTGGGGCAGCGTTTCAATACTTTTTATGCGGAACGTTTGCCGTTTGAATTGACGGAGGCCCAGAAAAGAGTGGTCCGGGAAATCCGCCGGGATACAGTCACCGGTGCCCAGATGAATCGCCTGATCCAGGGCGATGTGGGGAGCGGGAAAACGGTGGTGGCCCTGATGAGCATGCTGCTGGCGGCCGATAATGGTTTTCAGGCCTGTCTGATGGCCCCGACCGAAATCCTGGCACAGCAACATTTCCGGGGGATCCAAAAACTACTTGGAAAAGATCTGGCGTCGGTGCAACTACTGACCGGTTCTACTCCAAAAAAGGATCGCCGGGTGATCCATAGCCAACTGGAGGATGGTAGTCTGGATATTCTGATCGGTACCCATGCATTGATCGAAGATGCAGTCCGGTTTCACAACCTGGGACTGGTGGTGATCGATGAACAGCACCGCTTCGGAGTAGAACAACGGGCACGGTTGTGGCGCAAGAATACGATTCCCCCCCATATGCTGGTCATGACAGCCACACCGATCCCCCGGACCCTGGCCATGACCCTGTACGGTGATCTGGATATTTCGGTGATCGATGAATTGCCGGCCGGCCGCAAACCCATCAAGACCCTGCATCTGTACGAGAGCAGCCGCCTGCGGATGTTTGGTTTTATGAAAGAGGAAATCGGCAAGGGCCGGCAGGTATATGTGGTGTATCCCCTGATCAAAGAAAGTGAAAAAATGGATCTGCTCTATCTGGAGGCTGGATTGCAGGCTTTGACGGATGAATTTCCGAAGCCACAGTACCAGATCAGCATTGTCCATGGGCAGATGCCGGTGAAAGACAAGGATTTCGAGATGCAGCGATTTGTGAAAGGCGAAACGCAGATCATGGTAGCGACTACCGTGATTGAAGTCGGAGTGGACGTACCCAATGCGACGGTGATGGTCATTGAGAATGCGGAACGTTTCGGTCTTTCCCAGTTGCATCAGCTGCGGGGCCGGGTCGGCCGTGGGGGCGAGCAATCCTATTGCATCCTGATGTCGGGCAATAAACTGGGGGCCGACAGTAAGCTCAGGCTGGATACGATGGTGCGCACCAATGATGGTTTTGAAATTGCGGAGGTGGATTTACAGCTCCGGGGGCCGGGAGATATTGCCGGAACCCAGCAAAGTGGTGTTTTGGACCTCAAACTGGCCGATCTGGCCAAAGATCAGGGACTGCTGCTGGAAGTCCGCAATGCGGTCATCGCAATTTTTACAGATGATCCCGTGCTGGAAAAGGAACAAAACAAGCTGTTGCGGCAATACCTGCAACAGCGGAATCCGGGTATCTCCTGGGAAAAGATCTCCTAAACGACGACGCGTTGTGCCCGAAAAAATTTCTTAGACGATCACGATCACTGGAGAAAGCCGAAGGTATCAATTCAGATTAGGAAAGGCAGCGCGCAAATCCGCCATTTTCTTCTCATTTGCCTCTATACTCTTTTTCAGGCTTTCGATTTTTTTGTCCGTTTTTACGATATCCTGCTCAGCCTTGTTCAAGGCTTTTGCTTTGGCCGTTGCTTTTTTTGCACTTTTGGCGGCTCGCTTGGCAGATTGTTTATCCTGATAATTCTCGGAAAAATTGGCTGCGTGCTTTTGATTTTCTGCGGCGGCTTCTTTTGCCTCCCCAATCAGTTTATCCCGCTTGCTGACGGTTTTGGCACGAGCTTCAACTTGTTTGAAGAGGACATCCTTATTTTTGACAATCTGCTTTTGCACTTTTAACAGTTCCTTTTGTTCCTTTGAAACCGATAGCGGGTTATCATTATTTCCCTGGGCCTGCAAACTGAACGCCGCGATCATGATCAGTGAAAACAGGCTGAAATTTTTTAATAATTGTTTCATATCCGTATTGTCTAAGGTTTTTACTTCTTCTAATTTAAGGTTTTTCTTCCAATAAAACAAGGACCAGCGCTATTGCCGCTTGTGTCGCCTTGTAATGGATCTCTTCGAATGGGGTTGTATCGGCCACTTCATAAGTGACTGCCTCGGCCCCTAATCCGGTCAGCAACCAGGACTTGGATACTCTGCCGTTTGGATCGGAAGGCTCCACTTTGACAGCCAGATCACTTAGGGTATGATTCCAGCGGGCCGCCCACTCATTCATCAGTCCCGGACGGTGTGTCACATACTCATCCCCTGGCTTATTGGTATAAAGAACATCCCAATAAGTAGAGTGAAAATCAATGCCGAACACAAAATCCACCCCGCTGTCCTGCGCAAAACGCAGAAAATAATCCCTTGCTGCGGTCGTTTCCTTTTGTTTGAATGTGGCCCAATCCCGGTTTAGATCGACCCCGGCCACATTATGCCGCCAATGCCCCTGATTGTTTCCGTCCGGATTGATCCAGGGGACGGCCACAATCTGATACTGCTCCCTGAACCGCACGGCCAGGGGATCATCACCAAGGAGAAAACCGACAAAAGCCATCTGTGCCCGGAATCCGGTAATTTCAGGCGGATGCTGTCCCCCCATAATGGCAATTGCTTTTTTATGGGGAGTGGCAGGTGTGTGGAAACCCAGCATTTTTTCACCCAACGTACTTTTTCCGATTTTTTCCAGCTTGACATATGGTTTTTTGTCCAATTGGTGCAGCCAGTTCAGGATGCTGTCCTTGTTGAAGAATGGCTGCCCGCTGATCAGTTTCTTCTCGCTGCCTACCGGCAGGGAAAATCCGGCCGCTGACTGGCTTTCGTTCAGTTCCAGTTTTTGCACAGGAAGAAATGTTCCGTCTGCCTGCCTTACTTTGGGCCAGTAGCGGTGCTTGCTGTTCCCGTAATCGAGCACAATGTGAATATTGCGGGGGGCCTGGCTCCATACCTGAAAAGCAAACCAGGGGCTGGGGTTGATGGGTGTATTTTCAGCTGTGATGCTGATCACAAACGTGCTGTCATTCAGACTGGAAACCCGATTCAGCCGGGCACCATCAAACCGGTTGGAAAAATAGACGCCCTGATCCCTGAATTTATAGACTTTTTTATCCTGGAATTCAACCCCCGGACCATCCAGATCCTTGAGATAACGGGGAGAAACACCGGAGCAAGCTGAGTGCAACAGCGCAAATCCAACCAGAAGGAGGATTAAATAATGATTGAACGAAGTATGCCGCATACAGAAATATGCATTTTATGCTAAAATTCAGACTGGTTCTTCCTGTATTATGCTAAAATCCGGACCGGTTCTTCCAGCAGGGCTTTCAGCGTTTGCAGGAAGGCCGCACCACTTGCTCCGTCCACCACCCGGTGATCGCAGCTCAGGGTTATTTTCATAATATTACCTGGTACCACCACCCCGTTTTTCACAACCGGAACCTGCTGAATGCCCCCTACGGCCAGGATACAGGCATCAGGTGAGTTGATAATCGCGGTAAACTGATCAATACCGAACATGCCCAGATTGGATATCGTGAAAGTGGATCCTTCCCAGTCCGCCGGCTGCAGTTTTTTGTTCTTGGCTTTTTGGGCAAAATCCTTGACTTCGGTCGAAATGTGTGAAAGCGACTTGCCATCGGCAAAGCGCACCACCGGCACGAGCAGTCCTTCATCCACGGCTACGGCCACCCCTATATTCACATGTTCATTATAGCGGATCTTATCTCCCAGCCAGGAAGCATTGACCGCCGGATGTTTTTTGAGGGCTACGGCAGCGGCTTTGATCACCAGATCATTGAAAGACACTTTCACCGGAGCCACTTCATTGATCCGGTTGCGGGCCTCGATCGCGCTATCCATATCCACCTTGATGGTCAGATAGAAATGCGGTGCGGAGAACTTGCTTTCGGACAAACGCCGGGCAATGGTCTTGCGCATTTGCGAAGCGGGAACTTCCGTATAGCGCTCCTCGCCCACATATTGTGGCAAGGTGATCGCTGGCGCAGCCTGTGCGGCCGCTGGTGCGGCGGGAGCACCTGACGATGCAGGAGCCGTGGTAGATGCGGCCGGTTTCGCTGACGGCGTATGGGTTTCCACATCCCGTTTCACAATACGTCCACCATCTCCCGAGCCCTGAATATCATGGAGGTCATACCCTTTTTCTTTGGCAATTTTACGGGCCAGTGGTGATGCCTTGATCCGGGGATCACTGTCCCCGGTTTCCTGCGCAGCACTGTTGTCCGCAGAAGCAACGCCGCCACTGTTTGCTGAACCTGTCTGCACAGCACCTTCCCCGGAAGCTGCCTCAGCGACCGGAGCAGCATCACTGCCCTGAGCCGCCGAACCACCAGCATTTGCATGTTGCTCCACTAAAGGAGTGACATCGGTGCCGGCTTTGCCCACAATGGCAATAATATCATTGACTTTAGCAGCCTGACCTTTTTCCACGCCTATGTAAAGCAGGGTTCCATCCGCATAAGCGGTCACCTCCATTGTCGCTTTATCGGTTTCCACATCAGCGATGGCATCATCACTTTTGATCGTGTCTCCAACCTTAAAATTCCATTCGGCGATCACGCCTTCGGTCATGGTATCACTCAGCAAAGGCATAGTGATCACCGTTGCACCGAGGGATTCGGCAGTGACCACCGGACTGCCGCTTGATTTAGCGGCAGAGGCAGCAGGCGTGGCCGCCGGAGCAGCAGATGCCTGGGATGTCCCGGCGTCCGCAGAATCTCCCGATTTTGGAGCGGCTCCACCATTTTCGCCCTCTCCCTGGAGCAGCGCCTGGAAATCCTCTCCTTCCTCGCCCAGAATGGCAATCACCGCATCGATCGGGACCGCTTCCCCTTCTTTTGGCCCTATGTACAGCAGGGTTCCCTCCTGATAGGACTCAAAATCCATGGTTGCTTTGTCAGTCTCCACCTCGGCAATCAAATCTCCTGAACTGACCTTATCCCCAACTTTTTTGTGCCATTTTGCAATCACCCCTTCGGTCATGGTGTCGCTCATTTTTGGCATTTTCACTACTTCCGCCATTGCTGTCGAATATTATGTTAGATTTTTTATTTCTTTAAAGCCCAAATACTGTGATATACCGTCCGTTTTTAATCCATCACGAACGGATAATCCTCCTGGACATAGACATCTTTGTACAATTCCGATGCATCGGGGTACGGAGACTCCTCCGCAAAGCGTACCGATTCATCTACGATCTGTTTTATTTCTGCTTCCACCTCCTCAAACCATTTTTCGGAAGCGTATTTCTTCTTGGTGATTACCGCTTTGGTCGTGACCAACGGATCCAGTCCTTTGTATTTCTCCAGCTCTTCTTTGGTGCGGTACTTTGCCGGATCGGACATGGAGTGTCCCTTGTAACGGTAAGTCCGGATTTCCAGGAAAGTGGGGCCATCCCCTTTTCTCGCCCGCTGCACCGCCTCATCCATCGCATTATGCACTGCCACCACATCCATCCCGTCCACCGGTTTTGAAGGCATGTCAAAAGCCAGGCCCATTTTGTAGATATCCAGCAAATTGGTTGTCCGGGCTACGGAAGTACCCATTGCATACCCATTATTTTCCACCACAAATATTACCGGCAGTTTCCAGAGCATCGCCATATTAAAGGCTTCGTTCAACGCCCCCTGGCGCACGGCGCCATCCCCCATATAACAGACACAGACATTATCGGTGCCATTGTATTTTTCAGCAAATGCAATACCGGCACCCAGCGGAATCTGACCGCCCACGATCCCGTGGCCACCCATAAACTTGTGTTCCTTGCTGAAAAAGTGCATAGATCCACCTTTTCCTTTGGAGCAACCGGTCACTTTGCCGTACATCTCGGCCATCGCCTCGTTCGGACTCATTCCTTTGGCAATGGCGTGTGCGTGATCCCGGTAAGCGGTGATCATGGAGTCTTCCGGCCTCAGCACCGACAGGGCTCCGGCTACTACGGCCTCCTGGCCAATATATAAGTGGCAGAATCCACGAATTTTCTGCTGCCCGTAAAGTTGCCCGGTCTTCTCCTCAAATTTGCGCATCAGCAACATGGATTTATACCAGGTCAGATATGTTTCTTTTGTAATAGGTGTTGCACTCATTTCAAAATAGTCTAAAAAATATTAGTAGGCAAAGCTAATCATTTGCACCGAAAAAACCTTACTGTCACAGGGAATTTATGCCCTGGCTCATCTTTTTGTGTTTGCGCCGGCTGA
>JBEBWT010000062.1:0-8606 GCA_040392005.1 Parapedobacter defluvii
TGAGCCTGACCCTGAGAGAAAGAAAATATTCCAGGAAATCAATGCCGGATACGGAGCTTCTCAAATAACAGATGCCAGAGCCAGATCGGCCCATGCACAAGAAAGCTGAGAAATTCACGGATAGAGGGAGGTTTGGTTTCCAACCTTGAACCTATCCAAAGGATCAGCAGCGAAACCAGCATCAATACCAGGCAGATCAGCCAGACCGCAGACCCTCCCGCCTGTTCCCTGTATTCCAGTTGCACGATCAGATAACTCATCACACCGATACTCAGCAAAACCATATAGGAAAGCATGGGGATCAGGCGCAGATAATAATAAATCAGGATCGCAATAAAAATGGAAGCCCAATTTACAAAAAGGTGATAGCCATATTTTTTGAGCAGGGCAATTTCGGGGAATGGAATCATCCAAATCAGGCCCAGCAGCCCGAAAAAGAACACCGGAATAAACAAATAATAAAGTGTCCGGCTGCCTGAATGCTGGCTCCAGCCGGCAAATCCAGCAAAATACCGGTCCACTTTCCGAACTGATTCCTCTGCCATTTCTTGAAGTTACATCACGCTGATAATATCCTTATTTCGCAAAGGCCACTGAACGGGTTTCCCGGATTACCGTCACCTTGATCTGTCCGGGATAGGTCATTTCGGTCTGGATTCGGGTAGAAATATCGGCCGCCAGCAATTCTGCCTGCGCATCCGTTACCCGCTCACTCTCGACGACCACACGTAGCTCCCGGCCCGCCTGGATCGCAAAGGTTTTTTCCACACCCGGATAAGACAGGGCCAATTCTTCCAGTTCCTTGAGCCGTTTGATATAGTTTTCAACCACCTCGCGGCGGGCTCCCGGTCTCGCTCCGGAGATGGCATCACAGGCCTGAACCACTGGCGAGATCAGGGCGGTCATCTCGATCTCATCATGGTGCGCTCCGATGGCATTGCATACATCCGGATGCTCTTTATATTTTTCTGCCAACTGCATTCCGAGGATGGCGTGTGGCAATTCAGGATTGTCATCCGGCACCTTTCCAATATCATGCAGCAGTCCTGCACGTCTGGCGTGTTTCACGTTCAGGCCCAGTTCCGCGGCCATAGTCGCACAGAAATTGGCTACTTCCCTGGAGTGCTGCAACAGATTCTGTCCATAAGATGAGCGGTAACGCATACGTCCCACCATGCGGATCAGTTCCGGATGCAATCCATGTATGCCCAGATCGATCACGGTCCGTTCTCCGATCTCGACGATCTCGTCTTCAATCTGACTTTTTGTTTTGGCCACGACTTCCTCGATCCGGGCCGGGTGTATCCGGCCATCGGTCACCAGGCGGTGCAAAGCCAGTCTGGCAATTTCCCTGCGCACCGGATCAAATCCCGACAGGATAATCGCTTCGGGTGTATCATCCACAATGATTTCCACCCCAGTAGCGGCCTCCAGTGCACGGATATTGCGCCCCTCCCGGCCGATGATCCGGCCCTTGATCTCATCATTCTCAATATTGAAAATCGAAACAGAATTTTCGATGGCACTCTCCGCAGCGGTACGTTGAATGGTCTGGATGATCACCTTTTTTGCTTCCTTCGTAGCCGTCAGCTTGGCTTCATCGATCACATCCTTGATCTGGATGGCCGCCTGCGAACGAGCCTCATTTTTCAGGTTCTCGATCAATTGTTCCTTTGCTTCATCAGCCGAAAGACCCGCAATGGTTTCCAGTTGCTTGACATGCTGGGCTTTCAACTGATCGACTTCCTCCTGCTTCCGTTCATTGATCTCCGTCAGCCGCTCCAGGTTCTTTGATTTATTCTCCAGTTCCTGCTTTTCCCTGTTTACACTTTCCAGCTTTTGATTGAGAGTCTGTTCCTTCTGTTTCAGCCCGTTTTCTCTTTGGTTGATCCCATTGTTCCGTTGGTTCACTTCCTTCTCATGCTCCGTTTTCAGTTGCAGGAATTTCTCTTTGGCCTCCAGCATGCGTTGCTTTTTCTGATGCTCGGCATCATTTTCGGCATCCTTCAGGATCTGCTTTGCTTTTTGTCTTGCCACAAGCTCCTGCTTCTTGAATACCTGCCTCAATAAAAAACGCCCGATCGCCAATCCGATGACCAGCGCCACGCTTATATAAATTATAGTTAGGTTGTCCATTTATTGTTCTTCTTTTGTGCTATTTTATAAATTATAATCTATTTTCTTTTCGTAATCTGGTTAAATTCAAAAAAAAACCGCAATTAAATTAAACAGGTTTCATGTATTATAAACTTCGATAGACACGATTTGCGTATTGGTCATGGTCAGGTGGACGAAGCCAGATGAACTGCACCTTTTTTACGCTGTGATATTGAAGCGTTAAGTTTAAAATAGTGAAACCCGAATTTAACTGCGGTAAATCCGTTTATACAACTTGTTATGTCAAAATTCCCTTATGTCAAAACCCCATCATTCACTGACACCGGTCAGATCATTTCCCGAACATTCAGATCAGGCTTTGAGAAAATCCTCCAACAACTGATCCAGTTCGCTGATCTGATTGGATATTTCCTGCCCGTCATCACCGGATTTCCGTTCGGCCTTTATCATCCCGGTCGCATAATGCAACACACACATAGAAAGCAAATCCTGCTTATCCCGGACCGCATAGTTTTCCTGAAACTCCCTGATCCTGTCGTTTATCAATTTTGCTGCCTGCCGTATGATCTCTTCTTCCTCCATGGCCACCCTCAACGGATAAATCCGGTCAGCAATATTTATTTTGATGGAAATCTCTCCCATACCAAGTTATTCACCTCAATAATTCAATACATCTATCTATTTCTCGCACAAAATCGTTAATTTTTCGTTTTGTGTCAAGTATTTTTTCATTTATTGTTTCACCGGCAGTTTCAGTGACCTGTTCACTGCTTTCCAGCGAGCGTGCCACCGCCAGGGCTTTCACCTTTTCCTCCAACTGCTGTGTTCTTGCAAGACTGGCATCCAAAGCGGCTGAAAGGGACTGATTTTCCAATCTCAATGTATCGTTTTCTTTCTTCAGAAAACTGTATTGTTCCAGAATACGCTGGGTATTATGGATGATCCCCCTGAGTTTACCTGTGACTGATGACATATTGAACTGTCTCTAAAACAACCATCAACTGCGCACAGTTGCGCCGGTTTCCTTTTCAAAGTTACTAATTAATTTATGAACGATCGCATCAATCCTCTTGTCGTCCAATGTTTTTTCTTCATCCTGTATCAGGAAGCTCAGTGCATAGGATTTTTTACCTGCCGGCAGTTTATCTCCTTTATAAACATCAAATACGGATACTTCCTTCAATAATTTGCGTTCCGTACGGATCGCGATTTTCCGCAATTGCTCAAAATCGATCGCAGTATCGACCAATAAAGCCAGATCCCTCCTGACCGCAGGGAACCTGGATACCTCGCGGTAAATGATCTGATGATTGCGGATTGTTTTCATGACCGCATCCCAATCAAAATCAGCAAAAAACACAATTCCGTTCACATCTGTCCGAGAGAGACTCTCCTGATTCACCGCTCCGAAAGAGACCAGCCGGGATTGATTTTTCACGTATGTCACTCCATAGGACAGGTACGGATCAGCAGTATCCTCCATCTGAACATCCGCGATTCCCAGCTTTTGCAGAATTCCATCCACAATTGCTTTCAGATGGTAAAAAGAAACGGCCTCATCCGGTCTGCTCCAATGCCCGGATTCCTGTTTTCCGGCAAGTGAAAGGGCCAGATGATTTCGCTCCCGGTACTGCTCTCCATCCAGATGGTATGATTTTCCAAACTCAAAAAACCGCAGATCCGGGTGTTTCCGCTTTTGATTATACGCAATGGATTCCAGCATGGGAAACAACAGGTTCTGGCGCATGGTATCCAGATCCGAGCTCAGCGGATTGACAATCCGCACCGCAGTGGACGGATCAGCCGCGGTGTCCAGGCGGGTGAGTGAATTATTCATAATCTCCAGGTATCCATTGGCTACCAACAGATCGGCCACCTGATTTCCCACAAACTCCTTATCCGGCTTCGGAGAAGGATTGAGGGAAGCCTTCAACTGGGTGCCAATCTCGATATTATTATAACCATAGATCCTGAGCACTTCCTCGATCACGTCCACTTCACGGGTCACATCCACTTTGTAGGGCGGCACAGCCACTTGTAATCCTTCATGGTCCTCTTGCAGAATGCTGATTCCCAGCGCAACCAGAATACTCCGGATCTCCTCTGCGGGAATGGCTTTCCCGATCAGTTGCTGTACCCTTGCATAATTGACCTCAAACTTAAAAGGTTCGGCCGGAACCGGATAAATATCCGAAATTTCCGTCACCTGCCTGCCACCTGCCACCTCGACGATCAACTGCACGGCATATTGCAGGGCGATCACCGGCAGATCCGGATCGGTCCCCCTTTCGAAACGGAAAGAAGCATCCGTTTTCAGCCCATGTCTTTTGGAGGTCTTACGCACAGATACTGCATCGAACCAGGCACTTTCGAGAAATACAGAGGTCGTTTGCTCGGAAACGCCTGATTCCATACCTCCAAATACACCGGCCAGGCACATCGGCTGCTGCTCATCGCAGATTAACAGGTCCCCCGGATCCAGCACCCGCTCCACACCATCCAGCGTCCGGAATTTCTCACCCGGATCCGCCTGGCGGACCACCACTTTATCACCTTTTATTTTTGACGCATCAAAGGCATGCAATGGCTGCCCCAGGCCATGTAACACAAAGTTGGTCACATCCACCACATTATTGATGGGTCTCAGTCCGATCGCACTCAGTTTCTCCTTCAACCAGGCAGGGGATTCGGATACCCGGATCCCTTCGATCAGACAGGATACGTACCTTCTGGATGCGGCACTGCTGACTTCCACCGGATAGGCAGGAGCCAGTTTATTTTCAGGGATTCCGGCCGGTTGCGGCAAGCGATAGTTGCTGCGGAAAAATGCCGCCACATCCCTGGCCACCCCGAGATGGGATGCCGCATCTGCCCGATTGGGAGTCAGACCGATCTCAAACACATAATCATCTGCCAGCCCGAAATAGTCTTTTGCAGCCTGTCCGGTTGTCACGGATCCGGGCAGCACCATGATTCCCTCATGCGACTCGCCCAGACCGATCTCGTCCTCGGCACAGATCATTCCCATCGAAACTTCCCCCCGGATTTTGGACTTATTGATTTTGAAAGGTTCTCCCTCTGTGGGATAAACCGTACTTCCCACCAGGGCCACCACCACTTTCTGGCCGGCAGCCACATTCGGCGCCCCGCAGACAATCTGCAAATCCTCTCCCGCACCCACATCCACCTGGGTCACCCGCAGCCGATCTGCATTGGGATGCTGCACACATGACTTCACTTCACCGATCACCAGTCCTTCCAGTCCTCCCGGAACAGACTGTACTACCTCCAGGGCTTCAACCTCCAGACCTATTCCGGTCAATATAAGCGAGAGTTCCTCCAGCTGGGTGTCCAGATCGATGAATTGTTTAAGCCAATTATATGAAATCTTCATTTTTTATCTTTTTGCAAAGATAAAATTTTTACCCGTAATCTGTAACGGCTTGTTCAACAAACACCCAACTATTCGATCAGTCCTTCGTCCCGGAAACTCAGATAACCGCAGTCCCCAAAGATGATATGATCCTGAATGAACAGATCAAACACCTGAGTGGCCGCCACCAATTTATCAGTCAGATAAATATCGGCTTTGCTGGCCTTCAGCGTACCCGAAGGATGATTGTGTGAAAGGATGATGCTGCTGGCCCTGCTGTCGAGCGCATGCCATAGCACAACTTTGACATCAATGGGCGTAAAACTGGCTCCTCCCTTTCCGATCAGTTCCTTTCTGACCAATCTGGAGCCCGCATCCAGAAACAGTACCCAGGATTCCTCATGGTGAAGGTCCATATAGACATGCTTCAGATATTCATACACCTTCATACTGCTGTCCAGCAGAGGCCGTTCCTCCGGTTTCTGTTCCTTTCTCCTGCGCCCCAGCTCAATGGCCGCCATGATCCGGACTGCTTTGGCATGCCCCATCCCCCGGAATGAACAAAGTTCATTGAGATCCATTTTTGCCAGCACATTGAGATCCTGATTGACATCGACCCAGATTTTCCGACACAGATCCAGGGCGGATTCATTGCGCGAACCGCTGCCTACCAGAATGGCCAGCAACTCGGCTTCACTCAGCGCACGCCGCCCCTGTTCGATCAGTTTCTCCCGTGGTCTGTCCAGTACACCCCAGGTATTCATTGCCCTAAAATTGCTCTCACTCATAATTAATAACGCTTACACAAATCATTGCTCAAAACTCGCTTCTCATCCGACAATACAACACAAAGGTAAAAACTAATTGTAAATAATAAAATTTATTTCTAAAAAATTAATTTTAATTCCGATAGATAAAAACCAAAATTAGCAGGAAGGGCTTTTTCTTTTATTCTTAAACCCTATATTTGCACTTCGATTGACCGCCCTATTTTTTATCGGGCACAAAATTTGTATTTTGAAATCATTTTGAGGATTAAATATCATTTGAGAAAATATGAGTAAAGCAATTTTAAAAACAGAAAAAGGGGACATGACCATCCAATTTTACGATGCGGATGCACCCGGTACCGTTGCAAACTTTTTGAAACTCGCCAAATCAGGTTATTACGATGGGGTCATTTTCCATCGGGTCATCCCTGATTTTGTGATTCAGGGGGGCGATCCGACCGGCACTGGGGCAGGCGGGCCTGGTTATGAAATCAAATGTGAACTGGACGGGGAGAACCAATACCATGACAGGGGCGTACTTTCCATGGCACACCGTGGACGCGATACCGGAGGCTCGCAGTTTTTCATCTGCCACAGCCGTACGAATACGGCCCATCTGGACCGGAACCACACCTGTTTTGGAAAAGTGGTAGAAAACCTCGATGTCATCGACGATATCAGACAGGGAGATAAAATTTTGGGAATTGAAATTATAGAAGAATGAATTTAAGAGGATTAGTTGCGGTCACAGGAAAGCCGGGGTTGTTCAAACTGATTGGCCAGAATAAAAATGGATTTGTCATTGAGAGTCTGGACAAGCAGCCGGTTAGAACTATTGTAAATATATCTACCACCAAAATGGCCACCCTGGAAGATATCACCATTTTTGCCGAGGAAGAAGAAATCAAACTCCTTGATATATTTAATCGTCTGAAAGAAAACGATATCATCGTCCCGGATACCAAATCCGACGGAAATGCACTGCGGAATTTTTTCAGAGAAGCAGCTCCCGATCATGATGAATCGAGAGTCTATTCGTCAGATATCAAAAAAATAATCTCCTGGTACAATATTGTCAGGGAACTGCCGCTCTTTGATGAACCCGAACCGGAGCCATTGCAGGCAGATTAAGCGGCAAACAAAAACCGATCTCAGGTTATAAGAAATAAAAGATAGCGAAGGCCAGTGCCAGCCCGATCAACGTCATGATCCAGAAAAGCCGGCTTTCGCTACCAGTATCTGCTCCTCTGAAACGATATTCTCTTTTGGGTAATTTCATGATCTTTCCTCCTTTTATCTATGGATCCTTCCTTTATCTATAAATCCTCCATCCTTATCTGTGGATGCACAATATAGGCAATTTCCATAAAATCAGTCATGATGATAGGGCTCGCCCCGCTGAATGGTAAAGGCCCGGTAAAGCTGTTCCACAAAAAACAAACGCACCATCTGATGTGAAAACGTCATCCTGGACAATGAAATCTGCTTTTGTCCACGGGCATAAATGGATTCATCAAATCCATAGGGACCTCCTATTATAAATACCAGTTGCTGCACACTGGCCAGCCCCTGCTTATTCAGGAAATTCGCAAAGGTCACAGACCCAAACTCCTCCCCCTTTTCATCCAGCAACACGACCATATCCCCGGGCGAGAGGTGCTTTTGCAGCAATTTTGCCTCCTGCGCTCGCTGACCTGCCACCGTGAGGTTTTTGGAATTTTTGATATCCGGAATTTCCGTCAGGCGGAAATTGGCATAATGCTTCAGCCTTGACACATACTTGGCGATCCCCGTGTTCAGGTACGCTTCGTCTGTCTTGCCAATACATATCAGGTGTATCTTCATCTGTTCAGGATCTGCTCGAAGGGACCAATTTAGCCATTCTGCACGAAAATCAGAAGCCAATCCTCACATTGGCATCTTCTTTGTATCTTTGGCGCAATAAAATAAAATCAAAAGAGAAACCCCATGAGAAAAAATTTAACGTTAGCGACGGTGCTGGCTTTATTTTCAGTGACCATTGTGTCAGCACAGGAAGATGTGGCCGGAACAGAAAAAAATTGGAAAATTTCTGGCGAGAATACCTTTATGGTCAATCAGAGCTCGTTCTCAAACTGGTCTGCCGGTGGAATCAATTCCTTTGCGGCCAATCTACTGTTCAATTACAATTTCAATTATCAAAAAGAAAACTGGTCCTGGGACAACAAGGTCATTGCCGGTTATGGGCAGTCCAAGCAAAAAACACTGGGCTGGCGAAAAAACGATGATCAACTCCGTCTCAGCAGCATGGTAGGCTACAAAGCGGCAGAAAAGTGGCTCTATACCTTTTTTGCAAATTTCAACAC
>JBEBWT010000063.1:0-8566 GCA_040392005.1 Parapedobacter defluvii
GACTCCGCGGCATAAGCCCCAGACTCGACAGGGAGAAACCCGGACAGCACTATCCCCGACACCGGTCCTCCGGACAAAAGGATTCAATGACTTTTACAGAATGAACGGAGACCAACTGATCGAGGGCCTGAATTATGCTTACGGCAAATTCGGGATGGAAAACACGCTGGTCATTTGCCGGTCCAACAAAAGTGCCAATCTATATAATCAGCATATCCGGCACCAGATTCTGTTTCGTGAGGAGGAACTGAGCGGTGGAGATTACATTATGGTGGTGCGCAACAATTATTACTGGCTGAGCCAGGAAGATCCGGAAACCAACTCTTTCATTGCCAACGGAGATATGGCACAGGTCAGACGGGTCCGGAATATCCATGAACAATATGGTTTTCGCTTTGCGGATGTCACTCTGGAATTTTCCGATATGGAGGAGGCCGAAGCCATTACCTGCCGGGTGCTGCTCGACACACTGCACAGCGACACCCCGAACCTTTCTTCCGAGGATCACCGATTGCTATATGATCGTATCCTGGAAGATTACGCAGATGAAACCATCAGTATCAGGGAACAACAGGCCAGGCTAAAAACAGATCCCTATTATAATGCTCTTCAGATCAAATTTTCCATGGCTATTACCTGTCACAAAGCTCAGGGTGGACAATGGGAAGCGATCTTTGTGGATCAGGGTTTTTTAAAGGATGAGCAAGTGGACCAGGAGTTTTTGCAATGGCTCTATACAGCCATCACCAGAGCTACCAAAGAGTTGTACATGGTCAATTTCCACCCTTTCTTTTTTCAACAGAAGCAGATCAATTAGTACTGATTTTTGTTTGTTTTTCTGCGGATTTTTGTAACATTGGGGGCCAGTAAACCATCTAATTAAATACAGAAAACCATTTGTCATACCATGCTTGAAATCAAAAACATTGTAAAACAATTTGCCAATCACCGTGCACTGGACGATGTTTCCATGCACATTGAGAAAGGCAGTATTTTCGGCTTGCTTGGGCCGAACGGGGCCGGCAAGACCTCTTTAATCCGGATTATCAACCAGATAACCGCACCGGATCAGGGTGAGGTCCTCTTTGCCGGTGAACGCCTCCATCCAAACCATATCGAACGGATCGGTTACCTGCCGGAAGAAAGAGGACTTTACAAAAAGATGGAGATCGGCCAGCAGATGCTCTATCTGGCCCAATTAAAGGGCCTGTCCAAACCGGAAGCCACTAAGAGGATCAAGCAATGGTTTGAAAAAATGGATATGCAGACCTGGTGGAACAAAAAAGTAGAAGATCTAAGTAAGGGAATGCAGCAAAAAGTGCAATTTGTGGCGACCGTCGTACACGAACCCGAACTGATCATTCTGGATGAACCTTTTTCCGGATTTGACCCGGTCAATGTCAATATTATCAAGGAAGAAATCCTGAACCTGAACAAAAAAGGCGCGACCATTATATTCTCCACTCACCGCATGGAATCCGTGGAAGAGCTTTGCGACAGCATCGTGCTGATCAATAAATCCAGAAAAATCCTGGAGGGAAAGGTGCGGGACATCAAAAACAATTATAAGTCCAATACCTTTGAGGTGACTTTCAGCAATCCCCGTCATGCAGGGATCGCTCAGGTACCGGGATTATTTGAGAATCTGGGAACAAAACAAACCGAAGATCACACACAATTGACCCTGCGACTGGAATCGGGCAGATCGATCAATGAGGTATTAAGCCACCTGATCCCGCTGGTCGAGATCCATGAATTGCACGAAGTGATCCCTTCCATCCATGACATTTTTATTCAACAAGTTACCTCCAATCAAGCCAACTGATCATGAACAAGATATTACTGATTATTCAAAGAGAGTACCTCAGCCGGGTCAAAAACAAGTCCTTCATTATCCTGACTTTTCTGGTTCCGTTTCTGCTGATCGGGGTCTACGCCCTCATCCTGTTCCTTTCAATCAATAGTTTTGAGAGCAATCAGGCCACTGTGCATGTGGTGGACGGCAGCGGCGTGTTTGCGGACAAGCTGGAGGACAGCAAACAAGTCACCTACCTGATTACCGACAGGCCCCTGGATGAAGAAAAGGCGGCAATAGCAAATGCAGAAGGGAAAAAGCAATACTTGCTGGTCATCCCTGCCGAACTTTCCCAGAAAAATACCGTCGAGCTGCTGTCCTCTGAAAAGGCCGGTTTAAATATCCAGAATTCCATCGAGCGGCAATTGGAGCAGATCCTCCGCAATCACCAACTGGAAGAATCGGGGATTGATCTGGCTACCCTGGAAAATATCAAACCCCAGGTCAGTATTGCGGCCAAAGAATTGACTGCTGAGGGAGAAAAAGACAGCAGTGCGGGTGCGGCGATGGCTATCTCGATGGCAATGGCCATCCTGATCTATATTACCCTGTTTATCTATGGGGCGCAGGTCATGCGGGGCATCATTGAAGAAAAGCACAACCGGATTGTGGAAGTGATTATTTCTTCGGTGAAACCGTTCCAACTGATGATGGGAAAGATCATTGGTATCGGACTGGTGGGACTGACTCAGTTTTTGCTCTGGATCCTATTATCGGGAGGACTTATGGCGATTGCCGGCAATCTATTTATGAGTGCACAGGGGGTGGACACCGAGACCCTGACGGAGTCGGTCAAGGGTGCAAGCCAGTATCAGGAAGGTGTAGGGGGTGATATTATGGGGGCGCTTGATACGGTCAATCTGGGCTGGATTGCTTTTTACTTTCTGGTTTACTTCCTGGGCGGTTATCTGCTATATAGTGCCCTGTTTGCAGCAGTGGGCTCAGCAGTCGATAATGAAACCGAAACGCAGCAATTTATGTTTCCGATTACGATTCCCCTTTTATTTGCGTATATGCTTTCTTTCGGGGTACTGATCAACGATCCACACGGTCCGCTGGCCTTCTGGTTGAGCATGATTCCGCTGACTTCCCCGGTAGCAATGCTGGTGCGTATTCCTTACGGAGTGCCGGACTGGCAGATTCTCCTTTCGATTGTCCTGCTGATTGCCGGGTTTGTCCTGACTACATGGGTGGCAGCCCGTATTTACCGGGTGGGAATCCTGATGTACGGCAAAAAAGCCAGTTATAAGGAATTGGTCAAATGGTTCCGGTATAAGGGTTGATTCCTCCGGGAAAAACCGCCTTTCGTCGAAAGCAAAGCTATCGGAAAAACACGGATACAGTTTTTTAAAGAATCATAACAGGCTGGCAGCAAATCGTTGCCAGCCTATTTTGTCTATCCCGAAGGTGAGTTCATCCATATCAAAATCAGCGATGGGGACCCACCGGAATGCCTGCACCGGCTCACCCTGTGACGGGAGAGCTGCCAGACTGATTTTTTGCAGATCTGCCGGGGTTGCTTCCACCTGATAATAAATGGCAATCACCTGGCTGTCATTGAATGCTGAAGTCACCAGGTGTTCCGTCGTATGGATATGCCGGACAATCCGCACCGGGATCCCGCATTCTTCCATAAACTCCCGGATCAGGGCATCGGCCACGCCTTCGCCCAGCTCCACCCCACCCCCGGGAAACTTGGTGAATTCCCGGCCATACTCCCGTTCATCACTCAGCAGTACCTGATTTTCCGGATTGATCAGCAAACCATAAGCCCTGATATTGAAATAGGTCATTGTTTGTTTGGATTTATTCTGGCCCCATGGTTTGGAGTTATTTTGGTTGCAGGTAAATTTCAGCCATCATACAGCGGGCACTTCCTCCCCCGTTGCTTTCTATGGTTTCAAGAGCCGAATGGATAATAGAATCGAAGCGTTCGATTTCTTCAATTTGCCGGGTTTCAAGACTGTGGTAAGCCTGACTGGACATCACCAGATAGGATCGGCCTTCGCTGCTATACACCTGCAACATATTGCCGGCAAAATGCTCCATTTGCTCCTGCGAGATCTCAATGATCTGTTTTCCGGAAATCGACAGCTCCTCCCTCACCCTTTCCCGGTCCTGCGCTGCAATGCACTCCATATTGATAACGGCATACCGATCCGCGACACACATCATTACATTGGTATGATAGATTGCCGTCCCCTGCTTGTCAAAGGCCCGGAACACCACCGGCCTGTACCCCAGTTTATCGCAAAATTCCCGGAACAGACCCTCATCCGTGCGGGGAGACAGGCAGGCATAGGCAATCTGATTGGGCCGGTCCAGGATAAAACTGCCCGTGCCTTCCAGAAAGCGGTCAGTACCTTCATAAACCGACAGATCGATCAATGCTCCGGTATGGAATGCATTCCGGAGCAATTCCATCACCGAGTCCTTGCGCTCCAGGCGACGATTCTGCGCAAACATGGGATATAAAACAATCGTCCCGTCCGCATGGGTCGTGATCCAGTTATTGGGGAAAATACTGTCGGGCGTGTGCGGTTCACGAGTGTCTTCGATCACCAGGACCGGCACATCCGCCTCCCTCAACTTTTGTACAAAAGCATCAAATTCTTGTTGTGCCAGTGCCTGGGTCTGCACATCGTCCTTGTGATGGGCGAGCGCAGGGTCACTCTGGAACGCATTATTGACCGCCGTTTGTGCATTATAGCCAAAGCGGACCGGACGGATCATCAATAAGGTTGGCGCATTCATCAGACCGGAATTGAAAGTAAAGGAGTCGTATTGCCGGAAGCCATCGCCCTGGTTTTACTCTTGTGGACCAGTGAACCCCAGAATCCATAGCGGTATGGCACCATCACCAGCAGATCAGCCCCGGTCAGATTGATTTCGTTTTCAATCTCCTGCACCACCGCATTGGAAGACACATTCTTGTAAAGGTACTTGATTCCATCCAGACCGTCCCCAAAGGATTTAGCTACATGATCGGGCAACTGATCCTTTTCGGCAATTTTCGGTAATTTTTCACTGACGTGGAATATTTCCACTTCGGCATCAAACAACATCGCCACAGACCGCACCTGTTTCAATACATAGGAATGAATTCCCCGGTCAATATCGCAGGCAAACATAATCTTCTTTATACCTTCAAATTTAGCTCCTTTCGGAATGGCCAGCACCGGAAACTTCAGTCTGCTGATGGCCGCAGTGGTGGTATTGCCCATCAGATCCTGTTCAATTGATTTTTGCGCCATACCCATCACCACCAGATCCGCCTTACGGGAATCGATCACATCCCTCAATTCAGTGTAAAAATCACCCATTCTCCATTCCACCTCCACCTCCAGGCCATACTGTTCGGCTAATTCCTTTGCTTTTTTCAAAACGACCCCCCGATTCTGGTCCAGACTTTCCTGCAAGGCAGCCGGTGACAGGCGGGCATTGGCCACATGTACTGACATCACATGCAGGTGGAACAGAATGATTTTTCCCCCTACCACTTTTGCGGCCTCCATTGCATAAACGGTCGCATCATCTGCTATACTTGTAAAATCACTGGCTATAATGATCGTTTTTTTCTGTTCGTCCATACGGTTTTCTCTTTAATATTACACTTGCGTCCTTCCTGTAAATATACGGAAAATTTATCTAAATTTGAAAATATTCAGTGAACATGATCAATGTAGCAATCAATGGATTCGGGCGGATAGGCCGCCATACCCTCCGGAATATTTTACAGCGGAGAAACGACAAAATAAATGTCGTGGCTATCAACGACATCAGTGATACCGCCACCCTTTCCCATTTGTTCAAATACGACTCGGTGCACGGTCCCTATCCAGGGGAAGTCTCCCATGAAGGAAATGTGCTGATCGTGGACGGGCATCGCATACGCACGGTCGGTGAGGCCGATCCGGCTGCCCTGCCCTGGGAAGCACTGCAAATCGACGTGGTGATCGAATCCACCGGGCGCTTCCTGACCAGGGAAAAGGCCGGCAGGCATTTGCAGGCAGGTGCAGGTCAGGTATTGCTTTCAGCCCCCTCCCCTGACCGTGAAATCCCGACTGTGGTACTTGGTATTAATGAAGACCGGATCGACTTGCATCATACACCCATCTTGTCCAATGCTTCCTGCACCACTAACAATGTGGCCCCGATGGTGCGGCTGCTGGATGAAAACTGGGGGATACTGGATGGATATATCACCACGGTACACAGCATGACCGGCGATCAGAATCTGCATGATGCCCCGCACCGGGACCTCCGCCGGGCCAGGGCAGCTTCCGCCTCCATTATCCCCACTACGACCGGGGCCGCCAAAGCCATCACCAATGTATTCCCCCATCTGGAGGGCCGCTTAGGTGGTGCAGGCATCCGTGTCCCCGTGCTGAACGGCTCGCTGACCGATTTTACCTGCACCCTGAAAACCCAGCCCACTGTGGATGAAATCAATGCCGTTTTCAGGGAAGCCTCCCTGAACCAGTTGAAGGGAATCTTGAAATACACGGAGGATCCAATTGTATCCGTGGATATTATCAATAGCCCATACTCCTGTGTCTTTGATTCGCTGCTCACCTCGGTCGTGGGTGGCCTCGTCAAGGTCGTGGGTTGGTACGACAATGAATTCGGTTATTCCAATCGCCTGGTCGATCTGCTGGAGCGCCTGGCCGGTAACCACAAAGCATAAGGCACAAGGTGTATGCGTGATCCCCTCTATGTATATTTTATAAAAAACACCTTTTGGATCAATCTCGCACTTTCAGCGTTGTTTGCAGTATTGGGCACCGCACAGAGCGATGATTTTGGTGCCGCTTTCCTGACCGCTTTTTCCCTTCTGTTCCCTACGCTTGGTTATGCCATCACCCTGCTTGCCCTGCATTCATTCCACAGAAAAACGAAATACATGTACCATAATATGGGGATTTCCCTGTTTCGTCTATATTTGGCCGGTTTCCTTTTCAACCTGCTGTTCGCTGCAGCGCTGAATATAATAATTACATTGATATGGAGGATGTAAAAGAACTTTATGCGGACTCCGTCCAATTCAGCTATACACCGGCTCAGCAGCTATTGACCGGTGCTTATCTGAAATGCCGGGTGGGCGATGTAGTTGGACTGCTGGGGCGGAATGGATGTGGCAAATCCACTCTGATGAAAATCATATTCGGCGCACTGAAGGCACAGCACAGCTATATCATGATCAATGGAAAAAGAACCGGCAGACCTTTTCTGACAAAAAAAATAGGATATCTCCCCCAGCATTCTTTTGTCCCGACCTACGAAAAAGTCTCCAATTTAATCCATCTGATGGTTGGGGAACAGCAGGCGACAGATAGCTTATTGAATGATATCAGAATCAGGGATCTGAAAGACAAAAAAGTGTATCAATTGTCCGCTGGAGAACTGCGGTATCTGGAGATCTGCCTGCTGATCGCCCAACCCACCGACTTTTTATTGCTGGATGAGCCGTTTTCCGGACTTGAACCCTTATACACAGAATATATCGCCGAACTGATCGTAAGTTTCAAAGACAAAAAGGGATTTGTAATATCCGATCACCAATATAATAATGTACTGGATATTGCCACCCACCTTGTATTGCTCCAAAATGGTGGCTGCCGCACACTGAAAGACAAGAAGGAGCTGGAATTTTTCTACATTCCGGAAGGTACTTTTTAACCCGGATTATGCGTTAGGGTTGAATAAAAATACCCGGAACAGAGAGTAGCTATTCCGGGTATTCAGGCTATGTTATGCCACCTCTCCCGACCTTCTATGCCGCTTCTTTCGTCTTTGCCCTGTTTTTTACCAGTGCCACAAAAATCCCGGCGGTTACAAACATAATCAGGCTGTAAACCGCTGCAGGAATGGCCATGGTCGAATTGTTGAGCATCAATGGACTGCTGGCGATCGCAATGGCCAAAGTACCGTTCTGCACACTCGTTTCAATACTGATGGTCACCCTTTGTTTGAGATTGAGGTTGAGCAACTGGGGAATAAAATAGCCCAGGGTCATACCTGCCAGATTCAGCACCAGTGCGGCCGGACCAGCGATTTTGAAAAATCCAACGATTCCGTCCCTTTCCTGATACACCGTACCGACAATGACCAGCACCAGAAAGATGGCAGAAAGCAGTTTAACCGGCTTCTGGGCCGCCTGGGCCAGTCTGCCCCATTTGGCCTTGATCAGCATACCGATGGCAGCCGGGATAATCGTGATGGTAAAAATTTTGATAATGGAGGACACCACATCCAGTTGCAGGACCTGTGTCTCCCCCATATATTGCTGAATAGCAATATTGACCATCAGCGGAATGGTGAAAATTTTGACAATACTCGAAATGGCCGTCAGTGACAGGCACAGGGCCGTGTCCCCGTCAGCAAGGTGCACGATCAGATTGGAGGTCGGACCGCCGGGACACATGGCGAGAATGATCAGGCCAACGGCCAGCTCCGGAGAATCCGCCAGCATCAGCGCCGCCACTCCAAAACCCAGTACCGGCAATAATACCAATTGGGTGAAGGACCCAACAAACATCGCCTTGGGCTTTTGAAAAATCCGCGAAAAATCATTGGGTGTCAATGAAAGACCCAGACCCAGCATAATCACTGCCAGCGCCAGGGGCAGCAACACGGTAGAAAGAAAACTTGCTTCCATAAATTTGTTTAAGGTTAAGATTTGGTTATACAGACAAATGTAAATAAAAAATC
>JBEBWT010000064.1:0-8370 GCA_040392005.1 Parapedobacter defluvii
AGTTTTGTCTTGTATGTATATTTCCTGCATATCGTTTACTTCCTGGGTTTACTTCCTGGTCCTGATAAAAATCATGGCAACCGCGGTAGTCACCACCCCAAAAACAAAAGCAAAAATGGTCGAATTGATTGCATAATTTTTATAGTTGAAATTGGCCTCTGCCGCAGCCGTACTCTCATAATAACCCAATTCCACCGATCGTTTGATCACATTCGGGAAGTATTCGGGAGTGATCACATAAGAAGTAATCCACTGAGTCAATGGACTGAGCAAAGCAATAAAAAGGGATACAAAGATGCCTGAAATCAATCCCTGTTTGTAGCTCATATTCCCCAGATAATAATTCCGCTTCTTATCTTTCAGCGCAAGCACCATAAACCAGATCGCCGGGATCGCAAACAGATTCGTCAGGTAAAGATGGTAATCAATGTACTTTCCATGCAGCCCGGACCATTTTTCCAGCAACATCCACAATAAGGACATCAGGGTGAAATAAATCGCCCATTTAATTTCGATTTTTAGATTTTTCATAATTGGGTTTGTGTTTAATTGGTTATGAGATATGAGTAGTCAATCATCAGCGTACCCTGCACGAACATTCGTGATGTTCACTGATGTATTGTATGGATTCTTTGCAGAGCTCTTTCAGGACAGCAGTATCAATATCGGCCAGTTTGTTTATATAAATACAGGCCTTAGCCATCTTATGCTTTCCCAGGTCCTGTACGATTGCCCTGCTTTTTTCCGTATCGGAATAAATGTAAAGCGAAATCGCTGTCTTTCTCGGTGAAAAGCCGATTACCGGTGCATCTCCTTCGTGTCCGCTTTGGTACTTGTAATGATAATTACCGAAACCGATGATCGAGGGCCCCCACATTTTCGGATCTTCGCCCGTGAGCTCCCGCATAATGCCGATCAGATCAAAACTATCCTTTTTCTTTTGCTCCGTATTGGCAAATGTGTGGACGAATTCCTCCACGTCAGCTGAAGTATAAGTCGTTTTGTTTTTAGCCATTACCTTATATCATCAAGTACATGCCCAGATCTTCAAGTTCTTTATTGATGGTAAATTTATGTATAATTCCATATTTTTACGCCATGAAATCAATTTTTGAAAATTTTGATCCCAATGCGCCCGCACAGAGCGGTGCTTCCAATATTTTTGGTCTGCCTTCTACGGAGGAAAATTCGGATCTGGTCATTGTACCGGTGCCCTGGGAGGTGACGACCAGTTACCGGCCGGGGACGGCCGGAGGCCCGGATCTGGTGTACGGAGCCTCCATGCAGGTGGATCTGTACGACGCAGACAATCCGGGTGCTTGGAAAAACGGCTTTTATATGATGCCGGTCCCCGAAGAGATCGCCCGGCAAAGTGATGAAATGAGGGAGCGTGCGGAAATCCTGATCGGGGCTTTGGAGGACGGACGGGACCCTGCCGGGGATGCGGATTTAAAAGAGATTCTGGGGCAGGTCAATCAGGCTTCTGCCGGTTTGAACGAATGGGTTTACCGGCAGACAAAGGCATTCATGGCAAAGGGCAAGAAAGTGGCCTTGCTGGGAGGCGATCACAGCACACCGTATGGTTTTGTCAAAGCGCTGACCGAAGAACACGGAAAATTTGCCGTATTACAGATTGATGCCCATGCTGATCTGCGGCAGGCCTATGAGGGGTTCACTCATTCCCACGCTTCCATTATGTACAATCTGGTCACGGATCTGCCTGATGTCAATCTGGTGCAATTCGGCATCCGGGATTATTGTGATGAGGAAGTCCAATTTATGGCGGCTCATCTCGACCGGATCCGGACTTTCTTTGACCGGGATATCAAAAGGGGCCAGTACGAAGGAAAAACCTGGCAGCAAATCTGCGCAGAACTGATCGCCGTACTCCCCGATAAGGTGTATATCAGTTTTGATATTGATGGACTGGATCCCAAACTCTGCCCCAATACCGGCACGCCCGTACCTGGAGGATTTGAACTGGAACAGGTTTTCTATCTGTTTGACCAGCTTCGCCGATCCGGCAGGCAGTTGATCGGTTTTGATGTCAATGAGGTCTCCGGCAGCGAGGATGGTCAGGAGACAATCGATCCGATCGTTGGTGCACGGTTACTCTACAAACTCTGCGGATATCTGGTCTGATTGAAGTCATTTTGGCGCATTAGAACCTGTTAGTCAAAGATTTTACCTATCTTTATCATTTGTATTACTTTGAATGACCAATTTAATCTAATATCATGATGAAGAACACCGTAAAAATTTCATGGGTCGCTATCGGGCTGCTGGCCTCTGTTTTTATAATGGCACCTGTACAGTCCGAAGGCCAGATTCTTAAGAGAATAACCCAAAAAGTGACTGAAAAGGTTGAAAACGAAGCAAATAAGCGGGTTGATAAAAAAATTGATGAGGCAGTAAACAAGGGATTCGATAAGGTCGAGGAGGCTGCAGCAAACTCGGTAAAATCTTCTGAAAGCACCGGTATGCCCTCCATGGAAGCCATATTGGCAGCAATGGGCGGTTCGGAAGTTGTGCTCAATGAAAGTTACAATTATACAGTAGGTGTGACTTATAAAATTTCAACCCCACAGACCAAAGCTACTGATCGTGCAGAAATGACCATGTGGTTTTCGGATAGTAAAGGAATTGCAATTCAAGCAAATGATGCTGGAAACAGTATTACCACGGTGATCGATGGCGAACAGTTTATCATGTTTATGGATAAAGAAAAGCAATATATTGCGATAGGACCTGGTATGATGGAAAAGATGGGTGGAATGGTAGGGAGTGAAATTGAGGAGCCGGAACCTGAAGAAGCCGAAAATTATAAAGTCACCCAACTTTCGGACGAACGCCTCTTGGGTTACCTTTGTAAGGTCTATAAAATTGAGGGGCCTGATGTAGAATCAAAAGTATGGCTGACCGAGCAATTGGACGCCAGTATGGTAGAGAGTTTCGGCAATCAACTCGGATCGCTCACGAAAAACGCACAGTATAAGCTGCCGCCTGAAGCTAAAATGCTTCACGGGATCATGCTCAAAACCGAATCCCTGGATAAGGCTTCCAATGAAACTACCATCATGGAAGCGACTAAAATCAATGAAAACGGTCTGACGATTCGGTCGGCAGATTATAAACCCATCGGAGGCTGATCTTCCCGGCCGAAAGCTTTTGAAGACCGGCTGGCAAAGACCAGCCGGTAAAAGACCGGTCGGCAATCAGCTACATTTTCAGCCCGATTTCCCGCAGGCGTTCATCCAGGTATTGACCGGCGGTATAATCCGCATAGGCTTTGGGATACTTTTCGCTGATGCATGAATCCAGGGAGGTCAGGTTCATCTCCGGTTTCGGGTGCAGGAAAAAAGGCACCGAAAAACGGGAATTTTTCATCAGCTCCCGTGGCGGATTGACCACCCGGTGTGTGGTGGACTTGAGCTTATTATTGGTTAGTCGCTGCAGCATATCCCCTACATTCACGACAATGTCCTTGCCTTTGGCCTTGATCGGGAACCATTCCCCGTCTTTGGTCAGCACTTCCAACCCATCGGCACTGGCCCCGATCAACAGGGTGATCAGGTTGATGTCCTCATGGGCACCGGCACGGACCGCATCGGACGGCAGGGCATCTGGATTTTGAATGGGGAAATAATGGATGGCCCGCAGGATGGAATTGCCATTGAACACATGTTCCTCAAAATAATTTTCCGGCAGCCCCAGATAGACGGCAATGGCTTTGAGCAGTTCACGCCCGGTATCTTCCAGTCTGCGGTAAATTTCTCCTGTGATTTTGTCAAACTCAGGCAGTTCTGCGACAGCGGGATTGTCCGGAAAATCCGCTTTGGAGTATTCCACGTCCCGGATGGTCTGTCCCCTTTGCCAGAATTCTTTCAGATCCGGTGCTTTGGCCCCTTTGGCGGTTTCCTTACCGGGGGAGGTATAACCCCTTTGTCCGGCGAGCTCCGGAAATTCATACTGAGCCTTGATGTCCGGTGGTAAAGCAAAAAAGGTCTGCACGGTTTCGTACAATTGATCGATCAGCTCATCGGAAAGACCGTGATTGGCAATGGTAACAAAGCCGGTTTCATTGAAGGCTTTTCCGATCTCATCCGAAAATTGCTTCCGCTGGGTAGCATCACCCTGTGTGTATTGCAACAGATCCAGTCTGGGTATATTGATATTGTTCATGTTCGTATAAATGTTTATGTAAAAATAAATTAATTCCTAAAATAAAGCATAAAAATTTGTTTTATAAATATTAAACCTTAGATTTGCTATGCAAGCATAGTAATTTTTGAAAAATTTATGCTGCCGTTTGTCTGTGTCAGAAACGTAATTAGTTGAAAACCAGTAAGCCGGATTTGCTCCAGAATTATGTATAACGAAAACACCATTGACTATTATCTCAAATCGGCCTGGCAATCGGCTGCCAATAAGTATAACCAGATTGCTTCGCAGTTTGGGATTACGCAGGCGACCGGCTATGTACTGATCAATATCCACCGGGAGGGGACAGCAGTGTCGCAGATTGCCAATCTGCTGGGGGTCAAAACGACCAGCCTCTCGAGGATACTGAACAATCTGGAAGAAATGGGGTTGATATACAGACAGGTGAATGATGCGGACAAACGTTCGGTCAAGGTTTTTCTGACTCAGCTGGGGGTGGAAAAAAGAAAGGTAGCCAAGCAGGTTGTAAAAGATTTCAACACCTATCTGGAGGAGCGCCTGACCGAAAAGGAGCGAAGGGTTCTGGTGGATACATTGGCACGTATCAATCAATTGGTGCAGCAATACAATCCAGTAAAAGATAATGAATTAGCATCAGAGAAAGAAAAGGAATTTGCATCTTAAATCATAGATAGAATGAGTAGAAGTATCAAAAAAATAGCGGTATTGGGTTCAGGCGTGATGGGTTCCCGGATCGCTTGCCACTTTGCCAATATAGGCGTTGAAGTGCTGCTGCTGGATATTGCACCAGCCTCATTGCTGCCCGCTGAAGAAGCAAAGGGACTCACACTGGAACACCCTCTGGTGCGCAACCGGATCGTGAATCAATCTTTGCAGACCGCCATCCAGACCAATCCGTCTCCGGTTTACAGCAAGAAAAATGTAAAGCTGATCCGTACCGGAAATTTCACGGACAATATGAAGGATATTGCCGGTGTGGACTGGATCATCGAGGTGGTCGTAGAACGGCTGGATATCAAAAAACAGGTGTTTGAGCAGGTGGAACAATACCGCAAACCCGGTACTCTGGTGACTTCCAATACTTCCGGTATCCCCATCCATCTCATGGCAGAAGGTAGGAGCGAGGATTTCAGGACACATTTTTGCGGTACCCACTTTTTCAATCCGCCACGTTACCTGCGTTTGCTGGAAATCATTCCGACAGCCGATACTAAAAAAGATATCGTGGACTTTCTCATGGATTATGGCGATCGCTTCCTGGGCAAGACTACTGTTTTATGTAAGGATACGCCTGCCTTTATCGGAAACCGCATCGGTGTTTATTCCATGCTGGCCCTGACCCATCTGGTCGAAAAAATGGATCTGACAGTGGAGGAAGTCGATAAATACACCGGCCCGGCCATGGGACATCCCAAATCGGCCACTTTCCGGACAGCGGATGTAGTCGGGCTGGATACCATGGTCAATGTGGCGAACGGGCTGTATGAGAATGCACCGGGTGATGAGGCACGGGAAACATTCCGCTTGCCCTCATATATTCAAAAAATGGTAGAGCAGAAGTGGTTGGGTGAAAAAACCAAACAGGGCTTTTACAAAAAGGTAAAGGATGCCGGCGGCAAGAGTGAAATCCTGGTACTGGATCTGAAAACCCTGGAGTACCGCTCACAAAATAAGGTCAAGTCCGCTACCCTGGAACAGACCAAAGCAGTGGACAATCTGCGCAAACGCATGCCGGTCTTCGCTGCCGGGCAGGATACGGCAGGTGCTTTTTTCCGGGCCATGCATTACCCCCTGTTTGAGTATGTTTCCCGGAGGGTGCCGGAGATCACGGATGAATTTTTCCGGATCGATGATGCCATGCGGGCCGGATTTGGCTGGGAACTGGGACCTTTTGAGGTCTGGGATGCGCTCGGTGTGAGGGATAGTATAGAAAAAATCCGTGCCGAGGAGAAAAGAATCCCCGGTCACAGCGGAGAGGTCGCTGCCTGGGTCACTGAGATGCTGGATGCCGGCCACGAATCCTTTTATAAGGTGGAAAACGGCGTGAAGCACTATTATGATATTGCCTCCAAATCATACAAGCCCATTCCGGGTACCGAAAGTTTCCTGATCCTCGACAATCTCCGGGAGCAGCGCACAGTCTGGAAAAATACCGGCGTGACCCTGATCGATCTGGGGGATGGCATTCTCAATTGTGAATTTCACACCAAGATGAATACCATCGGCGGGGATGTAATCCAGGGAATCAACAAAGCAGTTGATCTGGCCGAGAAGGAATACCGGGGGTTGGTCATCAGCAATGATGCGGCGAATTTCACGGCCGGGGCCAATATCGGGTTGATCTTTATGATGGCGGTCGAACAGGATTGGGATGAGTTGAATATGGCTACCAAAATGTTCCAGAATACCTCCATGCGCTTGCGTTATTCTTCCATTCCGGTAGTCATGGCTCCCTTCAATCTGACGTTGGGCGGTGGCTGCGAATTTTCTATGCATGCCGACTGGGTGCAGTTGCACGCAGAGACCTATATGGGATTGGTGGAGTTTGGGGTCGGGGTGATTCCGGGCGGAGGCGGTTCCAAGGAATTTGCCCTGCGGGTTTCAGACGAACTCAAGGAAGGGCAGATCGCACAGGTGGCCCTGCGGGAGCGTTTCCTGACCATTGGCCAGGCCAAAGTCTCCACTTCGGCGATCGAAGCCTTTGAGCTGGGCTATTTGCAGGAAGGTAAATTCGGGATTTCCATGAATCGCAGTCGCCTGTTGGCCGATGCCAAAGCAAAGGCAATCGAACTGGCCGATGCAGGTTATACCCAGCCGGCTCCGCGCAACGATATCAAGGTATTGGGCAAGCAGGGTCTGGGCATTGTCTATGTGGGGGCCAATTCCATGCGCTCCGGCAATTACATTTCCGAACACGATCAAAAAATCTCCGAAAAACTGGGCTGGGTCATGTGCGGGGGAGATCTTTCTTCCCCGACCGAAGTCTCCGAGCAGTATCTGCTGGATATTGAACGGGAGGCCTTCCTTTCGCTCTGCGGAGAAAAGAAAACGCTGGAACGCATCCAGCATATGCTTACAACGGGTAAACCATTAAGAAATTAAGAACATGAATGCATATATCATAGCCGGTTTCCGGACAGCAGTCGGAAAAGCACCAAGAGGAGTTTTCCGCTTTACCAGAGCAGATGAACTGGCGGCCGAGGTGGTCAGGCATCTGGTGGCCTCGGTGCCGAACCTGGATAAGGAACAGATCGATGATGTGATTGTGGGGAATGCCACGCCTGAGGCCGAACAAGGTCTGAATATTGGTCGTATGATCTCACTGATGGGTCTGGATACGGATAAAGTGCCGGGAGTCACCGTCAATCGCTATTGTGCTTCGGGCCTGGAAACCATTGCGACCGCAGTGGCCAAGATCAATGCCGGTATGGCGGATGTGATTGTAGCCGGTGGCGTGGAGGTGATGTCGGGCATGCCTTTCGGGGGTTGGAAACTGGTCCCGAATCCGGAAGTGGCCAAAAATCATCCGGATTGGTATTGGGGCATGGGCCTGACGGCGGAGGCAGTGGCCAGAGAATATAATGTTTCCCGGGAGGATCAGGACGAATTTGCCTACCATTCGCACCGGAAAGCTGTTGAAGGTTTGAAAAACGGCAACCTGAAGGATGGGGTGGTGCCGATCACGGTAAAGGAAAACTATCTTGAGAAGGGTCAGAAGATCAAAACCCGTGAATACGTAGTCGATACGGATGAAGGTCCCCGTGCCGACACCAGCATCGAAGCCTTGGCCCGACTGAAGCCGGTGTTTGCAGCAGGTGGCTCGGTTACGGCTGGGAATTCTTCCCAGACCTCGGACGGAGCAGCCTTTGTACTGGTGGTGTCGGAGCGTAAGCTGAAAGAACTGGGCGTGGATCCCATTGCCCGGATGGTGAGTTATGGCGTGGCCGGGGTGCCGCCCCGGATCATGGGGATCGGCCCGATCGAAGCGATTCCATTGGCACTGAAAAAAGCCGGGATGAAACTGGAACAGATGGATCTGATCGAACTGAACGAGGCCTTTGCTTCCCAATCCCTGGCCATTGTGCGGACACTGGGCATCAATACGGATATTCTGAATGTCAATGGGGGAGCGATTGCCCTGGGCCATCCGTTGGGTTGCAGCGGGGCCAAACTCTCCGTGCAGATCTT
>JBEBWT010000065.1:0-7954 GCA_040392005.1 Parapedobacter defluvii
AACCCAAAAGCACAACATCCGTAACAAATATTTTTTTTAATGTAACATTTCCTGCCCGCAGACGACTTATGTATAGTACTATATAGCGCAGGTGGCACAGTCCCTGCCGCCGCAAAATCCATTGAAACGTTAAATATATGTTAATTATGGCAGAAAATTTGGAAAAGACACGTCGTTACGATATTTTCGTAGCCACACGGCCAAAAGCATTTAGATAACCTTTATATTTTTAAACAGATCCATACTTAAGTTCTTGAACAAACCCTTACTTCGTTAATCATGCTAAAAAAACTTACTCCTTTTTTTATAAGCCTTTTTACTCTTTTTTTCAGTCTCCCATCCTTTGCCCAGACCAGCTTCCGGGGAGAAGTTGTGGACGCAAACGACAAAACCAAACTGGCCAATGCCAGCGTGGTCCTGCTGAATGCACAGGACTCCGTACTGATCGCTTTTACGCGCACGGGGGAAGACGGCAAGTTTTCCATTAAAAAACCTGCTGAAGGCTCTTTTCTGTTACTGGTTACTTACCCTAAGTATGGAGAATACAACGATCATATTGATATAAATTCAAATACTGACCTCGGCCAGATCGGTCTTTCCAGCGTCAGCCACCTGATCGAAGAGGTGATGGTGATGGGCCGGATCCCGATTGTGGTCAAAGGGGACACCACCGAATACGATGCTTCCAGCTTCGTGGTGGAGAAAAATGCAAAAGTGGAGGATCTGCTGAAAGTCCTTCCCGGCATAACAGTCGATTCCGAAGGCAAAATTACGGCCCAGGGCAAGACCGTGGAGAAAGTTCTTGTGGATGGCGAGGAGTTTTTTGGGGATGACCCCACCCTGGTGACCAGAAACCTGCGTTCGGATATGGTGGACAAGGTCCAGGTCTTTGAAAAGAAATCGGAGGAGGCCGAGCGTACCGGCGTGGATGACGGGATCCGCCAGCAAACCATCAATGTGACCTTGAAGGAAGATGCGAAACGGGGATGGTTTGGCAAGGCAGAGGCTGCCGGAGGAGCAGATGGTGATGGCAATTATTATTTGGGAAAACTGGCCGCCAACCGATTCCGGGGCAGCCAGAAGATCAGTGCATTTGGCATGACCTCCAATACCGGGGAGATCAGCCTCAACTGGCAGGAAGCCGAACGCTTCAACTTATCTGACGGTGAGATGATCATCATGGATGATGGTATTGCTTTCTCGATAGGTGGAGATCAGTTCAGTTACTGGGATGGGCGGGGCAAGCCGCAGGCCTTCAATAGCGGAGTGAGCTTCATGGATGCCTGGAATAGCAGTGCCCACAAACTCAACCTCAATTACAAATACGGTCGCATCCAGAACGACGTGCAGGAAAGTACCCTTTCACAGAATAATCTGCCCACCGGCCAGATCAATAGTGACAACCTGTCAAACCGCATCAGTGACGTGGACCGACATCGCTTCAACACCAAGTATGACTGGAATCTGGATTCACTGACCTCACTGACGGTAAGCCTGTCGGCAGGTCAGGATGGTCTGTCTGTGGACAATTTTACCTCGGCTTCCACATCCGATGGCAGCAACCGCCTGCTGAACGACAACAATCGTTTGCAGACCACTTCATCGGATAAAACCAACTATACCTACAATGGGTATCTGACCCGCCGGATGATGAAGCCGGGCCGGTCCCTTTCATTCCGGCTGGCCGGAGACGCTGCGACCGATGATGGTTCTGTGTTCTTAAAGTCCACCACCAATCTCTATCAGCAGGGAGTGCTGGACAGCACCCAGGTGATCGATCAGATGAAGGATATCCGCTCCAGGTCCAATAACTGGCGGACTTCACTCGCCTATACCGAGCCGCTCACCGACAAGATCAATCTGTCTGCCAGCTACGAATACACCAGTTCGAGCAGTCATTCCATCAACAATTCCTATAATAAAGACGGCAATAATAATTATACAGTTTTCGACGAGGACTTCAGCAATGATTTTGACTTCAACACCATCCGGAATGCTGCCAATCTCTCCTTGCGCTATAAGCTCGAAAAATTTGAGGCAAACATGACCAACAATGTCCGGAACGATGCGCTTTTCCAGCGCAACAATTATCTGGACCGGGAGGTTAGCCGGGATTTCACGACCTATAATCCAAGTGTCCGTCTGCGCTATAATATTACCAGAAGCCAGTCAGTAAACCTTAATTTCTCTCGCTCCAACAGGCTGCCGACCCTGACTCAGATCCAGCCACTCCGGCAAAATACCGATCCGCTGAATATTGTAGTGGGGAATGAATCACTGGTGCCTTCCAACAACAATAATTACAGCGTCAGCTATAATAACTATAATATGCTGAAGGGTAATTACTCCTATCTCAGCCTGAACTGGAGCCAGAATTTCAATTCGATCCAGCAGAATGTGCTGATCGATCCGGAAACAGGGATCCGGACTTCATTTTACGAAAATCTGTCCGGCTATGTGTCCAACAATTTGTCTCTCTGGGGTACCACCAGTTTTGATATTATCAAAAATTACCAGATCAAAGGTGATCTGGGTGGAAATGCGTCCCTGAATCAATATTACAATTACATCAATGGGGAGCTCAACGAAAATCAGAGCCTGAATTATAGTATCAATTTCTCTGCCCGGAAAAACACGACGAAGAACGTGGATTTTTCACTGGGTCTGTCACCTGGCTGGCGCACTATGAACAATTCCCTGCAACCGGAATTCAACAGTAATGGGTTTACCATGAATAGTTCTGCGACCTATAACTGGTATTTACCTTACAAAATCACGGCCTATGGTAACCTGAGCTATGCTTACGAAGCACCGACTAAAACTTTTGATGAAAAATTCGAGCGCATCCTTTTCGCACCAGGTATCCGCAAAAAATTCCTGGCAAACGAGAGTCTGGTTGCGGATTTCTCCGTCAATGACGTGTTTAACCAGAACGTCGGGTTCCAGCGCTATCAATCCGGCAACATGCTTACCCAAAACACCTATAACACGATCGCCCGTTACTTCATGCTAAAGGTGAGTTGGGATTTCACCAGCATGGGCGGAAAGTCAAACTAACAGGGACGGAAAAACAGATCAATGAGAAAAATGAGCATTAGAAAAATGAAAAATACAAGAGAATACATCGCTATAATGAGTAAATCAATCGCTGGCATCATCAGCGCATTCCTGCTTTTCGCTGCTACTCCTGCTTTGGCCCAGTTTGCCTACTTCCCGTACGAAGGGACGATCACCTATGAAAAAACGGTGCACGTCAAAAATCTATTGCGGCGGCATATGAACAACCTGGGGGACAACAATGCTTTCCAGTTGAGATACTATGAGGACATTATGTCAAAGGTTCCGGAAACGGCGATCCTGAAAAAGAAATTGTCTTTCAGGGGCAATGAGGTCAATTTTGAATCTGTGAAGGAAACGTATCCACAGCTTATCAATACCCTGCTGATGTCCGGACTGCTGGATTATCAGGGGACGGTTTACCAGAATCTGGACAAGAATGTTTCAAAATCAGTCTTTGAAATGGGCGGGTCCAATATCTTTATTGAGGACGAGCTGCTGGACATCAAATGGAAACTGACCAATGAGTACCGGAATATTGCCGGATACGATTGCCGGAGGGCAAATGGACTGACCCTGGATTCGGTATATGTGGTGGCATTCTTTACTGATCAGATCCCCACTTCCGCAGGGCCGGGCACCATCCACGGATTGCCGGGCATGATTCTGGGGCTGGCGGTACCCGAACAGCATTATAATATCTATGCCACTAAAGTGGAATACACTCCCCCCGTGATCAAATCGGATATTGCCGGGCGGCGTGACAAAGCGCAGAGCCGGAAGGAGCTGATCAACCAACTCACAAGTACTTTAGGTCAATATATGTCCGTACAACAAAGAAACCTGTTGTTTGCGGCCATGCTACTTTGATGGCTGGGTCCCTGTCAGATGCCCTGATAGGGTCTCTGACAGGGTTCCGTATTGTTGCTCGAAGGCCCTGCACCGGGTCAGCGCATACCGCATGACCCGGAGGGCGGCAGCAAAGGCAAAAACATAGATCAGCACCAGCAGGGCAAAACCAACCGCAAACAAGGGATGCTGCTCTGCTCCACTTACGCGTGGGGTGTGAGGAGACAAATAGTTCCAGATCTGGAACAAAAAACCCGGAACCAGCAGGGTAAAGGTCAGCGCCACTTTACTGGTCAGGGTATTGCGGTATTCCCGGAATGCCCTTTTGTGTGCGATAAACAACCCTATAATCGCCAGCAGATAGACCGAAATCATTCCGATCAGCAGCGGAAGTACCGGCAGATGGCGATAGGCATAAAAAAGCCCGGTCCCCAATCCGGCAACCGCAAGGAATCCCGGAAACCCGAACCATCGCCTCAGTTCCTGCCGGACTTGTCCCGAATATTGACGGTTCAACGAATTGCGCATGGAGTCCTCTATCGTACTGAATCCCAGAGCTCCCAAATCCTGATGGGCCGCACGGACAGCTTGCTCAAAATCGAGATCGGGGTGAGATTCCAGTTTTTTTCCGACCCGGACGGTCATATCATCCAGTATTTCATATTGCAGATCCCTTTCTGCAAATCCCCGTTTGCCGATAAAAGCTTTAATATCCGCAAGCTGTTCGTTGGTCAGTGTGCTTTTGGTGTTTTCCATACGGGAGGTCGATTTTCCGGATTCCATACTACAAATGTATATAAACAATCTATATACATAAAATAGATGTGTATTCGGTTTAATGATAGATTAACATTGGGCGTTTATCTTTGTTTCGATGAAAACAAAAACACACCTCTTGTCCCCTCTGTGCCTGGTCGTACTGGGGGCCCTTTTCTCATTATTTGCTCCTGCCGGATTCGCCCAAACATTTGAATCTTCGGCGTTCCCCGACCGGATCACGCTGACCTGGTCGGAAAACCCTTCCAACACCCAGACAGTTACCTGGCGTACCAACATTTCGGTAAAGACGCCGATTGCCCAGATCCGCAAGGAAGACAGTTCCCCTGCCAGGGATCAGGATTTCAGGGAATACAAAGCCGTTACCCGTACGCTGGCTATCCCGGAGGGGCGGGATGATCGCTATCACCATGTGGTGTTTAATGGTCTGTCTGCCTCCACTGCCTACATATACCGGATCGGCGATGGTGAAAACTGGAGCGAATGGTTCCAGTTCTGGACTGCTGCCGCAATCGGTAGTGCGGAGAGTTTTTCATTTATTTACCTTGGTGATGGTCAGAATGATTTGAAATCGCAATGGTCGCGAGCGGTCCGGCAGGCTTTCCGGCACCAACCGGATGCTCGTTTTATTATTCACGCAGGAGACCTGATCAATCGGGGAAATACGGATAGTGAGTGGGGAGAGTGGCATTACGGTGCTTCATTTATCCACTCCATGATTCCGGCAATCCCCACTCCCGGGAACCACGAATTTTACCGGAATGAGAATGATGAATCCTTGCTTGATCCGCATTGGGCCGCTCAGTTTACATTACCTGCAAATGGTCCGGAAAGCCATCGGGATGCCGTTTTTTATATTGATTACCAGAATGTTCGCGTCATTTCGCTCAATTCACAGTTGATTGTACGGGAAGAGGATTCCCGGGAAGTTCAGGCACGCTGGCTGGAGCAGGTATTGGCGGAAAATCCACAGAAATGGACCGTCATTACATTCCACCACCCGGTATATTCAACCGCAAAAAACAGGGATAACAAGACGTTGAGAGAACGGTTCAAGCCGATTTTTGACCGCTATGGCGTGGATCTCGTATTACAGGGGCATGATCATACCTATGCAAGAGGCAAAGGACCGGATGCCCCGGCGAATGGCCCTGTTTATCTGGTGTCAGTGGCGGGACCCAAGATGTATCAGTCGGATTCGGACCGCTGGATGGATGTCGCGCTTACGCAGACACAATTGTACCAAGTTATCCATGTTTCCGGGGGTGAACTGGAGCTGAAAACGTACAAGGTTTCGGGAGAATTGGTTGATTCTTTTAAATTAGTCAAATAATTGCCTTTTGACAATGATTACAACCCGTTTATGTCAATGAGAACCTTACAACCAATGAGATTGCTGTCCGTTTTTTTTGTTTTGTGGCTGGTAGCCTGCGGAGGGCCCACTCCTGAAACGACCCGTGTAGAGCAGATCCTGGAAATCTTAGGGAATGAGCCCGAAACCGTATTGGTGGCAGCCCATCGGGGCGGTCATTTGCTGGTACCGGAAAATTCGCTGGCCGCCATTGATGAGGCGGTGGAGGCAGGGGCCCATATTGTGGAGCTGGATGTGCGGCAGACCGCAGACGGCGAGCTGATCATGATGCATGACCGGCGGGTGGACCGCACAACTACCGGCACAGGGGCTGTGGATTCGCTGACCTGGGCAGAAATCCGGGAGTTGCCCCTGCTCCACCAGGGAGCCCCAACTACGCACCGCACCCCCACATTAAGGGAAGCCCTGTTGCATGCCCGGGACCGTATAATGGTAGATCTGGATTATAAGGTCGGCACTTTTGAAGCCGCACAGGAGGTGTATGACCTGATCAAAGAGTTGGACATGGAACGGCAGGTGCTGTTCTTTCTCTATGACCACAAGGAGATGCCTGCTTTACACGTACTCAATCCCAACATCCGGATCATGCCCCGTGCACGCAAAATAGAGGATATCCGGGAGATTGTTGGCTGGCAACTGACGGATATCATCCACATTGACGAGTCCTTTACGGGCATGGATGAGCTGGAGCTGATGCACCGGCAGGGCATCCGGCTTTGGGCTAATACCCTCGGGGCAAGGGACTCGGCTGCCCGTGTGGACAACGCTGCTTTTGGTGATTTTTTTAGAAATTTGAAATTTGCAAATATTGTACAAACTGACGAACCGGCTTTACTGATAAATTTCCTCAATAAGAAGTAAAATGAAACCTGCATCCTTGCTTTCCTCCCTGCTGATTATTTTCGTTCTTTTATCCTGCGGACAGGACGGAAAATCCGTTCCAAAGACCGGCGACCGTCCTTCCGTATCCAGCGTAATGGATGAGGTGGTGACCCGCCTGTTTGAAAATCTGTCCAAAGAACAATTGGATTCGTTGGATGAGGCGTTTATTCTGCAATTTCTCACAGAGGAAGAAAAAGAGGTGCTATCCACCAGATACTGGGAGTTTTCGGTTGATCAGCCCGTCCGGGTCTCCATTATGAGGGATCGGAAACAAGCGACTCTACCCTTCTGGCTGGAGGCTTCTGGCTTTGTGAAAACGGATCTTAGTCTCCGGAATGAAATCAGCACATATGAAGTCTGGCAAAAAGATTTCCCGAAAGGGGTCGTGTCCCTCGGTATCAATGGTTTTGACAAGCACCGGCCTGTTTATTTTGTGTCGGTTGCGCCACTGGATCCGGAAGGATCAAAGGTCCAGGATGGATCGCCGGCTCCGGGACAGGAATCTCCGGGGGCATCGGGCAGCATCCGGGAGCCTCTGACGCTCACCCCGATCTTTCCGGTTGAACAGCACATTGACATCCTGAGGCCCGGCGCCTTTACCTATCACGACTGGGACGGGCTGAAACTGGACGAGGTACCCGAAAGTATGGTAGGGGAGTTGTTGCTGACTACCATCCGGGGCCGGGCGCGGGAAGCGCATCTGATACGGGCATTCCGCACCACCGCCTATCCTTCTTCTGAGCTGCCGGATCAACTCGTATTGACTTATGATGGGGACCCTGCCAGCAGTATCGTGGTGCAATGGCGCGGTAGTCCGGCCGATGAAAGCGGCGAAGTGGTTTTTTGGCCGGAAAACGGCGGCGACACCTTGCGGATGATTGCCGGAAAACGGGTGATGGAAGATCGTTTGCTCTACAATGACCGCTATATGAACCGCTTTACCGCCCGTTTGGAGAATTTGCAGCCGGGAGTACGATACGGCTATTATGTGGAGGGTAGCAATGGTGCGCGATCGGC
>JBEBWT010000066.1:0-7645 GCA_040392005.1 Parapedobacter defluvii
GATCAAAAATGGCTTCTGAAATAATTTCATGGTTATATTCATGCGCTGTACTTATTATTTTAGTGAATGATCAACCGAATATAGACAATAATCCGTTAACTGTAAAGAAGTTGGATTCCTTGTTAATCCCATGGCAGACAATTCAACACCTGTTGATAACAATTGTGCCGAATTTTATAAGATATAGCGATATTTGTATTCAATAATTTAGTAAATCATAAGGAATATTGTTTTATGAGCAAAACATTTAACTTTTATTGTGATGAGAACTGCCATCTTGAAAACGATGGCATGCCCTATATGATGATTGCCTATGTCAGTTCGGCGTATAATCAGGTCAAGCTACATCAGGAAAACATCAAAGCCATTCGTGACAAGCATCAGTGTTATGGTGAGATCAAATGGACAAAGGTATCTAGGTCAAAGGCACAATTCTATCTTGAAGTGGTCGAATATTTTTTCTCCAGTGATCTTCAGTTTCGAGCCATCGTTGTCGATAAGAGTAAAGTAACCACAGATGACTTCGATGACTTTTATTATAAGATGTACTACCAATTGCTCTATCATAAGGTAAGTATGGATTATAACTACAATGTTTATCTGGATATAAAAGACACACTTAGTGCCTGGAAAGTAAAGCGTCTCAAAGAGATATTGAATTTGAGCTATAGCAGTATTCGAACTGTCCAGAATATCCGCTCACATGAAAGCACCCTCATGCAGCTTACGGACTTGTTGATGGGCGCTATCAGCTATCACTTACGTGGAGGGGGACAGGTCATTGCCAAGAATAATATCGTGGAAAAAATCAAGGCACATTCCGGGCGTCCTCTTGACAGGAGTACCCCGAAAAACTCGGAAAAGTTCAATTTATTCTTCATCGATCTACAGTAAACCATGCCGTCGAACTTACTGAAAAAATATAATGATCGACTTGACATGTTGTATCCCTCGCTGAGCGATAATATCCGATCATTTCGCAAAGTGTATGATCGGGATTTTTCGGGATTTCAATTTTCTTTTCGAGGGCACCCCATCCACCCGACACCTGCGGAAGATGAAGATACGATGGATCGTGTATTCAGGCACCTTACGATGGTCATTGTCGATGAATCAACTAGAAAGCGTGAATTTGAAACTGCCCGGTCGATCCGCATCCACTGGGTGAAGCATCATCTGGAAGAACGAAATCCGGAGACACTCAACATATTTACCGTGATCGATGAAAGACGGGTTTATGTTCTCGATACCACAGAACGCTATGTCATTGTTTTGGAACCCTTAAGAGATAAACAGGCGTTTTTTCTGCTCACAGCATATCACCTGGAAGATAGTCGCTATCGAAATTTGATGAAAAAACGCAAAAAAAGAGGAAAAGAAGGTATTGCTATTTGGTAGAAGCAGAAAACGCCAGTCATCTGGGACAGGCGTTTTCCGAATTCCTTCTTCCGTAGGAAAGATGAATCTTAGCGCAAAGATAAGTATAATTTATAACGCATCCAAATAATTAAAACTTAATTTTGTCTTTAGAACATACATGATAATTGGCATTGACGAGACTGGAAATTTTGATGAAGCCTCAAGTTTGAATATTCCGGGGAAAGTACACCAGTGTTCCACTCTAAAAAGCCGATTTTTCTAATTTAGAATGACTCGGAATTTGGGAGGGGGTCAGATAGTCAGGCAGATTTTCCAGGACTTCTTCCTCTGAAAACACACCGCTTTTATTTCCAAATGAATTAGTCACATAAGTCAGTATATAGGCAATTTCTACCACACTTAATTGTGGATTGGCGGGCATTTCCATGTTGTATTTTTCGCCGGAAACCGTGATTTCCCCGGACATTCCATGCTGCACAATACCCGGCAATGCAGAGCGGTTTTCTGTCAGGTACCCGGAATCGGTCAGTGGAGGATAGAGCAGGCCCAGACCTTCTCCCTTGTCACCGTGGCAGTTTGCACAATGCGTGGAATATAACTGATGGCCATTTGTATAGTATTGAGCTGTTTTGATATCCAGCCCTCCCTGGCACCCCTGACAGGTCACAATCAGCAGATAGGTGGCAGCCAATAGGATCAGTACCGGTACTTTGGACATGATTAGGGTTCCTGCAACATGATTAATGTTCCTGCAATAAGATTTTCAGGTCTTTGCGCAGGATCTCGATCTGTTCTTTTGAAGTGCCGTCATAGGCTCCGCGGATATGACGGTTTTGATCGATCAGTACAAAATAGCCTGAATGTTCATACCCTCCCGGTGCAGCCGCTTCCTCCTGGGCATAAACCATGTATTGCTCTGCCATCCCATAGATTTCTGCCTTGCTGCCGGTCACAAATTGCCATTGATCATTGACCACCCCCAGCCGGTCCGCATAATTTTTCAAAACGGAGGGACTGTCGTATTTGAAGTCAATACTGTGGGACAGAAATTTCACCCGATTATCATCCAGGTATTCCTGATAGACCGCTAACAGATTGCGCTGCATGGTCGGGCAGATACTCGGGCAATGGGTAAAGAAGAAATTGGCCACATAAACACTGTTTTCAAAGAATTCATTGGAGACCAATATGCTGTCCTGATTGAGGAATTCAAATTCCGGGATCTGATGATAGACGGTGTCGGTCACCTCCTTGCCATCGATGACCGTCGTGACGGCTTCCCTGAAGCCCATGATGGGCAACTTTTTACCTGAATCCCCCCCCCCGGATGGCCCACAGGAAACCAGTGCCAGCACGGTAAACAGTGAACAAGTGATCGCCCAAAGACCAGCTGATCTACCGGATTTCCTGTCCGCAATATCCCCGGCCTTTTTGCCCGCAATACTCTCAGCCTTATAAACCGGATAGTTTTTCTGCACTTTCTTTGCTGACTTCATCAAACAGGGATTTCATCTTTTTTATTTTATCCAGTTCAGACTGGTAATAGTTTTTGACCTCTTCTTCTGTTTTATCCTGTGGATCCGCATCGAACTCCCTCATCCACCGCATCATTTGATCGGTTGCACCTTCCAGTCTGGATTTGACATGGGTCAGATCGGTCCGCAACAGGGCGGTATCCAGAGCCTCATTTGCTGCTTTTAGGTCGTTCAGACTGACCAGGATCGAATCGATCCGCACGGCCTGCCGGTCAAAAGCGGAGATCTGCGGCATGATTTCATCATGTACGGCAATGGTTTCCTCTTTCAACTGCGTGATTTCGGCATTTTCTTTATTCCCACCGCATGAGCTATTCAGCAGGAGCGCAAGCGTGAGCACCGACATGCTGCCTGCGGATAAAAATGATGTTAAACGTTTCATCTGTTTTTAATTTAGTAATCAATCATTATTTTAGAATAAGGTAAACTCGACCCGGTTTCAGAACAAGGTAAATTCGACCCGTCTGTTGAGTTGTTTTCCTTCTTCGGTATTGTTGTCCGCAATGGGCTGAGTAGGTCCGTAGCCCACCGCCTCAATGCGGGAAGGATTCGCACCTTTACTGACCAGATAGGCTTTCACGGCTTCTGCCCGGTCTTTGGACAATTTTAGATTCAGCGCCATCGATCCCGTATTGTCGGTATGGCCGGCCAGCTTGAGACTGAAATTCTTTTCGATCAATAAAACCGCCACTTTATTCAGGCTGGGGAAGGAAGAGGACCGGATGGTCGATTTGCTCGAATCAAATTCCAGATTCTGGATAGCTTCCTCTACCACACGTCTGTCTTCTTCGGTCACATAAATCTGCTGGATGACCGGCTGCTGGATGACCGGAGCCTTTGCTTCGGGAAGCGGGCATCCTGATCCATCAACTTTGACTCCTTCGGGAGTATCCGGACATTTGTCGTACCGGTTGGCCACCCCGTCTTTATCATCATCTGCCAGATCCGCATAAAGTCGTTCCATCTGAGATTTCAGGCGTTCGTTTTCCTTTGTCAGGGCATCCGCTTTGCTTTCCAACTGGGATTTCTGCGCTTGCAGAGCCGATAGCAGTTCATCGTATTGCAATTGCTGGGCATCATAAAACTCAGCGACCGGATTGGTGTTGCCAAGATAGGGTTTGGATTTTTTGCCGAGGGCAAACTCAAGGCCGACATGTGAATAGGAAAATATATCTCTTTTTTCGGTGGTCAATCCATCAAATCCATAAGTCCTGGCAAAATTCATCCGGTAACCCAGATCCACATTGATCCCATTGGTAATCCGTACTTTTGCCCCGACTCCGGCCGGCAGCATCATGCCCATCGTTTCCTCATATTGGGTTTCCACCCCGTCAATATAAGTCCAGGGTTTATAGCTCATCATCCCTGCACCCAGATTGAGGTAGGGTTTCAGAAAGCCGTCGCGATGTCTCCAGTTGATGTTGGCCAGCGTAAACTGTGCGCTCAGACTGCCGGACCAGGGCACAAGCGTCTGAAACTGGTCAGCGCCTGAGGTCCCCTGAACCGCGCCACCTACATACTCCAATTGTATTGCAAATGCCGGCAGAATTTGCTTTTTGATATAAGCGCCATAACCAGCGATATAGGTCAATCCCTCAAAATCTCTGCCCAGCTCAAAAATATTTGCCTGGCTCATGATCCCACCATGCACCCCGACGGACCAGGTCCGGTAGTTTTTGGTTGGTGAAAAGGGTTGGGCATAGACCGATTGGCTGAAAACTCCACATACCATTAACATGAATGTTGCGGACACAACCCGGATGGATGTTTTTATTTTTATTGTCATTGGATCTCTGCGATTAGATACTAATAAACCTTACAAAATTTGGATTCCGGGCTAAATTACAACACTTTTATGTAACTTTCAATATTTTGGGGGGCTTAAATCCAATTATGCCTTTTGTCTTTCATCCATTTGTCGGCATAAAGACGTAACTTTGTAATCGCATTAAAAAAATATATTTTTTGTATCCCATGACGAGTAGAGAAATCCGTGAAGCATTTTTGAATTTTTTCAGGACAAAAGGACACCAGATTGTTCCTTCGGCACCGGTCGTGATCAAAAACGACCCTACTTTGATGTTTACCAATGCCGGTATGAACCAGTTTAAGGACCTGTTCCTGGGGGAGGCCGCCATCAAATTTCCGCGTATTGCCGATACCCAGCGTTGTCTGCGGGTGTCGGGCAAGCACAATGATCTGGAGGAAGTGGGGATCGACACCTATCACCACACTCTTTTCGAGATGCTCGGCAACTGGAGTTTCGGGGATTATTTCAAAAAAGAAGCCATTGAATGGAGCTGGGAGCTGCTTACCGGCGTATATGGGATAGACCGGGACCGCCTGTATGTGACCGTGTTCGAGGGGGATCAGGGGGACGGCCTGCCCATGGATCGGGAAGCCTATGATTTCTGGAAAGCGATCATTGCCGAGGACCGGATCCTGATGGGCAATAAAAAGGATAATTTCTGGGAAATGGGAGATACGGGACCTTGCGGACCCTGTTCCGAAATCCATGTGGATATGCGTCCGGAGGAGGAGCGGGCTGCCCTGGACGGGAAATTATTGGTGAATGCCGATCATCCCCAGGTCATCGAGATCTGGAATCTGGTTTTCATGCAGTTCAACCGCCAGTATGATGGGTCGTTGAAGCCGCTACCGGCCAAACATGTGGATACCGGCATGGGTCTGGAACGTCTGGTGCGGGTGATACAGGGCAAAACTTCCAATTATGATACGGATCTCTTTCAACCATTGATCCAGTATATTGCCGATAAAAGCAACATTCGGTATGGTGAAAATGAGCAGAATGATATTGCCATGCGTGTCATGGCCGATCACATCCGTGCCATCTGTTTCACGATTGCCGATGGACAATTGCCATCCAACAATAAAGCCGGTTATGTGATCCGGCGGATTCTCCGGAGAGCCGTACGCTACGCCTATACTTTCCTGGGGTTCCGGGAACCATTCCTGCACGAACTGGTGCCCGTGCTGGCCCGGCAGTTTGAGGGGGTATTTGATGAACTGATTTCCCAGCAGGGTTTTGTACAAAAAGTGGTGCTGGAAGAAGAAATTTCATTCCTGCGAACCCTGATGACGGGTGTGCAGCGTTTTGAGCATTATATAGATGCGGCCGGACTGCCGTCGGACAAACTGGTCACCGGGGAGTTTGCTTTTGAACTGTATGATACCTTTGGGTTTCCTATTGATCTGACCGAATTGCTGGCCCGTGAACAAGGTTTCCGGGTGGATATGCCGGGTTTCCAGCAAGCTTTGGAAGCGCAGAAAAACCGTTCGCGTGCGGCTACTGCCATCGATGCCGGAGACTGGATCCAGGTGGGACCGGACGAAAGTACGCTGTTCCTGGGCTATGATCTGCTGGAATGCGAAGCATCCATTGTCAAATACAGGCTGATTTCGGCAAAGGGCAAGGAACAATATCAACTGGTGCTGACCCATACCCCATTTTACGCAGAAGGCGGGGGACAGGTGGGGGATACCGGCTTCCTGACCGACGAGGTAAGCGGAGAGAAAATCAGGATCACCGATACCAAAAAAGAGAATGGATTGATCGTGCATTTCTGTCAGCAACTACCCCGTGATCCACAGGCTGTTTTTGTGGCCGTTGTGGACCGGGAGAAGAGAAGGGACACCGAGCGCAACCATTCAGCCACGCATTTGATGCATGCAGCACTCCGGGATGTCCTGGGCAGCCATGTGCAGCAGAAGGGTTCCCTGGTCAGTCCGGATATTCTGCGTTTCGATATTTCGCATTTTGCAAAAATGACTCCGGAGGAATTGCAACGGGTGGAGGATCAGGTCAATGAGAAAATCAGAGCGAATATCCCACTGGAAGAACGCAGGGACATCCCTTTTCAGCAAGCCATTGACGAAGGGGTTACTGCCTTATTCGGGGAGAAATATGGAGATTTTGTCCGGGTGATCGCTTTTGACCGCAACTATTCCCTGGAACTCTGTGGAGGTACCCATGTCCGGGCAACGGGTGAAATCGGTTATTTCAAAATTACCTCCGAATCTGCGGTTGCGGCGGGGGTCCGGAGATTGGAAGCTATTACAGGGACAAAATCGGCCGCTGTCATCCGGGAGCATTTTGAGCTGGTGGATCAATTGAAAGACCTGCTGAACAATCCCAAAGATTTTCTGGCAGCGCTCGGCAAGATTGTGGAGGACAATACGGCGCTGAAAAAGGAGATTGAGAAATCCATTACTGAAAAGGCCCTGTCCATGAAAGCGGAACTGGCCGGTAAAATGCAGCAGATCGATGGGATCAATTTTCTGGCTGCCCGGGTGGATCTATCTTCTGCAGATGCGGTCAAAACACTGGCTTATGCCCTGAAGGGAGCGGTGGACAATCTGTATCTGGTGCTGGCTGCCGACCTTGAGGGGAAGCCGGGCCTGACGGTGGTAGTATCGGACAATCTGGTGAAAGACCGGGGAATGCATGCCGGAAATATCATCCGTGAACTGGCACGGGAAATCCAGGGAGGAGGTGGAGGTCAGCCCTTTTATGCGACGGCAGGAGGGAAGGATCCGGCGGGTCTGGACCGGGCGATCGTCCGGGCCAAGGATTTTCTCCCGGCGAAAGGATAATATATTTCCCGGATTCACTACCTCGGAAGAATACCGGTTTTTCCCGGCAGTAGTGAATCCTGGAAAACACAAGATGAATTTTTGATGCTGAGCTATGAATAAGTTATTTTCTGTTT
>JBEBWT010000067.1:0-7498 GCA_040392005.1 Parapedobacter defluvii
TTGCTGGAAGGGGGCGAAGCACTGATGGAACAGATCCGTCAGGCCGGTGAACGCCTGAAAACCGATGCTCCGGCTCCGGCCGAACCACCCCTGTCGCAGGCCTCACAGACTTTGCCGCTGGATGCGGTTCAGTTGCTGGCCCCGGTCCCCCGGCCGTCCTCTTTGCGGGACGCATATGCATTCAGGCAGCATGTGGAGACCTCCCGCCGCAACAGGGGCCTGGAGATGATCCCTGAATTTGATCAGTTCCCGGTTTTTTATTTCAGCAATCATCAGGCGGTCACGGGGCCGGGAGATATTTATTGCATGCCGGATCATTTTGACCGGCTGGATTTTGAATTGGAAGTGGCGATCGTCCTGAACAAGCGGGGGCGGAATATACCTGCTGCCGAAGCCGATGATTATATTGCAGGTTTTATGATCATGAATGACCTGAGTGCAAGGACCTTGCAGATGGAGGAAATGAAGCTCAATCTGGGTCCGGCAAAGGGAAAGGATTTTGCGACCGCGCTGGGTCCCTGGCTGGTGACTCCGGATGAACTGGCACCTTATCGTGTGGATACTCCCCCCGGCCATACCGGTCAGGCCTATCGTCTCGACATGCGCTGCCGGGTCAATGGGGTAGAGGTGTCACAGGGCTGGCTCCATGATATGCACTGGACTTTTGCCGAAATCATAGAGCGGGCCTCATACGGGGTAGATCTGTATCCTGGGGATGTGATCGGCTCCGGCACGGTCGGGACCGGTTGTTTTCTCGAATTGAACGGAACCGGCTGGCTGATGGATCCGGCAGGCTATCCGGAACAATGGCTGCAACAGGGGGACCACATTGAAATGGAGGTCAATGGCCTGGGAGTTTTATCCAATCGGGTGCTGTTGCAGCATTGAAATTTTCATTATATTGCCCATTATGAAGACAACAATATCTTTTGATCCTGTGGAAGGTTCACCCATTGATGATCTGATCAAATATGCGATCGCACCGAGACCCATTTGTTTTGCAAGCACGCAGGACAAACAGGGACAGGTCAATCTGAGTCCGTTCAGCTATTTCAATGTTTTTTCACTCAATCCGCCGGTTTGCGTGTTTTCTCCATTGCGCCGGATGCGGGACGCAAGCACCAAACATACCCTTGAAAATCTGAGGGAAGTGCCGGAAGTGGTTATCAATATCGTCAATCATTCGCTTGTGCAGCAGCAATCGCTGGCGAGTACTGAATACGGAAAAGAGGTCAATGAGTTCGAAAAATCCGGGCTGACCATGATTCCCTCCGAGCTGATCGCCCCGCCCCGTGTCGCTGAATCCCCTGTGCAATTTGAATGTAAGGTACGGGAGATCGTATCGCTGGGAGAGGGCCGTGGGCATGGCAATCTGGTCATTGCCGAGGTATTGCGCATGCATGTGCAGGCTGATCTGCTGGATGAGGGAGGAAAGATCGACCAGGCCGGGCTGGACTTGGTAGCCCGTCTGGGAGCCGACTGGTATTGCCGGGTGACCAAAGACAATCTGTTTGAAGTCCCCAAGCCCCTGCGGGATCTGGGCATCGGGGTGGACAGCCTGCCGGAATCTATCCGGCTTTCCACCGTTTTGACGGGCAATCATCTGGGTCTGCTGGGGAATGTGAAGGTGATCCCGGATCAGCAGGAGACCGAAACTTTGCTGGATGATCCGGAAGTTAAAGAACTGAGCGATGCTTTTATCGGAGATCCGACCGCCAGAAGACTACATTTTCACCGGCTGGCAGCAGATTATCTGGACAGGGGCGAAGTGCAGCATGCCTGGAAAATCCTGCTATTAGCCTGATCTTTTTGGTTTTTTTACCCTGATCCTGTTAATTTTTGTTAAAACATTTTTAAATGTTGGTATATTCTGCAAAGTTTTTAATATTTGTCTTATGTTTGTACTATATTTGTTTTTGAGGTAAAATAAATGAAGAAACTTTTACGCTATACTCTTCTGGTTTTGACTGTCAGCACGCTGGTGCTGATGGGAGGGATGGCTGTATATGCGACCCAGGGGTCCGTTTCTTCTGCATTGGCCGATAGTATCAATACTACGAATACAAAAAACACCGGGCTTCAGCAGAAACAGGAATCTGCAAAGGCATCCGGCTCATTTTTTTCTTCCTGGTTCTTTCAGCCGTTCCGCAACAATTCCCAATCGTCGGAAAGTGAAAAATTACTGAGCAATGTGAAGGTGTTTCCCAACCCCACCGTTGAAACCATCAATCTTTCTTTCCGCCTGGGAAAAAGATCGGATGTTTCCATCAAGGTCATGGATGCACTGGGCAATGAAATGCTGACCCTCTTTAGTCAGACACTGGAACCGGGCAATCAGAATCAATCCTTCGAGATTCAGAAGCGCCTGAGTTCAGGCCTGTATTTTGTCCGTGTGACTGCCGGCACCGAAACCGTTATCAAACGGATCTCCGTCCTTTAGGGGAATAGGTTAAAGGGGATAGTAACGGCTGAATTATATGGGGTGACTACATCAAATCCATAACCATTTATTATTAGCAGATGGCATTTTCACGGGAAATGAAATTCCGCAAAAACCGCTCTTTTTGCGGAATTTGTGTTCTGGTGATTTATGTTTTAGCTGAATGAGAACGAGTTTAAAAACTTGATATTCCAATTTGGAACATCAAGCTGGGGCGGTATCCGGTTCGATCCATTTGCCGTCACTGCGGATGATCCCGATCAGCTCGTCAAGCGCATTCGCAGAGTTTACATTCCGCTTCACGACTTCTTTGCCACGGTACAGGGTGATTTTGTCCGGCCCGGCACCGACATAGCCATAATCGGCATCGGCCATTTCTCCGGGGCCATTGACAATGCAGCCCATGATCCCTATTTTGAGTCCTTTGAGGTGGTTGGTGCGGTTGCGGATGAGTTGGGTGGTTTCCTGCAAGTCAAAGAGGGTACGCCCACAGCTTGGACAGGAGATATACTCTGTTTTGGAAATACGGGAACGGGTGGCCTGCAGGATGCCAAAGGAGGTGGAGACCAGGTTTGGCAGGGCGGTGGCCGGTGAATCGATCCAGATACCGGATCCCATGCCGTCGATCAGCAGGGCTCCCATGTCGGTGGCGGCATAGAGTTGCAGTTTGGAGACCGGCTCTTCCGGATCCATCAGATTCCCGGCAGGGCCCGAAAATGCTGCTGGGGGATAATGCCTTTTAATAATCACAGGTACGTCCAGTCCCAAAGCCGAAAGGGACTGGAAGCAGGTCCGCTGATCGGCCATTCCGTTGATCTCATCGGTTTCAAGTACAAGGACCAAGCGCCGGTCCGGCTGCAGGGATTCAAAGGCAGTACTCTCATTGGCACCCTCCAGATCCGCATTCCGGATACGAACCAGATTCAACGCAGGGTCGGTAGCCGATTGGGGCGCAGCCACGTATTCCGCGAGGGAAAAAACGGGATGAGCGTTGGCTTTGTCCTGCAATTTCAACCAGGTGGGGTAATTGTAAAGCTGTTTGAGGTTGCCCGGCATGACAAAATGGGGAAGCTGATCGGCCAGATAAACGAAGTCCACCGATTGATCGCCCATGTGATATTTATCCAGGAGAGGGTCATAACGATAACCGGCCGCTCCCATGATCGCAGGATCACGGAGATTGAGGCCCGAAATATCCACCACCACCCGCGGCACCATGCTGCCACCGATGAAATTATTGGTTTCCTCAGAGGAATATGCAGCGGTATGACCCTTATAGGGGGGAAGGCCTTCATAAAATCCAGCCTGCCGGTGCTGATAACGATCGATCAACGCCTGTGCAACCGGAGCTTCAAATTCTGGATCTTCCGTCAGGGAAACCCGGACCGTGTCGCCCAGGCCATCTTCCAGCAAGGTACCTATGCCTACGGCAGATTTGATCCGGCCGTCTTCCCCATCACCGGCTTCCGTCACCCCCAGATGCAGCGGGTAATTCATGTTTTCGGCGATCATCTTCTCTACCAGCAAGCGGTAGGCCTGCACCATGACCTGCGGATTGCTCGACTTCATGGAGATGACCAGTTGGTGGTAATGCAGGTCTTCGCAGATGCGGATAAACTCCATCGCGGATTCGACCATGCCCTGTGGGGTGTCCCCATAGCGGCTCATGATCCGGTCAGAGAGGGAGCCGTGATTGGTGCCGATCCGCATGGCCGTACCATATTCCTTGCAGATTTTGACAAGGGGAGCAAACTTGGTATAGATCCGGTCCAGTTCTGCCTGATAGGCCTGATCCGAAAAATCAAGCTGATCGAACTTTTTCTTATCGGCGTAGTTGCCGGGGTTCACCCGGACTTTCTCTACGATACGGGCCGCTACTTCGGCAGCATTCGGGGTGAAGTGTATGTCGGCGACCAGAGGGACGTGATAGCCCCGCTGGATCAATCCCTTTTTGATTTCTGCCAGATTCTGAGCCTCCTTGATACTGGGGGCGGTGATCCGCACATATTCACAGCCTGCATCCACCATACGGATCGTCTGTTCGATGGATCCCAGGGTGTCCATGGTATCGACCGTGGTCATGCTCTGGATGCGGATGGGGTTTTTGCCTCCCATAGGGATGTCCCCCACCGCCACCTCACGGGTCAGCCAGCGGTTGTAAATGATCTGACTGTCAGATTTTGGATGCTTATCCATAGTAGTTTTTCCCCAGCTCGATGCGTTCCCTCCCATTCTCCAGACGCCAGCGGTTGGTGTCCCGCAGGGAATAGGCGCAGCCACAATATTCCTGCATATAAAATTTTTCTTTTTTGCTGATTTCCAGCATACGGGCAGAGCCGCCCTTTTTGCGCCAGTTGAATTTCCAGTAGGTCAGGCCGGGATAATGGGCAGCAGCCCGGTCCCCGCAATCATTGATCTGCTCAAAATTCTTCCACCGGGATATGCCCAGGGAACTACTGATAACGGGAAATCCATTTTCATGTGCATAAAGCGCCGTCCGCTCGAAGCGCATGTCAAAGCACATTGTACAGCGTATGCCCCGCTCCGGTTCCATTTCCATGCCTTTAGCCCTGGCATACCAGTTATCGGCATCATAATCCGCATCGATAAACGGGATATTGTATTTTTCGGCAAAGCGGATATTTTCCTCCTTGCGCAATTCATATTCTTTCTTCGGATGGATATTGGGGTTGTAAAAATAGATGGTAAAGTCAATGTCGGAAGCGATCAATGCTTCCATGACCTCTCCTGAGCAGGGTGCACAGCAAGAATGCAGCAATAATTTATTGGCTCCATCCGGCAGTGCCAATTTTTCCCGGATCAGTCCCTTAGCTTCCATAAGCGTCTTTATGAGTCTTTTTGATGCGAAATTAAGTAAATACATTGGCTTGGGCAAGATTTTTGTTTAATTTTGCTGAATAATGAAGTGTATATGAGGAATTTTCTGCTTGTACTGTTGGTGGGGTCCATGGGCCTGTTGCTTGGGGCCTGTGCCCGGAACGATGATGAACCGTTGATCCCGAGCGTGCCGATTTCACGCCTTTACGTTTCTCTTTTGGAGTATCAGACAGATGAAACCGCCGACCCTTATTCCAATTTGCTGATCATTGATCCTGCAAACGGGGAGCAGACAAGCGGCAGTTTGTTCAATTCGGGTGTAAAGGAAGGCAGCGGAATATTTTTCAGTCCGGAGGTCAGCCGGGTGTTTCAGGGAAGTGTGCTGGATCAGTCTGTTATTCTGATGAATGTGACCGCTGTGGGGATTCCCCAGCGTTCCGGGCAATTGATCAACGAAAACCTGACTGCGATCCGTGGTCTGCATTATGATCATAATTCCCGAAATCTCTTTGTGGCCAATAACTGGACTCCGAGCGGGATTTATGTGTTTGATAATCCGCTCAATCGCAATGGCGCGGTCGAAGCACTGCGTTATTTTCCGCTGAATGGGGTGCGTCCCTGGGGTATTACCATGTGGGATGACAACCTGCTGGTGGTCCGTACCGGTGAATCCGGTGGGGTCAATCTCTATACTGATGTGTCCACAAAATTGGGTGGTACGGAAGACCTGACCCCGCAGGCCACCCTGACCGTAGCGGGCGCTGCTGCGATCCGTGGTGTTGCCTATTCCAAAACGCTGGATCTGCTCGTACTCACCGAGTATGAGAATGCACAGGTGCTGATTTTTGAAAATGCCAGTCAGTTGTTCGGGCAGGCACAGGCGGTGATCAGTCCGTCAAGGGTTATTTCGGGCTCCAATACCGGTTTGTCCGGGCCGGTAGATGTCTCCATTGATGACCGGGAGGGCTCCAAATTATTGTATGTGGCCGACAAACGGAGTAAGTCCATTCTGCGTTTTGAGCTTTCTGCGCAGGGGAATGCCCGGCCGCAATTGCAGGCTGTGCTGCCGCTGAGTCCGGAGGCCGTGTTTCTGGATGCCAGGGGGCTGGTCGTGGATTGACCTGTAAACAGTAGTCGGGACCGGCCCGCAAGCCGGAAATAAGGACACTACTTTACAATTTTCAACAAATATTCTATATCATTCATTTTTTGCTCGTTGCCCAATTGGGAATAGGCAGCGGAAAGGTTGTGCAGGACCCGGATGATAATGTCCAGATTGGTGCAGGGTAGCAGGTACCGGTCATCCAATGTCATTTCAAGCTGTTTCAGATAGGCAATGACATCATACCGGCCGATCATCTGCCCTCCATTGAAGGCATTGATATAAAATAAAATATCCTCCCGCATCATCAGTAGCTGTCCTGACTGGGAAGCATAGGCCAGAATAAAGTGCTTCGGCAGGTTGATCCCGTAAATGGGTAGTCCGAGTTTTCCGGCCAGCAGCAGATAGACACAGGCCAGCAGGATGGGGTTGCCCTTGCGGCTTTCCAGCACTTGCCCTATAAAGGAATTCTGGGGATCATGGTAATTGCTGGTATTGCCTGAGAAGCCGAATTTATCATAGAGAGTATGATTGATGAGCAAAACATAGTCTGCCGGCTCTGTTTCGTAGCTCTGGTGATCAATAATGTGTTCGTAAATCTCTTCGATCTGATCCCTGATTTTATCTTCATCCAGCGTCGGGTACTGGTACCGGTTGATGATCATCAGGCCCTGTAACAGATCGGAGGAGCCGCCCGACTTCCAGGCCCCGAGATCTTCGGCGACCTGCCTGAACTGTATCTTGGAGATCAGGTTTTCGATGCGGGTCTGTTGCAGGGCATCAAAAGATTGTTCCCACTGACTTTCCAGCAACGCGACTACCGAAGGTCCGAGAGTGGCCAGTTTTTCTTCTACATGGGCGAAAATCTCCGTATCCGGGTCATCCAGCAATCTGATCAGGGAAGTAATCTCTTTTTCATTCATGTCATGCAAAGTTAATTAACCGGATTCAGGTTATTAAATATTTTAATTTTTTTTTTGAATTAGTCCAACTTTGTATATCTTTGCAGACCCAAACAAAAAGGGTTCTTCGGAATCCAGAGAGATTGGGTCGTGTTTTTGACATATTGCCTCCTTAGCTCAGCTGGTAGAGCAACTGACTTGTAATCAGTAGGTCGC
>JBEBWT010000068.1:0-7421 GCA_040392005.1 Parapedobacter defluvii
GTCTGGTTTTATATTGCCACTTTCGTGACAGTAGCGGTCCTTTATATTGTCAATTCATTCCAGTTGCCGGTTTCGGCTTTTAAAAGTTATTATATTTATGCCGGGGTACAGGATGCCCTGGTGCAATGGTGGTACGGTCACAATGCAGTCGCATTTTTCCTGACCACACCTTACCTGGGGATGATGTATTATTTCCTGCCCAAGATGGCTAACCGGCCGGTCTATTCCTATAAGCTGAGTATCCTGCACTTCTGGTCGCTGATCTTTATCTATATCTGGGCCGGACCACACCACTTGCTCTACACTTCCCTGCCGGGATGGGTGCAGTCCCTGGGCGTGGTCTTTTCCATTATGCTGATCGCCCCCAGTTGGGGTGGTATGATCAATGGATTGCTGACCCTGCGGGGAGCCTGGGATAAGGTGCGCAGCGATCCAAAACTGAAATTTATGGTCGTCGCGCTGACGGCCTATGGTATGGCGACTTTCGAAGGCCCCATGCTGTCCCTGAAGCAGGTCAATGCCATTGCACACTTTACCGACTGGATCGTGGCCCACGTACACGTCGGCGCCCTAGGGTGGAATGGGTTTATGACCTTTGCGATTCTTTACTGGCTGATCCCGCGTATTTATAAAACCGAACTTTATTCGACTAAATGGGCTTCCTATCACTTCTGGATCGGTACGCTGGGTATTTTGTTCTATGCGATCCCGATGTATTGGGCAGCAGTGGTGCAGGGCCTGATGTGGAAAGAATTTACGCCGGAAGGAGTATTGAAGTATCCTAATTTCCTGGCCACCACCCTGCAGATTCTGCCCATGCACATGCTAAGGGCCATCGGGGGAGCCTTATACCTGAGCGGTGCGATTCTGATGACAGTCAATCTGGTCAAAACCATGAAGAGGGGCAGACTGGAGGCCAATGAAGCGGCGGAAGCACCTGCACTGGAACCGGTCGTGGTCACTGAACGTGCAAAACACCGCCGCCTGGAACGCAAACCGGCTTTGTTTATGGTGCTTGCCCTGATCGTGATCCTGATCGGTGGTATCGTGGAAATGATGCCTACCTTTATGATATCTTCCAATGTGCCTACCATCGCCAGTGTGAAACCCTATACGGCACTGGAGTTGCAGGGTCGGGACCTGTATATCCGGGAAGGATGTGTAAACTGCCATTCGCAGACCATCCGTCCATTCCGTTCGGAAACGGCCCGTTACGGAGAATACAGTAAGGCCGGGGAGTTTGTCTATGACCATCCGTTCCTGTGGGGCTCCAAGCGTACCGGACCGGATCTGCACCGGATCGGGGGCAAGTATCCGAACAAATGGCATTTTGACCATATGCTGGACCCGACCATTACTTCACCGGGCAGTATTATGCCGTCGTACCCCTGGCTGATGAGCCAGACCCTGGATATTTCCACAACTAAATCCAAGTTGAATGCCATGCGGATACTTGGCGTACCGTATAGCAATGAGGATGTCAATAATAGTGAGGAATCTCTGAAAGCCCAGGCACAGCGTATTGCCGATGATCTGGCACAGCAGGGAGCCACAATCAGGCCGGATGCGGAGATCATTGCCATGATTGCCTATCTGCAAAGACTGGGCACCGATATCAAGGCTCAGGCTGGTGGATCTGAATAAGGACAGCAGCATAAGCGGAGGATGTAAATTTTAATTGAAAACGAGATGTTTAAGCAAATTACAAGTCTGGATGGAAACGAGTGGTACCTGATTGCCTCCCTCTGGATATTTTTGATATTTTTCATTGTGGTCGGGATCATGTTGTTCAGGATGGGAAAGGATTATGTTGATTATATGGGCAATATTCCCCTGAATGAATCCACCGATGAAAAGCAGGAACTCACTGAACAAGAAGCCTAACTATAATTACAATATTGATGATTATGAATACAATATTGATGAACAACTATAATGATATCCTACTGATTGTGATCATCGTGGCCATGCTGGTCATTTTTGCGGCTGTGCTGGTCACGCTGAAAGCCCTGCGCACCATGCTACGGGTCACCATGCCCGAACTGCTGAAAGAGGAAAAGGAGAAAAAGCAGCAGGCAAAAGTTGCGTCCGGCACCTCATGGTGGAATAAATTCATGGGGCTGCGGCCAATATCGGAAGAAAAGGATCTGCTGATCGAGCATGAATATGATGGTATCAAAGAACTGGACAACCCGGTGCCCATGTGGTTCAATGGTATGTTCTATATCTCTATTGTTTTTGCGGTCATTTATTTGCTGGTCTATCATGTTTTTGGGTGGGGGCTGAACCAGGATCAGGAATACGATCGTGAAATGGCTATGGCCGAAGCTGCCAAACAGGAATGGCTGGCCCAATCGACCAATAATATAGACGAAACCAACGTGCAGGTGGACGCATCTCCAGCGGTTATTGAAGCTGGATTTGCCATCTATACCCAGAATTGTGCGGTTTGCCATGGTGCAGCGGGAGAAGGGGGGATCGGTCCCAATATGGCGGATGAATACTGGTTGCATGGCGGAGAGATCGAAGATGTTTTTAAGGTGGTGAAATACGGGGTGCTGGATAAGGGGATGATCCCCTGGGAGCAGAGTCTGACACCTACCCAGATTGCCGAAGTCAGTAATTATATTCTGACCCTCAGAGGTACCAATCCGCCAAACGCAAAAGAACCACAGGGAGACAAAGTAGAGTACAGGATAGGGGATGGGGATGCTGCTCCGGTGGAGGAACAACCTGAACCTGACATCGCAGCAGATGCAACATCTGCTGCGGATGCAGAATAGCAGGGATAATCATGGCAACAGTCGCAGCAAATAAAAATACCGGAAAACAGTCAAAGCGGAAGTGGATCTATGCGAAAAAGCCGGGCGGTCAGTTTTTTAACTACCGCCAGTGGTTTGGCTATTTTTTATTGGCTTTTTTGTTTCTTGCCCCCTTTATAAAAATCGGGAATGAGCCTTTTTTGATGTTCAATATCATTGAACGCAAGTTTGTGATCTTCGGGAATGTCTTCTGGCCCCAGGATCTCCATATTTTTGTGTTCGGGATGCTGATCGCCATGGTCTGCATCGTGCTGTTTACCGTAGTTTACGGGCGGATCTGGTGTGGCTGGGCCTGTCCCCAGACTATTTTTATGGAGCTGGTCTTCAGGCGCATCGAATACTGGATAGAGGGGGATTGGCTGCGCCAGAAAAAAACGGACAGTATGCCATCGACCACGGCTGTCCGTCTCCGGAAAATCGCCAAACACAGCATATTTTTATTGATTTCCTTTTTTATTTCCAATATTTTCCTTTCCTATATCATCGGGGTCGATGCCCTCTGGAAAATTATGACCGATCCGGTCAGTCAGCATATCGGTGGGCTGGTTTCCATTGTTTTATTCACGCTGGTATTCTATTTTGTCTTTGCTTATGTCCGGGAGATTGTCTGTATCGCCATTTGTCCGTATGGACGTTTGCAAGGCGTGTTGATGGACGATCAGACCATTACCATTGCTTATGATTACAAACGGGGTGAACCGAGGGGACACCGTAAAAAGGGTCAGGAGGATCAGCACATAGGGGATTGTGTGGATTGTGAGCTCTGCGTGCATGTGTGTCCGACCGGTATCGATATCCGCAAGGGGACCCAGATGGAATGCGTCAATTGTACCGCCTGTATAGATGCCTGCGATACGGTGATGGACAAACTGGACAGACCCAGACGTCTGATTGGATTTTATTCCTCGGACGAACTCGAAGAAGGTGTTGGCAGAAAGAAGAAAAAGAATACCAGGGCCATTGCCTATACGGTGGTTCTGACGATTTTGATGGGCGTATTTACCTACCTGATCTTTAGCAGGGCTGCAGTCGATGGTACCTTATTGAGGGCAAAGGGCAGTACCTATCAAATGAGGGATGATGGAACCGTGACCAATTTGTATAGTCTGGAACTGATCAATAAGACCAATCAGGATATGAAATTTACATTGGTTCCCCGACAGACCGGTATGACGATCCAACTGATCAATCAGGTGGACCATATAGCAGGGGGTTCGGCTGTGCAGATGAGTTTTTTCGTGATCAGTCCCCAGGATCAGATCGAAACCTACAAAAGTGATATCAAGGTGGATGTGGTCTCGGAGGGCAGGGTAGTGGAGACCCTGAAAACTACTTTTATTTCGCCACCGGCCCAGGGACAGGCCTGGGGCAATTAAATCCTAATGTGGAATCGGGATTTAACCCGGATTCCATATTGGGAATCTGGATTAAAATCATTTTCTTATATTCGTAGCTATGAACTGGGGTACAAAGATTTTTTTGGCACTGGCCGTATTCATTATCGGAATCGTGGCCGCAGGTGTGTATATGGTCAGCAAGAATTCGGATTCCCTGGTGGAGAATGATTACTATGAGCGGGGAATCAATTTTGATGAGGTGTATCTGCGCCGGCAGAATTTGCAGACCCATCATGCCCGGCCATCGGTCAGTATCATAGGAGATACACTCCATATCCGCTTTGTCCATCAGGGAAATGCAGGTGATCTGTTGCTGAGAAGGGCATCCGATCAGTCACAGGATGTCAGAATTCCCTTTTCGGTTGTCGGCGATTTGTTGCAGGCTCCGGTACATGATCTGAGGGCAGGAGCCTGGGACCTGCAACTGATCTGGCAATCCGGTGAGCTTGCCTTGCAGTATGAGCAGAAGATTTATTTGGATTGATTGAAAACAGATGGATTACCTGTATCTGGCATTTTTTATGGGTTTTTTCGGAAGCCTGCACTGTGTGGCCATGTGTGGCCCACTGGTCCTGGCACTGCCCTCCACCGGACATTCTGCATGGATGGCCGTGGCCAATCGGGTGATCTATCAGTTTGGCCGCATTCTGACCTATGGCCTCCTGGGCCTGTTGCTTGGTCTGATCGGTAATTCCATCGCAGTGAAAGGCTGGCAGCAGGCCATCAGTCTGCTGACTGGTGCTTTTCTGATCGGGATGGGGCTGTTCAATCTGTTCAGTGCGCATTTTCCGGGTATTATCCGCGTACAGCAAAATGTCATGCAGCCGGTCATCCGGAAAATGGGTTATTGGCTCTACCGGCCGGGAGGCAGTCTGCTGGCGGGGGTATTTAACGGGCTTTTACCTTGCGGAATGGTTTATATGGCACTGGCCGCCGCGCTGAATGCGGATTCTGTGTGGGGTGGGGGCAGTTTTATGGTATTTTTCGGGCTGGGGACTTTCCCCATGATGATCGCAGTATCTTTGCTGGGCTCTCTGGTGAAAAGCAGGATCAAATTCAATCTGAGCAGATGGCTCCCAGTCATGTTGCTGATCATGGGGCTGTGGTTCCTGCTGAGGGGAGCCAATCTGGACATTCCCATGCTAAGCCCCCTGATTTACCCCGAAGGGGCGATCCTCTGTGATTAGACTCTCCTGTGGAATTTTCCTGCGGAGTTTGGGTTAAATAAGCGGTTCCTGCCTCCTTGCGGAGTCTGGGTTAAATAAGTGGTTCCTGCCGGTTTTTCTGATAAAAATCCAGTTTATGCATAAACATATCGGCCATTTTATTGGCCCGCCATTTGGCTTCTTCCGCTACTTCACCCTCAAATAATTCATCTACCGTTTCGTTGAAGATGGAAATCCACCGCTGGAAATGCGGCTTGCTGATGGGCAGGTTCATGTGGGGCAGAAACGGGGTACCGTGGTAGGTATGTTCATTCAACAAAACGGTCTGCCAGAATTTATACATCTTGGCCAGGTGGGTAGGCCAGTTATTCTGGATGACCCGATCGAAAATAGGGCCTATCAACTGGTCTTGCTGCACTTTTCCATAAAAGGTGTCCACTAACAAGCGGATTTCGCTGATGCTGGCAATGGCAATGCGTCCCTGCGTACTGTTCTCTGCTGCTTTTATAGCCGCTTTTATATCGTCTTCTCCCGCGGCTTTTATACCGTCTCCTGTTGTTTCAGTATGATGATCTCCCATGATTGCCGTATAATCCCGGATTCCGCATTAGGCTTCTATTACAAATCAAAATTGCCTCATCACAAATCCTAATGCGGAATCCGGGATAAATGAATAAAATGCAAACTTACAAAATTCTAAAGAGAAATTCCTTATCTTAGCAGCAATGGATCACTTCATTGTTTCAGCAAGAAAATACCGTCCCGTAACCTTTGATTCGGTTGTGGGACAGCAACATATCACCAGTACCCTCAAGAATGCCATTCGCAACAGGCAGTTGGCACAGGCTTTTTTGTTCTGTGGGCCGAGAGGGGTGGGGAAGACCACCTGTGCCCGGATTCTGGCCAAAACTATCAATTGTGAACGACCCACAGAGAACGTGGAAGCCTGCGGGGAATGTGACAATTGCCGTTCGTTTCTGTCCGGTGCTTCGTTCAGCATCCATGAGCTGGATGCCGCTTCCAACAATTCGGTAGAGGATATACGCAACCTGATCGAACAGGTCCGGATTCCGCCCCAGCAGGGCAAGTACAAGATCTATATTATAGACGAGGTGCATATGCTTTCCCAGGCTGCATTCAATGCCTTTCTGAAAACCCTGGAAGAACCACCTTCCTATGCGATTTTCATATTGGCCACTACTGAAAAGCACCGCATCCTGCCGACGATTCTGTCCCGCTGCCAGATTTTTGATTTCAACCGGATCCGGGTAGAGGATATGGCCAATCACCTGGCCCGTATTGCCGATGAGGAGCAAATCACTTATGAATATGATGGTTTGCATATCATTGCCCAGAAAGCGGACGGGGGACTGCGGGATGCGCTGTCCATGTTTGACCAGATTGTCAGCTTTTCCAATAAACAGGTAACCTACCAGTCGGTGATCTCCAATCTCAATGTACTGGATACCGATTATTATTTTAAGGTAGCTGATGCCATCCATCGCTCGGATGTACCGGCAGTCCTGCTGATGTTTGATGAAATTCTGGGCCACGGCTTTGACGGCAGCCATTTTATAGGAGGACTGGCCGGTCATTTCCGGGATTTGCTGGTCGCCAGAGAGCCGGCTACCGTCACGTTGATGGAGGTCAGTGACCGGGTACGTGCCCGCTATCTGGAGCAGTCTGCCGGATTTTCCACTGCTTTGCTGCTGTCTGCGCTGAATATTGCCAATCAATGTGAAATTGCCTATAAAAGCAGCCGAAATCCCCGTTTGCAAGTGGAATTGGCACTGATTAAAATGTGCCATATCCGCTCGGCCCTGAAACTAGATCCAGCCGGCTTCGCAGCTGTTCCGGTGGAAGCTACACCGGGGACTTCGGCGGGAACTGCATCGGGAACTCCCGCCGGAGTTCCATCGGGAGTTTCGGTAGTGGTTTCCGCAGAGACCGGGCCAGGGATTGAAAAAAAAAAGACTGATCCAATCGCAGTAGTTTCTGCCACCGAGGCCGCTTCTTCCGCAGAGACTCCTTCTTCC
>JBEBWT010000069.1:0-7396 GCA_040392005.1 Parapedobacter defluvii
TCAGGGGTCGGAAAGAAGACACTCCTTACGGAAAACCAAAAACAGGCGGTTTCCGCGGTCGGGAAGAAAGTTCCAATTTCAGGGACCGGAAAGATAATTCCAATTTCAGAGACAGAAAAGATAATCCTAATTTCAGGGAGCGGAATGAGAAATCCAATTTCCGGAACCGGAAAGAAGACACTCCTTACGGAAAACCTAAATTCCGGGACAAAAAGGAAGACACCAAACTCCGGGGCCGGAAAAATAACAGTGAAAATAGATTTGAGGCAGAACCGGCCAATGACGGGCTGATCCGTCTCAACCGCTATATTTCCAATGCAGGCATCTGCTCCAGAAGGAAAGCCGATGAATTGATTGAAGCCGGTGTAGTTTCGGTCAATGGAGAAGTGGTCACCACGCTGGGCGCCAAGGTGGATCCCGCCAAAGACGAGATCCGTTATAACGGAGAACGCCTGAAACGTGAAAAGATGGTCTATGTGCTGCTCAACAAGCCAAAAGATTACATTACGACCACGGATGACCCCCAGGAAAGACGGACCGTGATGCAATTGGTCGCCAAGGCCACACGGGAACGTATCTACCCGGTTGGACGCCTTGACCGTAACACCACCGGGTTGCTATTATTGACAAATGATGGGTTTCTTTCTGAAAAATTATCCCACCCCCGCAACAAGATCAGCAAATTATATTATGTCGAGTTGGATAAAAATCTGACCCAGGGAGATTTCAATAAAATTGAATTCGGACTGGAGCTGGAGGATGGTTTCGTCAAACCGGATGATCTGAGTTATGTGCAGGGAAGCAGCAAAAAAGAGGTGGGCATTCAGATCCACAGTGGCAAAAACCGGATTGTAAGACGGATATTTGAGAGCCTGGGCTATGATGTCATCAAACTGGACCGGGTCGTCTATGCCAATCTGACCAAAAAGGATTTGCCAAGAGGCCACTGGAGATACCTGGAAGAACGCGAAATCATCCAGCTAAAGCATTTAATCAAATAAGTATTTCTGAAAATATCGCTGTAAAAGCACGAATTATTGTAAAATGACCGATCCAAAAACACTGACCGCAGTCGCCGAATTTCACAAAACATTCAAACACCCCATTTTGCCGGAGCCACAGATCCCTTCGGAGCAACGCTGCCAATTGCGGGTTTCCCTGATCGCCGAAGAGTTGAAAGAACTGGAGGAAGCGATTGCGGCAAATGATATGGTAGAAATTGCCGATGCGCTCTGTGACATACAATATGTGCTTTCGGGAGCAGTACTGGAATTTGGTCTGGCCGGCAAATTTGCCGAACTGTTCAACGAGGTACAGCGATCCAACATGAGCAAGGCCTGCAAGACCCGGGAGGAAGCAGAGGAAACCCTCGCACATTACCGGGCAAAAGGCGTTGATTGCTTTTATGAGGAAGCGGACGGGCATTTTCTGGTTTACCGTACCGAAGACCGCAAAACCCTCAAATCCGTACGCTATTCACCTGCGGACCTGCGGGGGATTTTAGGGGCGTAACCCGGAAATTCATATAAGCAAATTGCGATTTCATCGATTCTGCAAAAAGAGAGGTTTTTGCGGAATCAGAACTTCCCCAAATTCATTCAAATTTGGGGAAATCGTACTTTGGAGAAAAGCATATATCTAAAAAACGACAAAGAAGGCACCCCAGAAAGGTGCCTTCTTTACTTTATATTTGGAAAATCCGGTTTATTTGGAAAGTCCGGTGCGGTGTTCCGCACTCATCCTCAATCAACTTTCCGGTTCTTCACATAGGTTTCCAACCACTGATCCTGCTCCCACAAAGTATGCAAAATGGATTGTTTGGCACGGTATCCGTGGAATTCCTTTGGCAGGAATACCAGACGGGCTGTTCCCCCATGTCCCTTGATCGCATTGTACAAACGTTCGGACTGGATCGGGAAGGTACCGGAGTTTTCATCATCCATACCGTGGATCAGCAAAATCGGTGTTTTGATCTGATGGGCATAACTAAAAGGAGACATCCGGGTATAAATCTCCTGAGCTTCCCAATAGGTTCTGCGCTCATTCTGGAAACCAAATGGGGTAAAAGTCCGGTTGTAAGCCCCGCTGCGTGCCAGACCAGCCGCAAACAGATCGGTATGCGCCAGCAGGTTGGCCGTCATAAATGCACCGTAGGAGTGTCCGCCCACCGCGACTCTTTTGGGATCGACGACCCCCCGATCGGCCAGGTAATTGATGGCCGCACGGGAATTTTCCTCCAATTGCTCCACAAAGGTATCATTCGGTTCTTTCCCATCGCCACCCACGATCGGCATGTCGGCATTGTCCAGAATGGCATAGCCACGGGTCACCCAATACACCGGCGAACCCCAGGACAATCTGGTAAAGCGATAAGGAGATCCTGAAATCTGATTGGCCGCTTCCCTGCTTTCAAATTCACGCGGATAGGCCCACATAACCATCGGCAGCGGGCCATCCGTATCTTTATTGTAACCGGCCGGCAGGTACAGGGTGCCATTCATGCTCAGGCCATCCGCACGCTGATAGGAAACGATTTCCTTGCTCACTCCTTCCATTGAAGGATAAGGATCCGGGAAGTGGGTGATCGCCGCAGCCTTACGGTTTTTTAGATTGACATTATAATAATTCGGAGCTTCGGTCAGTGATTCCCTCGAAATAATCAGGTCACCCTGATTGTCGAAAAACACAGGCGATTCATAATAGGGGGCCTGTGATTTGAACAGGGTGTCCTGTTTGCCGGAGATCAGATTCCATTTCAGCAGGAAAGGACGGTCACCCTCGGGTGAAGCTCCGTTGGAAATCGTAAAAACGGTCAGTTGCTTGCTTTTGGCATCGGTCAGCAGCACGCTCCGGTTAAATGCATTGGTGGTATTGACAAAACGGCCCGGATCCGAATAGGCATCGTCCGATTTGCGGTCCGAGATCACCTTGATTTTTTCATTGGTTTTGAGATTGACCAGTGTCATGCGGGTGGTGCGGGTGGTTGCCCAGCGTTCGGAAAGCAGGGCCAGATCCTGACCGGTGAAGTTGATGCCCCCATAACGGAGTTCAGTTTTGATCAATTCCTGAGGCTGGCCCTGAAAAGGCGCCGGCAATTGATAGACTCCATCACGGAACTCAACTTCATTCTTGGGATCACCCCCATCCAGTGCCTGGACCCAGTACAGGGTGGCCGGCTGATCCGGACGCCAGGAGTACATACGGGGATCCGCTGAAACACCATCCCGGCTCAGGTTGGCGGCCTCACTCAATTTATAATCAAACAAATGCCTGACCTCCTGACCACGGGTGTCCCAGATGGCTACCTGATAAGGGAAAGATTGCACAGGCACCAGGTATGAATAAGGTTTCATTACCTTTTGTACCAATAAATATTGCCCGTCGGGAGAAAAGGATGCTGAACGATACACTGCCGGAGCGCCCAGATGGTTGATATTCCCCTGCAAATCAACATAAGCAAGCTGAGAAGTCACAAAATAATCGAAGAGTGCTTCATCATACTCATTTTTGAGCAGGTTCTGGTAGGTACGCGCGGGCGCAGCTTTACCCAGGTTTTCCTGTACCACCGGACCGGTCGGTACCGGATCTGCAACGGGCATCAGCCCACGGGCCTGAGGCACAAAACCGACCAGTAGCCGCTGTCCGTCCGGTGTCCAGGACAGGGTCGGCCCGTATGCATCATTCAGATAGGGTGTCACCAGACGGCGGGCCTGATAGGTTTTCATGTCAGCCACCCATAATTCTACCCCACCAGCACCACTATGGGTAAAGGCCAGCACGCTTTCGTCCGGATTCAGGGAAGTGTTGCCAATGCGTGCTTCCTGCGGCAGGCCCTGGATCCGGTGATCTTCTCCGGTGGTCAGGTCACGCACAGTAATGGAAGTTGAAGCGCTTGCGACTGCGGAAGAGGTGTTGGCGGGGTTCAGGCGAAGCCCGGCCAACCCGACGACGGGTTGCGAAACATCAGCAATGGTCGGAAAATCGGGCCGTTCATACAGCAGTGCTATTTTGCCGCTGCGCGTAAACGAAACAGAAGGTGTAGTCGGTGCATCGATCAGCTCCAGAATACTCCGGGGCGGGACCTGATAACGCAGCCCTTCCTGGGCGCTCAACTGCAATACACCCGCTACTACTATGGCAAGCAGCGGGGAAAGCACAAACCTGGAAAATCCTGAAAAAGATAAGTATTGAGTCTTCATAAGTTTAAAAAAAATTAGTGAATTCACGATTGATAGTCCAATCCAAATATACTGGTTTTAAAATGGATTGTGCCACAGACTTTAGCAAGTAACCACCAATTTACATATCTTTGCCCCCATTGTCATGAAAAATACAGACCGCAGGAAGAAATCCGCACTATTATTCATATTTATCACCGTAGTGATCGATGTGATCGGGTTGGGGATTATCATTCCGGTCACCCCCAGTCTGATCCAGGAACTGACCGGGGGTTCGATCAGCGATGCTTCCGAATACGGAGGGTGGCTGATGTTTTCCTATGCTTCCACCCAATTTTTCTTCGCTTCCGTACTGGGCAATCTGAGCGATCGCTTCGGACGGAGACCGGTGCTGCTGCTCTCCCTGCTTGGTTTTGCCATCAATTACCTGCTGATCGGACTGGCTCCCTCCATTCTCTGGCTGTTTGTCGGTCGTCTGATCGCCGGGGTGACCGGTGCCAGCCATACCGTAGCGGCGGCATACATTGCCGATGTCAGTCCGGCACACAAAAGGGCTCAGAACTTCGGGTTGCTGGGAGCTGCCTTCGGATTGGGTTTTATCATCGGACCTGTACTGGGAGGTGTGCTGGGACATTACGGACCGAGAATTCCCTTCTTTGCCGCTGCCGGTTTGAGCCTGCTCAATTTTCTGTACGGCTATTTCATCGTACCCGAATCCCTGGCCAAAGACAAGAGAAGACCCTTTGACTGGGCAAAGGCCAATCCGGTGGGTTCGTTCAGGCATATCCGGCGTTTTCCGGAAATCGGCACCCTGGTGATCTGCATTGCCCTGATCAACCTGGCCGCCCATGCCGTGCAAAGTACCTGGCCCTATTATACAATGGAACGCTACCAATGGAATGAGCGGATGGTCGGGATTTCCCTTGGTTTCATCGGTTTGCTGCTGGCCATCGTGCAGGCCGGATTGCTCCGGGTGATCATCCCCCGCATCGGTTCGGAACGCAGCGTTATTATCGGCCTGAGCCTCTATACCATTTCCCTGCCCATGATGGCCTTCGCTTTTGAACCCTGGTTGCTGTATATGGCCAGCATTCCCTATGTATTCGCCGGCATCGGCGGGCCGGCCATCCAGGGTATTATCTCCAATCGTGTACCGGCTACCGAACAGGGGCAGATCCAGGGTGGACTGACCGGCGTCATTAGCCTGACGGCCGTTTTTGGCCCTCCCATGATGACAGCCTTGTTTGCCTTCTTCACCGGTAAAAATCATCCTGTCTATTTTCCCGGTGCGCCTTTTCTGATGGGCGGATTGCTCGCCGGGATCAGTGTCCTGCTGGCAATAAATCATTTCCGGGTCAAAAAGCATTAATGTAGGAGAGGAGCGGATTTTCTTTCCGTATTTTTGCCCATAGAACAATGAATCTGTGAAATCTTAATGCGCTGCTGCGAATCGAATATGAAAGCTATTGCGAATATCAAAACCAAAGAAGGTGCGGTTTACATCGGCAAACTCTGCCGCCATTTTGTCCATAAAATAGAGGCTGTTTACGAGGGCAATACCGGCAAAGCCAACTTCCCCGGAGGAGTATGCCACATGCAGGCAGTACCCGATGCATTGATTTTTGAGGTAGAAGCGGAAAATACCGAAGGTATGGAAAAAATTCAGGGTGCGCTGGACCGGCACCTGATCAAGTTTGCATTCCGCGAGGAACTAACTATCCAATGGCAGACCGTCCACGAGGAGGAAGCCTGAGCCTGAAGGCCTATTTTCTGGCGATCAGACAGACCGCATAGGCGACAACCCCCTCTTCCCGGCCCACAAAACCCATCGTTTCATTGGTGGTGGCCTTAATGGAAATATCATCCGTGGTCACACCGGCCGCTTCCGCAATCCGGGCTTTCATCTCCGGGATATAAGGCTTGATCCGGGGTGCTTCGATACAAAGCATGGCATCAATATTCCCCAGTTGCCAACCCTTTTCCCCGATCAGCCGCACACATTCTTTTAGCAGGATCAGGCTATCGATCCCTTTCCACCGGTCATCCGTATTGGGAAAATGATAACCGATGTCCTCCAGATTGGCCGCACCCAGTATGGAGTCGCAAATCGCATGGGCCAGCACATCAGCATCCGAATGGCCGAACGCACCGGCATGATGGTCCAAAAGGACTCCTCCCAAAACAAAAGGATGCCCTTCCTTCATCTGATGGACATCATAGCCAAAGCCTACTCTGATATTCATAATATGCTTCAAACTTAGGAAAAGCCTTTTGATTTACCAAACGGTATAATTTTTGCTTGCAAATGCTTAACTTTGGCAAATTATGAAGATGAATAAATTGATTCCCGTGTTGCTGTTCGCAACCCTGTTTATCACAGAAAGTGCTTTGGGGCAGATGTTGGGTTCCTCTAACAAATCTATCAAGACAAATCCTGGCTTCGGGCCTACGCAGGTTTACGTTCCTGGCGGACCTTTTACCATCGGCAGCAGCCTGGCAGATGGTATTGCCTATACCAATGATGTGCACAAACGCCAGACACAGATTGCACAGTTTATGATGGATGAGCATGAGGTGACCAATGGGGATTGGAAATTATTCGTGGCCGACAAAGGTAATGAGTTCCTGCCCAACGATACCCTGACCTGGCTCGAACCGCATATGAATATGGCAAAAATCATTGATTACTATCAGGATGAAGCCTTCAATGATTTTCCGGTGGTGGGGATTACCTGGGAACAGGCAGTAGCCTATTGTGAGTGGAGGACGGAGAAAGTAAGGGCTTCAGGAGATGAATCGACCGCACCTTTCCGCCTGCCGACCGAAACGGAATGGGAGTACGCAGCCCTGTCCCTTCACCAGAGTACGACCGTTGAAAAAAACAATAACAATGAGATTGTTGCTTACGGCAAAACTTATCCCTGGTACGGTACAGGTCTCCGGGAACCCAATAAAAGAAATACACACGGCAGGTTTCTGGCCAATTTCAGCTTAGAAGAAAAGGGGGTCCCGCCAACAAAAGAGGTGAGGAGCTACTGGCCGAATGATTTTTATCTGTTTGATATGGCCGGGAATGTCAATGAATGGGTCGCCGATCAATATCAGCAGTTCCCGGGTGAAAAGGCCGCTACCTCTGCCGAAGATCACCCGCTCTATGGTGTGACTTCACTGGTCAATGAAAAATCAAGGGTGATCAAGGGTGGATCCTGGGAAGATGA
>JBEBWT010000070.1:0-7233 GCA_040392005.1 Parapedobacter defluvii
AGCACCTTCTCAAAGGTATTCAGGTTGCGGGAGGTAAAGGTGTCTTTGAGGTTTTTTCGTCCAAGGATTTTGCCGAATTCCGATCCGAGCGTGTCTCCTTTGGGGACTCTCCAGTAGAAATTACCGGCTACGGTCTGTCCCTGCTCCCCGGCAGCTTTGCCTGATTTCTCAAATTCGGCCAGCAGGATCTTTTCAAGACCCTCTACTCCTACAAAGCCATAAATATGGAATGCTGGATCAGGAATAAACGGATTGTTATTGAGTATTGCTTCGACTTCGCTTTGATCTTTCAGGAATAGAAAGGCTTCGTAATCAAAATGTGCTGACATGGCTTTTTCCAGCAGGGGTTTCAATTCTTGCCTGTTTCTACCGGAGGAAAACAAGATATTCCCGGAAGCCAGCACCGAAGACACATCCTGCATGCCGGCTTTTTCGAATACGGAGCAAACGTCGGCCATTTTCATATTGGTCCCTTTTACGTTTACGCCACGCAGAAAGGTGCAGAAGCGGAGCGTTGAGGAGTCAGATGTTGTTTTCTTCATAGTGTGTCATATCAATATAAAAACCCAAACATCCACACAGGGATGATATTCTTGTAGCCGATTTCTATCTGGTCTTTTGCGAGGTAAGCATTGTCCAGGCCCGAAATCTGTTTCTGCGTTTTGTTTTTGCCTCCTATTTCAATGGTTATCGAATGGTTGATCAAAAAATCGGCTTTTTCTGACAGGTGAATTTCATACAGGCCTTTCAGTTGATTCAGAAAAAACGTTTCACGGACATTTCCGGTATTGGTATTTTCGGCTGACAGGGCGTACATCAGATTGGTATTGTTGAGATATAGCTTTTCAGGCTTTGTCAATACACCTGTGCCTGATGTGTTTTTATATAACTCATTTAATAGGCCGGCACGTTCCAATATTTTGATAGCCTGTACCAATCCATTGCGGGTAAGTCCGATCTGGCTGCTCAATTTGGAAATATTGGGGGTAAACGGTGCGCTCGAAGCGACAGCCTTGAGTAGTTTTTTTAACTTCACCAGCGTATCATAGGTCAGACGTTCCACGGCATTGATATCGACCTCTATGGTCAGGCTGATGGTATTCAATAGTTTTTGTGTGTAGCTCGCTTCATTTTCCTTATAATAGGGGTATGCCCCCATTCTCAAATATTTGTCGAACAGCGGAAGTGGTTTCAACTCCGTACTGATATCAGCCGCAAGTTTTGAATGATCTTTGAGCAGGTTTTCCAAAGAAAAGACGGGAAACTCTTTACCTGTTTCAAAAGCAATAAATTCTCTGAATGACAGTTCTTTCAAATCATAGGTCACGGCTCTCCGGCTCAGATCTGATTCGGCTTTGTAGATTTCCAGAATAGACGATGAGGTGAAAATGAGATGAAGATCCGGGAAGTTATCGTATATCAATTTGATTTCCCTCGACCAGTCAGGATATTTGTGGACCTCATCCAACAACAAGTGGGTCCCTCCGTATTGTACAAATTGTTTTGCGAGATGGTATAATCTGTTTTCGTAAAACCAGATATGGTCCAGGCTTACATAGAGCGTAGATTGATCGGGAAATATGGTTTTTGCCCACTGTAATAACAAAGTCGTTTTACCTGAGCCACGAGCTCCTTTGATCGCGATCAGTCTGTCTGAAAAATCAATTCTACGGTATAGGTACCGTTGGATTTCAGGACTTACACGAGTCAATTTGTCTCTGTGTTCAAAAAGTAGCTCTTCCATTTTGCTTTATGTGCTGAGCAAATATATGACTTTTTGCTGTATTTGAAAAGCAAATTTACATATATTTTGCTCTTTTAAAAGAGCATTTTATCAAAAAATAACTACTCATTCATCCAAACCCTCCGTAAATCCCGCCCGGCCGTTGGAAAATGCTCTGAATTTCATGCCTGGCTGATGGGCGATGGGGCCTTCGTACAAGGGGGAACCGGCAGTGGGTTCGCTGCCATCAGTGGTATAACGGATTTCCACTCCGGGGAGGCCGTTATTGGCATGTATCAGGCCTTGCTCATCCTTGAACAGACCGACAGTGGGCACCCTGAAGTTGTATCCTCCGTTCCAGCGGGCAAGTTTGCTGTATTCACGGCGGGCGATGGTATTGGCAAAAATGTTCCATTCCTGATCCATGACCTGGAGGCGTTGCAGCTTGTGGGGGATGGATTCCCAGCTTCTTTCCTGCGCCCAGGCTGTTTCTGCAAATCCGATCAGCTTGGGGAGCAGGTAATATTCCAGCATGTCCCGACCTTTGATGGTTTCACCCCAGAGCTGGGCCTGCAAGCCACGGATGTTTTTGCGGGCTTCGGGACGGAGGCGCACGAATCCTGCTTCGGGGGCACTCAGATCCATGGGCATGCCCATGGAATTGCGGAATGTGGTGTTATAGAGTTCATAGGGTGCAAATCCCCAGGCGTCCCGTACGTTGATGAAGCCACCCCAGGTGAGGCCAGGTTCGCGCGGGTCGTTGTCATAGGCGAGGTCAAAATACAGGTTGGATACATTGCAGAGAATGACTTCGTAGCCGAGGTTGGCCAGTTGGTAGCTCATGTCGGGATAATCAAAGAGGTTGTTCCAGACATAGGGCACCACTTGACGGCCCACAAAGGCCGGGTTGGGTTTGTATTCGCTGTTGGGGGTATGGAGAATGGAAGTCTCTTCCCAGCCATGTACTTCCAGCCCCCGTTTTTCCATGCGGCCCATCAGCTCATGGAAGAATCCGGCCTGGATCTGGCTGTATGTGCCGGGGATATTTTTGCGGGCTGCCCAGGCCTGTACTTCCGGGGAACCGGACCAGGCACCGGAAGCCACTTCGTCCCCACCGGTATGGATAATGCGGAAGGGGGTGCCGGCCTGCTGGTACATTCCGGCCATTTCATCGACTACCTTTTCATAAAAGCGGTAAGCAGACTCCCGGCTGACGTTGATGACATTGTCTTTGAAATGCTGGGCAGAGAGATAGACGGAGGTATCTTCGGGGTCCAGCAGGCGGTATTCTTCTGCTTTATCGGGATCACCGGCCGCCATATACTTTTGATAGCGCAATTCCATCGCCATAATGCTGGCGCGGGAGTGTCCGGGGAAGTTCACGGCGGGGACCACATTGATGTGGCGCTGATGGGCGTATCGGAGGATTTCCACAAAGTCCCGAACGGTGAAGTAGCCGGTGCCGTGATTGTCCGCACTTTCGGGGAAGGGGCCGGAACCATAGGCAGGATGTACAGCCGGTGTGCCCCATGGATCCGGATGCTGCCTTTTGCTGCTCAGCTCCGTGAGTTCGGGCAGCCCCGGAATTTCCAGTCTCCAGGCTTCGTCTTCCGAGATATAGAATAGAAAATTATTGATCTTGTAATGGGACAGGATGTCCAGGAATTTCAGCACAGTTTCCTTTGACTGGAAATTGCGGGAGACGTCCAGGTGCATGCTGCGAAAATCAAAACGGGGCTTGTCCGCTATGTGTAATTCCGGCAGGGTCAAAGCATCCGTATCCGGTTGATTGTACAGCAGGGCCAGCAGGCTTTGTACCCCATAAAAGACCCCGGCTGCGTCGGCTCCACTGATCCGGATGCCGCTATTGTCAATGTCGAGGGTATAGGCTCCCGGCAAACCATCCATTATGCTGGAATCAATGTGCAGCGTCACCTGATTTTGTGCTGAGGAGCCGTTACTTTCCTGGCCCCTGCCAGAGGCCGTATTCTCTCCTCCGGCTACCCCGGATTGGGTTGCGGATTGCGCAAGCACGACCGGATAACCACCCAGCTCCTCTACTTTTGTTTTCAGATAACCGGCTTCAAAGGACAATCCAGCGGAGTGATAGACTGTCAGGCCCCGTGCGATTGCATAGTTTTCCTGTCCGCGGATTACCCGGAAGGGGGAAGGGATGATGGGCAATAACTCCGATTCGGGAATCAGTGACAACCCTGCATTCTGCCGGTACAGGTTGCCGGTCGAAAATGCTTCCAGGCCATCGTTCATGCCGCGCAACAATTGTTCCCGCCTCCTGAAAGGAGCGATTTCCAGTTGAGAAATTGTTGCGATACGGGTGGTATTGCCCTGTGCATCATTGAATACGATATACATGCCCATCGGAGCGTCCGACAATTTGATGTAATGTCCGACCGCCCGGTAATTCAACTGAATGGAATCGCCGGGTGCAAGTGCAAAACCCGCTCTGGGCGAAATCCGGTACCAATCCCCATTGAGGTGTTCTATATGTAGTGTGCCGGATTCCGGGGCTTCCACCAAAACGGGGCTTTTGGAGAAGAAAATAGCCCAATTGTTGTCACTGAGTTCCTCGCCCTGATTGGTAATGACAAACTGTGCTTCGGAGCGATCGGGATCATCGGTGAAGTTGGTCACAGCCTCCCAGCGAACGGCAACTTTAGCCGGAATATCAACAGTCTGCCGGCTGCCGCAGGATTGGAGAAGGGTCGTATAAAGGATGATCGCGATTACTGGAATTCTGTTCAAAATGCTTTTCATAACTTAATTTTAGGCTGTTTTTATTGAGGTGTGGTACTTGTCGGTATTAGCCCTGATGGCTGATTTGGTCCAGTGCCTTGCTTACGCTCCCTGCCCGGATCAGCAGGTTTTTTGCCTGTTCATAATCAGCGATCCCTGATTTTTCCATCAGCATCCTGACCGCCCTGTCCGTGATTTTGTTATTGATCAATGCTACATGGACCATGTTGTTGTCGAGCACCCTGCCCAATTGAATCATCACCGTGGTGCTGATCATGTCAAACAGCATTTTTTGCACGGAGCCGCACTTCATGCGGGTGCTGCCGGTGATAAATTCCGGCCCGGTGATTACTTCTATCGGAAAATCTGCCTGCTGTGCAATGGGTGAATCCGGGTTGCTGACAATGCATCCGGTGGGAATACCCTGTTGCCGGCAATACCGGAGGGAGGCCAATACAAAAGGAGTGGTTCCGCTTGCGGAGATCCCCACTACAATATCCCCGGGGCCGGCCTGCTGCAAGTGCAATTGCCGGGGCCCCTCGTCCACATCGTCTTCCATTTGTTCCAGCGCCTCGATCAGTCGGTCCGCCCCGCCCGCAAGAATGACATTGAACAGTCCTTTTTCTACCCCATACGTGGTGGGCAATTCGATCACATCCAGTACGGAAAGCCGGCCACCGCTGCCGGCACCCACATAAAATAACCTTCCTCCGGCCTTGAGCTGGCGGACAATGGCTTTGATCAATTCATTGACAGCGGGCAAGGCACGTTCGATGGCAAGCGGGACTTCTTTGTCCTCGGTATTGATACTCCGGGTCAATTCTTCGACGGACATTTTTTCCAAATGCCGGTACCCGGAAGGGGATTCAGTTATCGTGGTCATTTAGGATGATTATTATTGGTTATTCAATTACCTGTGAAAGATATGAATATAAATCAGAATTTTAAAATGGTGCCGGCACATTCGGGGGCACTCAATCCTGTGGTTTCCCGTGGAGTATGCGGTGGCGGAGGTAGCGCAGCGCAATTATCAAGTGGTTGAAAACAGTAGGCAGAAGACCATAATGGCGGGAGAAAATCAGGAATCGCTCTTTCAGACTTTGGCGGTGCCGCTTTTTTGACAGGCCGCCGACCAGGTATTTGGCTACCACCTGATGGGTGTTGGTAATTTTACGGGCTTTTTTGGCTGCCTTGATCACCCAGTCCACATCGGCACTGAGCTTGTAGCGGGGGTCATAAAAAGGAGCGATCGTCCGGCGTACATAGATGGCCTGATGGCTGATGTTCATGCCGTAGCGGAAGCTTTTCCAGTCAAAATGCTCCGGAGTCCGGTGCCGGCGCATTCCGAGAGGCTGCCATGATTCGTCATAGAGTTCGGTTTCCCCGTAATAAATATCAGTATCTGCCGATGAAGAAAACACACGGTCAACGGTATGAGTATCATAGATTTCATCTCCGGAATTCATAAACAGCACATAATCCCCACTCGCCTTTTCAAGTCCCTTGTTCATCGCATCGTAAATCCCCCGATCCGGTTCGCTGACCAGCACCGCCAGACGATTGCGGTACCGCTCAAGGATTTCCAGCGTGCCATCTGTGGATCCTCCGTCAATGACAATATATGCTATGTGGGGGTATGTTTGCCCAAGCACGGAAAGCAGGGTACGTTCGATATCCCGGACATTGTTGTAAACCACGGTGATGACACTCAGGGTTGGTTTGTAGGACTGCTCTGCTGGTATGTTGTTGCTCAATGGTATTCGCTATAATGTTTTATTGATTTTTGAAGCGAAACTGCGCTTTCCACTTTTCGATATTTTCCCAATCCTGATGCAGTCTTACCGGATCCTGTTGATTGATCCAGGCGGACAGATCCTCCATCTTTTCCCGTTCCAATACATTCAATCCAATATCTTTCCTCATTTCCAAGGCACGGTTATCTATGCCGATAATGATGGCCCGGCGTTTTTTCTGCAAGGCCCTGATGCCTGCGTGAAGGCGGGTACCCACATAATCACAGTCATTTTCTTCCAGAAAACGGTCAAAAGCAGCGAGCTTGGGAGCAATGTAGTGCAGATTGCCCGGCTTGTCCCGCATCAATTGCTCCAGATAAGGCCTGTCCTTTGAGCCTTGAAGCCAAACATGCACTTCCCGGTATTCCCGTTGCAGGACCTCCAGCATCTGCCTGTCCTTTGCTGGATCGCGCATATAATCCGTAATAGTGGTGACCACCAACGGTTTTTTGACCGGATCGATCTGCCGGCAATGTGCTTCATCCAGCTCCCAGACAGTAGGGCATCCGGTGTTGATCACATTGTGGAGACCAATGGAAGCCAGCTTTTGCAGGGTATATCCGTCCCTGACGGCATGCTGGTATTGATCCGACAGCATATTACGGTACAAAAATCCGGAATAGGCCGAAACCGGCTTTTGCTGATATTGCCACCAGCCCACTCCCAGTAAAACCGCTTTATGGCGGAATGCAAGCAGCTCTTTGAGACCGATTTTCCACTGGCTGTCGCGGATGTTGTCATTTTTGAGGAGATTAGTCCCGCCGACCAGGGCCAGATCGGATTTGCGCAGCACCGGCAGATCGAACGCATGGATCCGCTGATGGGTGGCGATATTGACCACAAAATCATCCACAAAAAGTTCCCCCACGATCCGGTTTACCGCATCCATAATGATGTGGTCGCCCAGATTGCTTGAACCGATCGCAGTATCAAATATTATTTTCGGCATCTCATTTTTTATTT
>JBEBWT010000071.1:0-7109 GCA_040392005.1 Parapedobacter defluvii
AATCAAGGAATATCCAATGGGATTACAAGAATATAGTCAGACGGAAAGGTGTGCTTGAGCGACTGAAATAATTTTGCGATCAAATACTTTTGAGTGAATAGTTTTCAATTTTAATGAAGAATCAATGAGAACATTATGGACATTGATCATCCTGTTTATGACGGATATCACCTTCGCCCAATCCGGGTTTCCCGATTTTTTGCAAGGAACCTGGCAGATGGAAAACAGGGAAACTTATGAGCACTGGGACAGACTCAATGACCACACGCTCAAAGGATTTTCGTATCAAATAGCGGCCGGCCAGATGAAAGTGTCCGAATACCTGAATATTTCCCGAAGGGGGAATGGAATTTCCTATACCGCTGCGGTACTGAATCAGAATGGGGGCGAGGGGATCAGTTTTGAACTGACGGAAAGTGACAGTATGTATGTGTTTGAAAACCCCCGGCATGATTTCCCCAAAAAGATTGTTTACCGGAAACTTTCTGAAACAGAAGTGTTCGTGTCCGTATCTGATGGGGGCCAGAAAGGATTCGCCTATAAACTGATCCGGCAAAATGTGAATAAGGCGGAAAGCGATCCGGCGGTATCCAACCCAAACTATGATAAGGCACTTGCCGACAAGCTGGGGGGTGATGATTACGGGATGAAGAGCTACTTTTTGGTTATTCTGAAAACAGGCCTGAATACCACTGCGGATGGTGACCTGATCAGCGAGAGCTTCAGGGGCCATATGGACAATATCAACCGCCTGGTGAAGGAAGGCAAGCTAATTGTTGCAGGACCGTTGGCCAAAAATGAAAACACATATAGGGGGATATTCATCCTGGACGGGATTGCTTCGCGGGAAGCGGCGGAAGAATTGCTGCAAACGGATCCGGCTGTCAAAAACGGATTGCTGGCCTACGAAATTTTCACCTGGTACGGTTCGGCAGCGCTTGCTGAATACCTGCCGTTCTCCGATAAAATCTGGAAGTCGCAACCTTAGCGGACAAATTTTTGAAAAATATATTTTGTGATTTGTTTCATTATGATTTACTTTGTATTTCAAAGTACTTTGGTTTTTAATAATTTTTATCACAAAAAAACAGAAACAATGACAAACAAAAGATTATTCGTTATTTTAGCAATAGCGGCATTCCTGTTGTCCATCCCCTTGATTGCCATGCAATTTACCACGCAGGTGGATTGGAAATTTTTTGATTTCGCCGTTATGGGAGCTTTATTGTTCGGTGCGGGACTTTTATTTGAATTCGCTTTGCGAAGGGTGAAAAGTACCCGGAACCGGATTATTATTTGTGGGGCGATATTATCTTTATTTTTTATGGTGTGGGCAGAGCTTGCAGTTGGTATATTTGGAACTCCATTAGCTGGTTCCTGATGAAAATGAACAATGTACTTAAACTCGAAGAAATCGGCCAATTTGTATTGGCGATTGTGCTTTTTGCCCGGCTTGATTATAGTTGGTGGGTTTTCCCGGCTTGCCTTTTATTGCCTGATCTGTCAATGATCGGGTACCTGGTCAATACCAGGACCGGGGCCTGGATCTATAATTTTTTCCATCACAAACTGCTTGGTGTTTTGATAATCGCGACAGGTTACTGGATGAACAACCAGTTGGTGATATTGGTGGGATTGATTTTATTTGGCCATGCGGCAATGGATCGGATCTTTGGGTATGGGCTGAAATTTGCGGATGATTTTAAGCATACCCATCTGGGCTGGATCGGAAACAAGCAGAGGCAATGATTTAGCAATACTTTAGAACAGAGGTATATTGAGCTTATGAAATTCGGACAGGTAGCAGATCCCTCAAGCATTGATTTTACGATTCCCCCGACCCCACAGGCCTCGCTGGATCTGTTGGCCCGCAGCAAATCCGGCAGCCCCATGGAGGTTTATGTCGGTTGTGCCAAATGGAACAAGAAAGATCTGAAAGGATTTTATCCCCGTGGGATCCGGGATGAATTGGTGTATTATGCGACTCAATTCAATAGTATTGAGTTGAATGCCACCTTCTATAATTCACCTTCGAAATCCCAGGTCGAGGCATGGAAAGAAAAAACGCCGGATGGTTTCAGGTTCTTTCCCAAAATCCCCCAGTCCATCAGTCATTTTTCACGCCTGTTGAATACAGATGATAAAGTAAGGGATTTTGTGGATGCCACCGTGCTGTTTGAGGAAAAGCTGGGCATGGCTTTTTTGCAACTGATCGACAATTTCAAGCCAAAGGACTTTGACCGCCTGGCCTCTTTTTTGAACGGTTTTCCCAAAGGTTATCCACTGGCAGTCGAGGTGCGCAACCAGGAGTGGTTTTCCCCGGATGTTTCAGCGCGCTATTATCAATTGCTGGAGGAGACGGGGATGACCAATGTGCTGGTGGATACGGCCGGGCGACGGGATATGATGCATATGCGTCTGACTACTTCCGTGGCATTCGTCCGGTATGTGGGGGCCAATCACCCCTCTGATTACACCAGGTTGGATGACTGGATCCGTACCATTGTACAATGGAAAGAAGCCGGCTTGCAGAAGCTCTTTTTTTTCATTCATCAAAACATCGAGGAGGAGTCACCATTGCTTGCGGCGCACTTTATTGGAAAACTGAATGAGGCGATCGGCACTACACTGAAAATTCCTGCCAGACCGGATGGTCCCGGGCCAGACGCAGCACCGACCTTATTTTAAACCCTTATCATTTTAACTCCCCTATCGGAATCCGGGTTAAGCTGAACGCACATTAAATTAAAATGTACGTTAGTAAAATGTACGTTAGATCAAGCTGATAATCACATTCCCGGTTTTCTGCCCGGTCTCCACATAGCGATAGGCCTCCACAATGTCGTCCAGGGGGTATTCCCGGTCGATTACCGGCAGAAATTTTCCCTGACCGGCCAGTGTTCCCAGCAACAGGATGTCTTCCCGGCGGGCAGGTGGGATGGGGAACAGTACTTTTTTACCTCCGCCCAGGGGCGTAATCAGGGCCAGAAATATATTTTCGGATCTTTTGCCCAATTCGGTAGAGATATAAATTCCTTTGGGTTTCAGGAGCGCTTTGCATTGTCCGAATGAACTTTTGCCCACCGCATCAAAGATAAAATCAAAGTGGTGATGCGTTTGGGTGAAATCCTCCGTCTGATAGTCGATGACCTCATCCGCCCCCAGTGACCTGACCAGATCCAGGTTTTTGGTATTGGCCACGGCTACCACGGTTGCCCCGAAATGTCTGAGCAATTGCACCGCTGCTGAGCCAATGGCACCCGTGGCTCCATAGACCAGCACCTTGTCGCCGGCTTTCACCTTTGCTGCCCTGATATTGTTGAGGGCGTAATGACTGCCTTCGGTAAGGGCGGCTGCCCGATGGTCATCCAGACCCTCCGGAATCGGGCCGAACGTGCCGTTTTCTTTCATGACCTTATAGGTGGCATGGCAACCAAAATGAGAATCATCATAGCCGAAAACCCGGTCACCCACCTGATGGGCGGTGACATTTTTGCCTATTTCTGTGATTTCACCCGCAAATTCGCAACCCAGGACAGGGTTTTTGGGTCGCCGGAGTCCGCTGAAAAATCTGGAAATAAAGTATTGCGCACTGCGGAATCCGCAATCGGTACGGTTCACGGTGCTGGCCGTGATCCGGATCAGTACTTCATTTTCTTTGGGGACCGGCGTGGGCATTGTTCCTATCCGGACGACTTCGGGCGGACCGTATTGTGCGTAAATGGCTGCTTTCATAGGTCTTTGGTGATGATTCAACGAATTATTCAGGACACCGTGGCGCGGATCAGGTAAGGCAGGATCTCTTTCTGGAAAGAAACAAAGTTTTTGCGCACATCGGACTCGCTGGCGGAGGTAAAAGCAAAGGAAAACACAATGCTCTTGGAGGCTTTGATCAGGAAATGCAGTTTTTCGGTTTCTACGGTCTGGTTGATTTCGGTATTGTTGATGAATGAACTGATCAGCAACAGTTCCAGGTCATCCGACAGGGTTTTGAGGTATTCCTGGGTATTGGTCGATTCCCGGATAAAATCCCAACCCAGAAATTCATTGCATATCGTATAGGTCAGGCGGCTGATCCGCAGAATGGTGTCCCCCAGATAGGTCTCCAGATCGGCCTGTTTGTTGTATTTGGCCAGCAATTCATCCACACTTTCCCGGATATAATCCATCAGGATCGCATGCAATACCAATTCTTTACTGTCAAAGTACTTATAAATGGTAGCTTTGGCCAGTTTTGCCCGTTTAGCAATATCATTGACACTGGTTTTTTTATACCCATAGCGGCGAAATAGCTCCCTTGCGGCTATTTTGATGGTTGCTTTTATTTTGTCGGCTTCCATGGGTTTCTCAATTTCTTTTTCAAATTCTGGGTTGGACCCTGCTCAATTTCTTATTTCTATGGTTTCTCCATTGCGAAAAGCGCGGTAAGGTTTCAGCGGACATTCGGCAAGATTGGACGGTGAACCATTGGTCAATATATAATTGGCGCCAGAACAGGGGTCTGTGGCAACCAGCCCGTCCACCTGCACGGCACATTTTTTTTGCGGATCCACGGTGCTGCAGCGGTCAAAGGCTACATACTGATCTCCTCCGAGGCTGACAACAATGAGTCCGGCAACGCCTCCATAATCGATCGCTACCGCCTGTTGGGCCAACCGGAGCTGGGGGTATTGCACCAGGGAAATCCGTTCCATGACCAGCACATCCGGCACCACGTTGCAACTGCTTTTGCGGCAGGCCTGCAGGGCGAGGGTCATTGCCAGCACCAGCACCAACCCGCACAATCTCTGTTTATTCATCCCCATCAATCTCCATTTTCCGATCAGTTTCTACTTTCCGATCAGCTTCCATTTCTCAATCAGCCTCAGCGCAATTCGCTTTCAAACTGGCGGATAAAGCGCACATCATTTTCTGAAAACAGACGCAGATCCCTGATTACATATTTCAGATTCGCAATGCGTTCAATCCCCATACCAAATGCAAAACCACTGTATTTTTTGCTGTCTATTCCACAATTATCCAGGACATTCGGATCCACCATGCCGCAACCCAGTATTTCCACCCAACCACTATGCTTGCACAGGTTGCAGCCATCGCCCTTGCAAATGGTACAACTGATGTCCATTTCCGCCGAGGGCTCCGTAAACGGAAAATAGGAAGGGCGGAACCTCACTTTCGTTCCCTCCCCGAACATTTCCTGCACAAAGTAAAACAGGGTCTGTTTCAGGTCTGCAAAAGAAACATTTTCGTCAATATACAGTCCTTCCACCTGATGAAAGAAGCAATGCGCCCTGGCCGAAATCGCTTCGTTGCGGTAAACCCGGCCCGGCATGATCGCACGGAAAGGTGGCTGACCGTTTTCCATCATCCGTACTTGCACCGAAGAGGTGTGGGTGCGCAGGGCAATATCATTCCCCTCCGCTGATTTCCGGATGAAAAAAGTGTCCTGCATATCCCTTGCCGGGTGTTCCGGCGGGAAATTGAGGGCAGAGAAATTGTGCCAGTCATCCTCGATTTCGGGACCTTCTGCCACGATAAAACCCAGCTTATTGAAGATCTCCACAATCTGCCGGCGTACCAGTGACAGGGGGTGGCGGGAGCCCAGGTGAAAACTTTGTCCCGGCAGGGTCAGATCATCCTGATTCGTTTCCGCACCGGCCTTGCTCTGGCCTGCCAGCGACTCCTGAAAGTCGTTGAAGGTCTGTTCGGCCAATTGCTTGAATTCATTCAGTACCTTCCCCAAGGTACGTTTCTCTTCGGCCGTGACCGATTTGAATTCCTCAAAAAGACTCCGGACGATCCCTTTATTGACCAGAAATTTCAATCTGAAATTCTCCAGTTCCTCCGCTGTACCGGCCCGGAAGGCCTCGATCTCCTGTGTGTATTGTTTTATTTTATCCTGCAACATTCGGTCTGTAAACTATTTATCCTGCAATTTCTTTCCTGCAATATCCGGTCAAAGATACATGATCTGCTTCAAAACGGAAAATCAATCGAAAGGAGTTGTTCTTTCAGGTAATCATAGCGGCTTAGGGCTTCCAGCGCTTCCTTGAGCTGCCCTGACTGATGATAGATACTGCCGAGCGCATCCTGTATGGCCAGCCGCATCACCAGGGAATTGCTGCCCCGGTTATTGACCAATTGATCCGCCAGCCTGTACTCCTCGATAGCCACCAGTGTGTTTCCGGATGATTTTTTCACTTCAGCAAGGGCAAAAATAATATCCGGCAAATAGTAAGTGAGCCCCTTTTCTTCGACAATATCCCTGCTTTGCAGCAGAAACCACTGAGCTTCGGGATAGCGGTCCTGCAATCTGTAAACGTCGGCCAGGGTCTGGTAGGACACAATCCTGCCAATATCGCCCGCCTCGTTGCGGATCTGTCTGTACATGGGGATGACCGTCCGGATCAGTTCCTGTTCCGCTTCGTAATGATGTCCGTTTTTTGCCTTCACCAGGGCGATCCGCATGAGTGCATCTGCTTGCTGGAGGCGATTATTCCGGCGGATGGCATCCCTGTATATTTGTTCATACAGCCCCATCGCACAGGTCAGATCATCAATATATTCGTATAATGCGCCCAGATTGTACTGAATGGCCAGAATGTCTGCTTCCTTTTTCAGGGCGATCTTGGTTGTAAGGGCTTTTTCAAAGAAGGCGAAAGCATCTTCGGTGGCTCCGACCCTGAAATATTCACATGCCAGTAAATGATGGATATCAGCCAATTCGTCCATTTTTCCCAGTTCGGTCAAACGCTCGTCCTCCATCAGCAGCCAGCCTTCCCTGCTCTGTGCATCGCCGGAAAAACGGGCAGGATCCGTTGTTCCCTTGTTCCCTGTGGGTTTGAGCCCGTTAAGGATAGCTGCTTTGGACAGCATTCTGGGAATAGCAATGGTTTCGGGTGGCCGGTTTTCCAATTCCCGGCTCATCAATTCTTCTTCTGTGGGAGGGGGAGGCAAAAAATAGACCGGCGGACCTATGCCGTCAAATTTTGGATCATATTTTTTGATCCATCCCGAGAAATCCGTTTCAGTGTCCACAGATGCCTGCCCCAGCACCATGAGTGGTGCCTGACTTATCAGGCCAATAATCAAAAAAGTAATAAAACGGG
>JBEBWT010000072.1:0-6892 GCA_040392005.1 Parapedobacter defluvii
TCCGTATAACTAAATTTACTGCTCAATTGACGGATGGCAAATCCGCTGCGGTCCCGGGCCGTCAGCTCTTTCAATTCGCCACCAATGGAATCTGCGGAATAGTGAAGATCGGATAACTGTCCATTCAATCCGCTGATCCCTATATTGCCAGTATCAAATCCTTTAGTGAGACGGGGCTGACTGCCATCCCTGTACCTAATATCCCCGCCCGAAATCCGGAGCTGGCTGATCTGTATCTGCGGTGCATTGAGGTCCAGTTTTTCCAGGCTGACCAGCAATTCATCCACGGCAAACCGGGTGTCAAGTGCCATATCTTTATTGAGGTAGGCAAAATCTATATTGGTCAGCGAGATTTCGCCCAGTTCGATTTCCGGTAGTGGCTCGGTGGCCGTGGTGTCGGGAGGTATTTCAGAAGTCCATTGATGCAGATAGCCCTGCAAACCGTCTATGTCTATTTTTTGGGCGGCAAAATGCATGCTGCCACTGAGATCAAAGGTTTTGATACGGGTGTGGAGCTGGCCCAGTTGCAGTTGGGTGGACAGCCCGATGACTTCATCGTGGTAACGCAGGTGGATGCGTTCCAGGTTGATCCGATCGATGTCGATCACCAGGGGAGCGGTACTGTCCACCGGTGCAGACACCGGTTTTTTCACCGCATTCGGATCAGTCTCTGCATTCGGGGCAGTCTCCGCACCTGAAAAAGCATTCAAAATGTATTCAAAGTTGAAGGCAGCCTCCGGCAACCGGCGATTGACCTGCACCGTCACGCCGATCAGATCGATCCGTTTGATCTCCACCACATTCCTGAACAGCTTGAGCATGTGGATGTCCACCCGCAGTTTTTCCCCTGCCAGTAAGGTATCCCGATTTCTGTCCTCCACATAAATATCTTCCAGTACCAGCATTTTGGGTAGCTCAAGGCCGATCCGACCGATATGGAACGGGGTCTCGATCTTTTTTTCCAGATAGGCGGTGACCTGTTTGAGAAGGTATTGCTGCACAGCAGGGATCCGGATCAGTACAAACAAAGAGAGTACCAGGGCAAGCAATATACCCAGGATCCACAATAATGACTTTGCTACAATCTTGCTGATCTTCTTCAAAACAGTGTAAAAAAACCTTTATTGAAAAAATCTACATCCGCACTCATTACTATTGCAATTTTGCTTTTCATCACAAACCCTAATGCGGAATCTGGGATAAATGGTCTAAACCCAGCTTCCGGGTTAAATAAATTACTGATTTAAAAATCATGCCATTTCTTCAAAAAAGGGACATTTGCCCACAAAGTTAAGTGATTATTCCTTATGGTGCACTGCCAAAGCGTTTCACTTCGATTTTCCTTTCCCTCACTTTCAGTTCAAAGGGCGGAAGTTCATTGATTTTACCTGGTTCAAGAACGATGTGCTGTTCCCGGATTTCGGTATAGACATTGACCGGAAATTCATGTTCATGCAGGGAGATCGTATATTCTCCTTCCGGCAGGAACAACAGGAAAGAACCGCTTCCATCGGTCCGGGTTTGGGCCGTGTAACCGTGTTGGTTGATGGCGGTGACCGTGTAGCCCTCCAGTCCCGTATTGACCTCCAGACTCAGTCTCGGATCAAAATTAAAAACAATTTTTCCACTGATCGTACCGGATTTTTGCAAGGGAATTTCTATGCGGTCGGATTTTTGTTGCAGGGAATGGACCCGGTCCGGGGCATACCATCCCTTTTCCATGGGTAACCGGATGGTATATTGCCCGTATGGTACTTTACGATAGGTGATGGTCCCGCCGGCATCCGCCAGAAACAACATATTATTGATCAATATGCTTTTGTCCACCGCCTTTTCATCGCCCTGGTCATAAATCCCATTGTTGTTATGATCATAATAGGTGAAAATCGTCAGGTCACCGTTTTTTGCTTTATTATTCCCGTTGTTTCCGGCCAGTGATTGAGTAAAACCCAACTGAAAGTTGAGTGTTTGCTGGGATCCGAAGGAGGGCCGGGCATAGCGATAGGCATGAATCTGACCGAATATGGCTGTTTTTGACCCAATGCTAATCTCGCTTCTGGCATTGGCAGCATAATTAGTGCCGGAGAAGCTATCCTTATAATATTGAAGCCCCAGGTATGAACGGAACAGTTTGTTGCTAAGGTAATTGAAATTTAGCGAAGCTCCCATTCTATAAATCTGGTCTGTGTTGCTTTGTGAGCTGTTGATCAGCTCATAGACAGAAAAGCCACCCTGCTGATAATGGGCATTCAGGTTGATTTTCCAGAAATTATAGGAAAGATTGCCCCGATACAGACTCCGGTTGCCGGTCGCCACGCGCCCTGCACTTTGGGCTCCACTTTCTTCGCTCAGGGCCTTGTCTTCCTCACGGAAACCACCTTCCAGGCTCAGATTGACAGTGTGACGGTTGTCCCTGGACCGCAGGTTGAGCACACTCTCCAGTCTGTAACTGACCAGTTCCCAGGTCTGGCCGGTAAGCTGGTTGAAAAAATCGGGATACACACTTTTTTCCCGCACCCGGTTGGGTATGACGGACAGGGTGGCAAAGGGAGAAAGTCCCCACATAGCTCCCAGATCCATTCGTTCCGTCAGCAGTTGGTAACGGGCCTGATGCTCAATAAAGGATCGGGGATCAAAATTGAAATGATTGTATCCCAGCCATAGATTGGTCATGCCCAACCGCAGGCCCAAGCGCTGGTTGAGGTTCAGAGTGCCCCTTCTGTTGCCCGGATAATACCCGGAGCTGTAATAATTGTTGCTGGAGAGATAGAACTTTCCGATTTCCGACACGAACACCGTTCCCAGTGCGAAGGAAGGTTCGGTGCTGAATTTTTGCAAAGTATCGGTCAATGCCCTTCCCAGGCCCAGACCCAAGTCCAGTGTCAGGCTGGTCCGGCCGGTTTTTCCAGGTTTCACCAAAGGGATCGAACTCGCATGTATCAGGCTTTCTGCATTTTCGATCGGATCGCGGTCGTACAAAAACGTGCCCGAATAGCGCTTTCCTTCTTCGGGTTTGAATCCCCCGGACTGGAATCTGGTAAATACGGCATATCCTGTGCCGATACCCATGCGCCCGTAATGATTGAGCAGATCGTAGGATTTGTCGGCCATCCCTGCCGTGAAATAGTAATTATCTTCCGTATCCAGGTAATTGACCCTGGCCCCCCTTCCGTTGATATATTTTTCAGCCGATTCGGTGATGTTGCCCAGGGTCAGGCCCAGTTTGTCCTGCGTGTAAGTGAGGTAGGTATTCGTCAGCACAGGGACGCTGTTCCAGGGCCCCCATTGATAGAGATTGCTGTTCAATTCCAATTGTCCCCTGGAGGTGGCCAACAGGAGGTTGGCGTCCAGATACAGCGATTGGTTATCTGAAAACGGGTTGCGGCCCGACAGGGTGATGCGGTTTGCCCGCTGGTCCCAGTTGAAACCGTAATCGCCTGTCATGTCAAAGCTGCGGGAGGAGGAGGCGTTCTGCACACTCAGGCTGGAATTCCCGAATACTTCCTGGTCATTATAAAGACCCGTAATATTAATATTGAATTGATTCATATGGAACAATTCCCGGTCCGCAATAAATCCCAGATGGATCAGGGTGTCTTTTCCGGCTTCCAGATAAAGAAGCATCCGCTGAAACCGTCTGGATCCGTACATGGTTGGTATGGAGGAGACCAACTGAATGGTTTCATCCGTATTTCCTGTATTCCGCAACAGTATATTTGCCTTGATCGAATCGTTTTCATGGCGCATCAGTTCCAGGGTATTGAGTACCTGCAAACGGACCGCTCTTTTTTCCGCTATCTGTATCCGGGTGGTTGTGCTTGCCTGAATGCGCTTTTTTTGGTCGGCCAATGCAATTTTCAAGGTGAAAATTCCGGAAGGAGCATCCGGACTGATCTGAAATTTCATGGGGATAAAGCGTCTGGAACCCGCTTCTACACGAATACTGTCGTTTGAGCGGGTGCTCAGCAGATGGATGCCTTCCGGCAGCAAGTAATCCAGCAACCCGATCAAATCCTGCTCATTGTTGTTTTCAATCAGGAGGGTCATGCCCACGATTTCTCCTCCGCTGGTATGGATCAGGGAGTCCGTAGTCCGGATCCGCACATCTGCCATAGCGGACACGGGGATTAGCATAACCATCATCAAAAATTGCAAAAAATGCCTGAGCATAAGTCTCCGTATCCTTTATCTGGGTGTCAATTGATAGATCAAAACAGTCGTGTATTTACCCTGTTTGGCCTGGATCAGCCGATCATCATTTCCGGCCGCACTATACCTGATATTCATAAACATAGGTGTGCTTTTTCCGATGTCGGAAATCATCACAAGCTGGGGACTCGTGGACAACTGAATGGCAGGGTACTGGGCGCCGGCCGGAGCATCGGATCCCGGCTGCAATTGCAGTTGAAGTACATCAATGGGTAATACATCACTGGTCTGGCTGCCAAATTGTATATACTGGCTCTTGGTGCTGATCTCAAATCCGGTAGTTGCATTGACTTTGACGGCATTGGGATAGGTGACTGAAGTGCCGTTGAGGTAACTGGCCAGACTATTGAAATCCAGTGTGCCATCCCGTGCATCTCCCAGGATCTCCAGACTGTACTGGGGCTCGGTGCCGGGATTGCCGGTCATTGTTTGATTGATCTGAATGCTGTAATTGGTGTTCTCTGTGCCGATCGGCACCCCATTTCCATCATATAAAGTAAAAGTGAGTGGGACATTATAAACGATTATCTGAGACGCTCGTTGGTTTTTGAGCTGATCCAGATAACTTCCACCGGCTATCTGCACCTCGAAAAACAGTTTGAATTGTTTATAGTCACCGTAGGGGTGTTGCAGAAATAATGGAGCTTGGGAAGAAGGAATCATAGGGATTTCTGCTCCTGAAACCAAGGGGATTGCGGTCATAGGTGCATTGATCTGAACCAGGTTAAGTGAACCTCCATTGTCCCCCGTGAATCGGAGGCTGATCTTATCAGCCGGAAAAGGGATGCCCCCCACATTCTGCTGGCCGCCGGTGGGCAGGATCTGACCATTGATCCTGACTTTGATCGACCAATTGGGAATGTTGATATTGGTGCCCTGCAACTGAAAATGGAAGCTATGGGAGTCATTTCCCGAAATATAGCCGCCGTAATCCGTGATATTGAAATATCCTCCGCTATATACATTGAATGTGACCTGTGCTTTTGCGGGCGTCAGGAAAAACAGGGACGCCAGAAAAAGCGCGGCCAGCGACAGTACCTGCCGGAGGGAATTCTTTTTGTTCAAACGTCTTTTCATGTCCATATTATATTTTATGCTGTCCTGTTCAATTCAGTCTATTCAATTCCATTCTGTTCAATTCCATTCTGGCAAATACACTTCTGGCAAATGCGCTGTTGCTAAATGCACCGCTGCTTAATCATGCCGGAAATCCAGTTCTGCGATTTTTACACTGGCTGCATCTCCATAATTGATAATGGCGGTCGCCATGTAACTCCCTTTTTCCAGATCCTTCGGCAATAATATATGCTGTTGTCTTTGGTCACCGGGCATGGAAAAAAACGCTGCGGGCGGCAATTCATATTTGGTACCCTTTGACTGATCCAGTAATTCTACACTGATACTGCCGTCTGCCCATATTTTTCCCACATTATCAAAATGCAGGGTGAGCCAGGCATTTGCCGAATCTGTTTGCCGGGTAAAATTCGTAATTTCAATATCCGGTACCTGCCGGTTGGTGGGCCGCTGGTACAATTTGATACCCGTGCGTACCGCAATCTGAATATTCGCACCGTCCTTATCCACACCATCCCGCGGGTTGAGCTGGGTCACGTACAACATGGCGGTATGGACCGGCACGGTGTCGTTGCGGTAATCTGCCGGGATGCTCATCTGTATGTCCAGTTCCTTGCTCTCACCCGGTTTTAATGAGAAGAATGCTTCGGGCAGCGTTACCCAACTGACACAGGAAGTGGGTAAGGTGCCTGGAGCAAAAGTGAGGTTATCTCCGGTTGCACTGTATTTCCAGTCCTCAAAGGAGACGCCCAGTTCCAGGGTATAATCCGGACTCGGATTGCTGACAATGATTCGTTCCGTCTGGCTCTGGCCTGGATTGATGGCAAAATACACTCTTGGCGGACCAATGGTGATCCCGGTTTGTCCCATTGCCAGTAGGGTCAGCAGTGTCAGGGAAAGGGTTGCAAATACTGTTCTCATTTTCATGATATTCATAGGGTAAAGATGGGTTTGGTTTTACAGGCAGCCTGCTAAAAAATAAGCTGCACCTTGTGTTATAAAGGTACAGCTTATTTTATAGAGGTTAAAAAATCTTCTCCGATTAATTTACGGAGATGGTATAAGTAACCTGTACCTTGTAGGTTGTGATGGCCTCGTCGTTGGATACAAAGTCACCGTTGATCAATCCCAAACTCTGGAATACACCCTGATTCGCTTTATATTCAACATTGACATTTTTGTTGAACTGACCTTTGCTTGAAGAGACAATGGTGTTGCCAGTGGTCAGGGCAGCATCGGTTTGATAAGTTACATCAGTCAGGGCGTTGGTGCTTCCAGCCTGTGCGGTTACGTGCAGTGGATTTGCTGTTCCGCCGAGTGTTTTGTTGGTGAGGTTGTTCACTTCAGGCGATACTGCGGTGGCTTTTACTACGAACGCACCTGTAGATGATACGGTCAGGTGGTCTTCCTGCATGCCAGAAGTTGCGCCATCGGTATAATCATCCTGAGTCACGAAGTCGATATCAACGGTTGTTTGATTGACGGTCAGGGTCTGAAATTTGTGAAGGTTGATGTTCACGGTTACTTCTCCAGTAGGAGAAGATTGTGCCTGAACTGCGAATACACCTGCTGCGAAAACTACTACTGCTGTTAAAATTGATTTTTTCAT
>JBEBWT010000073.1:0-6527 GCA_040392005.1 Parapedobacter defluvii
AATTATTTGAACCGGTCAGAACAAACAACCCATACTGATCACTGTTGTCCAGGATCTCCTGCAAGTAAGAAAATAATTGAGGAACACGTTGCACTTCATCCAGAATTGCACCATTCGGATAACCATTGAGAAAACCCCTTGGGTCTTCCGTGGCAAAAAGACGAATATCCGGATTTTCTAAGTTTACATAGATCTTTTGTGGGAAAACGTGACGAACCAATGTGGATTTACCAGACTGTCGTGGTCCGATGACCGCTACTGCCCGAAATGTTTGGGCCAGTTCTCGTAATTCCTGTTCTGCGACTCTTGATATCATGTCACAAATTTACAATATTGGAATTAGATTCCAAAATTGTAAGGTATTTTCTTATTTTTTCTTTACAATCTTGGAATTCAATTCCAAGATTGTAAAGAAAAAAGAGGCTCAGTCCTCTCGTCTGTCTCGCAAAAACAGAATCACAAAAATTATTTCTTGGTTTCGACCTTGATCACCCCATTCTTCGCTGCGGTCCCATACTGCCTGATCATCTCGGCCCCTCCTTTGAGTACCTGTATCGACTTGATGCGCTCCGGATCCAATGCGGACAGATCGCCTTCCTCTCCATCGATCAGCACATAGGGCGTGTTCTCTGACCTGCTGCCGATCAACCGTAACCGCTCGCTGCCATCACTCATGTGAATGACCACACTATCTCTGGAAGCTTTGTAGATCGTGGCATCCTCTACATAAATGGTGTCTCCCACTACCTGCGCTTTCACACCTTCTACGCGAATGACATTTTTCACCGGTTCACCTGCGATTCGGATGGTCTGTGCCATCGGTTCTCCTTTGACCACCCGGACAGCTACCGGATCTCCGGAAATCACCGGGCTGGTGGATGCCACAATCTGCCCATCCACCATCGTTGTGGTGACCTTCTTACCTTCGACACTGATCGCGACCCGCTTCCCCTCTGCAACAGCGATACCCTCCCTTTCAGCTAAGGCAATGTTTTTCCCTTCTACAATAGTTGTGACGATGCCCTTTCCTTCCGCAGCCGCTCCGGAGGCGCTCTTTGAAGTAACGATCACTACACCCTTCTCTCCACGCGGACCGTATAGACTGACCGCAGCCTGGCCCTTCAGTACGCTAACGGATTCGATCGTAGCAGGATCCATTTCATAGATGCTCGAGCCCTCAATGACTTTCCCGTTCAATACAAGCAGGGGATCCACACGCTGACCAATTGCGAACGGTCTGTGCTTGTCCAGCATTGCGATCGTAGTATCTTTCTGGCCATTACGGTACAGGATGAGGGTTTGACTCCTGGTGTCCACCAATACACTATCCACTCCACGTCTTTCGGGACTACCGGATTGATCTGATTTTGTCAGTATCAGGACCCGGCGTGAACCCGTATCGATGCGTTGCAGGGGCCCATCCACCAGCGGCTCTCCGTTTTCGTCCAGCAGATCCAGCAGGGTGATTTCCACTTCCGGCAACCCTTCACTCTCAGCTGCATTTACATAAGCCTTGCTGATCGTAAATACCAGGGCCAGCAGCACGATCAGTGGCACTGCCAGCACGTATTTGCCCAAGTGGGCAAAGGAAGATCTCTTTTTATTCATCATCATAATCCGTGTTTTCAAATGTTTCAGATTGAAATGCGACACCAATTCGTCAGGGGCACCGCCAGTGGTTCCCAGGTTCAGCAAACTATATTGATAGGCCCGCTTATCCACACCGGAGCGGATGACCCGGCGATCAGTGATGAACTCCAGGTTTTCCCGTACGGCATAACGCATCAGCCAGGTGGCGGGATTGAACCAGCAGACCACCGTATAGATTTCTGCGATCAGGGTATCGACCGTATGCAATTGCTCCACATGCACCTGCTCATGATTGAAAATATCGAGCAGTTCGTGATCCTCATGCGCCTCGACATGCACGTAGATGTTTTTCCAGAAGGAAAAAGGATTGATCCGCTGCATCACATGCCGGAAATGAAAGTATTGCCATCTGGCAGGCACCGAAGCCCGGTGGATCTGCCAGAGGCTCAACAGCCGGAGTGCCAGCCGTCCCACAAAAAACAGGACCACAATCCAGAAAAGTCCTATCAGATAAGGCCAGATACTGAAGGAACTGCTTTCCACCACAGTCCAGTCAGGCGCCATGTAATACATGACTTCCGGTATTTCCTGCTCACTTACAAACCATTCCCGGACATTCATCAGGGGATAGATCGCCGAAAACAAAAAGGCAAACAGGAGGTAAAAACGATTGATGCTGTAAAAGGTCAGTCTCCTCATCAGGAAATGATAGACCAAGTAAAAAAGTATAATTGCCAGATTTACTTTCAGCAGGTAAATAAATAATTCAGGCATAATTTTATTTATTATGATTAACGGTTGCCTTCCTTGATCAACGGTTGCCTTCCTTGATCATGCGGATGATCTCATCCAGCTCCTCGGCAGAGATTTTTTCCTCCTTGGCAAAGAAACTCACCAATTCCTTGTACGAATTTTCGAAATAATCGCTTACAAAACCATTCATAAATGCTTTTTTGTAATCTTCTTCCTGGATCATCGGTTCGTAGCGGTAGGCATTGGCATACTTGACACCTTTGACAAAGCCACTTTGCTCCAGCTTGCGGATGGTGGATGCCAGCGTGGTATAAGGCACTTTTTCACCCGGCATGCTGTCCAGCAATTCCTTGATAAATCCACCGCCGTTCTTCCAGACCAACTGCATGGCCTCTTCTTCCTGTATAGTCAATTTTTTCATCATGAGTCCTTTTTCAAAATGTATAATCCGTCCAAATTTGAATCTTTGGAAATGCTAATTTACGAATAATTCGTAATACTCCAAATTTTCAGTAATATTTTTTGAAAAAATTCACCGGAAGGTGTGAAAAATTTGCCTAAAGACGTTAATAATTTCGCTGAAAGCCTTTATAATGTGTGTAATATTAGTTATATTTGCGATTCATCCGAATAATTATGTCAGAACTCGCATCAATATCTGTAAACGGTAAAACGGTGGAACTGCCTGTGATTACGGGCACGGAAAACGAAAAGGCTATCGATATATCCAGGCTCCGGGATCTTTCCGGTGCCATCACGCTGGATACCGGCTATAAAAATACGGGCGCTACCCAAAGTACGATCACTTTCCTCGATGGTGAGGAGGGGATCCTGCAATACCGTGGCTATCCCATCGAACAACTGGCCGAAAAATCGACCTTTCTCGAAGTGGCCTATCTGCTCATCTATGGCGAGCTGCCCACAGCACAGGGACTGGATGATTTCCGGCTCCTGATCAGCAAGCATACGCTGATCCACGAGGACATGAAGAAATTCTTTGACGGGTTTCCCTCAAAATCCCATCCAATGGGGCAATTGTCCTGCCTGGTGGGTGCGCTGTCTGCATTCTATCCGGAATCACTGGACCCGAATCCATCGGAAGAGGAGGAAAACCTGACGGCCATCAAGCTCCTGGCTAAAATGCCGACCATTGTGTCCTGGATCTATAAAAAATCATTGGGCCATCCGATCATCTATCCGCGCAATGAGCTGAATTTTGTACACAATTTCCTGAATATGACATTCGGTCAGCGGACGGAAGACGTGGAGGTCGATCCGGTGGTGATCAATGCCATGCACAAGTTGCTGATCCTGCATGCGGACCATGAGCAGAATTGCTCGACTTCTACGGTGCGGATCGTGGGTTCTTCGAATGCCAATCTATATGCATCCATCTCGGCAGGTATTTCCGCACTTTGGGGACCGCTGCACGGCGGGGCCAATCAGGCGGTGATCGAAATGCTGGAAGTGATCAAGAATGATGGTGGCAATAGTGCCAAATGGATCGAGAAGGCGAAGGACAAGAATGATCCGTTCCGTCTGATGGGCTTTGGGCACCGGGTCTATAAAAACTTTGATCCACGGGCCAAAATTATCAAGAAAGCCTGTGATGATATTCTGGAAAAACTGGGTGTCAATGATCCGGTGCTGCAGATTGCCAAGGAACTGGAAGAAGCGGCGCTCAGAGATCCTTATTTCGTGGATCGCAAGCTATATCCGAATGTGGATTTCTATTCGGGTATCATTTACCGGGCGCTGGGCTTCCCGACCGATATGTTTACGGTGCTGTTTGCGCTGGGCCGTCTGCCGGGCTGGATCGCTCAATGGAAGGAAATGCGTGTCAATAAGGAACCGATCGGCCGTCCGAGACAGATTTATACCGGTTATACCAAAAGGGATTACGTGCCCTTGAGCCAAAGATAAGATCGTCGGGGCGAACGGTATGAGCCTGGCGGGCCAGGATCCCGGTCCAACTGGATCCCGGCCAAAAGATAACCCCTTGCAATACTTAAGAAAGAAGCCCCAATTTTCGTAAAGGAAATTGGGGCTTTTGGGTTTTTAAAACTTTTGACGTTATTTGCGGGTCGCGGTGATATCCAGTGTCAGTGTAAACTCGTCTTCGATCGCCCGGTCACCCAGATCCGCAAAAAAGCGGCTGGACCGGAAGCGGATGTCATACTCCAGACGATTGACCTTTACGGTTGCTTTGGTAGTCAAGGTATTGCCGCTGACTGCGATGGTGGCAGGGAACGTCAGGTCTTTCGTAATCCCTTTGATGGTCAGTTTTCCGGTCACTGTGGCACCGGAAGCATTGCTTTCTACTTTAGTGATCACAAAAGAGGAAGTCGGGAATTTCTCTACATCAAAGAAATCCGCATTTTTCAGGTGGTCGGTCACCCTTCCGTTGTCGGTGCAGACCAGGGTAGGCATATCAATCACAAAGTTACCGCTGGTCACGGCATTCCCATTGACCTTTACCGTACCTTCTTTGATCGCAATATGGCCCACATGACCACCTACCACCTTCTTGGCTTCCCAGTTGATGGTGGATTTGGACTTGTCCACCACAAAATCAGCGCTCGTTTGTGCAAATGCGAATGTTGCTGCGCAAAACAACATGATCATTAATCCTGCTTTCTTCATATAAATCTAATTGTGCTAATTGATGACTATTTTGTTGGTCAATTGATGACTATCTTCAATGATCTTTTTGTTGGTTAAACACTTATTTGGATCAAATCTATATAAATTCCCCAAATCCGCAACAGAAAAAATAATTTTCAATTGTCACATCTGCAATACAATTTTGCCGAACTGGCTGGAGGAAGACATTTTATCCAATCCATCCTGAGCAAGGTCCCAGGGAATGACCGTGTCGATCAGGGGCCGGATCCGGTGCCGGGTGGCAAAGGCCAGCATCTGTTCAAAATCGTACCTGGATCCCATGGTGGTGCCTTTGATCTGCAGTTGCTTCCAGAAAATCTTTCGTCCGTTGAGTGCGGGGATATTTCCGGAGGTGCCTCCGTAAAACACGATCCGTCCCCCCGGATTGGCAAGCTCCAGAAAATGAGGGAAGCCCTCTCCCAGCGCACTGTCAATCACCACATCAATGCCGCCTGATAATTCTTTGATTTTTTCTGCCCAGTCAGGCTGGCGGTAATCCACTCCCGCCCGCGCTCCGGCTCCCAGTGCCTTCGCAATTTTTTCCGGAGATCCGGAAGTCACATAAACCTCCGCCCCCGCATGCACCGCCCATTGCAGGGCAAAAGTCGCTGCTCCTCCCCCGGCACCGGTGATCAGCACTTTTTCTCCGGGCCTAAGCCCCGCTTTCCGGAACAAGGCCCTGAACGAAGTCAACCCTCCCAGCGGCAGGGCAGCGGCTTCTTCAAAACTCATGTAGGCCGGTTTTTCAAAGAGATTCCTGACTGGTACCCGGACATACTCAGCAAAAGTCCCGTCCGCAGGGAGGCCCAGGATCGAAAAACCGGGAGGTTGCGCTTCCGTGTCTTCTTCCCAGCCGAGGCAGGGGTTGATCAGAACTTCCCTGCCGGGCCAGTACGTTCCGGGGGAAATCCCATGACCAGCGGGAAAGCGGCGTTCGGACCCATCCTCCGGCGCAGCGAACTCCCCTTCATCCGTACAGACCTTCTCGACTACGCCGGCACCATCAGATCCCAAAATAATCGGGAATTTCAATCCGGCATACTCACCCCGCTGAATCCACCAGTCCCTGCGGTTGAAAGCTGCCGCCCGGATCCGCACCAGCGCCTCGCCCTCCTTCAACTCAGGTAACGGCACCGTTTTCATCCTCAACGGTTCTCCGATCCCCTCCAGAACCAATGCTTTCATCATATCCTTCATAATATTCTTCCGTTTTTAAAAACATCACGAAAAGAGTAATGTTGTTTTCGTCAAAAAGGGTAATGCTGTTTTCGTCGTATCACAAATTCGACATCTCTATTTTCGCAACTTCTTTTCTGCCTCTACTTCCCGGCTCGCCGACTACTAAACTGCCGACCCCAACCATCGAACGCCCAACCTCAACCACCTGCCGCAAGCCCGGCAAAAGCCCGACTCCAATCACCTGCCCCATTCGCTGGGCCGACGGCAGGACACCCCAAAAAAAACGGTGGAGCATGCTCAAGACACCCCACCGTTCCTTAATGAAAACTTAAAACACTATT
>JBEBWT010000074.1:0-6458 GCA_040392005.1 Parapedobacter defluvii
AGTAGTAGCGGGGACACGACTCGAACGTGCGACCTTCGGGTTATGAGCCCGACGAGCTACCAACTGCTCCACCCCGCAATGTATCTTTATTATTCAGTGGCACTTGCTGCCAATTATTTCTATTTCTTCCCGTTTGGGACTGCAAAGATACAAATATTTTGTTATTTTGCAAAACTATTATTCAAAATAATTAAAAAACACATGACCCACAAGGCAGGTTTTGTCAGTATTATCGGAAAGCCCAATGCAGGTAAATCGACGTTAATGAATGCATTGGTCGGCGAGAAAATGTCCATTATCACACCCAAAGCACAGACTACCAGACACCGCATCATCGGGATCATCAATGAGCCGGACTATCAGATCGTGTTTTCGGACACACCGGGGGTGATCAAACCCGCTTATGCCTTGCAGGAAGCGATGATGAGTGTGGTGCAGGGATCGCTGGTGGATGCCGACATTATTTTGCTGGTGACCGACATCCACGAACAGCACGACGAGTCAGACATCATCCAAAAGTTACAGCATACTGACTCTCCGGTAGCAGTACTGATCAATAAGATCGATAAATCCTCCGAAGAGGAAGTCAATGCCAAGATCAGATTCTGGCAGGACACTCTGTCTCCCCGCGCCATATTTGCTACTTCGGCCTTGAAAGGTTATAATGTAGAAGCCGTCATGCAATTTGTGATGGACCATTTGCCCGAACATCCTCCCTATTATGATAAAGATGCCCTGACGGACAAGCCCGAACGCTTCTTTGTTTCCGAGATTATCCGGGAGAAAGTTTTCAAATTATACGAGAAAGAAATCCCATATAGTACCGAGGTGATTATTACTTCTTTTAAGGAAGAGCCTAAACTCACCCGAATCAGTGTCGAAATCATCGTCGAGCGGGATTCGCAGAAAAATATTCTGATCGGCAAGGCTGGCAGCATGATCAAAAAAGTGGGTACCTACGCCCGTCAGGATATAGAAGAATTCCTCGGCCAGAAGGTGTTTCTGGAAATGTTCGTCAAGGTGATCCCGGATTGGCGGAAGCGAAAAAACTATTTGCAACGATTTGGTTATGAGAATTAAGCGGGCAATTCTGGTGCTGTGCTCTGTACTATTTCAGGCACTGCTCTGTTGGGGTCAATCTTCCTCATCCAACCCTTCTTCCCAACCCGGACTACACTATAAGGAGGTGACCGGAAATGAAATTCAAGGGAGAACTACACATGCCGGCGCTGCTTTCCATCGGATCGACACCGCACAATTCACCGATATTCCGGCTAATGTCAAGCAATTGTACACCCATTCAGCGGGTCTGTACGTGACCTTCAACACCAACAGTACCCAGATCAGGGCCAAATGGTGCACTTCCCCGGCAAAAACCTACAACAATCTGGCCGCCATTGCCTTTGAAGGAATGGATCTTTATATAAAGCGGGATGGCAAGTGGGTGTATGCGGGGGTAGGAAGGCCCGGAGCACAGGATTGCGCTGAATCCACGCTGGTTGCAGAGATGGACACTAGCCAAAAGGAATGCCTCCTGTATTTACCGCTTTATGATTCAATAGATAGGCTGGAAATCGGTGTGGACTCTACGGCTGATTTTGAATTCTCTGCCTCACCCTTTAACCATCGCATACCGATATATGGCACTAGTATCGTACATGGGGCGTCTGCCAGCAGACCTGGATTGGCTTATCCGGCCCGGCTTTCGAGAATGAGCGGACTGGACTTCATCAATCTGGGGATTAGTGGCAGTGCCAAAATGGAACCCCAGGTGGCTGACATGATTGCTGATATGCAAATGGATGCGCTTATCATAGATTGTGTGCCCAATTGTTCACCGGACAATATAACAGAAAGGACGGCCGCTTTTATTCAGAAAATCCGTTCCGAACATCCGGATATCCCCATTATAGCTATTGAAGGTGCTTTTTTTGAAAGTGGGAATTTCAACCGTAAAATTGCTGAAGACATGCACTTACGCAATAAACGGTTCAGAGAAGAAATTGCTAAGCTGCAAAAATCCGACCCCCTTCTTTTCCTCATCGGAGCAGATGGCCTGATGGGCGATGACCACGAGGGGACCATAGATGGTGTGCATCCCAATGACCTCGGCTTTGACCGGATGATCCAGAAGATCCTGCCCGCCACAAAAAATATTTTGCAGCGATATAACTTGTTATAAATTATTTGCTTATCTTTGTCGCCCCGCAGAATGTACTCCGGGAACTATGTTGAATACATAAATTAGCAAAAATGGCAACTAAAATCAGATTGCAGAGACATGGTAAAAAAGGACGTCCTTTTTACCATTTGGTAGTAGCCGATTCACGGGCACCACGTGACGGTAAATTCATTGAGCGTATCGGATCCTACAATCCGAATACCAACCCAGCCACCATTGACATCAACTTTGAAAGTGCGCTGACCTGGGTACAAAATGGTGCACAACCGACCGATACGGCCCGTGCCATTCTTTCCTACAAAGGTGTTCTTTACAAGAAACACTTGTTGGATGGGGTGAAAAAAGGTGCATTCGACGAAGCGGCAGCAGATGCTAAATTTGAAGAGTGGCTGAAAGGCAAGGATGCCAAGATCGAAGGTAAAAAAGACAATCTGGCAACATCAAAAGCAGAAGCCAGAAAAGCTGCTCTGGAAGCAGAAGCGAAGAAGAAAGCTGAAATGGCCAAAGCACTGGAAGCCAAAAACACTCCTCCTGCTGAGGAAGTGGAAGAGGCAGAAGAGGCTGTTGCCGAAGAGGTGGAAGCTGTCGCTGAGGAAACTCCGGTTGCTGAAGTTGCCACAGAAGAGGTTGCAGTCGAGGCTGCTGCTGAAGAAGCTCCTGCCACTGAGGTGGAAGCTGTTGCAGAAGAAGCTCCGGTTGCTGAAGCTGCCGAAGAGGCTGTTGCCGAAGAGGTGGAAGCTGCCGCTGAGGAAACTCCGGCTGCTGAAGCTGCCGAAGAGGCTGCTCCTGCCGAAGGCGAAGCCGACAAGGCAGAATAATTCAATCCCGGAATCCGGGATTGATGTGATCAAAACACAAAGCCGCTCCAGGAGAAACCAAGATTTCCGGAGCGGTTTTTTTCATTAAGACCAAATTCCGCAAATTCAGGAACAGACTCTGTAAATTCAGGAACAGATTCCGCAAACCCCAATCAAACCAACCAAATCCATGGAAACCAAAGATTGCTTTTATATAGGATACATCAGCAAGACCAAAGGGCTGAAGGGAGAGGTACAATTGTTTTTTGAATTTGAGGATTACAAAGAGCTGGATCTGGCTGTTCTCTTTCTGGAAATTGACAGCAAGCTGGTGCCATACTTTGTCGAAAGCTCAAAAATCCATCCCAATAGCACCGCATACCTTTTTTTTGAGGATATAGACCACATTGACAAAGCACAGGCCCTCACCCGCAAAAAAGCCTATCTGCCCAACGACAAATTGCCCCAACGGGATCCGGATGATTTCCGGATTACGGACCTCAAAGGATTTGAAGTCCATGATCAGGAATACGGCATACTTGGCCCGATCAGCGAAATTCACGAATATCCCCAGCAGCATGTCGCTTCGGTGACCTATCGCGAACGCGAAATCCTCTTTCCGCTCAATGAGGATATCATCGACTTTATAGACCCGGACCAAAAGATTCTCGAAGTCACGCTGCCTGAGGGTCTGGTGGAGCTATACCTCAACTAAGGGAATTTTGGAAATCCCTTGCGTTCTTCCGATTTCTTGCTAAATTACGCCCATCGATTAACCAAAAAATTATAAACACCATGGCGTTACAGGAAGAATTTGAACAACAGGGCAACTGGCTTTTCAGGCACAGGAGTTTTTTACCGATCCTTATTTTACTGATTGCTGTCGTTCTGCACCTGCGAAAAGAACTTCATCCCGACACCTTTATACTGGAAGATTCTCCTTACGAGCTCTATTATGAACGATTTTGTCTGCTGATCAGTTTATTCGGACTGGCCATTCGGATTTATGCCGTAGGGCATACGCCGGCAAAGACTTCCGGAAGAAACACAAAAGAACAACTGGCCGATCAGCTCAATACCTCCGGGATTTATTCGATGGTCCGCCATCCACTGTATGTGGGCATTTTCTTTATCTGGCTGGGATTGGCCATGATGACCGGTAACTTCTGGTTTGTGATCATATTTATTCTGGCCTACTGGATATACTATGAAAGGATCATGTATGCCGAAGAGCAGTTTTTAAGGAAGAAATTCGGACCGGTCTATGAGGAATGGGCGGCAAAGACCCCTGCTTTTATCCCTTCTCTCAATACTAAAAAATTCATCCGCCCCACCCTGCCCTTTAGCTGGAAGAAAGTGCTGAAAAAGGAAAAAAACGGACTGGCAGCCATATTTCTGATATTTGCACTGTTCAATATCAGCGGGGAGTTGTTGGAGCGCAACACCGATTTCGATGATACCATTCTTGTCCTGTGCACCCTGACCGTATTGATGTATATTATTCTGAAATACCTGAAAACTTATACCAATGTCCTGGCTGAGGAGGGGCGGTGAAGATTGATCAGATTTTGTCAATTTTATTTGTATTTATGTAAAACATACTTTACTTTTGATCAAACAAACATGACAAAATTATGAAATCAAGATTTCTATTTCCAGCTTATTTTCGTCCGGCAGGGATCTGTATGGCCCTGATCGGGTTTGTATTGGGCTACTTTGTACTTTATCAACAGTATTCCATCCCGGCACTGGGTTTCGGTGAACCCCGTACCGGAATCGCCGCATTCTTCCAGCCTCCGATGAACCTGACGGACGAACTGGCCCTGGTGCTGATTATTACCGGCTTGTTGTTCACCGCATTCGCCCGGTTGAAAAACGAAGACGAATTGACCGCCCATCTCCGGTTGGATGCCCTCCACCGGGCCATTCTGTTCAATTATATATTGATTTTTGGCGCCTATCTGATCAACAATCTATTCATCGCCAAAAAGGAAGCAAACTCATTATTCGAATTCGATGCCTGGAGCATCCTATCCGATCTGAACTGGATTGTCTATGCCGTATTCAGTCCCCTGCTCATATTCATCGCCCGATTCTATTACCAGGTTTATCGGTACAAACGGGATAAACTCGGCAGTGACCGAATTTTCCAGTTTCCGCGAGTCCCTTTCCGCTACATTGGGATCGTCGGTTCCCTACTGTCTTTCCCGGTCATCATCGCAGTGATACTGGAACCTTCTTATCCGGAACTAAGCAGATTCCTGCCCGAACCCCTGATCGAAACGGCCTGGTACGTTCTGCCGTTATGCCTGATCTTCTGGGCATTTTCCAAAGATCGCTCTGAGGATGAATACCTCAAACAACTCAGGCTTGAAAGCTGGCAGATCACCTTTTATATACATTACGCACTGGTCCTGCTGGCCACGCTGACTATTTACGGGGCCACCTATCTGATTGTGATGCTGTTCTCTGTACACATGGTACCCTTACTATTTCTGCTGATTTTTGCTATAAAGAAACTGAGCGCCGGTACGGGCAGCAAAAACCGTTTGGTCCTTACCTGAATAATGCATACAAATTCCCACAGATGAAAATTTCAAACGAAAATTACAGATGAAAAATACCCTCAAAATACAAAGGGCTATAAAAAACATGACCCAGGCCGAACTTGCAGAAAAGATCCAGGTCTCCCGTCAGACCATCAATGCGATTGAACTTGGAAAGTACATTCCATCCACCCTGCTGGCACTGCGCATGGCAAAAGTGTTCGATGTCCGGGTGGAAAATATTTTCCAACTGGAAGAAAGTGAGTGCTGATCTTTTTGAAATAGTCTATGGTCCGACTTTTGCTCCCCTTGCCAAAAATGCTTAACTTTGGCCCAAACGTTTAACGCTAAGCAAAATATTTATAAGTATTATCCAAACATTTAAAAGCACGGTCATGAATTCAAAAATCAACTACTCCATATTCGTATTCCTTCTGTTTCTGTTACCTTTTGCCGGCAAAGCGCAGGAAAGTACCGCTACCTATGAGCCAGGCACCAGAGCCCAGACTGTTTTTGTAGAATTGGGAGGACCGGGCTTTATTTCGGCCAATTACGACGTTCGTTTCGGGGAGACCCGCAATGCCTGGGGAATGCGAGCCGGAATGGGCTATTTTGCAGTGGAAGATGAGAGCTTCTTTACGCTTCCCGTACAGATCAATTATCTGCTGGGAAAAGAAGGACATTATTTTGAAATGGGGGGCGGTGCTTCACTGGTCCAACTCGGCTATACAGAATATTATTATAGTGGTTGGGGAGGTACGACAAGTACGGAGAAAAAATCCGAAACCCAATTTATGGGTACCCTGACTTTTGGTTACCGGAAACAACCTGTCAATGGAGGATTCAATTTCAGGGCCGGCCTATCACCGATTTTCAGGGAAGGCAGCTTTATCCCTTACCTTCCTTATATATCGTTCGGTTACTCTTTCTGAA
>JBEBWT010000075.1:0-6419 GCA_040392005.1 Parapedobacter defluvii
ATTTTTCTTTGCTGCCCGTGGCCGGAATCCTGGTCAATCTCTATCTCATGTCCGAACTGGGAGCCAGTAACTGGTTCATATTCCTGGTCTGGCTGGTACTGGGACTGGTGGTTTATTTTGCTTATGGCTACCGCAAATCGAAACTGAATGAGCAACCTGATTAAGTTTTATAGCGTTTGGCGATGAAACTGAGATCAAGTGAACCTTTCTGTCATCGGAATGGAAATGGTGGCTGCCATGCTCCAGGGCCGCAGCCACCCACTCAGTGAATATTTCAGATTCGGGCGCTGACCGGGATCTCCGGGGCCGGATTATCGGGCCGGATCCAGATGGTATGCGCTCCCTGTTGTTCCGCGGGCAACCGTTGCGCTGTCCGGTTCCCGGCCTTTGGCCTGATAGCCTCACATTGCTATAAATTCCCCCGGCGTTCCTGCTCGCGTTCGATCGCCTCAAACAACGCTTTGAAATTGCCGGCTCCGAAGCTCTGCGCACCGCGGCGCTGGATGATCTCAAAAAAGAAAGTCGGCCGGTCCTGGATGGGTTTGGTGAAGATCTGCAACAGATAGCCCTCTTCATCCCGGTCCACCAGAATACCCAGCGCCTGAATGGCCTCCAGGTCCTCCTTTATTTCGCCGATACGCTCGGGCAGCATCTCGTAATAGGCTTCGGGGGGAGCACTCAAAAATTCGACTCCCCGCTCTTTCAGGGCCTTGACCGTTTTCAGGATATCTTTGGTTTCCAGAGCCGCATGCTGCACCCCTTCCCCCTCGTAGTATTCCAGGTATTCCTCGATCTGCGATTTCTTTTTGCCTTCGGCCGGTTCATTGATGGGAAATTTGACATAACCATTCCCATTGCTCATCACCTTGCTCATCAGGGCCGAATATTCGGTATTGATCTGCTTGTCATCAAAGGAGAGAATATTCACAAAGCCCATCACATCCTGGTACCATTGCACAGCCTCATTCATGCGGTTCCAGCCCACATTGCCCACACAATGATCGACATATAACAAACCGGTTTCTTCGGGTGCATAGCTGCTTTCCCATTTTTCATAACCAGGCATAAAAACACCCGTATAATTTTTTCGCTCTACAAACAGGTGTATGGTTTCACCATAGGTATAGATCCCCGCTGTACGGACTTCGCCATATTCATCCCGCAGGGTCTGCGGCTCCTGATAGGATTTTGCTCCCCTTTTGATGGTTTCCTCATAGGATTTATAAGCATCATCCACCCACAGGGCCAGGATTTTGATGCCGTCGCCGTGCTTGCGTACATGGTCTGAGATCGGGTGGTCCGAACGCAGGGCGGAGGTCAGCACCAGCCGGATCTTGTTTTGTTTCAATACATAGGAAGCCCGGTCACGCATCCCGGTTTCGGGGCCGGCATAAGCCTCGGATTGAAAACCAAATGCGGTCTTGAAAAAATGGGCAGCCTGTTTGGCATTCCCCACATAAAATTCGATAAAATCTGTCCCGTTGATGGGCAGGAAATCCTGCGCTTTCGCAATTTTTTCAGCAAATGTCTGATTCATAGTTTTTTAATTTTTTTTAACTCATCCAGGAATGGTAATAATCCGGATCCTCTATCCTGAGCGCTTCGTCGGTCAGCATCAAAGGGCGGAACGGATCGATCATCACCGCCAATTCATCCGTGCGGGTCTGCCCGATGCTTTTCTCCACGGTACCGGGATGCGGTCCGTGCGGAATGCCGCCGGGATGCAGCGTGATCTGCCCTTTTTCTACATTGTTGCGACTCATAAAATCCCCGTCCACGTAATAAAGCACCTCATCCGAATCCACATTGCTGTGATTGTAGGGCGCCGGGATGGCCTGTGGATGGTAATCGTACAGGCGCGGACAGAAACTGCACAGCACAAAGGCATCCGTTTCAAAAGTCTGGTGTACCGGTGGCGGTTGGTGTACGCGGCCGGTGATCGGCTCAAAATTGTGAATGGAAAAGCCCCAGGGGAAGTGATAACCATCCCAGCCCACAAAGTCAAAGGGGTGACTACCATACGTATAAGGGTAGATGAGCCCCTCTTTTTTAATCTTCACCTCAAAATCTCCAAATTCATCATGGGTTTGCAGGTTCCGGGGCAGTTTCATATCCCTTTCGCAGAATGGAGCATGTTCCATCAACTGACCAAATTCATTGCGGTAGCGTTTGGGTGTCCGCACCGGCGAAAACGATTCCACTATCAGGAGGCGGTTGTCAGCATTCTCAAAACTGAGCTGATAGATAACCCCTCTCGGAATCAGCAGGTAGTCCCCGTATTCAAAAGGGATTTCCCCGTAGCCGGTCTTCAATACACCCCGGCCTTCATGGACAAAAATGATCTCATCCGCCTGGCTGTTTTTGTAAAAATACCGATCCATCGATTGCCGTGGGGCCGCCAGCGACAAATGCAGATCCTGATTGACGAGCATCGGCTTGCGGCTTTTCAGGTAATCATCCTCCGGCTGTACCTGAAACCCTTTCAGGCTGGTGTGCTTGAGATGTTTTTCACGGGCGATCCGTGGAATGACGGAATAGGGTTCACCGATTTTCTTGACCAATGTGGGCGGATGACAGTGGTAAACCAGTGAATAAGTGCTTGAAAAACCATGTGTGGACACCAGCTCTTCTGAGTACAGGCTGCCGTCCGGTTTTCTGAAAACTGTGTGCCGCTTTGCGGGGATCGTGCCCAGGCGATGATAGATTGCCATAATTATTGATTTTTAAAGGATCGGGAAATGTAGCCCGAAACCAGATTGGTTTATTCAAATATGAGAATTGATTCCGGAGAACGGAAAGGCTTGGGACCAAGTAAAACCGAAATGTCTTGGTGCCAATCGTGACTACGGACTAATATTGAGCGAAAACAATCTCGGCAATAATGGCCCGGATAAAGAGATTCATCCCTTTATTTTTTTGAATTTGCAGATCGTACACCGGAACGTACTTCATTTTCAATGGTTCATCATCATTTAGATTAAACAAAGATAATAAAAATTGATTGTCCTTATAGTCAAATCATACTGATTAATTTGGGGACGAATACAATGATGATTGCCAACACCATACAAACTTTAATAATATTTTGTTTTGGGGAATTTTCATAGATATGACAATCAAAGGTGTCAGGACACAAATCCAAAAAATAAAGGCGATAGTCTTGTTTAGGAAAACGACAATATCATTACACTGATATTCAAGCCCGGATATTAACTTATCGATATCGTAAAACCCCGTTTTTATATAATGCCAAACGAACAAAGGCCCTCCATAAGGACCAAATAAATGTAAGAGGACCAATAGAAAACATACCGTGGTATATGAGGAATTTTGTTACTTTCCTATTCATACTTTGTTGTTCCAATCCGGGATTCTATTGCCGAATCTACCAGTAGATGGAGGATTGCAGACATCACTACACCAAATACGGTGGCTATCAATAAATAATGGAGATTGTAATACCACACAGGAAAAAATAGGTTTACAAAAAACAATCCTGCTATAAGAAAATAAAACAAAACAATTCCGGATAGTATGCCCGATTTCTTTAGGAATGATAGCCTGATGCCCTGTTCATTATAATGGTTTTTGATAAGTTGAAATGGCAACAGCACAAAAACAAGGGTAACAAAGTAAAACAAGAAATAACCACTATAAACAGTGAGCAAATATTCTTTCAGGGAATCGATCTTAAAATCATAATATTTATATTCCCCATAGAAAATAGCGCGGAATACATTAGGTAAGACCCCAACTTGCAATAGTATCGGAGCTACTGTTGCTGCCAATAAATTTCCGATTAGTTTACGCAATATGATCTTCCTTTATTTTTTCGACATACCGGTCAATTGTAAAATATAATAAAGCTGTAAAAACAAGCCCAAAACCAATTGCAAAGACAAAAAACCTCCAATATTCAAGTCTTAATGGAACCCATAACAACATCCATACAAGCAGAATGGATGTCAATACCCCCCACTTTTTTAAGAAAGAAAGCCTTATCTTTTTTGTATTAAAATAATAATCCTTTATCAATTGAAAAGGTAAAAAAAGCACGAAAAGATGTACAAAATACTCTATGAAATAAGTTCTTCCATAAACATGGTATAGAAACTCACCTAAGGATTCGATTCTAAAGTCGTAATACTTATAAATGCCCTTGAAGAAGGCATTATAAACATGCGGAAACCATCGAATACTTAATGCTATTGGCAAAAGTAAACCGATAAGAAAGTTCATGATTATTTTTCTGTACATACCCCGGCTTTAATCTTAACAGCTGTTTTTCTGATATACTTATCGACCAATATGTATAAAAAAACTTGTATTAAAAATGAAAATCCCACCAATACAACTATAAAAGAGATATTTTCAAACCAGGGACTGGAAGCATTCAACAGGAGGGCACCCCACCCTGAAATAATTACAACAAGACAGTTTAACAATACATAACAACATAGGGTGATAAGAAAATAAGCCTTGTCCAAACGATATAACCACTTGTTTTTGATAAGTTGAAAAGGTAACAGGGACGCAACTATCAGCAATGTCGAAAACAGGAAGAATCCGTTAAAGATCTGCTTCAAATATGCGGACAAAGTATCAAAGTGGATGTTATAATAATGGTATTGCCCGCTTACTATATTATCCAGGTATTGATGTATATAGATTATGGGAAAAAGGATATAAGCCACTATAAGGTTACCAATAATTTTTCGTGCTTTTATTTGCCATATCATATATAACTTAGTTTATGTAATATGATCTTCTTTTGTTTTTTCGACATACCGGTCAACTAAAAAATAAAGCAAAGAACCATAAATAACCCCAGAGCCAAACGCATACACCAGATAAATTAAGTTATGATAATAAGGGTAAACCCAAATATTACTAAAAAGTCCCCAGAATATAATTAAAGAACCGACAATCAAACTGAATAATAGTATTTTCTTATAATATGGAAGCGTTTTTCCAATCTTATAATAGTGATCTTTAATAAGCTGAAAAGGCAGTAAAACAAGTAATAAAAAAAATATTGGAACCAAAGGATATGCCATTGGACGCAAAACGGCAATATATACATATTCAGAAAATGAATCTATATATGAGTCATAATATTTATAGTTGCCTTCTATTATATTTTGCCAGTATCTAAATGAGATTATGACTGGGAAAACCACGAATGCCACCAATCCATTTACAATAATTTTTCTGTACATAATTGTGTTTTATTTAATCTGGACAATCTTTACTCAACGTACTTAATGGTGCTCGTCCTTCAATAACATCTTTGACGTCTTGCCAGACAGGGCGATGAATCTGCTGGGTTGCTACCGATGAATTTCCTCCATTTTGATTCACAAATGAGTTGATCATACTTTGGAATGATGTCCATAATGCATCAGAAAAAAGCATTCCATAGGAAGCCTGAATAAGTCCTGTTCCTCCAATTCAAAATATCAAGCCCAGCAGTTTTGGTATCCACAAAATGGCCATGGAAATCAAGAAGCAGGTGATACCCATCTTATACTTCACGCTTGGATTCATGTTGGATAGCAATGGCAGGATCGAACAAAGCGTGAGCGCTCCGAAATATATTGCCGCAATCATATTATCAAATGTCAGGAAGTAGTCTATAAATTTTTGGTTTTCAAACAGTTTATTTATATAGTCCTCTCCATATAATCCACTCTTAATGACTAAGGCAATACGTATTGGCCCACCAAAAGGGAAAAAGAGATATAGACTAAGCTGCACGACACACAGAAACCATACAATATAAAATGTAGTTTTCATCTTTTTCATTTAACTATTAATCTGGACAATCTCTGCTTAGTGTACTTAGTGGGGCTCGGCCTTCTAAAACATCTTTGACCTGTTGCCAGTCGGGACGATAAATCTGTGGGTCACTTACAGTAGAATTCCCACCATTCGTATTTACAAAGTTCTCGATTTTGCTTTGGAAAGACTCCCAAAGTGCATCTGCAATTGCGAATGGTGAAAGAGATGGCAAGAGAAAGTCAGCTACTGCTTTTAATGTTGTACCACCCGCATTCGTTAATCGATCTACAGCTCTGGTATAAAACGTATAAGAGCCATTTGTGTTTTGAGTAAAGCCAAAATCCCGGTGTCCGCTAACAGGATGTGATGCATACATGGGGTCAAAGATAGTAGAAAATGTCCATCCAGTACTACTGTAATCACTCACTATGACAGAACCATTATCGGGGCCTGGAATATCCAAAGCAACTACTGCACCCAAAGGATTTGAGGAGTTCCATAATGCGATATCATTTACTCCATACCATTGATAAGGGATGAATGTACTGTAACTGGTATTTACGAAACTATTGATATTTTTCCGGATATGTTCCAGGAATTGTTCCGGAGTCTGCCTGACTCCATTGATGATAGGGAGT
>JBEBWT010000076.1:0-6086 GCA_040392005.1 Parapedobacter defluvii
TTTTCGACCAATTGCTTATTGAAGCCCTTGTCGCCCAGGTTGATGGCGTAGCCGGCACAGACTACACGGCCCAGCACCCGGCCCAGATCCACCATTTTGCGTTGCAGACTGATGGCCTCGACTGAGAAGTCCAGTTCCTTGTTGAAGAAGGCTGCAGCACGGCTGGTCAGGGGATGCTCCCGCAGATACTCAAGGAGGTTTCCTACTTTCTTCATCCGCATGGCTTTCAGAACCATTTCGGCGATCTGTGAGTAAAGCATCTCGTTGGAGCCTTCAAAGATCTGGAAGGGGCGGCTGTCCATGATACCCCGGCCGCCGATGTGGCTGATACGGTAACCCTGCGCTCCGGACAACTGCACGAGGCTGTTGGCGGACTCTTGCATCAGGTCGGTCACCACCGCTTTCATACTATTGGCCTCCAGGCCCTCGGTGGCCAGATTATGTTCGATGCTGCTGACTTCGCAACTGCGGGCGCACATGCCCGAAGTGAGCGTATAAGCGGATTGCATGCGGGACAAGGTATATTGCACCTGATCCAGGGCCAGCAGATTGCTTTTGCCCACCATCCGTTGTTCACAGTGCTGCATGGCTTCGTCCAGCATACGTTTGACAAATCCCATGCCCATGCCCGGAAATTGCAGGCGGCTGCGGTGCAGGATGTCGAGCATCATTTTAATGCCCGTGCTTTCCGGTTGCAACCGGAAATTCTCAGGGATTTGCAGATCCAGGATATTCCGGCCGTAAGGAATCATATACAGGCCCGGATTGTCAAACAACTCCTCGACCACGATCTCCTGTCCCGGCTGACTGATGTCACAGACAAAAAAGTCAATATCCCGGGCCAGATCGCCCTTCTCATTTTCCCGGCGGGCCGCAATCAGCCAGTAATCCGCCATTCCGGTCAGCCCCTGCCAATGCTTGACTCCCCGCACCCGGAAACCGCCCTCCGCCCTTTCACTAAAGGAAGTCCGCATATTCAGGGCATCACTACCAAAATCCGGTTCGGTGATCATCAGGCCACCCATGCGCTGGTCTTTCAGAAATTGCTGGAAAATGGATGTTTTCACTTCTTCATTGCCATATTTGGCCAATGGCTCCAGAAACAGAGCAATATTGATCCCGAAGGTCAGGGACAGGGGCAGGGATTCGTAAGAGGCGGCAGAAAGCACCCCAAGGCACTCCTGAACCTGGCTGCCCCGGCCTCCGTATTCGGCAGGAATAGCCACCGACAGCGGCACGCAATCCATGATTTCTTTCCAGACTTCATCAGGCAATCCCCGGCTCAGGCTCAGTTGATTGATGTCCCCCTCTTCATGGAAAACACGCTTGAGCGTTTGTTCAAAATGTTGAATATAGCTCGCAAAATCCTGGCCGGAAGCCTTCATCACCTGAGTCTGCATGGAATATTGTTTAGTTTAGTGTGTGTTTAGTGTAAAGTTTGATTTTTGAATTTTTGCGCAATTTAAGAAAATATTCGCACCGGTAGGGTATCTATTGTACATTAATGCAAAGTAATTTTAAAATTAACTGACACCTTCCTCCCTTTTATATGTAACAAATTTGTACTTTTGACATCCTATTTTAATAAAAACACATTTTTAAAAATGAAGAAAAACTTGTTAATCGCGGTATTTATTGGTGCGGTCGTTTGCTTTCTGACACCGGCAAATGCGCAGAACAGAATTGAATTCAAGGAATTCAAACTTCCCAATGGGCTGACTGTCGTTATGCATCAGGACAATTCGACGCCGATCGTGGCGGTGAATGTGACCTACCACGTAGGCTCCAAAAATGAAAAACCGGAACGGACCGGATTTGCCCACTTCTTTGAGCACCTGTTGTTTGAAGGCACCAAAAATATTGGCCGCGGCGAATACATGAAGAAGGTAGAATCCATCGGTGGTACGCTCAATGCCGGTACTTCCAAGGATTATACGACTTATTACGAGATCGTTCCTTCCAATCACCTGGAGACGGTCCTCTATATGGAAAGTGAACGCATGCTGCATGCCAAGATCGATGAGATCGGGGTGACTACCCAACGGGGAGTCATCAAGGAGGAGAAGAGCCAGACCCAGGACAACCGTCCTTACGGCACCATTGTCAAGGAAGTGTTCGAGCGCACGCATCAGAACCATCCCTACAACTGGACGGTAATCGGCGAGAGCGAACACCTGGACGCTGCCACATTGCAGGAGTTTATGGAGTTTTACCGCACGTATTATGTGCCAAATAATGCCGTGCTGGCCATTGCCGGTGACCTGGATTATGCGCAGACCGAGGCGTTGGTCCGGAAATATTTTGCGGAGATCCCGGCAGGCAGCCGCCCGATCCCCCGCACGACTGCAGCCGATGAACATCGCACGGCGGAGATCCGTGATATTATTTATGATAATATCCAGTTGCCGGCGGTGATCCAATCCTACAACCTACCTCCGCTGAAACACGCCGACATCCCGGCTTTCGAGTTGCTTTCTACCTATCTGACGGGCGGAAAAAGTTCGCTGCTGACCAAGGAGATCGTGGACAATCAGCAAAAAGCATTGGCAGTGATGGCGATTCCCTTTGTACTGGAGGACGGCGGTCTGTTTATTCTGTACGGGGTGGCCAATATGGGTGTGGCTGCCGATGTGCTGGAGCAGTCGATCAATGAGCAGATTGCAGCGGTGAGGGCCAATGGATTGTCGGAATCGGATTTCGACAAATTGAAGGCACAGGTGGAGAGCAGCACGGTGAATAGCCTGGGTTCAGTCGCCAATATCGCTTCTGAACTGGCGAGCTCCAAGATTTTTTACGGGGATGCCGATGAGATCAACCGCAAACTGGAAAAGTACAACCGGGTGACCCGGGAGGATATCCAGCGGGTGGCGCAGCAATACCTGGGCGATGAAAGCCGGGTGGTATTGTATTATTTACCAAAATCCGCTGAGCCGGCGAATTAATTTGTACTGCTGCGTCTGCAGTATGAAAATATGTGCAGTATGAGAATATTTGCAGTATGAGAATAAATGAACAGCGATTTGAAAATCAAAGAAAATAGAACGATGAAAAGATTAAGTTTATATCTATTGGTATCCGTGCTGGGTGTATTCGGGGTTTCCGGAATTTCCGGGGTCTCCTCCGCCTTTGCACAAGTCGATCGGACAAAATATCCGGAGGCGGGCCCTGCGCCACAGATCAATATCGGTGATCCGGCCACCTTTACGCTGCCAAACGGCCTGAAGGTGTTTGTCGTGGAAAACCACAAGCTGCCACGGGTGACCTATTCACTGGTGCTGGACAGAGATCCCCTGCTGGAAGGGGACAAAGCGGGCCTGACCGGTCTGGTCGGACAGGTGCTGATGGGCGGCACCCATAAAATGAGCAAGGACGAACTGGATGAGGCGGTCGATCAGATAGGCGCACGGCTGAATGTGAGTGCTACCTCGGCCAGTGCTTCTTCCCTGAAAAAACACAATGAACGCCTGCTGGAACTGTTTTCGGATGTGCTATTCAATTCTTCTTTTTCTGAAGCAGAACTGGACAAAGCCAAAAAACAGACCCTTTCGGGATTGGCCGCTGCCAAAGACGACCCGTCCACTATCCTGAGTGTAGTGAGCAATGCGGTCATGTATGGCAAGGATCACCCCTATGGAGAGAATGCAACGGAGCAAACAGTGGAAAATATCCAGATCCAGGATATCCGCCAGTATTATCATACTTATTTCCGCCCGAATATCGGTTATCTGGCGATTGTGGGAGACATCACAGTGGCTGAGGCCAAGACCCTGGTCAATAAATATTTTGCCAACTGGGAAAGCCGGGAGGTACCGAAACATGAATGGCATACTCCTGCTGCTCCAAAGGGCAATCAGGTGATTATCGTCAATCGTTCTTCCAGCAAGCAGTCTGCGCTGGAGCTGGGCTATCTGGTGGACCTGAAACCGAACAACCCGGATGCCCTTGCGGTGGCGGTCATCAGCCGGGTGCTGGGCGGTGGATCATCCGGACGCTTGTTCCAGAATCTCCGCGAGGACAAAAGCTATACTTACGGAGCCTACGGTAGCATCAGCTCCGGTCGCCTGACCGGGAGTCTGAGTGCCAGCGCCGATGTGGGTACCGGTGTCACCGACAGTGCCACCCATGAATTCCTCTACGAACTGGGCCGGCTGGCAAAGGGTACGATCACCCAGGATGAGCTGGATCTGGCCAAGGCCGCAATGGCCGGCAGCTTCGGTCGTTCCCTGGAGCAACCAAGCACCATCGCCAGCTTTGCGATCAACACAGAGATCCAGAACTTGCCAAAAGATCATTATAAAAACTATCTCAAAAGACTGGATGCCCTGACACTGGATCAGGTCAATGCACTGGCGGCAAAATATGTGAGACCGGACCATCTGTACATTACCGCTGTGGGCAATGCCGATGGTTTTGCCGAAAAAATGCAGCGTTTCGGTGACATCAGTTATTACACCGTGACCGGTGATCCGGAAGTCAAGGTGGAGATCACCGATGCTTCGCTGACTCCGGAAGTCGTGATCAGCAAATACCTGTCTGCCATCGGTGGTGCAGACAAACTCCGGGGCGTAAAATCCCTGAAGAGCATCTCTGAGGCCGAAATCCAGGGCATGACGCTGACGCTTGAACAATTTGTGGATCAGGATCAGGCAGTGGCCATCCAGAATAGCAAAATCGCCGGCCAGGTCTTGTCCCAGGTCCGGGTCGCCGGAGGTAAAGTCACCGTGTCCGCCCAGGGACAGAGTCAGGAATTGCCGGCCGAAGCCGCAGAAGTTTACCTCGGCTTGCTGGATATTTTCCCTGAGCTCTATTATTTTGAAAAGAATTATTCACTGGAGCTGGATGGTATCAGTCAGGTCAATGGAGAAGATGCGTATAAATTGAAAGTAGTCGCTCCTTCCGGACTGGCATCCGTGGAATATTACAGTGTGGCCAGCGGACTGAAACTGAAATCCGAAAGCGACATGGCGGGTGAAATCACCAACGGGAAATTTGTGGACTTCGGTGGAGGGATTCTCTTCCCGGACAGCAGTACCATTGTCAATCAGATGGTCCCCTTCCCGGTCAAAGCAGTCGTCAAGAGCATAGAAATCAACAGCGGACTGACCGCTGAGGATCTGAAATAATAGTTGCCGGTAGTGTCGTTTTCAAATCTAACCTCCGTCCCTCCGGTCGGTCGCCAAAGGCCTTGAAAACGACACTACCGGCATTTTTTCTATCTGCCGGAAAGGCAACACACAAACGCCATTACTGCGGAGTTGCTGATGCGCCCCTGCATATACGACAAATCCTCCTTCATATCCAGTGATCTTATTCCAGAAATTCAATCCTTTAAAATAATCGGGGGTCACCGTTTGGCCCGATTTTATCTCTACCGGAATCAACCCCGCATTCCATTCCAGCAGTAGATCAACCTCATTGCCCGTATTGTCACGCCAGAAATAGAGATTGGGATTCTTTCCGCTATTCAACCGTTGCTTCATAAATTCCAAAATGATCAGGTTTTCAAAGGCAGCTCCCCGGAAAGGATGGATTTGCACCTGCGCTGGTTCTTCCAATCCCATCAATGAAAGAGCCAACCCCACATCGTAAAAATATAGTTTTGGCATCTTGATAATCCGCTTATTGTAATTTTGATGATAAGGCTGCAATCTGAATACTACAAAACTCATCTCCAGGACACTGATCCACGCACTGATCGTCTTTACATCTACCCCCACCTCTACTGCCAGACTACTCATATTCAGCAACTGACCGATCCTTCCTGCACATAACTTCAGAAATTTTTCAAAGACATTCAGATCACCCACATTTTTGATGAGCCTCACATCCCGTTCTACATAGGTACGAATATAATTGGAATGCCATTTAGAAGCAGAAATCCCCTGTTGATAGATTTCCGGATATCCCCCACGGAACATCAGCGCATCTATATTGTGTTCCCGATCACCAATTTCCTCCATAGAAAGTGGCAACAACTGCAAATAACCGACCCGACCAGCCAGACTTTGTGAAATACTCTCCTGCAATAAGAAATTATTTGAACCGGTCAGAACAAACAACCCATACTGATCACTGTTGTCCAGGAT
>JBEBWT010000077.1:0-5655 GCA_040392005.1 Parapedobacter defluvii
GTGGAGCATGCTCAAGACACCCCACCGTTCCTTAATGAAAACTTAAAACACTATTTCTTTGCGTCTGCGTAGCGCTTTGCTACCGCATCCCAATCAATGACTTCAAAGATTGCTTCCAGATAGGCCGGGCGCTTGTTCTGATAATTCAGGTAGTAAGCGTGCTCCCAGACGTCGATGCCCAGGACCGGCGTGCCTTTTTCAATGCCATCCAGGTCAAACAATGGATTGTCCTGATTGGGGGTGGAAGTCACTTTGAGATTTCCGTCGCCGTCCACGATCAGCCAGGCCCAGCCTGAACCGAAACGGGAGGCTCCCGCAGCCTGCAGTTGTTTTTTCAATTCGTCGAAAGAACCAAAAGCGGCATCAATAGCTGCTCCCAGATCTCCGCCCGGCGTCCCTCCACCACTGGGTGAAAGAACGGTCCAGAACAGGGAGTGGTTGTAGTGACCACCACCATTATTGCGGACAGCCGCCGGATATTTTGAAATATTCTTGTTGATCTCTTCCAAAGACAGACCGGCAGCATCTGTGCCCTCGATTGCTTTGTTCAGATTGTCCACATAAGCCTTATGGTGGCGACCGTGGTGGATTTCCATAGTCTCCGTGTCAATATGTGGTTCTAATGCGTCGAATGCGTATGGTAACGCTGGTAATTCAAAAGCCATAATTCTATTTATTTAAATTTCCTATCTTCAAATATAACAATTTTTTTTGGGAATTGTGTGGAAATCCCGAAGAAATTGATTCAGGCCTGCCGTTTATTGCGGAAAAATGACGTGACCAGTTCGGCACAGGTTTCTTCCAGGACTCCGGAAACCACTTCACTTTTGGGATGCAGCAGGGAGGCACCAAAGTTGGAAAATCCCCGTTTGGGATCGGAGGCACCATAGACGATCCGCTTCAACTGGGTCCAGTAAGCCGCCCCGGCGCACATGACACAGGGTTCGACCGTGACATAGAGGGTACAATCCCGCAGGTATTTGCCCCCTATATAATTGGCCGCTGCCGTGAAAGCCTGCATTTCGGCATGGGCCGTCACATCATTCAGCTTTTCCGTCAGATTGTGCCCGCGCGCAATGATCCGGCCACTGTGGACGATCACTGCCCCGATGGGCACCTCATCCAGTTCCAGTGCCCGGTCGGCCTCTTTCAGAGCCTCCCTCATAAAAAATTCATCGGGCAGGGGTTTGTTTTCAGCGTCTTCAAAATTGATGTATCGCATGGGTCTATCTTAAAGTTAACGTGAGTTCGGTTTAAGAATTTTGATAATCAAATCGATAAAAGTTAGTTTAAACCAGCCGGGAACCATTGGGAATCTGTCGTTCCACCGTGGTCAGGACAATGCTGCCCGTGCCATCGTCAAATCCGGTCACCAGGCATTGGGACATGAAATCGGCAATCTGTTTTTCCGGAAAATTGACCACGGCCACAACCTGCCTGCCCAGCAGTGCTGCCCGGTCATAATGGTTGGTGATCTGCGCACTGCTCTGCCGGATTCCGATTTCGGGGCCAAAGTCTATCCGCAACTGATAGGCGGGCTTGCGGGCCTTCGGAAACTCCGAAACCTCAATGATGGTACCCACCCGGAGATCGACCTTTTCAAAATCCTGCCAGGAGATCACAGCCGGTTGTTTTCCAGATCTGCCAATCCCTTCTTCAGGGTAAACAAAATGTAATCCGGTTTGCGCTTGACCCTTTTGGCCAGGCGTTCCACCAATTCGGCTTCCTGCCCCTGCTCAAAAGCCAGGTCTTCCTCGGACAGATGAATATATTTACGGAGCAACTTGTGCTTCAATACCTGCCATTCCGCAGATGTAATCTTGAGTTCCGCCATAATACGATGCGATTAAAATTTCTTGAATATTCAGCTATCCAAATATACAAAATATTACTTCTTCTTTCCTTTTGCCTGCGCATTACCTGCGGTCTGCTTCTGCTGGCGCATGTAATCATCCATACGCTCCTGGAATTTGGACTTTTTGCGGGCCGATTCCGGCTTTTTCTTATTGGATTCGATGATCGCATGGATCTTGTCGTCATTGATCATCTGACGGATCACTACCTGCTGTCCGAAGGTAAATACGGTGGACAGGAAATAATAATAGTTCAGACCGGCAGGGAAGCTGTTCAGCACAAAGAGGAAGATCAGCGGCATAAAATACCCAATGTATTTCATCTGTCCGGTAGCCCCCGAAATCGAATTGTTGTACCAGGTGGAGATCAGGGTAGTGACCGTCATCAGGATACACATCAGACTGATATGGCCCACTCCGAATACGGGTGAGAAATTGATCACCGAGTCATAGGTGGAAAGATCCTGGACCCACAGAAAGCTCTCTCCCCTCAATTCATAAAGATTGGGGAAGAAGAAGAAGAAGGCGATCGTAAATGGCATTTGCAGCAGCAGCGGAATACAGCCTCCCAGCGGATTGACCCCGGCCTGCTTGTACAGCTTCATATATTCCTGCTGCAGCAGGGCGGCATTGTCCTGGCCTACTTTTGCTTTGATCTCATCCATTTCCGGTTTGAGTACCCGCATTTTGGCCATCGAAACATAGGAGCGGTAGGTCAATGGGGACAAAACCAATTTCAGCAGGATGGTCAGGATCAGGATCACCAGACCATATCCCATATGGAATCCATCCAGGAAATTGAACACCGGCACCGTGACAAAACGATTGATCCACTTCATAGGGCCCCAACCCATATCCACCTGCTGCTCCAGTCCATGGCCATGCGCTTTCAGAACCTTATATTGATTGGGCCCGAAGTAAAAATGCATGGGGTAGGTATTGATGTCACTGGTGGTGAATGCCAGGTCCAGATTGGCACTGTACAATTTTACGATGTGGTCGTCCGTAGCAGTGTAAACATTGACTTTTCCCCCCTGGAATCCACCAAAATCCGAGATCAGGGCATTGGAGAAGAAATGTTGCTTGAAGGAAACCCATTCTATCTGATCCTTCAATTCCTCATCATCATCGCCCCCGGTGCCCAGCTTGTCCGCGCCCTTGCCGCTCAAACGGTAGTAGGCCGTAGAACGCTGACGTTCACTCTTGATGTCCTTTTCTTTCTGATACAGGGCTGTTTCCCAATTCAGCACCAGCTTTTTCTCCGTAGGTGCGACTACGTCCTGCATGCCTTTGGTGACAATGGTGAAGCCCAGCTCATAATCATTGCCCTTCAGGGAATAGATATAATCAATATATTGCTGAGCCGAATAGCTGAGCCGGAAGGTGACCGAGGCCGAATCCGACTGTACGACCTGTACATTGTCCGTATCGGTCTGGAAATAAAGATCATTGGTCATGATGTTTTTTCCCGCGGAGGAAAAGAACAGACCGAATTTGTTGTGGTCGCCATCAAATAACAGCAGGGGTTCTCCCGCATAGGTCTGTTCGCCTTTGATTTCCACAGATTTGACCCTGCCGCCTTTGGTACTGATGGTGGCTTTGATCAATTCATTCTCCAGCGTGACCAGGCGTTCTTCTCCGGCCAGTGCATTGCCGAACGGCCCCGCCAACAGAACCGAATCAATGGTGACACCTGTCTGCCTGCTGCTGAGGCTGTCTGTTTCCGCCATCTGCTCCGCCTGCTCTACCGGTGCAGTTCCATTCCGGGCCGCCTGCAGTTCTCGTTCTTTCTTGATCTCTTCGTCCGATGGTTTCATCAGAAAAACCGATGCAGCGATGATCACAAACATCAAAATCAGCCCGGTTAAGGTATTTCTATCCATATTATTTATACTATTTTACGGCCCTTTGATTGGCCGCCGCCACAAAACTAACAAAAAGTGGGTGAGGATTTACTACTGTTGATTTTAATTCCGGGTGAAATTGTCCCGCAATGAAAAAAGGATGGCCAGGCAGCTCCATGATTTCGACCAGATCGTTTTCGGGATTATGGCCCGAGGCGATCATTCCCGCCTTTTCATATTGCTCCAGATATTGGTTATTGAATTCGTAACGATGCCGGTGCCTTTCCTGAATACTGCTTTTGCCATAAATGGCCGCTGCCAGGGTGCCTTTGCGGATATCGCAGTTATAGGCTCCCAGGCGCATGGTACCGCCCTTGTCTTCGACGTTTTTCTGATCTTCCATCAGGTGGATCACCGGATGGGGTGTGTTTTCGTCCATTTCCTGACTGCTCGCCCCTTTCAGACCCAATACATTGCGGCCAAACTCGATCACCGCGCATTGCATTCCCAGACAGATACCAAAGAAAGGGATCTCATTTTCACGCGCATAGCGAATGGCTTCCAGCTTGCCTTCCAGCCCTCTTTCCCCGAATCCCGGTGCAACCAGTACCCCGTGCATCTTTTTGAGCTTCGTAGCCACATTGCTGCTATTCAGGGCCTCGGCTGCGATAAAATGCAGATTGACCTTGCATTCATTGGCAGCACCCGCATGGATAAACGCCTCAATAATAGATTTGTACGCATCCGGTAATTCCACATATTTGCCGACCAGGGCTATATCCACTCCGTGTAATGGATGTCTGAGCTTATCCAGGAAGGCCTTCCATTTTGTCAATTCAGGCTCTGCCTTGTTCGAAAGTTTGAGTTTGCTCAATACAATTTTGTCCAATTGCTCTTTCTGCATCAGCACCGGCACATCGTAAATGGAAGTAGCGTCAATGGATTCGATGACCGCATTGATATTGACGTTGCAGAACAGTGCCAATTTCTTGCGGATATCCATGTTGAGGTGATGCTCGGTCCGGCAAACCAGAATATCCGGCTGGATGCCGTATTCAAGCAGGGTTTTGACAGAGTGTTGGGTCGGCTTGGTTTTGAGTTCACCGGCCGCGGCAAGGTAAGGCACCAGTGTCAGGTGTACCACCAGGGAATCATTGCTGCCCAGTTCCCAGCGCAATTGCCGGACAGCCTCGATGAATGGCAAGGACTCAATATCTCCCACTGTACCGCCCAGTTCGGTAATGACAATTTCATAATCGCCGCTTTCACCCAGCAATAGCATACGCCGCTTGATCTCATCGGTAATGTGGGGGACGACCTGCACTGTTCTGCCCAGGTAATCGCCGGCCCGCTCCTTGCGGATGACTTCCTGATAGATCCTTCCGGTAGTGACATTATTGGCCTGTGAAGTCTTCACATTCAGAAAACGCTCATAATGCCCCAGGTCGAGGTCGGTTTCTGCACCGTCATCGGTCACATAACATTCCCCGTGTTCATACGGATTGAGCGTACCGGGGTCAATATTGATATAAGGATCGAATTTTTGGATGGTGACTTTATAGCCCCGTGCCTGGAGTAACTTGGCGAGTGAAGCTGAGATAATTCCTTTTCCCAACGACGAGGTGACGCCACCCGTAACAAAAATGTATTTGGTCATATCATACGTGTATGTACGGGATACAAAGGTAGGGTTTATTTTCGGAAGGCAAAAGTATTTTTGGGGCGGGGTGAATTTTGGGGGTATTCTATTGACCAGCTTGGCTATTAGTTTTCCGGTCTAACCTCCCTCCCGGTGGTCGGTCGCTAAAGGCCCGGAAAACTAATAGCCAAGCTGGTGATACAAATATGGCAGCTCCAAAATCATACACGCCCCAATTTGTTCAGATGGGTGTTTTGATCTTCTCCTCCCTCCCGGTGGTCGGTCGCTAAAGGCCCGGAAAACTAATAGCCAAGCTGGT
>JBEBWT010000078.1:0-5623 GCA_040392005.1 Parapedobacter defluvii
CTTCTTCCGCAGAGACTCCTTCTTCCACAGAGGTTATTTCTCGCACAGAGGCTACTTCTTCCGCGGAGGTTACTTCTCCCACCGAGGCCCCAATTGTCCCTGTAACGGCTTCCACACCACAGGCGGCAGCAGCGCCTGTTGCAGCGCATCCTGAAATATCTGTTCCAGTGCCTGAACCTGAAGCGGCTGCTACCGTATCCGGCACTGCTCATTCCTGGAATAAAGTCAAACTCGGCGGTGAATTAGGTGCGCTGGACACCTCTATATTTGGTCAGGCAAAGGACAGATCCGAAACGAATGAGGAAACTGAGTTGGTGACCGGTTCCTCCTTTGATGCCATTGAACCGGAGAGGCTGCTGAAGGAATGGCATCGCGTGGCCGATACCTTCAAAGAGGCCAATAAAATCAATATTTTCACCTTGATGACGGCCAATGTCCCCAAACTGATCGCTGAAAATCAGATAGAAGTGCTGCTTGAAAATAGTATCCAGGAAAACTTGTTGCTGCTTGAAAAGCGGGATATTGTCAATGAATTGCGTCAGAAACTCAATAATTTTGCAATCGATATTGTCACCGTTACCAATTCAGAAGATACCGTAAAGAAACCCTACACGGCGCAGGAAAAATATCAGGCGATGGTGCAGAAAAACAATTTGTTGGATCAAATGCGTCAGGATTTCAACCTGGGCCTCGAATAACCGGCTGTTTGTTCTTCCTTACTTTTCCGGAGCCGTCTGAACATTGATTTTTTCTTCAGCCTTCGGTTAGCCAGTTTATTTTCACTATGGTCCTTCCTGATATAGGCATCCCAGTTCATCAGAAAGACCGAAAGCAGAATAATTGCCAGACCGGTGATCTGTACAGAAGTAATAGTTTCATCCGTCAGAAATAAACTCAGCGCCACTGCCACAATGGGATTCACGTAGGCGTAGGTACTGACCTCCGTTGCCGGCCGTACTTTTAATAACCAGATATAGGAGCTGTAAGCGATGATCGAACCGAAAATAATCAAATAGAGAATGGACCACCAGGCTTCCGCGGGTACAGCCCGATAATCGAAAGCTGCGGCCTCTCCCTTGATGACGACTGTGATCGAGAAGGCAATCCCGGCAATCAGTATCTGCCAGGCCGTCCCCACCATGGAATTGGTGTGCACTCTTTTCTCCGAAGCATTGAAATATTTTGAATACAGTGATCCCCCGGTCCAGGCAATGGCTCCCAGAATCAATAAAATCATCCCATTCAGGTTGGCTTCTCTTTGTACCGCATCCGTTGCTGTCGCCACCTGATCACCAAAAAGCATCACCACACCCGTGAAACCGAGGAACAGCCCCGCCAGAATCGGTAGGCTCCGGAAATTCTCTCCCCATTTTGGTTTGTCCAGCACCACAAACCAGATGGCAGCAGAAGCAGCCATAATCGCAACCAGTCCACTGGCCAGAAACTGCTCCACCCAGATAATGATACCCGTGTCAATGAACAGTAACAGGAGACCGGTCACCCCGGCACCCTTGATCGTGGACCAGTCAAACAGCTTATACCCCTTATAGTGGCACCAGCCCAGCATCAGCAGACCGGCCACCATAAAACGCAATGCCCCCAGCATAAACGGTTCAAAGCCCGAAAGTGCTTTGTGAATAAAAAAATAGGTCGATCCCCACACAATATAAACCATTGCATAGGCCAGGATTACCATCGTACTGAATTTACTCTTTGTAGTCGGAATAAGCATATTGTTAATCATTAATCACCACCTGATGTTCCTCCTTCATCGTATCCAGCACAATCGTCGTACGGGTAGAAACGATCGTGGGAATCTGGCTGAAAGAATTGCGTATCAGATCAACCAGTGAAGCAGAATCCTGTGTCCGGACCTTCACCAGATAACCGTCGTCTCCGGCGATATCATGCACTTCCTGCACCTCCGGAATGGCTGCCAGCGCCTGGGCGGTCACCGGAGAACCCAGTCCATCATTTGCTTTGATAAATATAAAGGCCAGCAATTTTTGTCCCACCGCAGCCGGATTGATCTGGGCGTTATATTTCAGAATCACATTTTTCTGCTCCAGCTTTTTCACCCGCTCCAGAATGCCCGAAGGCGCCATCCCCAGTTCCCTGGCGATATCCGCATTATTAATACGCGCATTTTCCTGCATCAACCGAAGGATCTGCAGATCGATCTGATCCAGATTAAAAGAATTGTTGTCCATTATTCTGCAAATATAATAATTGCATGAATAATATTCAAATTCTGTGCCAATAATATGATTTATATTCGGGAAAAAGATTGGTAGGCTTAAATACTAAGAAACCATCGTAAAATCAATCTGCCTCCTGGACAGATCCACCTTTTTTACTTTGATCTGCACTTCATCCCCCAATTGGTAGATTTTTTTCTTTCTCCGGCCGATCACCGCATAATTCTTCTCGTCCAAAGCATAGAAATCATCGGTAAGGTCACGCAGACGTACCATTCCCTCGCATTTGTTTTCCTCGATTTCCACATAAATCCCCCATTCGGTGACGCCTGAGATAATGCCGGTATATTCCGTGCCGATCTGATTTTCCAGAAATTCGGCCTGTTTGTATTTGACGGAGGCCCGCTCAGCATCGGCCGCCCTTTTCTCCATCTGGGAGGAATGTTCGCACATTTTCTCATAGGCATCGGCCATCACATTGCTACCCCCGTGGAGGTAATATTCCAGCAGCCGGTGCACCATCATATCCGGATAGCGGCGGATGGGAGAGGTGAAGTGGGTGTAATAATCAAATGAAAGGCCGTAATGGCTGGTTTTTTTGGTTGTATAGATGGCTTTGGCCATAGATCGGATGGCCAGGGTGGTCAGCACATTCTGTTCTTTGCTGCCTTCAATGCGTTCCATCAAACCATTCAGGGAGCGGGCGGTTTCCTTCTCTGTACGGAAATTGAGTTTGTGCCCAAATCGGGCCGCAAATTGGGCAAAGGCTGTCATATTCTCCGGATTCGGTGCGTCGTGAGCACGGTAAACAAATGTTTTTTTGTGCTTTCCCTTATCCTGTCCGCCAATGAATTCAGCTACCCGCCGGTTGGCCAGCAGCATAAAATCTTCGATCAGTTTGTGGGCGTCCTTCCGTTCTTTGACATAGACTCCCAGGGGTTTCCCTGCCTCATCCAGCCGGAATTTTACTTCGGTACTTTCAAAATTGATGGCCCCATTTTTGAATTTCCGGTCCCGCAGGATGTACGCCAGTTTGTTCAGTGTCAGTAAAGCCGCTGAAAACTCACTTTCTTTGCCGTCCAGTATTTCCTGAGCTTCCTCGTAACTCAATCGTTGATTGGAATGGATGACTGTTTTGCCAAACCACTGATGATGGATATGTGCATCGGCATCCATTTCAAAAACTGCTGAAAAACTCAGCCGGTCTTCATGTGGCCGCAGGGAACATAAATTGTTTGAAATACGTTCGGGCAACATGGGAATCACCCTGTCCACCAGATAAACCGAAGTGCCCCTTTCATAGGCCTCAGCATCCAGTACTCCATCTGTCTGTACAAAATGCGTCACATCCGCTATATGCACCCCAACTTCATAATTGCCGTTTTCAAGTATCCGGAAAGAAAGGGCATCATCAAAGTCCTTGGCATCTTCCGGGTCGATGGTCAGGGTCATGACCTCCCGGAAATCTCTGCGCCGGGCGATCTCTTCCGGAGGAATGGTGTCCGGAATCGCTTCGGAAGCTGCATTCACAGCTTCCGGAAAGGCAAGGGGAAATCCGAAATCAGCCAGTATGGCATTCATCTCCGTATTGTTTTCACCCTGGCGGCCCAGGACATATTTGACCTTCCCGACCGGGTTCTTGCTGTCCACTGGCCAGTCGGTGATGGTCACCACCACTTTTTCCCCGTCTTTGGCACCGTTCAGGTCATCGAGGGGTACAAAGATATCGGTGAGCATTTTGCGGTTATCCGCAATGAAAAATGCAAATCGGGGGGAGATATTGATGATACCGGTAAATTCGGTTTTGGCCCGCTGGATAATTTCTACAACCTCACCTTCCTTTCGTTTTCCCCGCTTCTTTTCATACGTATGGACTTTGACGGTATCCCCGTGCAGCGCATTCCGGAGTTTCCGGGGGGCAATGTAAATGTCATCCTCAAACTCGTCCTCCAGGACTACAAAAGCAGAGCCGTCGGCCGTCATATCAATGGTGCCCGTGGCAAAGGCCTTCACTTCCTTCAGGATGAATTTACCCGGTTCCACTTCCTTGAACAGGCCGGAACCGCGGGATTCTTCCGTCAGAATATACTGGATGGTATTTTTGCTTTCTGTGTCCGCAATATTGAGTTTGGCAGCAACCTGCTTGTAATTGAGCGGCTGTTGGGGATTTTTTTCAAAAATATCAACAATCAATTGTATCAGAATATTTCTGAAAGCATTATCTTTTTTCGTAGCCATATAGTCGTTGTTTTATTGATTGCAAGCAGCGCAGGTGCCGATTGCGTTTACACCCACATGATCCAACCGATAGTTTTTGGGAATGTGGAGTTGGGGAATACTGATCTCGTCCAGACAATAAACCTGATTGCATTTGGAGCAGATAAAATGCACATGCTGGTCCGCATGTTGCTCTGCCGAGCAGGCGGCAGCGCACATGGCATAAGCAGCCGTGCCATGAAGATCAAAAACCTTGTGCAGAATGCCTTTTTCCTCAAAAGTTGCCAAACAGCGGTACAGTGTGACCCGGTCAATTTCCTTGCCCAGCAACCGCTCCAGCTCAGGTTGCGATACGGCAACTTCCTTACTGGAAATCACGCCCAACACCGCCAGCCTGGGCTGGGTAACCCTCAATTTGTTTTTTTTTAACAGTTCGGCAAACCGTTGTTGTTTTCCTGTCATTCAGACTCCAGTATTATTGACAAAACCTGACTGTAATATCCGGTTTTAACAAAGATAAGTAAAAAATAGCAATAATAAATTCCAGAATCTTTTCGGAATTGTTTAGCATCTTTGATAACTTTTGGAAGGTGAAACCGGAAGAAGGAGCAAATAAATACAGCAGCAAAGCAGGATATAATGAAGTTACTGGTAGTAGAGGATGAACCCGAATTGCGTGGGATTATTGTCGAATCGCTTGAAAAGCAGCAATATCGGGTGGAAGTTGCGGGCACTTTTGATCAGGGCCTGAATAAGATTATTGCCTTTGATTATGATTGTATTCTGCTGGATGTGATGTTGCCGGGAGGGAGTGGACTGGATCTGCTCAGAGAACTGAAATCACTGGGGAAAACAGATCGGGTGATTATTATTTCAGCCAAAGATGCGATCGATGATAAGGTGTTGGGCCTGGAATTGGGGGCCGATGATTACCTGACCAAACCTTTTCATCTGGCCGAATTGCATGCCAGGGTCAAGTCGGTAATCCGTCGCCGGCCGGGACAGGCTACTGCCATTCAAACGGTAGGTAATCTGGAACTGGATGTGGAAAACCGACTGGTACGGGTTGGGGAAAACGAATTGCTACTCAACCGCAAGGAATTTGATATATTGGCTTATCTGATCGCCAACCAGAACAGATTGGTGCAGCGGACCGCGCTGGCGGAGCATGTATGGGGCGATTATATGGATGAGGCGGATGATTTTGA
>JBEBWT010000079.1:0-5547 GCA_040392005.1 Parapedobacter defluvii
AAAAAACCGCCCCGGGTGAGTCCCGGGACGGCATTTGTTCATCAATAGATGAACTTCAATCAACCTAAACCTATTTGGTATGGAATCTTAATAACCCCTTAGCAATCTTCCATGTTTTGCCTCAAAACAATCCAAAATATAGGCCTCCTTGCAAAAATATCTTTACTTCATTCTCAATGTATCAATGGGTGATTATTCCGTAGGTCAAACCACCATTGGTCCAAACTGTATATATATCTTTCGATTTTGGTGTCCATTTAAAACTAAACGTTTCCTGATCCGAATCTGAAAGTTTGATAAAAAATTCATATTCCTTGTCCGCATCCTGCACCATAAAAACAGTGTGGGCTTTGAATGCTGTATTGGTGGCAAGCAAACCCGTCTGTCCTACGATCCCAAAATCCAGTCCCCTCGCATTGGGATTGAGATTAATAAAACGGATCAGCGCTTTACCTGCTGCCGGGGCTGTCAATTCATCGGTCACCTGGATCACCTCCACCCCTTTTTCAGCAGATTCCACCACAAATAGCGAGTAGTACTTGCCGGCTTCGAAGTAAATATCACTTCTATAAACCGCCTGATTGTTTTCTACACCGTCCGGATGGAATGCCCGCAACAAGCGATTGCCCGGATAGACCCTGCGGTAATTCAACAACTGACCGGCCAAAAAATATTCGCCCATCTGCAGATTGTTGAGCTGGTTGTTGTCAAGTGCAAGGATGATGCCACCGGAGTTCGGGATCGCATTCAATGCTTCCACCGCTGCCACTAATTCCTCATACTCTCCCCCATCATCCTTCATACAGGAAGTCAGACCCAGTGCAACGATCATCATCATTGATAACACGCCTACTTTTGCGAAACTTCTCAAACCCATCCTGCTTCTTTTTACTGCTATTTACTCCATATAACGAGAGAAGTCTTGATTTCGCTACACTCACATGAAAAAAAAATGTAAATTTGTTTCAAACAAACAAATGATTCATGTCGGAGAAAGGCAATTCATTCAGAAAAAACACCCCCACAGGGGCCGGAAAGGCCGTTCAGAGTAGCAGATCAAGAAAACAGGCGCCGAATGTAACAAAATTGAAACTTGGAGAATTCTGGGGCAAGCTGGTCAAAATAGCTGGTCTTTTTTTGCTGATCCTTTCTGTATATTTTCTGATTGCTTTCACTTCGTACCTGTTTACCTGGCAGGAAGACCAGAGTTATGTGTCGGAGGCGAACGGGGGTTGGCGGACGCTGCTGATGAGCAGCGCAGAGATTGAGACCCTGGGATTGCAGCAACCGGTCGTACAGAATTGGATGGGAAAGATTGGTGCCCTGCTGGCACACCAGTTTATTTATAAATGGTTTGGGGTCGCTTCTTTCCTGTTTGTCGCACTGCTGTTCGTGATTGGCTACCGAATGCTTTTCAAGGTGAAGCTGATCGCTATCTGGAAGATTCTGGGTTATTCTCTGTTTTTTCTGGTCTATATATCGGTTGCCATCGGTTTTGTACATGGCTTTGACAACTCCTACCCCCATTTTCTGGAAGGGGAATTCGGGTTCTGGACCAATCGCCTGCTGGCCGCACAGATCGGTGTGCCGGGGGTGGCGGGTGCGCTGCTGTTCTTTTTGCTGACGGCATTGATCCTGATTTATAACCTGGATTTCAAATTCAGGCGGAAGGAGAAACCGGTCCTTGCGGATGAAAACGAAGAAATGACGGATCCGGAGAACAGGAGAGCAACGAACGAACGTTTCATGCCGGATGCTGAATATATGGTGGACCCGGTGGAATTCAATATGGGTGAAGAAGGGGAATTTGAAGAGATGACCGGGGAGATCGTAATCGATCCTTCAGTGCCACCTGCATTTTCCTTCGGTGAAAACGGAAAAAATGAGCCGGAACTGGAGAAAGCAGCGGAACAAACGGAATCATCCAGTCAGACCGGCGGGCCGGAATTGACAGTGGAGGAGGTCAGTGAAGAAAAACCCAGTACAGCGGATCAATTGGTGGAAGAATTCGGGCAATACGATCCGAAACTGGATCTGTCCGGCTATCAGTATCCGGGACTGGATCTGCTGACGGATTATGGTTCGGGCAAGATCACCATCAACAATCAGGAGCTGGAGGACAATAAGAATAAAATCGTGGAGACCCTGGGCAATTACAATATCGAGATTGCCAAGATCAAGGCAACCATCGGGCCTACGGTCACCTTGTATGAAATCATTCCCAAGCCAGGGGTAAGGATCTCCAGAATCAAAAATCTGGAAGATGATATTGCGCTGAGCCTGGCGGCCCTGGGCATCCGGATCATTGCACCGATGCCGGGCAAGGGTACGATCGGGATCGAAGTACCCAACAGCCATCCGGAGATGGTGTCCATGCGTTCGGTGCTGGCCACTGAAAAATTCCAGCATACCCATATGGATCTGCCGATCGCTTTGGGGAAAACCATTTCAAATGAGGTATATATTGCCGATCTGACCAAAATGCCCCACCTGCTGGTCGCCGGTGCTACCGGTCAGGGAAAATCGGTAGGGATCAATGCAATTCTGACCTCCCTGCTGTATAAAAAGCATCCGGCCGAGCTAAAATTTGTGCTGGTGGACCCGAAAAAAGTGGAGCTTTCCCTATTCAAGAAGATCGAACGGCATTTCCTGGCCAAATTGCCCGGCGAGGAGGAGGCGATCATCACCGACACCAAAAAGGTGATCAACACGCTCAACTCCCTGTGCATTGAGATGGATCTGCGTTATGATCTCCTGAAAAACGGGCAGGTCCGGAACCTCAAAGAGTATAATGCCAAGTTTGTCAATCGCCGGCTCAATCCGGAGGAAGGTCACCGTTACCTGCCTTTCATTGTGCTGATCATCGATGAGTTTGCCGACCTGATGATGACAGCCGGAAAGGAAGTGGAGACTCCGATCGCCCGGCTGGCCCAACTGGCGCGCGCGGTGGGCATCCATCTGGTGATCGCCACCCAACGGCCTTCGGTCAATATCATTACCGGGACGATCAAGGCCAATTTCCCGGCCCGCCTGGCTTTCCGGGTGTTGTCAAAGGTGGATTCACGGACGATCCTTGATTCGGGCGGAGCCGATCAACTGATCGGCCGGGGGGATATGCTGCTGGCCACCGGCAGTGATCTGATCCGGATCCAGTGTGCTTTTGTGGATACCCCCGAAGTAGATGCGATCTCTGATTTTATCGGGTCGCAACGTGGTTATCCCACGGCATTGTTGCTGCCTGAATACCAGGATGAATCGGAAGGCGGTGGCCAGGGAAGTTTTGATATGGAAGACCGGGATTCGATGTTTGAGGAGGCGGCCCGCCTGGTAGTCATGCACCAGCAAGGATCCACTTCCCTGATCCAGCGCAAACTGAAGCTGGGATACAACCGGGCCGGGCGGATCATTGACCAACTGGAAGCCGCCGGAGTGGTTGGTCCTTTTGAGGGTAGCAAGGCCCGTGAAGTTTTATTCCCGGATGAGTATTCATTGGAACAGTTTTTGGATAGTATGAAACAATAGCTGGCGGAGCAGGATTGCTGGCAGGCTATTTTCAAAAACAGATGGATATGAAAGAAAGAATCCTTAAACAAACAGCAGTGATCGCTGCGATCGTTTCTTTGCTGGTGATCGGATGGTTTCCGGCAGCGGCTGGTGTAGAGGTGGCAGCAGGTACACAGGGCGGCACTATTCTGGATAAGGTCTCCGCACAGTACAGCGGATATAAAACCATCCGGGCCGATTTTACCTTTCGCTATTACCGGAATGATCAGGATCTGACCGGCCTGACCGAGCAGGGAAAGTTGTTGCTGGATCAGGGCAGCGGGAAATACAGGATTTCGACCGCCTCACAGGAATTAATTTCTGACGGCAAATCCCAATGGGCGGTGCTCAAGGATGCCGATGAAGTACAGATTACCAATGTATCGGATCAGGAAGCAGGCGCTATCACTCCCTTCAATATATTCTCCTTCTTCCAGCAGGGCTTTACCCAAAAGCAACTGGTGGATGTGAAGGAAGGCAATCTGCAATTGGCAGTGATAGAACTGACACCGGCCGATACCCGCAAAAATTTCTCAAAAATCACGGTGCGGGTCGTCAAATCCAGCAATCTGCTGCATGATGTGACGATTTTTGACAAAAACAAAAGCAGGTACAGCTACACCATCAAAAATCTGAGTGCCAACCCTGTTCTTGCCAATGAAAATTTTGTGTTTGATAAAAGCGAATTTCCGGGAATGGAAATCGTGGACCTGCGTTAGAGACTGGCTAACAATGCTTTTTCATTCAGGTAACCGTGCTGATCGGGATGCTCAATAATTTCTTTCATGGAAATCAGCCGATAGACATAGGCCGAAGTTTCCTTGTTGAGTTTCAACCGGAAATAATTATCCTCCCCCTGCTTCTCCATTGCATTGCGCAAACTGCCGCTTCCGATATTATAGGCCGCGGCCACCAGCGTCCAGTTTTCAAATTCATCATATAATGACAGAATATATCTGGCGGCGGCATGGGTCGATTTGGTCAGATCCTGACGCTCATCCACCTCTTCATTGACGGTCAGGCCGAATGCCTGTGCAGTAGCCGGCATAAATTGCCAGTAGCCGGACGCTCCTTTATGGGAGGAAGTATTTTTTGCAAAGCCACTTTCGATCAGCGGAATATATTTGAAATCCTGCGGAATGCCATAGGATTCCAGGATTTTTGCTACTTTGGGTAATGATTTGACAGCCAGATCATGTATCTGGTAAGACCGGACCCTATGGTAGGAGTAATCTTCCAGAAATGACATCATCCTTTCTTCAATCTGTTTATCGCCCAGGGGCAGGTGCTCATTTGCAAAATGTAGTGAGGTAAAATAAGGCGAGTTTGCCAGTGGATTGGGTCGGGTCTGCGGGGCAATCGCAAGTTGGGAACCTGCCTGCGCCACCGATCCGGATAGGTCCTGCTTTCTCTCAAAATCAATCAATTTTGCAGTGACCAGCAGTGCGAAAAACACACTGAAACATAACATTTGTTTTTTATTCATTCAGTACCTTTCTGAGAGGGTTTCCGATGGAAATCCATCGGGTAAGGCTGGTTTATTTTCTTCATTTTTTCTGTAAATAAAACCTGCCAAAACCCATCCCTTGATCCAAAACTGGGGGCAAAGGTAAACAACATGAATCTAATAAACAAATAGTTATGTTTTTCGACTCTCTATTTAACACAATTTAACGCTTAATTGCGTACCTTTGCAACTCACTATTTTAGGGTCATTCAACATGCCATCTTTCAATAAAAGGAACAGTCGAGACGACAAATCCAAAAATCCCCGCGGGTCTTTCTCCAAGAACCCTGCCAAAAATAATTTCAAAGCTGATTCAGGGGACAACCGTGACGGACGTTATAGCCGAAAAGAGGGCAATTCCGAAGAAAGAGAGCGTTTTGATCCGACACGGAAAAAATCTTTCCGGGAGGAAAAAGGTCCTTACGGGAAACCAAAAACAGACAATTTCAGGGGTCGGAAAGAAGACACTCCTTACGGAAAACCAAAAACAGGCGGTT
>JBEBWT010000080.1:0-4974 GCA_040392005.1 Parapedobacter defluvii
CAGGATACCGTCGCGAAATTTCAGGATGCTACCACGAAATTTCAGGATACTACCCTCCGGCGTTCTTACTACATCCGGGAGGTGAGGATCAGGACCCCACTAAACCAACAAAATCAAGACACCTCTCTTCCGACGGAAATCATCACGCAGGAATTTATCCAACGGTACAGCGGCGGAAGCCTGATGCATACCCTTTCCCGTTTGCCCGGAGTGGGCCTGATCGGTATCGGCTCCGCTCAGTCCAAGCCCCTGATCAGAGGACTGGGTTTTAACCGGGTGTCGGTCGTGGAAAAAGGCATCAAGCATGAGGGACAGCAATGGGGCCTGGACCATGGACTTGAAATCGATCAGTTTGCCACCGGTGCGATCGAAGTCATCCGGGGCGGCAACTCCTTTCTCTATGGCTCAGACGCCATGGGAGGAGTGATCCGGATCCATGAGGAACCATGGCGTCAGGCAAACGGGCTTTCCGGTAGCCTGCAATTGTTGGCGGGGAGTAACAATAACCTGTTCGGGGGTTCAGGGATGCTGAAAGGCAGGACGAAAGATTGGATTTATGGAGGACGTTTTACCCGGCAGTCCTATGCTGATTACCGGGTACCGGCCGATACGGTCTATGTATATAGTTATGCGGTACCCCTGGACAAAAAGAAAGTGAGAAATACGGCGGGGCGTGAACGCAACCTGCATGGGTATGGCGGCTATGTGGGGGACCCGTTCCAATCTGTCTTTTATATCAGTCAGGTGATCCAGCGGAGTGGATTTTTTGCCAATGCGCACGGTCTGGAACCCCGCCGGGTGGATTATGAACTGCACGATGCTTCCTCCCGGGACCTGCAATGGCCGTCCCAGAAAGTGAAGCATCTGAAAATTATCAATAAAAGTGCCTGGCAAGCGGACCGGCACCGGATGGAATTGGAAACCGGATTTCAGCATAATTTCAGGGAGGAATACAGCCCCTATGTCAATCATGGTTATATGCCTCCTATTTATCCGGATACAATGAGAACGCCCCCGACCCTGGAGAGGCAGTATGATAAAAGGGTGTATTCCCTGAATTTCCGGGATTATTTTTCCCTCGGAAAACACACCTTTACCGTAGGTTTCAGCGGGGAACATCAGGAGAATGTCATCGGTGGCTGGAGCTTTCTGACACCGGCCTTCCGGCAATCCAGTACGGGGCTTTTTTTATATGATCGGTACCACCTGACGGAGAACACCCTGCTGCACATCGCAGCGCGGACTGACCACAGTTCCATTCATATAGAGGAATACCGGGATTGGTTTCCCTCCGGGATTTTCCATGGAAGCGGAATGGTCGCCCCTCAGACGGAATACCTGCTGCGGGCAGCAGATCTGAGCCGGGCATTTACCAGTTTCGTCTGGTCAGCGGGGATCAATCAGCGCTGGGACCGTACAGACCTAAGTGTCAATGTCGGTAAGAGTTTCCGGGTGCCCATCGCCAAAGAACTCGGTGCGAACGGAGTCAATTACCACTATTTCAGCTACGAGAAAGGAAATCCCGATCTTTCTCCGGAGCAGTCTTACCAACTGGATCTGGGGATAGGCTGGTCAGGCACTGATCTGAAAGTGAATCTTTCTCCCTACTATAACTACTTTACGAACTACATCTATCTGAATCCCACGTCTCGCTATGATCATCAGTACGGGGCGGGAAATCAAGTTTTTGAATACACTCAGGCACAGGTAGCCAGATACGGGGCTGAACTGAGCCTGAACTATCGGTTTTCTTCGCAATGGAATGCCGATTTACTTGGCGAATATCTGCGTGCCGAACAATTATCAGGTGACAAGAAAGGGTTTAGCCTGCCGTTTTCCCCACCTGCTTCGCTTCTGATGGCCCTTCACTGGACTTCAGGTGATGATGGACGATCCGCCCGGAACGGCATCTGGCTGGACCGGCCCTATGCTTCGGTGGATCTGAAACTTTGCGCAGCACAAAACCGCATTGTACCTCCTGAAAAAAAGACGGGGGCCTATGGTGTGGTCAATATACAGGCTGGAGCCATCCTGCAAATGGGAGGGACAACCATTCATGTGGGTATTCAGGCCAGAAACATTCTGGACACCAAATATATGGAACATACCAGCTTTTACCGGCTGATCGAAATGCCCGAACAGGGAAGAAATATCATGCTCTCCCTGTCGGTTCCCCTGGATTGGACAAAAGGAGCAAAGAAGACCGGATAAAGACCGTGCAATCAAGACAAGGATAATAAAAACCAACATGAATGAAAAAAACACATTTTATCTCCATCTCAATGGCTTTCATACTGCTGTCGGCCATCGCCTGCAACAAAGACAAGCATCCCATTGATGACGTTCCTCCAACCATCGATGGAGGCTTTGCCGGGGCATTTCCAAAACAATGCGGTATCCTCAAACGAGGGGAAAGTTTCACTTTCAGGGCCCGCTTTACCGACAATGTCGAACTGGGCAGTTTCAGCCTGGATGTGCATCACAATTTTGACCACCACAGTCACAGTACCGAACTGGGGGAATGTACGCTAGAACCGGTCAAGGCACCGGTCAATCCCTTTGTGCTGATCAGATCTTATGATATTCCGGCCGGACAACAAAGTTATGAAGCGGAAATCACCATCCCGGTCCCGGCAGATGTGGATCCGGGCAGTTACCATTTTATGATCATGGTCTCCGACCATACGGGCTGGACTGATATGAAAGGGCTCAGCGTCCACATTACTGAATAGTACAGTTAAACAATAATAATTTATTAATAATCAAAACAATAAGTAAAATGAAAATCATCAAACAACACCGTTCCGTACTGGGCTTTGCTGTCATTGCTGGCCTTATTCTCAGTTTTTCGTCCTGTAAAAAAGACACGGACCCCATTCCGGATGTTCCGGTCATTACCATTCTGGAAATAGGGAGCGGCAATAGCCACACGGGTACGGCAGGCTCTGACCTGCACCTCGAAGCACAGATCGTGGCCGAAGCGGGTATCAAGGAGATTGAAATCGATATTCACGGAGAAGACGGCATCCAGTACTCCATCAATCATAAATATACAGATGGAAAGTACATAGGGGCCAAGAATATCGAATTCCATGAGCATATCGATATTCCGCACGCCGCTCCTGCGGGTTCTTATCACCTGCATTTTATCGTGACCGACAAGAAGGGGCAGCGCACTGAAGCCGATGCGGACCTGACCATCAATCACGACCATTGAATAACGAACCCTAACGCATAATCCGGGTTGAATGAAAATTGGGACAAGTCTTTTATGACCAGACTTGTCCCAAAAGGTGTACTGACTGGTGCAGAAATAGAATTTATTATCGGGAGTTTTGTATTCTGTTGATGAATTTGTGTAATTTTATCTATTCATCAACAAATGAATAACGATCATTAACCGAGGTGAACAATGACGGGTGACTGGGATAGATTCAAGCATCTTTTTAAACGACAGGAAGTGCATGCCAAAACAATTCTTTTGCAGGAAGGAAAGATTTCGAGAACGATGTTCTTTATTGAGAAAGGTTGCCTGCGGACTTGGGTCAATAATGACGGTAGAGAAATTACGACCCAATTTTTCTTTGAGGGGGACAAGGTTGCCTCTATTGAAAGTTTCAGGGCAAACCAACCAAGTTTATATAGCATTGAAAGTTTAGAGCCCTGTATTTTGCAGACAATTTCACAACAAGAATTTCAAAACGCATTAGAAAATTTGCCCGGAATCAAAGAGGAAATGCAGGAACATTTATTCAAACGGCTTTTGCAATCTCAAAAAACTTTCTATTCCTATCTCAAAAACAACCCTCAACAGCGTTACGAAGAACTTATTGAAGAATACCCCCACATTATCCAGCGTATTCCGCAGCATTATATCGCCTCCTATTTAGGTATTACCCCTGTTTCATTAAGCCGGATACGAAACAGGCGATAATTTCATTTGCCCACAGATTTTTGTGTTCATGAATCGCTTTGCGATTTCTTTACAATTGTTATCGTCCGGGCATCTGCTGCTCCCCAACTTTGCAGAATAATTTTAGCAAAGTAAAAAATGAGAGTAGTAATCGTATTTAATCATCCCTATGAGGGAAGTTATTGCAACGCAATTTTAAATGCCGTAATAAAGGGGCTTCGAAAAGCAGATCACGAGATTGACCTGATGCACCTCGACAAGGACGGATTTAATCCTGCAATGTCAAGGGCAGATTTGAAAGCCTTTATGGAACATAAACCTGTCGATCCACAAGTAATAGACTATTGCGGACGTTTAGAAAAAGCAAACCATCTGATTTTCATTTTTCCCATTTGGTGGGATTTGATGCCAGCCATGACCAAAGGATTTATTGACAGGGTCCTGACTCCCGGAGTTGTGTATGACCATCACCCGCGTGGTTTTGGGTTAGTGCCACTTTTAAAAAACCTAAAGGGCGTAACGATCATCACTACCATGAATAAACCCAAATTGATGTATTCCTTGATTATTGGCAATCTGATCAAGAAAGCAATGATAAAAAGTGTTTTTAGAACTATGGGGTACAAAAATCTTAAGTGGATGAGTTATAACATGGTAAAGTCAGTAAGCCAGGAAAAAAGGGTAAAATGGTTGGCTGATATTGAAAACAGGTTTTCAAAATTCAACTAATATTATTCCATTTATCTGACGGCTGTACCGAGGCTTGCACACGGGTTCCGGGGTGTGTCCATGCCTGCTTGTCGGGCTGTAACATCAGAATTATATATTTGATTATCAGTAAATTATAGGATATAAAAAAGGCAAGTCTATCGTTGTTTTAGACTTGCCTCCCAAAAGGTGACCCCGCTGAGGCTCGAACTCAGGACCCACAGATTAAGAGTCTGTTGCTCTACCAACTGAGCTACGGAGTCAATGCGACAAAATTAATGAAAAATTAAAAGAATTCGATTTTTTATTTACATTTGTCTGTATAACCAAATCTTAACCTTAAACAAATTTAT
>JBEBWT010000081.1:0-4519 GCA_040392005.1 Parapedobacter defluvii
ACCTGCATGATTTCCGTGCAGAGGTTGGAAAACTTGACTTTTCCGATGCCATTGAGGGCATGCTGGCGGTTGGCATTCTCCTTGAAGAAAATATAGGGATATCCACTTTCTTTCTGGGTCTGTGCAATCTTTACCAATAGGTGGCGGGCATTGATTTTCTTCTTTTTGATGCGCGGATTGGTAATCAATTCGTCATACATCTCATCCATATCCAGTTCATCCAGGTACTTGCCATACTCCTGCATCACCGTATGGGGATGGATCAGGTAGCAGGGTTCGTCTTTTTCGGCCAATTCCATGAATTTGTCAGGTACGATAATCCCGATGGACAGGGATTTGATCCGCACCTTTTCATCGACGTTGATCTTTTTGCAATCCAGGAATTCTTCGATATCCGAATGGAAAATATTGAGATAAACCGCTCCTGCGCCCGGACGCTGGCCCAATTGATTGGCATAGGAGAAAGTGTCCTCCAGAATTTTCATGATGGGCAATACCCCCCCGGCACGGCCCTCGACTCCCTTGATCGCCTCTCCACGGGCCCGGATCTTGGAAATATTGAAAGCCACACCGCCACCAATGGAAGACAGCTTCATCGCCGAATCCACCGCATAGCCGATACCGTTCAGGTTGTCACCGATTTCATCGAGGAAACAGGAAACCAGTTCGCCCGAACGTTTTTTGCCGGCATTCAGGAAGGTAGGGGTGGCCGGCTGGTACTCCTGATTGATCAGGATCTCGGCATATTCCAAAGCCTGTTCCACACCCTGCTGACGGGCCAGGAACAAAGCCACAGCCACGATCCGGTCCTCATAGCGTTCCAGAAACTTTTCGCCCGAATCATCCCGCAGGGCATAGCTCTGGAAAAACTTGAACGCACTCATGAAAGAGGGGAATCTGAATTTTTTGGAAAACACAAAATCATAGACCCTTTCCATTTCCTCGTAAGTAAACCACTCGTAGAAATCGATATAATAATTCTGCTCGATCAGGTAATCGATTTTCTCTTTCAGCGTATAGAAAAATACCGTGTTTTTATTGACATAATCCAGAAAGTAGGAGCGGACGGCCTCCTTGTCTTTATGCAGGCTGAATTCATCGTCCTGCTTGATCATGATCTCGTTATTGAGCAGAATCCAGTTCTTGGCAAGTTCGTTTGTTACCATAATTTTTTTCCTCTATATAATGAATAAATTGTTGTACATCTACCGGTGTGCCCGACAGCTCAAATTTGAGCAGGACCGGGATCCCGTAATCAGATGCAATAATGTCTGCTGCCAGGGCAAAATTTCTTCCCCAGTTGCGGTTGCCGCTGGACGATACCGATTCCAGATAGGGGGCTGCCTGTTCCAGAAAAATCCTGGTCGTCTCCGGAATCTCCCCGAACCGGGTCGTAAAAGTGACCAGGTGCCCGCGTTCAAAGACAGCTTCGCCATCCTGGATTTTTTGAAAATCCCAACCGGTCAGTGTCTTTACCTTTTGGATGAAACGCTCTACATTTCCCGTTCGGCTATCGTAATAAATCCGTTCCATGGTCACCCCTTTTTCATTGTGCAACCAATGTAGAGAGTTCTTCGGGCTTGAATCCAATAATCCTTTTCTGTTCCTGATCGTTGTCTATCACGATCACGGTGGGCACGGTCCTGACTTTGAACTGGATGGCTAATTCGGGTTTGTCAAAAGGGTTTACCTTTTCATAACTGATCCCTTTGCTGTCCAGAAAATTGGAGACCTGGTCGCACGGCGCACAATCATTTTTCTCGAATTTGATAATCCTTGTCATAGTCATTAAAATTTAAATAGTGTACTTCTTATTGGTATTTTGCCCGGATTCCATAGGGGGATCTGAGGTCTAAACAAATATCAGCTATTTGTTTCACGAAAGCCAACAATTGTTATCAACAGATGTTGAATTATTCACAATGTGTAGATGCTACACTGTGAAATCAGATTGTAACAAACTGATTATAAGTATGAAAGAGCGTTCCTGAGCCGGACTAAATTAAATATTCAAATAAGGTTTGGTCCGAATTGACCGGAATATACCCAAAATTATTTTTGTCCATGCGGCGGATCAGCTCCGGATAATCCGAGGCAGATTTGAGTTCGATGCCGACCAGTGCCGGACCTCTCTCCCGCTGGGTTTTTTTGATAAATTCAAATCGGGTAATATCATCATCCGGTCCCAGCACCTCATTCACAAAAAGTTTCAGCGCACCCGGTCTTTGAGGAAAGCGAACGATAAAATAGTGTTTGAGACCTTCGTGCAGCAAGGAAAGTTCCTTGATCTCGCTCATGCGGTCAATGTCATTATTGCCACCGCTCAATACGCAGACCACCTTGCGGCCTTTGATCTCTTCCCGGTAGTAATCCAGTGCCGCAATGGACAAAGCACCCGCAGGTTCGGCGACAATGGCATCCCGGTTGTACAGCTCCAGAATACTGGTACAGACCTTTCCTTCCGGAATTGCCTTCACGTCATCCAGCAACCTGCTGCAAAATTCAAAATTAAGGTCACCGATCCTTTGCACGGCAGCACCATCGACAAATTTGTTGATACGTTCCAGGGTTACCGGTCCGCCCTCTTGCAGGGCTGCTTTCAGGCAGGCAGCTCCCTCCGGCTCCACGCCGAATACACGGATTTCAGGGTTCTTTTTTTTCAGGTAATAGCCTGTTCCCGAGGCCAATCCTCCTCCCCCTACCGGCAGGATCACGATCTCTGCCGCCGGCAGTTCTTCCAGGATTTCCACGCCTACCGTACCCTGTCCTTCGATAATAGCCAGATCGTCAAAAGGGGGAATAAAAGTCATGCCGTGTTCACTTGCATAGGCCAGGGCTGCTTTCTGGCAATCATCAAAGGTGTCACCGGTCAGGATGATCCGGATATGGCCATTGCCAAACATCTCGGTCTGAGAAATTTTCTGCCGGGGACTAGGCCCGGGCATGAATATCACGCCATTGATCCCCAGTTTTTTGCAGGAAAATGCGACCCCCTGGGCATGATTGCCCGCAGAGGCACAGACCACCCCACGATCCTTTTCTGCCTGGGAAAGCTGCATGATTTTATTGAATGCCCCCCGGAGCTTGTAGGAGCGGACCACTTGCAGGTCTTCCCGTTTGATATATATATCTGCCTGGTAACGATCCGAAAGACCGGTATTATATTGCAGGGGCGTGCGGCTGACCACATCCCCGATCCGGCGCAACGCCGCTTCGGAATCTATTTTGTAAGTTTCAGAATCTATACTGAAAGAGGTATTTGCTGCCATTGTCCTAATCTGCCACCCTTTGTCCTGCTGTTCTTTTTCCGCTAACCGGCTACCTTCTCCATCAACCCTTTCAGATCCTCGTCATTCAGATCCTTCTTGGCATCGGCCAGTTCCAGAAATGCAGTATATGCCTGATTGAGCATTTCCTTATCCAACTGGTAACCCAGGCGGTGCAGGTGATGTTTCAGCGCATGCCGGCCGCTCCTGGCGGTCAGAATGATATCAGCTTCCTCCAGCCCTACATCTTCCGGATTGATGATTTCATAATTCTCGCGGTGCTTCAGGAACCCATCCTGGTGTATGCCCGAACTGTGTGCAAAGGCATTACGCCCCACAATCGCTTTATTCGGTTGTACCGGCATGTTCATCATGGAGCTGATCTTGCGGCTGATATAGGTAAAGAGTTTGCTGTTGATGCGGGTGCTCAGGTTGAACAGACTCTGATTGTGTACTTTCAGAATCATGGCCACCTCTTCCAGTGAAGTATTTCCAGCCCTTTCACCAATTCCGTTGATGGTGCATTCGATCTGCCGGGCTCCGTTTTGGATGGCTGCGATGGAATTTGCCGTGGCCAGCCCCAGGTCGTTGTGGCAATGGGCCGAGATGATTGCCTGATCGATATTCCGCACATTTTCCTTCAGAAAACGGATTTTGGCACCATACTGATCAGGCAGGCAATAGCCATTGGTATCCGGAATATTGACCACAGTGGCCCCCGCAGCAATGACACTTTCTACCATACGGGCCAGAAATTCCACATCGGCCCGCCCGGCATCCTCGGCATAAAACTCCACATCTTCCACAAACTTTTTGGCATAACTCACTGCCTCGACGGCCCTTTCCAGGATTTCCTCTCTGGTACTGCTGAATTTGTAGAGAATATGGGTGTCCGATGCACCTATACCGGTGTGGATCCGGGGTCTTTTGGCATATTTCAGGGAATCTGCCGCCACATCAATATCGTTTTTGTTGGCACGGGTCAGTGCGCAAACGATGACATCGTCCACCGCTTTGGAAATCTCGACCACACTCTGGAAATCCCCGGGGCTGGATACCGGAAATCCGGCTTCGATCACATCCACACCCAGTTCTTCCAGGTCGATGGCAATATCCACTTTTTCTTTGGTAGTCAATTGGCAGCCGGGCACCTGTTCCCCGTCGCGCAGGGTGGTGTCGAATATGTACAAATGATTCGGATCGTGTAACATGTCTTTCAGTTTTATTGGTTTTATAATTGTTGGAAATCAGGA
>JBEBWT010000082.1:0-4413 GCA_040392005.1 Parapedobacter defluvii
CTCAGGATAAAGGGGAGCATGGATCCAACCAGTGAGCCCCAAAGGACCACACCTACCAGAGAAATGCTGACCACCACCCCGATGAGATACCAATATTCGCCGTAGCTATCCGAAAATGCCTGCCAAGAATAAATTCGCAAAAACCCGAGCGCACCCAGGACAACGCCAAGCAGGAAGCCGGAGAGGATTTCGCGCTTCATGACCCTCCACCAATCTGTCAAGGTGACCTCGCCGAGTGCCATCGCCTGAATGATCAGGGTGGAAGCCTGGGATCCGCTGTTTCCGCCGCTGGACAGGATCAGGGGAACCAGCACCAGCAACATGACGGTACTGGCCAATTGGCTTTCATAGTGCTCCATGACCGCCGTGGTAAAGAGTTGCCCCAGGAACAGGACAATCAGCCAGCCGATCCGCTTTTTGAACAGGTGGATCACCGAAACATCGAGGTACGGCTCATCCAGTGCCTGTGTACCCCCGATGCGCTGCATGTCTTCGGTATATTCTTCATTGGCCACCCACAAAATATCATCCACCGTTACGATCCCCAGCATGATGCCCTGCTCATCCACTACCGGAAGGGCCACGCGGTTGTTCATCCGGAAAATATTGATGGCATCCTCTTGATGATCATTGGCATTAAGGGCGATCAGACGGCTGTCGATCAGGTCTTTGACTTTGGTTTCGGGCGGGGCCAATAAAATATCGCGGATCTTGATATCGTCCAGCAGCTCCCCTTCACGATCGATCACATACAAAACATCGATGGTTTCGGAAGCCTTTCCATATTTGCGGACGTGTTCCAGCACCCGGTTCATATCCCAGTGCTGCTTGACCGTGATGTAATCCGGTGTCATCAGCCGGCCCACACTGTCTTCGGGATAGCCGAGCAGGGCGAGGGCTTCTTTGCGGTCGGCAGGCGAAAGCAGAATGATCAACTGCTTAACGACCTCGCCTTTCAGTTCACTGAAAAATGCCGTACGGTCATCCGGTGGCATATTGTTGATGATCTCCGAAATCTTGTTGCCCGAAAGTCTTTTGAGAATACGTTCCTGGGTGGGAAAATCCAGGATCCGGAATACATTGACTGCCCGGTTTACGCTCAGCGTTTCAATAAAAGTTGGGCCATAATCCGGGAGTTCGTCGATCAATGCCTCGACATCCGAAATATTCAGTTCGTCCAGAAACTCTTTCAATTGCTCCTGATTTTCTTCAGCGAGCAATGAGGTTGTTTGTTCAACCAATGTGTCGAGTTCTTCCATAAACCCCTCCTTTCTTTGTTTAACGTAAGTGCTACATGCAGATATTCCCCTTAGGATCAAAATAATTTGGTGCAAAAGTCGGCTTTTTTGGTGAAAAGAAAGAATATCCTTCCTTAATAAAAATTCACGATATTCGGACGGTGATGGCAGGTACAGAAATAGCAGTATTCCAACGCAGACTGAGGCCTGTTGTATTATTGTTTTTTTTTGTTTTGGCTCTGGGCAATTCCACCCGGGGGCAAATTTTTTCCTACGAACAGAATCCTCCGCAGCTCAAATGGAGGCAGATCCAGACCCCTCAATTCAAGCTGATCTATCCCGACGGATTTGAAGGAAAAGCCCAGCAGCTTGCCTGGCAGATTGATAGCCTGTATCAACTGGTGAATACTGATCTGCGATCTAAATCACGAAAAACTACTATCATTCTGCAAAATCAATCGGTGCTATCGAACGGATTTGTCCAGTTGGCACCCCGCAGAAGCGAATTTGTGACTACACCGCCCCCGCAGGGGGAAACGATGGATTGGCTGCAAAATCTCACCGTGCACGAATTGAGGCATGTGGCCCAGTTCGATAAACTGGTGGGCAATTTTAATGCTCCTTTTTTAGAGCAATTGGGGCTGGCTTTCTATGGCATCAGTCTCCCCTCTTGGTTTTTTGAGGGGGATGCCGTCCGGGCAGAAACAGAATTGACCGTGGGGGGCCGGGGCCGGGTTCCGTCCTGGATCATGCCTTACCGGACCAATGTGCTGAATGGCCGGGAGTATAGCTACCAAAAGGATTACCTGGGGTCCTACCGGGACGTAACGCCGGGATTTTATGAACTGGGTTTTCTGATGGCGGACAAGCTGGAACGGGATTTTGGTCCGGGAACAGCCCCTGCGATCCTGTCAAAAATGTCCCGGAACCTGCTGCGGCCTTACAACTTCAGTCGTACGCTCCGGCAGCACACCGGGTTTTCCAGCAGGCAATGGCATGCGGAGACGCTCCGGGAAATGCGGGCAACATGGGAGCAGCAGGATGTGGAAACTTATTCTGTGGATTATACGGTATTCCCTGAAAGGGAAAATAAAGGAGAAATAAAGAGAAGGGATGAATTGCCCGTGGACTGGCTCCTGCCCCAGGCCGGGCGAGCCGGAGGATCCCTGCTGGCTTTGCGGCAGGGGGTCCGCTTTGCTCCGGAGATCGTGGCCCTGGACGGGACCGGTGTTTACCAAAAAACACTGATCCGCATTGGATGGCAGGTCGAACCCCATTTCTCTGCCCGGAACGGGAAAATCGCCTGGGATGAGATCCGGCGGAACCCTCGCTATTCCAAGCAGTTGTTCAATGTCATCAACACCTATGATCCGGCGACCGGCCGAACCAGACAACTGACGAGCAAAACACGGTTGTTTTCACCGGCTATCAGTCCGGATGGACAGCAGATTGTCTGTGTGGAAGTGGCAGAGGACAACCGTGTTTCTGTGGTCCTGCTGGATTGGGAGAGTGGTTCCGTTCTTGCCAGCATTCCGCTTCCTGACGGATTGATGCTGCAAACACCGTCCTTTGACGGCGCCGGCCGGAAGATCGCGGCTGTGGCGGTTTCTGTGCAGGGCACCAGTATCATTGAGCTGGATCTGCAAACGAAGGAGGTCAGTATGCTGTTCGACTGGCAGAGCCAGCAGTTGGAACGGCCGATTTATTGGGGTAATTATATTGTGTTCAAGGGCCATTTCGATGGGATTGATAATATTTATGCCGTGGCCCGGCCTGGGGAGGGCAGTGCCGAATCCGGCGGAAGCACGGGAACCGATGGAAATCCCGGATCCGGCGGCTTTATCCCGATCCACCAGCTTACCCATGTCCGCTTTGGGGCCTTCAACCCGGCTATTGATGAAGAAACCGGAGAGCTGCTTTTCAATAATTATGTGCTGGGCGGGCATCGGATCAGCCGGATCCCGCTCTCTGCGGAAGGGCGTGAAGCCGGGCCGGGGCAGGAATTCGGGTTGGTGCACGAAGCAAGGCCAACACAGGAATTCAGGCTGGAGCGCGGGGCCGGGCCGGTGCAAATTCCCCGCGGAGACCTCCGCGGACATCTATTCTCCGAAACCGAAAAAACAACCCCCTCATTCTTCCAGAGCAGACCCTATCGGGAAACAGAAAACTTATTCAATTTCCACAGTCTTTCCATGTCTTCGGACAATTTTAGTAGTCTGAATGAATTTAAGCCCGGCATCTTCCTGCTGTCCGACAATCTGCTCAACACCTCCCAGACCCGGTTCGGATATGCCTATGACGGGGAGCAGCGCACCGGAGAATTCAATGCGGAGGTGACCTATCAGCGATTATACCCGAAATTTTCAGTCAGTTACCGAAACAGGGGGCGAACGGGTACGGGCAGGGTGGTAAATCGCAGTGACAGCACCAATACGGATCATAAATTGCGCTGGCGCGAGAACAATATCAATCTGGATATCCAGATTCCACTGGTCTTTTATCAGTTCAATCATGTTTACTCCCTGAACCTGATCGCCGGAACCTATCTGACCCAGCGTTATGATCTGCAAGTGGACCCGGCAAGTCCGGCCATAAAGCAGAATTTTGTAGGCTCGGTCCGCTTCCCGGCAAAGGTGGGTTTGAGTGTTGGACATAATGTGCGCAGGAGTCCGCTCGACCTGGCCCCTCGCTGGGGACAAAACCTGAGTTTCATCTACCGGCATTATAGCTCGGAAGAGGGAAACCAGGGGGAAACCAACCGCTTATTCACCCTCCGCTCCACGCTCTATTTCCCGGGAATTGTCCGCAACCACGCCACCACCATCCGCATCGGTTTTCAGAAGGGAGCGGGCATCTATTCTTCGGTCAATGACATTCCGATGGTCAGCGGTTTTGACTATCTGGATGCCGAGAAGATCAATAACACGGTACTGGCCAGCTACCATCTGCCGCTGGCTTACCCGGATTGGGAAATCGGATCCCTGGCTTATATCAAGCGGATCAAGGGTGGACTCTTTGCAGACTTTCAAAACCTGCGTCCGGCAAACCGGGCCAGCCTGAGGCCCCGCACCTTCGGAGTGGAATTGCGGACGGATCTCAATCTGCTGCGGTTTTACCTACCCGATTTTGATCTGGGTGCCCGGCTGATCTATGACAACGATCCCGCACACCGGGG
>JBEBWT010000083.1:0-3949 GCA_040392005.1 Parapedobacter defluvii
AGGATCCCGGTCACGGATTGGGACGTGAGGCCATCAATGCCGTGAAGGCAGCCGGGGACTGGACACCCGGGTATAAGAGAGGGGTGCCGGTCCGGGTGAAATATACAATTCCGATGAGGGTAAATGTCGCTGCCCAGCGCAATTAGTCTGCGAATCAGCAAGCAGTCTGCAAATCAGTGATCAGCCTGCAAGTCGCCGAGTCAGTCTGCGATCAGCAAGTAATAATTCTTTTTCCCCCGCTGGGCGATCAGGTAGCGGCCATTGATCAGGTCATTGGCGTTATAGACTTGCTCGATATCGCTGACTTTTTCTTTGTTTATCGCGACACCGCCTCCCTGCACCATTTTCCGGGCTTCACCTTTGGAAGGGAATACGGCACTGGATACCGCCAGTAAGTCGAGCACATTAATGCCGGCAGCGATTTCTTCTCTGCTGATTGGATATTGGGGCACCCCGTCAAATACATCCAGCACCGCTTCGTGATCCATTCCTTCCAGAAATTCCAGGGAACCGCCACCGAACAGAAACTCGGAGGTTTTGATGGCCGTTTCATAATCCTGACGGGAATGGGTACGCACGGTAATGTCTTCTGCCAGTGCTTTCTGCACGATCCGCAAATGCGGGGCCTGATCATGTTCACTGATCAGTTGTTCGATTTCTTCCCGGGTTTTCAGTGTGAAGATCTTGATCCAGTTTTTGGCATCGTCGTCGCTCGCATTCAGCCAGAACTGGTAAAATTTATAGGGAGAAGTCTTTTTTGGGTCCAGCCACACGGCACCGCTTTCGGTCTTGCCGAACTTCTGCCCGTCTGATTTTTTGATCAGTTGGGTTGTGAGGGCGTACGCATTTTCACCCGCCTGACGGCGAATAAATTCCACCCCGGTGATGATATTGCCCCACTGATCCGAACCGCCCATCTGGATTTTGCAATTGTGGTTTTTCCATAAATGGTAAAAATCATAACCCTGTATCAATTGGTATGAAAATTCGGTAAAGGACAGCCCACTTTCTCCTTCCAGTCGTTTTTTGACCGAATCTTTGGACATCATGTAATTGACGGTAATCATTTTGCCCACGTCCCGGATAAAATCAAGGAAACTGAATTCCTTGAACCAATCGTAGTTATTGACCATTTTGGCGGCATTGGGGCTATCCCCAAAGTCGATAAACTTGCCCAATTGCTTTTGAAGGCAGGCCACATTGTGGTTGAGGGTTGCTTCGTCCAGCAGATTCCGTTCAGCGGATTTGAAAGAGGGATCACCGATCATGCCTGTCGCACCGCCTACCAGGGCAATGGGCCGATGGCCGGCATGCTGGAAATGAATGAGGGTCATGATCTGTGTCAGGTGACCCACATGGAGCGAATCTCCGGTCGGATCAAAACCAATATATCCGGCAGTCGGGCCCTGTAACAACATTTCTTCAGTTTCGGGGATCATATCCTGCAGCATCCCTCTCCAGCGCAATTCCTCTACAAAGTTCATTTTATTTTTTTACCTTTAAATCGTTAAGTAAAAGGGCTTCTGTGTTGAGGGAAAACTCCGCATCCGAACAAATCTGCCACAAAGGCACAAATATAGCGCAAAATTGAATTTTTTATCACATTATTATTTTAATCGCTATGAACGCATCCCGGAATTGTCCCTGGGTTGCGTGCTGCCTGATCTGCTGAAGAATGCCGACAAAACGATTCGGTTGCAGCCTGAACGGCAGGAATTGGAATCCTTGAACCATCCCAAATTACAAAATTTATATACCGGCTGGAAGCATCATATAGAAACAGACCGGATTTTTCACAACCTGCCTTTTTTCTATGAACACACACACGAACTGAGACTGCTGCTGGTGCCGGTGGTGGAAGGCAGTCCGATCCGGGCTTCCTTTTTGTCGCATATTGCGCTGGAATTGCTATTGGATCATTTGTTGCTGGTAGAGGGGGCGGCTGATGAAGGGCATTTTTATGACGATCTGGAGGCAGTGGACAGGGAAGTCGTGCACCGGTTCCTGAAGATCAGCGGTATGGAAGACACGCAGGTGTTTTTTGATTTCTATGATCGTTTCCTGCAAGACCGGTACATTGGATATTACCGGGAAATATCCGAGGTGACCAGGGCCTTGCTCAATATTTGCCGGCGGATCTGGGCGGTCAGGCTGGATGAGGATCGCCGGGTGCTGATGACCACCCAGCTAATATCGTATGCAGGAGTATTGAGGGGGCAATACCGGCAGGTATTTGATGAAATTGAGAGGCGGTTTTCAGGGACCATTTGATCGGGAAAATTGTTTTATTCATATTATTCACACTTTTCAATTTGTGAATAATATGTTTTTTCCTAAGTTTGACACCATACAAACACTAACCAACTATGTCAAGTAAATTATTTCGTAAGAAGACGGTAGAGCAGATCATGTCAGCATCCCGTGTGACCGGTAAGGACGCCATGCCAAAAGTGCTGGGTGTGCGGGATCTGATCTCCTTCGGAATCGCTGCCATTGTCGGGGCCGGTATTTTCAGTACCATCGGGCTTGCGGCTTATAATGGAGGCCCGGCGATTTCCATGCTTTTTGTTTTTGTAGCCTTTGCCTGTGTGTTTACCGCACTTTCTTATGCACAATTTGCCAGTACCGTACCTGTTTCGGGGAGTGCCTATACTTATGCGTACGTTGCTTTCGGTGAGTTATTTGCCTGGATTATCGGCTGGGCACTGATTCTGGAATATGCGGTGTCCAATATGGTGGTTGCCATTGCCTGGTCCCAGTATTTTGTGAGTATGCTGTCCGGCTTCGGGATTACCATGCCGGGCTGGCTGACCATGGCCCCGTCCTATGCGACCGAGGCTTATGAAAAGTTCCAGACGCAGGGGATGGAAGCACTTTCACAGGTGGAACAGACGGCCTTGCTGGCCTATCAGCAGGCACCGAAACTGGGAGATATCCCGATTATTTTTGATCTCCCAGCGGGTTTGATCACCTTCTTTGTGACCTGGCTGGTATATGTGGGTATCAAGGAATCCCGGAATGCAAGTAATATCATGGTACTGATCAAGGTGGGTGTCATTCTGTTTGTGATCATCGGGGGAGCTTTCTTCGTCAAGCCGGAAAACTGGACCCCATTTGCGCCAAATGGCCTACAAGGGGTAATGGGAGGAGTGGCTGCCGTGTTCTTTGCCTTTATCGGTTTTGATTCGATCTCGACTACTGCCGAGGAATGCAAGGATCCGCAACGTGACCTGCCCAAAGCCATGATTCTGACTTTGCTGATCTGTGCGGTCCTCTATGTCCTGATCACCCTGGTCCTGACCGGTATGGTCAATTATACCGAGCTGAATGTCAAGGATCCGCTTTCTTATGTGTTTTCCTATATAGGAATGGATTTTATGGCGGGCATCGTTTCAGTCACTTCGGTGGTGGCCATTACCAGCGCCTTACTCGTTTTCCAATTGGCCCAACCCCGGATCTGGATGACCATGAGCCGGGATGGCCTGCTATGGAAGCGGTTTTCCAAAATGCATCCCAAGTACAAAACCCCATCTTTTGCGACCATCGTCACCGGTTTGGTGGTTGCGTTTCCGGCCTTGTTCCTCAAAATGGATTTCTTTGTGGATCTGACCAGTGTGGGCACGTTTTTCGCCTTTATTCTTGTTTGTGGCGGGGTGCTTTATATGGATTATTCAGGTATTTCCAAACAGTCCAAATTTAAAGTGCCCTATGTCAATGGAAAGTATCTGATCGGGCTCAGTTTCCTGGCGGGTCTTTATGTTATGTTCCGCTATGCGCCTGAAGCCCTGGCGGATTGGGAGGAGCATTCCATGATGTATATACTGGAGCATAAACTCCTGGATATTATTTTCTGGCTTACCTGGCTGGTGTTGTCGGTGACGGGTTTCAAGTATAATTTTTCTTTGCTGCCCGTGGCCGGAATCCTGGTCAATCTCTATCTCATGTCCGA
>JBEBWT010000084.1:0-3807 GCA_040392005.1 Parapedobacter defluvii
ATGCTTCCTCCGGCCCCTTCCCCGTATAGATTGGCCAGCAACTTGCCGACATCCGCTTCGGTCCCGCTAAGTTTGCTTTTGCAGATTTCAATCAGGGTCTTGGCCCGTTTTACCTTTTCGGACAATTCGTCAATCAGGATCTCGCCCCGTTCGATTTCACGGACAATCTGCTGCAACTCTTCAAAAGCCTGGGTATAGGTGTATGTTTCGGGTGTGTTCATGGTATTCAATTTTTCAATTCTTCATCAATTCAAGGACTGCCATACCGGTCGCTATGGCAATACCAAAACTCAACAAAGTCCCAATTAAAATGTATTCTGTTAGTTTTCTGTTCTTTGACTCTCTTAAATCCCCAAACCTGAAAACCGATTTTGCTGCAATCAAAAATCCAATCGCTCCCCAGTTTCCAGTCAGGATGAACGTAAAGACAAACAACCTTTCGAGTATTCCAATATATTTCCCTGCACTATTCAATGAATCATCATCTTCTTTTTCGAGTTTCTCCGTCCATTTTTCGAGCAGGACTTTTATAACTATTCCCGATACAATTGTTAGAAGGACCAAAGCGGCAGCATAAATCCATAGAGCTGACTGATTCAAAATCTCAGTGAAGGGTATGGCGGGCTGAAACCAGAAATACCATAAAATAAGCAGACTGACAAGGTGTAAGGTCTGGTCTATTAAAAACCAGGTTGTTTTATTCTCTTTTTTCTGAAAATAAAGCTTTAACAGGTCTATGGCGCCGTGCAACAATACAATAATAGCCGCTAATAACCAATAAGACCAATCCCATAAAATTACCAGCACTAATGCACCATGAATTAAAATATGCAAGTAAAGTTTTGGAGAGGCCACTTTTTTAGTTTCTTTTTCCTTCACCCATGATGTAGGCTGCAGAAGAAAGTCCCCTAAAAAATGGGCTAATATGAGTTTGATAATCACTATCATTTGAGTAATAGGTTAAGTTTCTTCCGAAACATCTTCTCCATTTCCAGCAGCTCGTCCATATGGGCTCTGTTCCATCTACCACTGACGCCACTTTGCTTGATCCCCAATTTTTTTCCTGTTTCTTCCTGGGTAATGTTTGGGTTGTTGAGTATAATTCCTACCAATTCGGCTGATGAGACCGACCATTTATCCATAAATATACCAGATAATTTCAGGTAAAGGTTTATTTCTTCATCAAAGTCCTGCCAGGGAGTTTTGATCCCGATGGTCACGTTTTCTTTTTTTAACATATCAAACTTTTCGCCCGAATGAATAAAAGCGGAACCGTTACTCTCTTTGATTGTCTCGCCTGAATAGGTCTTGTCACCTATGCCTATCGCCATGCGAATATCTATGACACTTATTTTCTGGCGTTTATCCAGAGGCTGCACTTTTTTGATCAACGCTTTAATTTCAAAGGCTTTTATAAGTGCTTCTTCGGGATTTGCAATTTCGACCTGAAAATAGTCACCCCGATCCAATTCCCAGTCCCTTGGTCTTTCTCCCCAGGAACCAAATAGGTTTTTTAACGGTAACAGCCATTTTTCCTGACTTACCAATTTCCTTGATGCGATAATATCTCCTGTGATAACGGCTGTCATAATGACTTTCTTTTATTCAATCACAAATATACTAACTATTGCTGAAATCGACAATATCACAAAATATTGCTGAAATCGACAATAATATTGAATATTGCTGAAATCAGTAATAATATTTTTTTACCTCTCCAAACCCAGAGTAGTTCTTTTTTTAAAATTCTTCATCTACTCTACGGGAAACCGTTACTGTACTCTCGATCAGACCTCCTGCCAACTGTGTAGTGATCCGTTCGCCTGTTTTGACCTGCTGCGGGGCCATCACCGCCCGGCCATCTGCGGTCCGGGTAATGCTGAATCCCCTTTTCAGGACATGGAGGGGATCCAGTAACTGCACCTGTTGCTCCAGATTGGCCAACCGGTCCTTTGCAGATTTCAATAGTCTGGGGCTTCCTTGTTCCAGATTCAGGGAGAGGGAGTCCAACTGGTATTGCTGGTTTTGCAGCTTTGCCTGTACACCGGTTTTGATGGTCCACTGCTGGTGGATCAGGAGGTTTTTTTGCCGGGCCAATGCCTGGGATACCGAATACCGGATCGAAGTCCCCAGTTTTTCGAGGGCTTGCTGCTGCCGGGCCAGTATTTCAGGGATTTTTTCGGTCAGGACCTGTGTCGCATGGTGCACCGGTTCGGCAAAATTGTGAAAATGCCGGATCAGGAAATCGGCCAGTTCACTGGGTGTGATCGCGCTTTGGTAAGCCACCATTTCGCTCACTGTCTCATTGGTCGAATGCCCGATCCCGGTCATGACGGGCAGGGGAAAACGGGCAATGGCAGCGGCCAATGCGTATTGGTTATAGCTGGCCAGGCCCACTTCTCCGCCACCTCCCCGGATGATCAGCACCACATCAAAATCTGACAATTGTCTGCCGATCTCCTCCATTTGGGCCAGAATAGAAGGCACGGAGCGATCTCCTTGCAGGAGGGCGGGGAAAAGCCGGAATTCAAAGCGGTATCCCCAGGGATTGCGCTGTATAATCTGCAGAAAATCCGAATAGCCTTTGCTGGATTCGACCGATACGATGGCCAGCCTTTTGGGGACGAGCGGAAAGGAGAGCTGCTTGTTGCTGGTAAAGATCCCTTCCTTTTTCAGCCGGGCAATGCTTTCCTGTTTTTCCCGTTCCAATTGCCCCAGCGCATAGGAAGGGTCTATATCATGGATTTTTAGACTGAGCCCGTACAGGGGATCGTACTGGATACTGGCCTGAAACAGGATGGTAATCCCATCCCTCAGGGGTTCCCTGACCAGTTCGAGAAATTGCCGGTTGATCCGCTGATAATCCGCATTCCAGAGTACGGAACGCATTTCGGCGACGACCTTTCCCTCCCGTTTTTCTACCAGCTCCGGAAAACAATGTCCCGAATGCGGATAATGATTGAGTTTATTCATTTCCGCCTTTATCCAATAGAGGCTGCCATAGCGATCCGCAATAGTTTTTTGAATACTGCGTGCTACTTCCTCCAGCGAGAAAACTCTCCTTTCGCCGCTTGTTTCAGACATGTTGATCTCCGGTTAATATTTTGCCCCCTAAGCCTCCGGAGGCTTTTCCGACTATTTCTGGCTGCGTTGCAGTTCCAGCAAAGGCCGGTAACTGATCAGATGTACATTTTTGGCAGCCAATGCCTCCCGGATTTTCGGGTTGCTGGTAAATGCCTCCAGTTCGCCTGCCCGTTTGCGTGCAGTGCCTGTAATGGCCAGCAATTCGGGAGTCAGCTCCGAGGCGTGCAGATATAATTCGGTCACACCCGGCTGCAGATCGCCGATCACCTTCAGCCAAAAGCCTTCCACATCATCCTTGTAATCCTGCAATTCCTCATAGACCATATAATCCGTAAATACCAGGCCCATCTTTGCGGCATTTGCCCGCAGGTCACCCATGCCAAACTTCTCCAGTGTGGACTGTGAAGCCATTCGCAATGGAAGACTGTATTCAGCGGCCAGGCGCAGATACTGTGCAATATAATCCGGATGCAACTGGTAAGTCCCCATATGCGAATCAATATGGGTTGCCGGAAGACCATAGGCCAGGGCTTTCTCGATCTGTGCCTTTCCCTCCAGATAAGCATGCTGGGGATCTCCGTGCTCGTAAACCTCCTGCACGCCCCGGTACAAATGACCGTTTTCATCCAGCAGGGAAGCGACCTGATCCGGCGGAGCTACCGTACCCCATTTATAGGGTTTCCATTCGGATGTCAGGGTCAGGTGTACCCCAAAATCCTTGTC